>NZ_CP051666.1:1577500-2177500 GCF_012848475.1 Marinobacterium sp. LSUCC0821
AAAGAGCCGTTTTTGCTCACTTTGTGATCAAAAACGGCTCATAAAATGGGAAACAATATTAACGGTAGAAAAGATGATGTTTCTTCTTACCAACTTTAACTAAGAAGAACTTACCGTATAGGCCTTTATCAGTAGCGAAGATGTCGTTGCCAGCCATATTATCATCTAGACCACATTCACGTTCGTTCACAATAACCGCATTACGCTGAAGCGCATCTTTTATCTGCTTACCAGATGGAGCCATCTCGGCATCTACTAGCAGAGTGGTTAATGGTGTTGCAGAAAGATCCGCTGGAACTTCAGACGAAGGCAATCCATCTAGCTTCAATTGCTCAAGATCATTTTCACTTAGCGATGAGATATCACCAGAGAATAGTGACTCAGTAATGCGCTGTGCTGCTTGGAGAGCTTCCTCGCCATGAATAAGGCGCGTCATCTCTTCTGCAAGAATACGTTGTGCCTGTGGACGACCCTGTGCCGCTTTATCTTCTGCTTCGATTTCGTCGATTCGTGCCACATTAATAAAGGTGAAGTAGCGAAGGAACTTATATACATCTGCATCAGCGGTTGCCAACCAGAACTGATAGAAGGCATAAGGCGATGTCTTGGTTGCATCCAACCAAATCGTACCCGACTCGGTTTTACCAAACTTAGTACCATCAGACTTAGTCACCAACGGCAACGTGATGCCAAATACCTGGTTACCATTCATACGACGTGACAGATCGATACCACCCGTAATGTTACCCCATTGATCTGAACCGCCGATCTGTAGAGTACAACCGTGCGATTTATTCAACTGCTGGAAGTCATATGACTGCAGAATCATGTAAGTGAACTCTGTAAACGAGATACCAGAACCTTCACGATCGATTCGCTGCTTAACAGACTCTTTTGCAATCATCTGATTAACAGAGAAGTGCTTACCTACATCGCGAAGGAAGGTTAAAACATCAACACCGCGAGTCCAATCAAGGTTGTTTACTACTTCAGCACTATTAGATGCATCGTTGAAATCGATAAAACGGCTAACCTGGGCCTTAAGCTTTTCTACCCAACCAGCAACTGTTGAGTCGTCGTTCAATTTGCGCTCTTGCGCTTTGAAGCTTGGATCGCCGATAAGACCTGTTGCACCACCCACAAGTGCAAGCGGTTTATGTCCGTATTGCTGAAATCTACGGAGAGTTAGAAGCGGCACCAAAGAGCCAATGTGTAGACTGTCCGCGGTAGGGTCAAATCCACAATAGAGCGTCACTGAGTTATTCTCAAGGTGCTTAACCAGCTCCTCTTCACTACTCATTTGCGAAATCAAACCACGCGCCTGAAGCTCTGCTATTAAGTTCTTTTCTGCCATTTCTCAAATCCGATCAGTCAATTGACTCTATTAAAGGAGGCGAATTCTACAGTCTGCCCCAGCGTTAGACAAACCAGGTTTTGCATCCAATTTTAGCGACTAATTGAAGAATCCTAGCAAAATAACCCCTAATTACGGTTATTTTTTAGAAAGTATCGGAATATTCCGGGAACTTTTATACAATTGAGTGTCTAAGAAGATGTATACGTTCTTTTAGGACGGGCTTTTACACGAGTTAATTACCGAATAGGTTTTAGGATTGGCCAAACATATTTTTAAAAAAGCTAAGCGCATGCCCAAGGCTCACCTTGCTGTAGCTGGGACTTTGTCTTTTTTGGCCGTCATATTAAGCATACTTCCTTCAAGTGATGTTGAAGCGACTCGACAATTTCAAGAAGCATCCTCAACTACTATTGATCTACCTCCAATTTCAGCTAACGACAACAGTACGGCACAAACTGAGTCAGGTTCACCAGTAACATCAGCTGAACCCGTTGTACCTGAAGTAGTATGGCAAGAATTTACTGTTAAAAGCGGCGACTCGCTTAGCACAATTTTTAACCGAGCAGGACTCACCTCTAAAGATGTTCATGAAGTTGCACAGGCGGATAAGAAGAGTCGTGTGTTTCGTTCATTAAGAGTTGGTCAGAAGATCCAACTTGATATTGATGAGCTTGGTCTTAACCAAATGCGCATCATTGTTAACAAATTAGAAGCCTATGAATTCAGCCGCAATGGTGACGGCTACAGAGCTGAAAAGGTGATACGCACTCCCGATGTTAAACAGCGCTTCGTCAGCGGCGAGATCACCAACTCTCTATTCTTGGCTGCGAAAAAAGCGGGACTATCTGATCAAACCACAATGGAACTAGCCGACATCTTTGGCTGGGACATAGATTTCGCACTCGATATCCGCGCTGGCGACCAATTCCGCGTGCTATTTGAAGAGAAGTTTCTTGATGGCAAGAAAATTGGATACGGCGACATTCTTGCGGCCGAGTTCACTAATAATGGTGACACTTTTGCTGCAGTTCGTTACGAGGATTCAGACGGCGTGGTGAACTACTTCACTCCTGACGGTCACAGCATGCGCAAAGCTTTTCTGAGATCACCGGTGGACTTCCGCCGAATTAGCTCTGGGTTCCAGAAAGAGCGCTACCACCCTGTGCTTGGTGTTAAGCGCCCACACCGCGGCACTGACTATGCAGCGGCGACCGGCACTCCAATTAAAGCAGCTGGTGATGGCAAGGTTATTTGGCTTGGCACCAAGGGTGGTTACGGTAAAACGATCATCCTGCAACATGGTAACAACATCACAACGCTTTACGGCCACATGAGCAAGTACAACTCTAAACTCAAAAATGGCGCACGAGTAAAACAGGGTCAGACTATCGGCTACGTTGGTAAAACTGGTACAGCAACAGGTCCACACTTGCATTATGAATTTCGTGTAGCAGGTGTTCACAAGAATCCTCTAACGGTCAAACTACCCACTGCCGAGCCAATCGCCAAAAAAGAGCGCAGCAACTTTAGCAAAATCTCTAACGCTCTAGTGGCCTCTCTTCAGCAGAAAGCGATTGAGCAAATTGCAGGCGACTTCAACTCAGAAAACGAAGGCTAATGAGCAATCTCTACCTTGGCCTAATGTCTGGTACCAGTCTGGATGGCCTCGATATCGCACTTTGTCAGTTCGAACCCACATTCAAACTTATTGCGACTAGTGGATATGAGATTGACCTATCACTTCGTGATCGTATTACAGCCTTCTCTGGCGTTAATTCCATAGTGATTGATGAGCTTATGCAGCTTGAGCGCGACCTAGGACTGTTTGCTGCAGATTGTGTAAACAAGTTTCTAAACGAGCATCAGATCGACAGAAGCACTATCAGTGTTATCGGATATCACGGCCAAACTATCAGACATCGACCTGATCTCCTTTGCACAAAGCAGATTGGGGATCCATCCATTCTCGCTGAAATGTGCGGCATTGATGTTGTAGCTGACTTCAGACGTCGTGACATGGCAGCCGGAGGACAGGGCGCCCCCCTAGTACCCGCATTCCACCACTATTTAACTCAAAACCTTGAGAGACCTTTCGCCTTGCTCAACCTTGGCGGAATCGCCAACCTCTCAATTTTTGAAAGCTGCGGCGAGGTAAAAGGGTTTGATACTGGCCCTGCCAATACTCTGTTAGACCAGTGGCACGAGAAACACCGTAATGGCCGATATGACCCTGATGGTGCTTGGGCCGCAAGCGGTGTGATCAATCACTCCTTGTTGGAGCAGATGTTAAGCGAGCCCTATTTTGGACTCCGAGCCCCGAAAAGCACCGGACGCGAACTATTCAATTTAGAATGGCTAACACAACAACTCATTCACCATCAAAACCTTAATGCTGCCGACATACAGGCTACCTTGCTTGAACTAACAGCGACATCAGTTGCAAATGGACTCATGGTTGAGTCTGGCGAAACAGTCAAACAACTCATTGTAAGCGGGGGTGGTGCCAAAAACAGCCAACTAATGGCCCGACTAAAGGCACACCTTCCTTACACAGAAGTTATTGCTAGTGATGAACTAGGGTGGCCTTCGCAAGCTATGGAAGCTTCGGCATTTGCTTGGCTTGCATTTAGGTTTAGTGAACGACTAAGCGGAAATTTACCGGCAGTAACAGGAGCTAGGGGCGAGCGCATTCTGGGCGCACTCTACCCTCACTAAAACGTTTTTAGTTAGCTGCTTTTGACAGGTCAAGTTACAGGCCTAGGATTAGATCGCCTCTGAAATCGCATCTCCAACCTGAAGAGTGGTAGCCTTACCACCCATATCTGGCGTACGAGGACCTGTCTCCAACACCATCTCAATTGTGCGCATTAGATGATCAGCCGCTTCGTTTTCACCCAGATGATCTAACATCATGACACCACTCCAGATCATACCCACTGGATTGGCGATACCGAGACCGTAGATATCGGGAGCCGAACCATGGACTGGCTCAAAAAGCGAGGGGAAGTTTCGCTCAGGATTGATATTTGCAGAGGGTGCAATACCAATAGTGCCGGTACATGCAGGACCTAAGTCAGAAAGGATATCGCCAAACAAGTTAGATGCGACTACCACATCAAAACGCTGCGGATTCATGACAAACTGTGCCGTCAGAATATCGATATGGTATTTGTCGGTGGTTACCTCAGGATAGGCTTTAGCCATCTCTTCAACACGCTGGTCCCACCAAGGCATCGATATCGCAATGCCATTTGATTTGGTTGCAGAGGTGACATGTTTGCGTTCACGCGTCATCGCCAGGTCGAAAGCGTACTTCAAAATACGATCCGTTCCCTTCCGGGTGAAGACACTCTCCTGTAATACCGTCTCGTGATCCGTGCCCTCGGCAATAATGCCACCCACAGCAGAATACTCACCTTCAGAGTTCTCACGAACCACATAAAAATCGATATCACCCACCTTACGGTTAGCCAAAGGCGATGGAACACCCGGCATCAATTTTACCGGTCGTAGGCAGACATACTGATCAAATTGGCGACGGAACTGGATGAGAGAGTCCCATAGAGAGATGTGATCAGGCACTGTCGCAGGCCAGCCAACAGCACCAAAATAGATCGCATCAAAGTCACCTAGAATCTCTTTCCAGTTATCAGGCATCATCTTGCCATGCTCTAGATAGTAGTCACAGGATGCGAAATCAAAGTGCTGCCACTGCAGTTCAAAGTTAAATCTTTTCGCCACCACATCAAGAGATTTTATACCCTCCGGCATCACCTCTTTACCGATGCCATCACCTGCTAACACTGCAATACGATAACTTTTCATAGAGACTCCTAATTTCTAGGCCATAATTTAGAACAACAAACCACAAACAAAAAAGCGCGATACCGTTACCCACAATATCGCGCTTCTCATCAAACAGAATATCAGATAGAAAAAGAGGAACCACAGCCACAGGTTGTCGTGGCATTCGGGTTATTTATCGAGAATTTCGAACCCTGCAGACCTTCACTGTAATCTACCTCTGAACCCACTAGGTACTGAAAGCTCATTGGGTCTACCACCATCGTTACGCCATCATTCACAATGACCGTATCATCATCAGCAACTGCTTCATCAAAGGTGAAGCCGTAAGAAAAACCTGCACAACCACCGCCAGTAATAAAGACGCGTAGCTTAAGGTTTTCGTTCTGCTCCTCCTCAATTAACGAACGCACTTTGTTCGCAGCTGAGTCGGTAAAGATCATTGATGCATCAGAAGACACGCAACAACTCCTAGTAAGTGAATGAATGGTCGAATTCTCACAAACCCGAGCAATTTAGTCAAGAATTACTCTATCTGACATAGAGCCAGATTACGGCATCAATGCGACACTTTTCAGACCGGCATTCTCTTCGAGGCCGAACATAATGTTCATAACCTGAATCGCCTGTCCTGATGCACCTTTCACCAGGTTATCGATTACAGACAATACAACAACAGTATCGTCATTCTGTGGACGGTGAACACTGATACGACAGAAGTTAGACCCTTTGACACTGCGAGTTTCAGGGTGCGAACCTGCAGGCATCACATCAACAAAAGGCTCATTTGCAAAACGTTTTTCAAATAGCTCCTGCAGGCCTGAGTCGACTGGATCTTTAAGCGTTGCGTAAAGCGTTGCGTGAATGCCGCGAATCATCGGAGTTAGATGTGGCACAAAAGTTAAGCCAACCGGCTTGCCCGCAGCACGAGTCAAACCCTGACGAATCTCTGGAAGATGACGATGCCCTGGCACACCATAAGCCTTAAAGCTTTCACTTGATTCACAAAGCAGACTGCCGACACTCGCACCACGACCAGCACCTGAAACACCCGACTTACAGTCAGCAATTAGGCGACGCGTATCAACAAGCCCCGCTTCCAAAAGTGGCAAAAAGCCCAACTGAGTTGCCGTTGGGTAACAGCCTGCACATGCAATTAACTGCGCATCTTTAATTTCAGCACGGTTAACCTCTGGCAAACCGTACACAGCCTTCTCAACCAGATCTGGGCAGGTGTGCTCAAGCTTGTACCACTTCTCCCAAAGCGGAACATCTTTGATACGGAAATCAGCGCCTAGGTCGATAATTCGCACACCGCGCTCAACAAGAGCAGGCGCCATCGACATCGCAACACCATGAGGCGTAGCAAAGAAGACCACGTCACACTGAGCGAGGCGATCTACATCCGGCACTGTAAACTCAAGATCGTAGTGGCCACGAAGATTTGGGAACATGTCAGCAACGGGCATACCCTCTTCTGAACGTGAGGTAATAACTTCCACTGATACTTCAGGATGATTTGCGAGAAGACGCAACAGTTCAACACCTGTGTATCCGGTTCCACCAACGATTCCGACTTTAATCACAATATTCTCCATACTCGCAACATTAGCCACACTCGCCATACTCGCCGAGTCTTATAAATTCAGGTGCTGTATAATACTGCACAGATAATTCCAACTCCACTTTCGATGATGGGCTAGCACCAAATTCGTCACTGTGGATAATGGTGCAAAATTTTTAGTTTCGAGGTTACCGAATGTCTAAGTCAGAACAGCTGTTTGCAGAAGCACAAAAACACATCCCAGGTGGCGTGAACTCACCCGTTCGTGCATTTAAAGGCGTGGGTGGCACACCTGTGTTTGTGAAACGTGCCAAGGGTGCATACATCTGGGACGAAGATGATAAACAGTACACTGACTATGTTGGCTCTTGGGGCCCAATGCTATTCGGCCACAACTATGCACCTGTGATCGATGCAGTCCGTGAGGGATTAGAATTCGGCCTATCATTTGGCGCACCAACAGCTATCGAAACAGAGATGGCCAATATGATCTGTGACATGGTTCCATCTATGGACCTTGTCCGCATGGTGAGCTCAGGTACAGAAGCGACGATGAGTGCTATACGTCTGGCTCGAGGCTACACCGGTCGCGACAAGATTGTTAAGTTCGAAGGTTGCTATCACGGCCATTCAGATTCGCTGCTAGTTAAAGCGGGTTCAGGGGCGTTGACCCTTGGCGAACCCAACTCACCGGGTGTACCTGCTGCACTTGCAGAGCACACGATTACACTTCAATACAACGATATCGAAAATGTAAAAGCTGCATTTGCTGAGGTGGGCAACGAAGTTGCCTGTATCATCGTTGAGCCAGTAGCAGGCAACATGAACTGCATTCCGCCAGTCGAGGGTTTCCTCGAAGGGCTTCGCGAAGTGTGTGACCAGTACGGCACTGTGCTTATCTTTGATGAGGTCATGACAGGTTTTCGTGTCGCTCGCGGCGGCGCACAAGAGCTCTATAACGTGAACGCTGACCTGGTCACTCTGGGCAAAATCATCAGTGGTGGCATGCCAGTTGGTGCTTTCGGCGGCAAACGCGAAATCATGGAGCAGATAGCTCCTCTTGGTCCTGTCTACCAAGCAGGCACACTCTCGGGTAACCCACTCGCAATGCGCGCTGGTCTAGCCATGCTAAATGCGATGAAACGTGAAGGTCTCTATGAAGAGCTGAGTGCCAAAACAGAGTACCTCACTGAAGGAATGCGCGCAGTTGCAGCAAAACATGGAATTGCACTCAGCACCGTTTCAGTAGGCGGCATGTTCGGCATCTTCTTTACCGATAAAGAGCGCGTAACAAGCTTTGCAGAAGCAACAACCTGCGATCTAGAGGCGTTCAAAAAGTTCTTCCACTTGATGCTGGACGAGGGGGTATACCTTGCACCATCTGCTTATGAAGCCGGCTTTGTATCGGCGGCACACACAGAAGCAGACCTTGATAACACCATTGCTGCAGCAGAGCGCGTTTTCGCGAAGCTAGTCGCTTAAGATGCTTACGACACTGAGTCTCGTCGGTTTAATGCTCGCTTCTTTAGCGAGCATTTTGCTGCTTTTTCGAGGCACTAAAGAGAGTATCGACAGCAGCGCCGAAATTAAGGTTGCTCGCCTCTCGATTCTCTCATTTATCCTTGCTGTGATTGGTGAGTTCACTCTGACCAGCAACTCAATGGACAGCGATACACTTGCTCGAATGCTCAGTAACCTCGCGCTATACGCAGGCGCCCCCTTGCTGGTAAGCAGCATTTTGGCAAAAGCACTAGATCGCAGCTTTAAAATGCAGACCTGGGGTCGATACCTTCTAGCAATCATCGCCCTGTTCGAACTTTGCCGCCGCATGGAGATAGGTGAGAACTATGGGTATGCGCTTGGAATGATCCTTGTCATCGCCCTATTTTCTGCTGGATTGGCCACCAAAACCAAACCTATGCGTCTCCCCCTCAGCCTTAGCGCAATCACACTAGGCCTAGCATTTGCTGGCTATCTAATGCAGACAGAACAGTCTGTCGTTTATATCTGTTTGATGGTGGCTGTTTGGTTTGGAGCCAGTGCTTTAAAGAACATTCCATCACGCTAAAAACAATTGTGTTCGATACTTTTTGTATCAGCAAAAAGTATCCAAAAACTGACCACGCTCCTTCGGCCTGCGGCACACTGTGCTCGCTCTCAGTCGGACATGGACACCTGGCGCGTAATTCGAAATCGATACTTGCAAAGACAAATCTACAGAGTGCCAATATCCCCCTTCGGATGAGAGTGAGCACGGAGTGGTTTTCCGGTTAAAAGTTAATTCCAGCGCTGACAGGACGTCAGCGATGAGCAGCGGAGACAGGATGTCGACTCTGTGAAGAATGGAATTGACTTCAGGAAAAGCGCTTCGCGCGCAACGTGCCGAAGGCCGAAGTAGCGGGGGTGCCCCTTTTGGTTACTTTTCGGACAAGCGAAAAGTAACAATGTCCCGCTTCTGCGGGATATTGCTTTGAAAAAAAACTTACCTAGAGGCTTCCGCTCTAGCCTGCGCTGCGCCAGCAGCATCACCGTTCATCTCACGAATTTTGGCGAGCTCTTTCCACATTAGGCGCTGGTAATCTGGGAGACCCGCTGATACTGCAACTCCACGAAGTGCAACCTGCTCTGCTTGGAGATAGTTAAGCTGTCGACGCTTAATGGAGGCGAGGTGGAGGTAAACCTGAGGATCGCGCGGAGCGATTCTAAGTGCACGTTCAACTTGGGTTTCTGCTGAAGCCAAATCACCACGGTTAGCCGCTTGCTGTGCATCAGCGAGCAGCGCAACCACAGCAGAGTTTGCTTGTTGATTGATAGGTAGCTGCTCTTTTGCTTGTGACCGAACAGGTGCTTCTCGCTGAATGGACGACTTTTGAGTAGGTGCAAAACTTGGCGCATCGTAAATAGGTGCTACTTTCACACCTGTTGCAGGTTCAACCGGAACGACTGCACCCGGCTGATTTAAACCCGAGCGCGGGGTAACGTCTCGCTCTTCTACTGGGGTAACAAAAGCACCGGGACCTGAACATCCGGCCAACAGTGCAGCGCCTGCGATAACGGATAAGAGTTTATGTTGCACAACCATCTTACTAACCTAAATCAAATTACAGGAGAGCTTACTGTTTTCCAGCTATTTGAACCAGCGTTTAAACCAATCAAGTGCGGAACCGGACTTGCCACCAGAGACTTTGCGTCCATCACAAGTCGTTTTGACAGTCGGCTCAGTCCCCACAATAAACGGAATGGATCGAGCACCTGAACAATCTGGGTCCGTAAGTGTATTTCGCTCTGCATTCACCCAGTGGTACTCAACATTTCGTGGTTTAAGTGCATAGTATGGCTCGGACTTCTCATGCTCCATCAGATCGGTCCATACTTTCAACGCACCACCTGAACCGGTAAATGGCAAAGGCTTATTATCATCGCGCCCGACCCAAACAATCGCTAGACGGTTACCTGTAAATCCAGCGAACCAACTGTCACGTTGATTATCTGAAGTACCTGTTTTACCCGCGACATTTAAATCACCCGGCAGTCTTTGATAAAGGGAACGAGCTGTACCCTCGCGCGCGACAGCCTGCATAGCATAGTGAATAAGATGGACGGTTTCCGGGGCCACAACCTGCTCCAGATTAAACGGGTAGCGGGAAAGTTCATCGCCATAAGCATCAGTCACCCGTCGAATAGCGCGCAGCGGCATTCTAAACCCATTAGCTGCAATCGTTTGATAGATCTGCGCCACTTCAATTGGGGATAGATTCAACGAGCCTAACAATAGTGATGGATAGGGATTGATACTCTCTTCGACACCGAGTCGCTTAAGCATATCAATTACGGGCTCCAACCCAATCGCTAGACCAAGATTGGCCGAAGATAGGTTGTACGATCGGGAAAGCGCTTCATAGAGAGGAACACTCCCCATCGCTTTACCATCAAAGTTTTCTGGTTTCCAAATAGAACCATCCGGCTGCTGCATCTGAATAGGTGAATCATCAAGCTGTGACGTGAGGGTATACCCCTTCTCAAGTGCAGCTAAGAAGGTTGCAGGTTTCACTAATGACCCTATAGGTCGTTTAGCATCAAGAGCACGATTGAAACCATCAAAGCGGGCATTCTTATCACCCACTACAGCCAGCAACTCCCCTGTTTGAGGGTCTGTTACAATGGTTGCACCTTGGAGGGGCGCTACTTTTTTACCAAAGCGTTTTTCAAGAGCACTCAACTGTGTTGCAAGCGCTTTTGCAGAGTGCTGCTGAACCAGTGGATCGAGCGCGGTAAAGATACGTATCCCTTCTGAGTTGAGATCCTCTTCTCGATACTCTTGACGTAATTGCCGCTTCACCACATCTAAATAGGCAGGGTACGCACCTTTAAGACGACTCCCTTTCTTAATTACATCCAATGGCTGCTGAAGTGCACGTAGATAGGCAGACTCATTTATAAAATTCTGATCGCGCAACAGTTTTAACACTAGATCGCGACGCTCAAGCGAACGCTCTGGATGACGTCGAGGATCGTAGTAGCTCGGCCCCTTCACCAACCCTGTTAGCAGAGCGATTTGGTGAAGTTCGAGCTCATTTGCCGGAATCCCAAAGTAGAAAAGACTGCCCTGTCCAAAACCATGAATCGCACGAGCACCATCTTGCCCCAGATAAACCTCGTTAAGATAGGCCTCCAGAATCTCATCCTTCTCGTAGTGCATATCTAGCAGGAGGGCCATGGGGAGCTCGAGCAATTTACGGCTCAGAGTGCGCTCAGAGGTAAGGTAGAAGTTTTTAATCAGCTGCTGTGTTAGCGTACTGCCACCCTGAACAAACCGCCCGGCGCGAAGGTTGACCCACATAGCACGTGCGATACCCTTCAGAGAGATACCAAAGTGATCATAAAAGTCGCGATCTTCAACAGCGACAAGTGCTTTAGGAAGGAGCTGCGGCACATCCTCTATACGCACCAGCTCACGATCTTCGTTATCACCCGGGTATATACCGCCGATTAAAACGGGTTCAAGTCTAGCAAGTGCTAGGGCCCTTCCTTGGGAGTCGGATACTCGCGACAGAGTGCCATTATCTATACGCAGGGAGATCTTTTGCGACTGCTCTCTCCCGTCAGGAAAATCAAAGCCACGGGTGTAGATATCAATCTGGTTATTACTTAATCGCGCGGTACCGGGCCGGCTGCTTTGGCTTCCAACCTTGTAACCCAAACCTTGAAGCTCAACCTCAATGGCCGTGCGGTCCAATTTCACACCAGGATAGAGTTCCAGTGGACGTGCATATACCTTGGCCGGCAATGCCCAGCGCTTACCCTCAAATTTTTCTCGCACCTGTGCATCGAGGTAGATAAGACCAACCCCGGCAACGACAACACCCACTAATGAGAGCTTTAAAACGAAAATAAGTAGTCCGCGCAGCCAAGTTCGCTCTTTTTTCCGCTTAGATTTGGCTACACCGTTTCTCTTTTGTGTCATCTTCTCAGTATAATCTGCGACCCGAACCAATTAAGTTTAGACGAGTTATGGAATCCACGCTGGTTAACAATCTACTGAACAAAGCTTGCTACCCTCATGAGGTAGATGAGTTTGCGGTAATTGAAACGCATATCGCGTGGTTAATTAAGACCGGCGAGTATGTCTACAAAATTAAAAAGCCGGTCAACTTTGGATTTCTAGATTTTACTACACTTGAGCAGCGGAAGTACTTTTGTGAAGAAGAACTTCGTCTAAATCAGCGTCTTTCTGCCAATACCTATCTAGAAGTAGTCACTATTGGGGGCACTGAAGAGGCGCCAGCCTTTGAAGATACCGATGAACCTATTGAGTACGCAGTTAAAATGCGTCAGTTTGAATCTGGGCTTCTTCTCTCTGAACTTCTAGCTGAGAATCGCTTTGAACCTCACTGGATCGACCAACTTGCTGACCAAATAGCACGGTTTCACCAACGAGCGCCGATTGTTGCACCCGATAGCCAATGGGGTGAGCCGAGTAGCATCCAGACCATCTCAGAGGATAATTACCGCGATATCAATCGCGAACTGATCCCGAAAGAGGATACATTGGAGCTAGATAGACTCTGGCAACACATCAAAGATCGCTATCAGGTATTAGAGCCTCTGATGCGTCGCCGTAAAATGGATGGCTCAATCCGTGAATGCCACGGTGACCTGCACCTCGGTAACATCACGCTTGATGAAGAGCGACTGCTCGTATTCGACTGTATTGAATTTAACCTTGAGTTTCGCTGGATCGACAAGATGTCAGATCTGGGTTTTCTGTTGATGGATTTGGAAGCAAACGGGCACCCGCGCTGGGCAAACCGCTGTCTCAACAAATACATGGAGATTACCGGCGATTACGAAGGACTCATCTTACTCCCGTACTACAAGGCACACCGCGCCATGGTAAGGGCCAAGGTTGCTATGTTGGGTGAGAAACCAAATCTTGCTGAGTTTCAGCACTACCTTAAGCTGACCGCTCGCTATGCTGCAGCACCAAACCCAATGTTGCTGATGATGCAGGGTGTCAGCGGCACTGGTAAATCCTATCTTTCTGGTCGTCTTGCAGAGCTGATTAGCGGTGTTCGTGTACGCTCCAGCGCAGAGCGCCAAAAGATCTACCGCAGCGCATCGAAAAAAGGGGAAGTTCTGGATCGCTACGGTGCTGACATGAACATGCGAACCTTCCTTGAGATGAAACGGGTTTCACACATCCTTCTAGAGGCAGGGCAATCACTGATTCTAGATGCGGCTTATATCCGCCAACGCTCGCGTCGCCAGTTCATGCAGCTAGCAGAAGAGATGGGATGCCCCTTCCGAATTATCGCCTGTGACGCACCAGAAACAGTCATCGCAGAACGTATCGAAGCGCGCGCTTTGACCCGTGAAGATCCGAGCGATGCGACCATTGAGGTGATGAAGCAGCAGAAGAAGATTGCTGAACCGCTCAGTGAGCAAGAGGAGACTCTCGCCTTCCATATCGATACAAGCCTGCCGGATGCACCCGTAAAAGTTGTGCAATACCTTATTGATCAGGGACTTGTACCACCCACAGTGAACTGCGGATAACCCTGCTCCGTTTGACTGGTGACACGCACATCAATCTGGTAGATTTTATGTAGAGCATCCTCGCTAAGAATGTCGTGATCCCCTTCAGCAACCACCTCTCCCTCAGTAATTAACAGAAAGTGATCGCCGTACTGCGAAGCGATATTGGGATCATGCAGAATGATGCAGAGCGTGTGCCCCTCTTCCGTCAAACCCCTTAAGAAATTCATCGTCTTCACCTGATGGCGTAAATCCAGTGCTGTTAGTGGTTCATCAAGCAGAATGACGCCTGGAATTAACGGACGCTGCATTAACACTCTAGCCAGCTGGATTCGCTGACTTTCACCGCCCGATAGCGTGGTGTATTTACGTTGGAGCAGATGTGTAATTCCCAACGCGTCAGAAATAGCCTCAACTCGTTCAGCAATTTGCTGCTCTGTTAGATTGAGCGGATCTGCACCCATTCGAATCACATCTTCGGCTGGAAACTCAAAATCGAGACGCTGTCGCTGTCCCAAGACTGACAATTTAACAGCACGATCTTGATAAGAGAGCTCAGAAAGCGGCGCACCATCCAGAAAAACCTCAGTGCCCGGTAGGTCGATCTCACCCGACAACACCCCCACTAAGGTCGATTTTCCTGCACCATTAGAGCCAAGCACCATAGTAATTTTACCCAGCGGCAACTCTAATGAGGGGATATTTAGACGGTCAGGAACCTGAATATTAAATGCCTTAAGCATGTCCGGCACCTCGGTAACGAAGATGAATTAAAAACAGAAAGAATGGACCTCCAGCAAGCGCGGTAAGAATACCCACCGGCAACTCAGCCGGGGCAAGCAAGACCCTAGAAAGGCCGTCAGCAATGACTAATAGCAGAGCTCCAACTAACGCACTTTCAGGCAAAACCTTGCGATTATCAGGTCCAGTCCAAGTTCTCACCAGATGCGGAACCATCAGACCAACAAAACCTATCAAACCAGCAAATGCGACCACCACTGCAACCCCAAGACTGGCAAGTAGTATGAGTTGCCAGCGCATCGCATTGACATCAATACCAAGATGACGGGCCTCACAGTCGCCTAATAACCATATATTGAGCTTCTGAGCACGACCCAAAAGCATCAACAACAAAAGCAGGGTAACCACAGCTAAAAGAGTGATCTGCCACCAGGTCGTTTGGCCAAACTGCCCCATTAACCAGAAGGTCGATTCACGCAGCGCACGATCATCAGCAAAATATTTTAGAGCGCCTATCCATGCGATAGCGATCGCATTAACCGCCATCCCGACCAATAGCACACCGGTCATTGCGACACCCTGATAACGGTTTGCTAGTTGCAAAATAAGTAGCGTAGCTAGCAGACCGCCGACAAAACTCGCTAGTGGCACTAGGTATTGAATTAAACCAAACGAAAGACCGAATAGGCTTACACCCAACACAAGAAATGTCACTGCACCAAAGGCAGAACCGGCCGATACACCAACTAGACTCGGGTCAGCCAAAGGGTTACGAAACAGCGACTGAGCAACAGCACCCGTTAATGCCAGAAGCAGCCCACTGAACAACGCTTGCAGAGTACGTGGTGCGCGTAGATCCCAAAATAGCTGATTCGAGAGAGAGCCTGTATCGAGTAGTTCACGCCACTGCAACTCGACCGGCCCGAGAGTCAAATTCCATATTGAAGCAATCAATAACAATAAAAGAAGGATAAATAGTCGTATCATCTGAACAAGACCTCAGCGTTAAGCTGTCGTAGACTTGACCCAAAAGAGCCAACTGAGACCTGTACATGATTCTGAATAATGGTGGAAGCACTCCGGTCTGTAATGAGAGTGACATTCCTATGAATAGTAGTCGCGGCTTCGATATCGGCGAGCATGCAGTCGTGATTATCAGAAACAGTGCCGGAATCTTTGCCTACCGCAACAGCTGCCCGCATCGCGGCATTCGACTCGAGTGGCAACCAGACACCTTTCTTGATGTAGAAAAACAATTTATCCAGTGCGCCACCCACGGCGCGCTCTTTACCATTGAAGAGGGCGAATGCGTTGCTGGCCCCTGCCCAGGAGAGAAACTGGAGCAGATTGAACTGGAGATTAAAGAGGGTGTGGTTCACTTGACACTCTAACGTTTAACAAAGGCAGCAATTCGAGCAAGCGCTTCGCTGATATTCTGTTGTGTATTTGTGTAGGCAAAGCGAACGAATTTATTGGCGTTATGGGTACCAAAATCAGCGCCCGGCGTGGCGACCACTCCAGCTTCATTCAATAGCTCCCAACACCAGGCAAAACTGTCATCCGTGAACTTAGAGGCATCCGCATAAATATAGAAGGCGCCCTCGGGAGTAAGCGGAATATTAAAACCGATCTCTAAAAGCCCTTGAAGCATCAAATCACGACGCGCCTGTAACTCCAACTTGCGAGTTTCGAATAGCGCCAAAGCGTCTGGCTCAAATGCCCGCAATGCGGCATATTGCGAGAGCGTTGGTGGCGATATGTATAGGTTCTGTGCGATCTTCTCCATCTCAGCTACCGCCGCCTCACTTGCAACCACCCAACCAAGTCGCCATCCAGTCATCCCAAAATATTTCGAGAAAGAGTTCAGCACGATAGCGTTAGGATCGATGCTGATAGCAGTTGGCGTCATGCCACCGTAGGTAAGTCCGTGGTAGATCTCATCAACCACGAGGGTACCGCCCCTCTGCTGCACAACTTTAGCAATACGAGCAAGTTCACGCGGATCAATTACGGCACCCGTTGGATTGGCCGGCGATGCGATTAAGGCACCTGCCGTGTTCTCATCCCAATACTTTTCAACTAGGGCTGCACTCAATTGATAGTTTTGTTCATGATCGACAGGAATCGATTTTGAGCTCGCCTCAACGACACGTAAAAATTGACGATTACAAGGGTAGCCAGGATCGGCCATTAATAGATGCTTATCGCGCTCAACAACTAGTGCAGAGGCGAGCATCAAACCAGCCGAGGCGCCAGCAGTGACCAAAACTTGTTCTGGCTTAATTTGATGTCCATATCGATATGCATGAAAGGCTGCAATCTTTTCACGCAGCGGCATGATACCGGCTGCTGGGGTGTAACTTAGAGGCGTGGTATCAAGTAGACGTTTAGCCTCTTCAATAACCTGCGGGGCAGCCCCAAAATCGGGTTCCCCTGCTCCTAAATGAAGAATGGATCGACCAGAGTCAGCCAACACCTGAGCGTGTTTCAGGAGGTCCATAACTTTGAAGGATTCAATCGCCTCTGCACGGCGGCTCCACTGCTGACTCATCTAGGATTCTCATTAAATATCAATAAATAGTGGTGCATAGTATAGCCTTAGTCGCAGGCCTGAACTATCCGCAGAAAATCCAACTAGACACTACCCACGTATTGGTACTAGCCTTGGAGCTAGGGTTCTGGTAACTTCTCCCGCTTCATTGCGTTACCAAGTACTTTAATAAATTTTGGTTAACGAATAATTGATTAACCAATTTGAGATGTGAGGCAGTCATTATGCCAACAAATAGTGGACAATCTTTTTCTCATTTCGAGCCTTACCAAGCGAAGGATTCGGAAGAGTACATGAACGATGCGCAGCGTGATCACTTCCGTGCGATTCTAAATCAGTGGAAGGTAGAGCTGATGGAAGAGGTCGATATGACCATCAACCATCTAAAAGAGGAAGCAACTAACTTTGCTGACCCTACTGACCGCGCAAGCCAGGAAGAGGAGTTCAGCCTAGAACTTCGTACCCGCGACCGTGAGCGCAAACTGATTCGCAAAATCGACAAGGCACTTGAAGCTCTTGAAGAGGACGACTTCGGATACTGCGAAGCCTGTGGCGTAGAGATAGGCATCCGCCGCCTTGAAGCTCGCCCAACGGCTACACTCTGCATCGACTGCAAAACTCTTGCTGAGATAAAAGAGAAACAGACCGGTCATTAATAGATAGAGCGCGACTTCGGTCGCGCTTTTTCGTTATAGCCCTCGAAAAGCCAGAATATATTCAACGCTGTTTATGCAATATCGCGGCCGCTTTGCACCATCTCCCACAGGTCCTCTTCATCAAGGCTCACTCCTTACAGCACTCGCTAGCTACCTTGATGCCAAACATCATGGGGGCAAATGGTTAGTTCGAATCGAAGATTTGGACAGACCACGGTGCGACTACGCCCACGAACACTCCATTCTGACAACACTTGAAGCCTATGGTCTCGAGTGGGATGAAACCGTGCTACGCCAAAGCGATCAACCCGAGCGATACGAAGAGATATATCAGGGACTCCTCAATAGAAAAGAGGCCTACTTATGTGACTGCAGTAGAGCTGATCTGAAAAATCGCGGTGCGCTCAATCACTACGACAGATTTTGTCTGAACAAACAGAATGTTTCACAGCCAGCGGCTATACGATTCAAGGTTACTCAAACTTCACCTTTTGAAGATCGACTTTTGGGACAGCAAGCGATTTCATCTGGTGGCGTCAGTGACTTTATACTGTTACGCCGCGACGGCTTCATCGCCTATCAATTGGCTGTCGTTGTGGATGATTACGATCAAAATATAAATCAGATAGTACGGGGCAGTGACCTGCTATTGGAGACTGAGAAGCAGCGGGCACTTCAACTAACACTCAACTACCCAATGCTTGAGTATGCGCATCTCCCGTTAGTTCTTGCAGAAGATGGCCAAAAACTGAGTAAACAGACCTTTGCAACAGCTATCAAGAGAGACGCTAAAAGCATCTACGAAAACTTAATGCTTGCACTTCAGCGCTTAGGCCAACTGACTGAAGAGCCCGAAACACCTGACGATCCAGTCAACTTATTAGACTACGCAACCAAGCGCTGGGATATATCTAAAGTACCAAAAGTGATAAAAACCACCACTTAGATTAGACCTTGGTATAAAAGTGTAAATTTTTTTCACTTTTAGGTTGAACAGAGCTCATGAGTTGCCTATATTCCGTCCCACAACAACAACAAATCACCAAACGGTTGCTCGAATAAAAATAAAAATGGGCAGAACGAGGTGAAGTAAAGCTCCTAACAAAAATAAAAAAGGGAGCCCTGTCGACCGCGAAGACTGTTTCAACAAGGGACAATAAAAATAAAAACCACATTGGAACAGCTTCGCGGCCGAACCCCCCAAACATCTCCTAAAGCTCAAATTGAAATCAAATTACTCAAACCGTCTCTCTGCTGATAGAATGCGCCTTTCAGTGAAATTGGAACTGCGTAAAATCGCATGACTTCTCAGATAATTCTATTTCTACTTGGCGTAAGTGCCATTGCCGGACTCTATGTCGTACTGCGCCCAAAGCGAAGCGCTAACTCTGATCAAACGGGCATCACTACAGTAAAGTCTAATGATGACCTGAACCGTCTTCTCAACGAAGGTGAACGTCGCGTTATTCCTGAGTCGATCCACAAAATTCCACGACACGCGCTTGATGATAATGCGATGCGTGTGGTCTACCGACTTCTTGATAATGGCTACGAAGGCTACCTGGTAGGTGGTTGTGTGCGCGACCTACTTGCAGGCACAGAACCAAAAGATTTCGATGTTGTGACATCAGCAACGCCAGAACAGACTGAGCCTCTTTTTAATAATGCTCGCTTGATTGGCCGCCGCTTTAAAATTGTCCATGTACGTTTTGGCCGTGAAATCATTGAAGTGGCAACCTTCCGCGCATCTCATGACAGTGATGCCAATTCAGGAGACCAGGGCAAGCAAGCTGCTTCAGGCATGTTAATGCGTGATAATGTTTATGGCTCGTTAGAAGATGACGCATTGCGCCGCGACTTCACTATCAATGCCCTCTATTACAATGTCAGTGATAATGCTGTTTACGACTTTGCGAATGGCTATCCAGACCTCCTAGCAAAACAGATTCGTATCATTGGTGACGCAGAGTCCCGATACCGTGAAGATCCTGTACGCATGCTGCGTGCAGCTCGCTTTGCTGCAAAGCTTGGCTTTGAGATTGAGAAAGAGACGGCAGAGCCGATACGCCGCATGGGCAGCCTCATTGCTAAGGTCTCATCTGCTCGTATGTTTGACGAAGTTCTTAAGCTTCTTCAAACCGGTTATGGAGAAGCCTGCCTGCGCCAACTCCTTCGCTTTGATCTACTGCGATTCTTACTGCCAGCCAATGATCGTATGCTCGGTTCAGACACCTACCCTGTCGATGCGCTGACCAACAATGCGCTACGAAATACCGACCGTCGCTTAAGCCAAGGCAAAAGTGTTAACCCCGCTTTCCTTTTTGCGGCAATGCTCTGGTATCCACTGGTTGAACGCATGGAGAAGCTAAAAGACCGTCGCGATCTTCCACCTCTACAACGCCTGCACGAAGCGGCTAATCAGGTGCTTGCTGAGCAGGTAAAAGCCACAGCGATTCCACGTAGACACTCGACTACCATTCGTGAAATCTGGGAACTGCAACACCGATTGCTGCGCCAAGATCATGCTGAGCGTCTAATCGAGCACCCACGTTTCAGAGCGGGCTACGACCTACTCGTTCTGCGTGAGGAGAGCGGCGAAGATTTGAACGGCATCAGCCGCTGGTGGACTGACTATCAGAATGCCAATCCTGATACTCGACCTAAGCCTGAGCGCACTCCACGACGCAAAGGACCACCACGCAAACGCCGAAGCAATAGAGCACCTCGAGATAACAGCTAATGGCTATCTGCTACATTGGGCTTGGCAGCAACTTAGAAGATCCGCGCCAGCAGGTAAGCGATGCTCTCAAAGAGCTGCAAGAGATTAGCAATACAGAACTGCTCTCTCACTCGCTGCTTTACCGCTCTGATCCAGTTGGCCCTCCCGGCCAACCTGACTACATTAATGCAGTCGCAAAAATTAATACCTCACTAGAACCAGAGGAGCTTCTCGATGCGCTGCAAGCGATTGAGCAAGCGCATCAGCGCGTTCGTATAGAGCACTGGGGACCTAGAACCCTGGATCTTGATCTACTGCTATACGCTAACGACGAGATCGATACTGAACGACTCAAAGTTCCACACCCATTCATGACAGAGCGCAGCTTTGTTCTCTACCCACTAGCTGAGATCGAACCTAATCTAGTGCTACCAAAGGGTGATCACCTAAGCGATATTTTGGTGCAATGCCCTATGGGCACACTTGAGCCAATCGCATAAAATAGAAGACTCAACAGAGCACTCAATAAACCGAAGAGAGTATTTGGATGAAAGCTGTAACCCTGCACGACCTATCTGCAAAAAAACGTGCCGGTGAAAAGTTCGCCGTACTAACTGCTTATGACTCAACCTTCGCCCATGTCGCAAGTAGCGCCGGTGTAGAAGTTTTATTGGTTGGAGACTCTCTCGGCATGGTCCTTCAAGGGGAGAACAGCACACTACCTGTTACCGTTGAGGATATGGCATACCACACCCGTGCTGTTGCTAAAGGGAATCAAGGCGCGCTCATCATGAGTGACCTACCCTTCATGAGCTACGCAACACTTGAGCAAGCACTAGAGTCGTCAGCTGCGATTATGCGTGCAGGTGCACACATGGTGAAGCTTGAGGGTGGAATGTGGTTAGCCGACACGATTAAGGCACTTTCACAACAAGGCGTTCCTGTATGTGCACACCTAGGCCTAACCCCCCAGTCGGTTAATAAACTTGGGGGTTACAAAGTTCAGGGACGTGATAACCATGCAGCGACTCAGATGCTCGAAGATGCAAAACGTCTTGAAGAGGCTGGCGCAGATATCCTGTTACTTGAGTGTGTACCGACACTACTAGCCGCTGAGATCACCAAGAACTCTAACGTCCCTGTAATCGGTATAGGTGCTGGCCACCACACTGATGCTCAGGTATTGGTTATGCACGATATGCTGGGCATTACTCCTGGGCGTACTGCCAAGTTTGTGAAGAATTTCATGGCGGAGGCTACCTCTATACAAGGTGCCATTGAAAAGTACGTTGCTGACGTAAAATCTGCCACATTCCCAGACGCTGACCACAGTTTCGAATAGATCATGAAGACAGTTACTACTATTACGGAGCTGCGTGCAGCAGTCTCTGAAGCTCGCACTGCGGGCAAAAAAGTGGGTTTTGTACCAACCATGGGCAACCTACATCAGGGCCACCTCAATCTCTTAATTAAGGCCCGTGAGATCTCAGACTTTGTTGTCTCTTCGATTTTTGTAAACCCGCTTCAGTTTAATAACAAAGATGATCTAGAGCGCTACCCGCGTACATTGGCCGAAGACCAAGCTAGTCTTGAGGCGTTTGGTTGTGATCTTCTATTTGCACCTGCAGAAGCAGAGGTCTACCCAAACGGACGCGAGTCGCAGACCTTCGTAGAGGTACCTGAGATATCATATATGTACTGTGGCGCTAGCCGTCCAGGGCATTTCCGAGGTGTCAGCACAATCGTTAACAAGCTCTTTAATCTGGTACAACCAGATCTAGCTGTGTTCGGGCGCAAGGACTTTCAACAACTACATGTTATTCGGCGCATGGTTGATGACCTCTCGATGCCAGTCGAGATTATTGGCGTTGAAACCGCACGAGCTGATTCAGGCTTAGCCCTAAGCTCGCGTAATGGTTATCTAACAACCGAAGAGCTTGCAGCGGCACCAACTCTGTATGCGCAGTTGTGCAATATGCGTGATCAAATTCAGGCGGGCTCTAAGGAGTTTGCGGTGATGATTGTGAAGGCTAACGAGGCACTTGAGGCAGCAGGCTTTAAACGAGATTACATTCACATCGTAAACCGTAACACTCTACAGCCAGCAGCAGATGGAGATTCAGAGCTCGTTATTCTCGCAGCTGCCTACTTAGGCCATGCTCGATTGATCGATAATCTTGAGTTTGACCGCTAGCAGCTTAACTGCGATCAGCTAATTCACCCGCTGTTTAAAATAGGGCGAAAAGTCTCGTACAAGCTTCAAATTAGCTTCTAACGAGCGCGCCCTTACCTATCCCTTCAAAACCACGCACCTCAATTTGATGCCCCTGCAGCGCTGCAGATATCTGGTTTGCTAGGTGTTCGGTAATCAGCTCAACGGTAGAGTCCGTCGCAATCATGTAAACCTTGGATGTCGGGAGTTTCAACTCAAAATCCCCCTGAGGTGCCGTGTAGGCGAAGTGAGAGATGCCCTCATCTTCTGAAACCAGATGTGATTGGGTACCTATGTAGATGTCACAAAAGTTTGTTGCCCACTGAGCCTCAAGATTTTTATGGCGCTGTCCATCCACCAGAATTTGAATACGTGAACGGTGGCCATGCGCTATGCGCTGACAGTTACCATCGTGCTTCTGCAATCCATGAGAGTAATGGTAGTAAGCATCCTCTATCACCTCAGGATAGAGTGTCAGATGAATACCTGATACATCTGGAAAGAGCGCTGCCAATTCACCTTCACACCAGCGAGCAACCTGCTCTGGCTCAATTGCCGTGAGAGGCAGAATTTCAAATGCTTGGTGTGGCCCTGAACAGAAAAAGGGTTCGCCCGAAGGGTAACGCCACTTAACAGCTGTTTTAGAACTGTTCACATCAAGTGATAGATTTGGGGTGTTGTGTGCAATAACTAAAGAGTGATCCAGCGTCGCATCAAACCACTGTTTAACGCGTTTTTTGACCACACCAAAGTCACAGATCATCCCCTCATCATTCAGTGTGCCATCTAGCTCAAGTCTAACCGCCCATGATTCACCCACAAGACCGCGTTCTGCATCGAGATAAGAGAAATCAACATGGGTTAAATCATCAACAAAAAGCTTCACAGCACACCTCAATTTTGGAATTGGCGTATTTTATCCTAACCCAAAGTCGGTGAATACTCGGAAGCTGACTCTTGCTCCGCTATACTAGGCCCAAATGTACTTTTGGCTCTGCAACACCCTTTGCGTAGCAACTGAATTTAATCCCGGAAAAATGAGTCCCCAATGCGTCTTGATAAGTATCTTGCCCAAGCAACCGGCTATTCTCGTAAAGATGTGAAGCGCATGCTTCACTCAGAAGAGGTTAGCGTGAATGGCGAGATTGAGCGCAATGCTGCACGGCATGTATCCGATGAAGATGAGGTGGTGCTCGACGGTTATCAAATCGATACCCCGCGCGATCGTTTCATCATGCTCAATAAGCCTGAGGGCTATGTCTGCTCACACGACGAGGGGTCACATCCATCGGTGCTAGGATTAGTCGACATACCACGCCCAGAGAATCTAACGATTGCAGGGCGTTTGGATGTGGATACGACCGGTCTCGTTCTTATGAGCGATGATGGCCAATGGTGCCACCGCATCACCTCACCCCGCCATAAGTTAGGCAAAGTCTATGAAGCCACCCTAGCTGACCCTATTGATGAGAGCTATATAAAAGCCTTTGAGAAAGGGATTCAGCTTAATGGTGAGAAGGGACTTACCAAACCTGCAGAGCTTGAAATATTAGATAGTCACCTCGCTCGCGTCGTTCTCTTTGAGGGACGTTACCATCAGGTTAAACGTATGTTTGCCGCCCTTGGCAACCGCGTTGATGAACTCCATAGACTCTCTATCGGCCCTATTGAACTTGATGAGATGTTAAACCCTGGAGAGTGGCGCGAACTGAGCGACGAGGAAGTAGCGAGCATTCTCAATGGCTAACTACGAATCCCTTATCAACCAGCAGATTAACCAAAACAGAGCGGGACTGCTTGTTGTTGATGAGAACCTCAACCCTGCACTTATAAATAGCTGTGATGGCTGGCATGCTCTCACGAACCGCTTTGACCAACACAATGATCTGTTAAGCCGCGGGTGGTCCTGCACATTTTCCGACTTTGTATGGCCGGGATCATTTAAGGCTGAGGTGCTGGTCTGTCGCATCTCCAAAGAGAAGGCGGTTGTAAACCATATCCTCAATCTTGCGGCTGAACAGCTAAAACCTGGCAGTAAAGTCATTCTACTGGGTGATAAATCAGAAGGGATTAAGAGCTACGCCAAAAATGGTCAAAAGCGACTTGGTGGTATTAGAGAAGAAGAGAAAATTGGCGGTGATAGTTGGAAAATAGAGTTATCAGTAGGCTCTGTTATTGGCGAGCCACTTGATGATCAAAAGTACCCTGAGCTTCGAGAGATCGAAAATGTAGGTAAGTACACACTATTCTCAAAGCCTGGTGTTTACGGCTGGAAAAAGATCGACAAGGGGAGCCAACAGCTCATTGAGCGACTTCCACAAATGCTAGAAGCTACACTTCCGCTGGGTGATATTCGTATCTTAGACCTTGGGTGCGGCTCCGGCTATCTAACAGTTGCCAGCTGCGGTCCTACCACACACGGAGTTGCGACTGATAATAACGCTGCAGCTGTGATGGCAACGTGCCACACTATTGAACAAGCTGGCCTGAATATTGAGACAGTTGTGAGTAATGCTGGCGAAGAGCTTGAGTCAGGGTTTGATGTAATTCTCTGCAACCCCCCTTTTCACAGCGGCTTTGGCATCGATTACGACCTGACTGACCGTTTCTCAAAACAGGCTGCCAGATTGCTAACAAATGACGGTATCGCATGCTTTGTGGTCAATCAGCATGTACCATTAAAGCGAATTGCTTCAGCCTATTTTCACGTCGTTGAACTAGATTTAGACAGCAATAATTTCTGCACATACAAATTGCAAAAACCTAAGCGTTAAGGACCTATGGCTAACAACTATCTCCAACAATCGATCTTCTTTTTCAAAAGCAATCTGAGTGCCCTGATTAGCATACAGCTTCCGTTTATAGTGCTACTGATGTTTCTTCAGACTAGTAGCACTATCGGCATGGCCGATGGCCAAGATATGCAGAAGCAGTTGATGATGCTGACCTTCTTAGATCTGCTGTTTGTACCGATCTATCTAGCCGCAACGCTTTTCTACATGCAGGCAGTGATTGATGGCCGCACACTCACTCCAATGCAATCTTGGCTCATGGGCGTGCGCTGCTGGTTCCGACTTTTTGCAACCTTCTTCCTCTCTGCGATAGCTACAGCATTAGGATTGATGCTGATGATTATTCCAGGAATCTATGTTGGTGTTCGCCTCGCCCTAGCTAACGCTATCTGCGTGCTTGAGAACAAAGGTCCGATGGATGCCATGAAAGAGAGCTGGAGCGCAACCGACGGCATGTTCTGGACGCTATTTAAGGGGTTAGCCCTTATCTACGGCGGACTTTTTGTTGTCGAAGTGATCCTATCACCCCTTGTTGAACCAGGCTCGCTGATATCAATGCTGATCTCAGTTGTGCTCGACTTCTTCAACGTACTCGGCGTTATCTTCTCCTACCGCGTATACCGCGCTTGGCGGGATAAAGAGCCCGTAAGGGATGAGGCGGTTCTTTAAACCTGCGTGAAAACTCTAGCAGCGTAATTGTAAAGCTGGGTCAGACCAAAGGTCAGACCCGCTGCGCTTTAATACTTCAGGCATAAAAAAACCGCCTTACGGCGGTTTTGATCGTTAGGTTGATTTGCTTAGTAGTTAAGCATTCCATCCAATACATGTTTCGGTGCTTCAGCGTAGTTGTCGAACTCCATTGAGTAGGTCGCACGACCCTGTGACGCTGAGCGAAGATCGGTCGCGTAGCCGAACATCTCACCTAGCGGTACGCTTGCACGGATGATCTTACCTGAAGGGGTATCTTCCATGCCTTGGACTAGGCCACGACGGCGGTTAAGGTCACCCATCACATCACCCATGTAATCTTCAGGAGTTACCACCTCAACTTTCATCATCGGCTCAAGCAGACAAGGGTTGGCATCAACGGCAAACTTCTTGAGTGCCTGCGACGCAGCGATCTTGAACGCCATTTCGTTTGAGTCGACTTCATGGAAAGAACCATCGTATAGACGCGCCTTCAAGCCAATCAACGGATAGCCAACAAGGACACCGTTACGCATCTGCTCTGAGATACCTTTTTCAATAGCTGGAATGTACTCTTTTGGAATCACACCACCAGCAATCTCATTGATAAACTCTAGACCTTCATCATCACTCGGAGAGAACTCAATCACTACGTGACCGTACTGACCACGACCACCCGACTGGCGCGCAAATTTGTGGTTTGCAACAACAGAGCTACGAATCTTCTCGCGGTAAGCCACCTGAGGTTTACCGATGTTAGCCTCAACCTTGAACTCACGCTTCATACGATCGACGATGATATCTAGGTGAAGCTCACCCATACCGGAGATGATTGTCTGGCCAGTCTCTTGGTCAGTCTCAACGCGGAAGGATGGGTCCTCCTGTGCCAGTTTACCTAGCGCTATACCCATCTTCTCTTGGTCAGCTTGTGACTTAGGCTCAACAGCAACAGAGATTACCGGCTCAGGGAACTCCATGCGCTCAAGAATAATCTTCTTATCGCCATCACAAAGAGTGTCACCTGTCGTTACATCCTTGATACCGATCAGAGCCGCGATATCGCCTGCGCGAACCTCTTTGATCTCTTCTCGGTTGTTCGCGTGCATCTGCACCATTCGGCCGATACGCTCTTTCTTCTGTTTAACAGAGTTATAGACACTATCACCCGTTTTCAAGACGCCTGAGTAGACACGAACGAACGTCAAGGTACCAACGAATGGGTCGGTAGCGATCTTGAATGCCAGGGCAGCAAACGGCTCTTCATCGTCTGCATGACGCTCTGCAACCGTCTCATCTTTGTCATCAAGGGTACCCTCGATCGCTTTGACTTCTACTGGCGAGGGTAGGTACTCAACAACCGCATCCAGTACCGCCTGGACACCTTTGTTCTTGAATGCAGAACCTGCAAGCATTAGAACGATTTCGTTATTTAGCGTGCGCTGACGAAGACCTGCTTTGATCTCCTCGATGGAGAGTTCACCCTCTTCAAGGTACTTATCCATCAACTCTTCGTTGGCCTCTGCAGCGGCTTCGATCATCTCTTCACGAAGCTCTTCTGCACGTGCCTGTAGATCTGCAGGAATATCTTCAAGGTTGTAGGTCATACCCTGATCTTCTTCGTTCCACATGATCGCTTTCATCTGGATAAGATCAACAACACCTTTAAAGGTATCTTCCGCACCGATTGGGATGTTGATAGGAACAGGAGTCGCGCCTAGACGCTTCTTCAACTGATCAACAACCATATAGTAATCTGCACCCGCACGGTCCATCTTGTTTACAAAGACCATACGTGGAACTTCATATTTGTTCGCCTGACGCCAAACCGTTTCGGTCTGCGGCTGAACACCTGAAGAGGCACACAACACCACAACAGCACCATCAAGTACGCGCAGTGAACGCTCAACTTCGATAGTGAAGTCTACGTGTCCCGGTGTATCGATGATGTTTACACGGTGCTCTTCAAACTGCTGACTCATACCTTTCCAGAAACAGGTCGTTGCAGCTGAGGTGATGGTAATACCACGCTCCTGCTCCTGCTCCATCCAGTCCATCGTCGCAGCACCGTCATGCACTTCACCAATTTTGTGTGACAGGCCAGTGTAGAAAAGAACGCGTTCGGTGGTAGTTGTCTTACCCGCATCAACGTGTGCACAGATACCGATGTTACGGTAGCGAGTAATTGGGGTAGTACGAGCCATTTTGTTAACTCCTAAAAGTAAAAAGCCCTCGCTATAAAACGAAGGCCTTGCCCGCTATTGCTGAGCGCTTTATTGAGGTGATGACCGAAGTCACCACCCAATTAAAGAGCTTAGAAGCGGAAGTGTGCGAATGCTTTGTTAGCTTCAGCCATGCGGTGAACGTCTTCACGTTTCTTAACCGCAGCGCCGCGACCTTCTGCTGCGTCTAGTAGCTCACCAGCTAGACGTAGAGACATGTCTTTCTCACCACGTTTACGCGATGCGTCAACCAGCCAACGCATTGCAAGTGCCATACGGCGTGATGGGCGTACTTCCACAGGTACCTGGTAAGTAGCACCACCAACGCGGCGAGACTTAACTTCGACCATAGGCTGAACAGTTTCAAGCGCTTTATCAAACAGTTCTAGTGGATCTGCTTTAGTACGCTCTTCAACTTTAGCTAGTGCACCGTAAACGATGCTCTCAGCAACAGATTTTTTACCGCTAACCATCAAGTGGTTGATGAATTTAGCCAGTGTTTTATTTCCGAATTTAGGATCCGGTAGAATTTCGCGCTTTGCAGCGACGCGTCTTCTAGGCATGGATAAGTCCTCAAATATTTCGTTTAAAAGGTCTTCAGGTTACTCAGGCAATTAAGCCTGCCCTTACTCTTATCGTCTCGGTCTAGCTACTAGCGCGGACAGGGTCCGTTTTAACAGCTTCGCCGACTCTCAGTGAGAGTTGACGAACTTAAGACTTAGGACGCTTAGCACCGTACTTAGAGCGAGCCTGTTTACGGTCGTTAACGCCCGCACAGTCAAGCGCACCACGTACAGTGTGGTAACGTACACCAGGTAGGTCTTTAACACGACCACCACGGATAAGTACTACCGAGTGCTCCTGTAGGTTGTGACCTTCACCACCGATGTATGAAGAAACTTCAAAGCCGTTCGTTAGACGAACACGGCAAACTTTACGAAGAGCCGAGTTAGGCTTCTTCGGAGTCGTTGTGTAAACGCGGGTACATACGCCACGACGCTGTGGACAAGCTTCTAACGCACGAACGTCAGTCTTCTCTACAACGCGTTTACGTGGCTTGCGTACCAGCTGGTTGATTGTTGCCATTAAGCAAACTCCACGTTAGTTAAACACATAAAAGCTAGAGCGGAATGCCCTAGCTTTCAATGGGGGCGAAATTTTAATCAATTTCACCCCTATTCGTCAATCCTCGAACTTATTCGAAGTCTTCAGCTGAAGCATTTAGTGCTTCAGTCAAAGCTGCTTGTACATCTTCTGCACTCACAGTGACGTTAGATTCTGCACCCATCATACGCTTGCGCTTGCGCTCGCTGTGGTATGCAAGACCTGTACCGGCTGGGATCAAACGACCCACAACCACGTTCTCTTTCAGACCGCGCAAGATATCTTTCTTACCAGTCACAGCACCTTCAGTTAGGACACGAGTAGTCTCCTGGAACGAAGCTGCAGAGATGAACGATTCTGTAGCAAGTGATGCTTTAGTGATACCAAGCAGAATGCGTTCAAACTTAGCTGGAGACTTACCTTCAGCAACAAGTTTCTCATTCGCTTCAACCACTGCAGCGTACTCAGCCTGCTCACCCTGAATGAATTCAGAGTCACCGCCATCAAGAATTTCTACTTTACGTAGCATCTGACGAACGATTACTTCGATGTGCTTATCGTTGATACCTACACCCTGGAGGCGGTATACGTCCTGAATCTCAGAAACAATGTAGTTTGCAAGATCAGTTACACCTAGGACACGTAGGATATCGTGTGCACTTGAAGGACCATCCGAGATCACCTCACCCTTCTCAACCGTTTCACCTTCGAATACGTTGAGTGAGCGCCACTTCTGGATCATGATCTCAAATGGATCTGAACCGTCGTGTGGAGTGATAACGATACGACGCTTACCTTTGGTCTCTTTACCGAAGGTTACAGTACCTGAAATCTCAGCAAGAACAGCCGCTTCTTTTGGCTTACGTGCTTCGAATAGGTCGGCAACGCGTGGAAGACCACCGGTGATATCCTTGTTGACTGTACCTTCCTGCGGTAGACGCGCTAGGACGTCACCGATGCCTACATCAGCACCATCAGCAAGGTTTAGGATAGCGTTAGCTGGAAGCATGTATTGCGCAGGCATTTCAGTACCTTCATGCATTACATCCTTACCTTTCGCATCAACAAGTTTGATCATTGGACGAATATCTTTACCCGCTTGTGGGCGATCTTTCGGATCCAAGATCTCAATAGTTGTAAGACCAGTTAGCTCATCAGTCTGACGCTTAGCAGTAATACCATCTTCAAGACCAACAAACTCGATACGACCTGCCACCTCAGTCACGATTGGGTGAGTGTGTGGGTCCCAGTTTGCAATGATTGCGCCCGCTTCAACGTTTGCGCCATCTTTAGTCTTGATTACAGCACCGTAAGGAACCTTGTAACGCTCGCGCTCACGACCGTGCTCATCGGTAACACCGATCTCACCAGAACGTGAAGTAGCGATTAGGTTGCCATCTGCACGAGTAACAAATTTTAGGTTGTGAAGACGAATTTCACCGCCGTTCTTAACCTGAATATTATCAACAGCTGCAGCTCGAGATGCCGCACCACCGATGTGGAATGTACGCATGGTTAGCTGTGTACCAGGCTCACCGATCGACTGAGCAGCGATAACACCGACAGCTTCACCGATGTTAACCTTATGACCACGACCTAGGTCACGACCGTAACAGCTAGAACAGATACCGTGGCGTGATTCACACGCGATAGCTGTACGAACAACGATCTGGTCGATAGAGCTGTAGGTTTCGTCATTTTCTAGACGAGCAACCCAAGTCTCATCCATCAGCGTACCGGCTTCGATAAGTGTATCTTTGCCTTCAGCATCAAGAACGTCTTGTGCAACCACACGACCCAATACACGCTCACCTAGGTTAACAACAACGTCGCCACCCTCGATAAGAGCCTGCATTGTCAGACCTTGATCAGTACCACAATCCTGCTCAGTTATTACTACGTCCTGCGCAACGTCTACTAGACGACGAGTTAGGTAACCAGAGTTTGCAGTTTTAAGTGCGGTATCCGCTAGACCCTTACGAGCACCGTGAGTCGAGATAAAGTACTGAAGTACGTTTAGACCTTCACGGAAGTTCGCAGTGATCGGCGTTTCGATGATCGAGCCATCCGGCTTAGCCATCAGACCACGCATACCAGCTAGCTGACGAATCTGAGCCGCACTACCACGGGCACCAGAGTCGGCCATCATGTATACCGAGTTGAACGATTCCTGTTCAACTTCCTGACCTTCAGCGTTAACCACTGTGTCAGATTTAAGGTTGTCCATCATCTTCTTAGCAAGCAATTCGTTTGCACGAGACCAGATGTCGACAACCTTGTTGTATTTCTCACCCTGAGTTACAAGACCGTCAGCGAACTGGCGCTCGATCTCTTTAACTTCAGTATCTGCTTCAGCAACGATCTGAACTTTCTCATCTGGGATAACGAAGTCGTTAACACCGATAGATGCACCAGAAAGCGCAGCCTGACGGAAGCCCATGTACATTAGCTGGTCAGCGAAGATTACAGTGTCTTTAAGACCACAACGACGGTACGCTTCGTTTAGAAGACGTGAAATCGCTTTCTTCTTCATCGCCTGGTTGATCAGTTCAAAAGGAAGACCTTTTGGCACGATATCAAACAGCATCGCACGACCAACAGTGGTCTCAACGATTGCAGTGCGAGACTCTTCGTTACCTTCGATGTCACGGATTGTTTCGTGAATACGAACCTTAATGCGCGCCTGCAGGTGAACCTGTTTAGCACCGTACGCACGCTGAACCTCTTTGATATCTGCAAATGCCATGCCTTCGCCCTGCGCATTGATGCGCTCACGAGTCATGTAGTACAGACCCAATACCACGTCCTGTGAAGGAACGATGATAGGTTCACCGTTTGATGGTGAAAGAATGTTGTTCGTAGACATCATCAGAGCACGAGCTTCAAGCTGCGCTTCGATAGTCAACGGAACGTGAACCGCCATCTGGTCACCGTCGAAGTCGGCGTTGTACGCAGCACACACTAGTGGGTGTAGCTGGATCGCTTTACCTTCGATAAGTACAGGTTCGAAAGCCTGAATACCAAGACGGTGAAGTGTTGGTGCACGGTTTAGAAGTACTGGATGCTCACGGATAACCTCATCAAGGATATCCCATACAAGCGGCTCTTCACGCTCAACCATCTTCTTAGCTGCTTTAATCGTAGTTGCGTAACCACGTAGCTCTAGCTTAGAGAAGATGAATGGCTTGAACAGCTCAAGAGCCATCTTCTTAGGAAGACCACACTGGTGAAGACGCAGTGATGGACCTACCACGATTACAGAACGGCCAGAGTAGTCAACACGCTTACCTAGAAGGTTCTGACGGAAACGACCCTGCTTACCTTTGATCATGTCAGCAAGCGACTTAAGTGGACGCTTGTTCGAGCCAGTGATCGCACGACCGCGACGACCGTTATCTAGAAGCGCATCAACTGATTCTTGAAGCATACGTTTTTCGTTACGTACGATGATATCAGGCGCGCTAAGGTCTAGAAGACGTTTCAAACGGTTGTTACGGTTAATTACGCGGCGGTACAGATCGTTAAGATCAGATGTCGCGAAACGGCCACCATCAAGTGGTACAAGTGGACGAAGATCTGGTGGAAGAACAGGAAGAACCTTCATGATCATCCACTGTGGATCGTTGCCAGACTTGTAGAACGCTTCTAGCAGTTTAAGACGCTTAGAAAGCTTCTTAAGCTTAGTCTCAGAGTTAGTCGCTGGAATCTCTTCACGAATCGTTGAGATCTCGTGTTCTAGATCCAAAGAACCTAGAAGACCACCGATCGCTTCAGCACCCATACGGGCATCGAAGTCATCGCCAAACTCTTCAAGCGCTTCAAAGTACTGCTCGTCGTTTAGAAGCTGACCGCGCTGAAGCGTAGTCATGCCTTCATCGATTACGACGAATGATTCAAAGTAAAGTACGCGCTCGATATCACGAAGAGTCATATCTAGCATCAAACCGATACGGCTTGGTAGCGACTTAAGGAACCAGATGTGTGCTACAGGTGATGCAAGCTCGATGTGACCCATGCGCTCACGACGCACTTTAGTCATCGTCACTTCAACGCCACACTTCTCACAGATAACACCGCGATGCTTCATGCGCTTGTACTTACCACATAGACATTCGTAATCCTTTACAGGACCGAAGATCTTGGCACAGAACAGGCCATCACGCTCTGGCTTAAATGTACGGTAGTTGATTGTCTCAGGCTTCTTAACTTCACCGAATGACCATGAACGAATCATTTCCGGTGACGCAAGTGAGATACGAATTGAATCGAATTCATCACTCTGAGTCTGAGTTTTCAACAAATTAAGTAAATCTTTCATTGTCTATAGCTCCTCGGGGGAGAAGGGGCTACATCCAGAGGATGCAGCCCGATGTTCAAATGGGCTCTTACTCGTTCTCTAGCTCGATATCGATACCGAGAGAACGGATCTCTTTGATCAGCACGTTAAATGATTCAGGCATGCCTGGATCCATGCTGTGGTCGCCATCGACGATGTTCTTATACATCTTCGTACGACCATTCACGTCATCGGATTTGACAGTGAGCATCTCTTGTAGCGTGTAGGCTGCGCCGTACGCCTGAAGTGCCCATACCTCCATCTCACCGAAGCGCTGACCACCGAACTGCGCTTTACCACCCAGCGGCTGCTGAGTAACAAGGCTGTAAGAGCCGGTCGAACGTGCGTGCATCTTGTCATCAACCAAGTGGTTAAGTTTCAGCATGTACATGTAACCAACGGTTACCTTACGGTCGAACTGATCACCAGTACGGCCATCAAATAGGGTCACCTGACCACTATCGTCCATGTCTGCAAGACGCAACAGCGCTTTGATTTCAGATTCTTTAGCACCATCAAATACTGGTGTAGCTAGTGGCACACCGCCTTTGAGGTTTTCTGCAAGTGTTAGAACTTCGTCATCGCTTAGCGACTTGATAGTCTCTTTACGCGCACACGCTAGACCGCTGTGATCTGCGTTGTATACCGCTTCAAGGAACTCACGAACTTCTTTAACTTTTTCAGCCTTCTTACGCTCTACTTCAAGCATAGCGTTGATCTTACGACCTAGGCCTTTAGCTGCAGCACCCATGTGAGTCTCTAGGATCTGACCTACGTTCATACGAGACGGTACACCCAGTGGGTTTAGAACCACATCTACTGGTTCGCCGTTCTCATCGTAAGGCATATCTTCAACTGGCATGATTACAGAGATAACACCCTTGTTACCGTGACGGCCTGCCATCTTGTCACCAGGCTGTACGCGACGCTTAGTAGCAACGTAAACCTTAACAATCTTCAGTACGCCAGGTGCTAGGTCATCACCTGTCTGCAGTTTAGATTTCTTATCTTCGAAACGCTTATCAAGCTGCTCACGACGCTCTTCAAGCTGCTTCTTAGCTGCTTCAAGCATCTCTGCTGCAGCAGAGTCAGATACGCGAATCTTGAACCACTCATCGTGTGCAAGGCCAGATAGGAATTCAGAGGTAATCTCTTCACCCTTCTTAAGACCAGCACCACCGTCAGCTTTGATACCAACAAGTGCACGCGCTAGACGCTCGAATGTAGCTGTCTCAACGATACGGAACTCATCGTTAAGGTCTTTACGGATCGACGCAAGCTCATCTGCTTCAATTGCAAGTGCACGCTCGTCTTTCTCAACGCCGTCACGAGTGAATACCTGTACATCGATAACTTTACCGATCGTACCTGTCTTAACGCGTAGCGAAGTATCTTTAACGTCAGACGCTTTCTCTCCGAAGATAGCACGTAGTAGCTTCTCTTCTGGTGTAAGCTGAGTTTCACCCTTAGGTGTCACTTTACCAACTAGAATGTCACCAGGACCTACTTCTGCACCAATGTGCACGATGCCTGACTCATCTAGCTTAGCTAGTGCTGACTCACCAACGTTTGGAATATCCGCAGTAATCTCTTCAGAACCCAACTTAGTATCACGAGATACACAAGTTAGCTCTTGGATATGGATAGTCGTGAAACGGTCTTCCTGAACCACACGCTCAGAGATAAGGATCGAGTCCTCGAAGTTGAAGCCGTTCCAAGGCATGAACGCGATGCGCATGTTTTGACCAAGCGCTAGCTCACCTAGGTCTACAGATGGACCATCGGCAAGGATATCACCACGAGCCACACTCTCACCTAGCGTTACGATTGCACGCTGGTTGATACATGTATTCTGGTTCGAGCGAACATACTTAGTCAGGTTGTAGATATCTACACCCGCATCACCCGCTGTAATTTCATCATCGTGTACACGAACCACAACACGGCTCGCGTCAACTGATTCGATTACACCACCACGCTTAGCAACCACACACACGCCTGAGTCGGTCGCAACGTTACGCTCGATACCAGTACCTACGAGTGGCTTATCCGCACGTAGAGTTGGTACAGCCTGACGCTGCATGTTCGAACCCATCAATGCACGGTTCGCGTCATCATGCTCTAGGAACGGAATCAATGCCGCTGCTACAGACACAACCTGGCGAGGAGAGACGTCCATGTACTGAACGCGCTCTTTTGGCATAACGGTTGTTTCGTTCATATGACGAACAGTAACAAGTTCGTCAGTAAGCTGGTTCTTAGCATCCACTGTTGCAGATGCCTGTGCGATAACGAAGTTAGACTCTTCAATCGCTGATAGGTAATCAATATCGTCAGTCACTTTGTTGTCGACTACACGACGGTATGGAGTCTCAAGGAAACCATAGTCGTTAGTACGCGCAAATACTGCCAACGAGTTGATAAGACCGATGTTTGGACCTTCCGGTGTTTCGATAGGACATACACGACCGTAGTGAGTTGGATGTACGTCACGTACTTCGAAACCTGCACGCTCACGCGTTAGACCACCTGGGCCAAGCGCAGAGACACGACGCTTGTGCGTGATCTCTGAAAGCGGGTTGTTCTGGTCCATGAACTGTGAAAGCTGAGACGAACCAAAGAACTCTTTGACCGCAGCAGCAACTGGCTTAGCGTTGATCAGATCCTGTGGCATTAGGTTGTCAGATTCAGCCATGCTTAGGCGCTCACGCACAGCACGCTCAACACGAACAAGACCTACGCGGAACTGGTTCTCAGCCATTTCGCCAACAGAACGGATACGACGGTTACCTAGGTGGTCGATGTCATCGACAACGCCTTTACCGTTACGGATTTCGATCAGTGTCTTAAGTACGTCAAGGATATCCTCTTTAGATAGGATACCTGCGCCAACCTCTTCTTCACGACCAAGGCGACGGTTGAACTTCATACGGCCTACCGCAGAAAGATCGTAGCGTTCTTCAGAGAAGAATAGGTTTTCGAATAGTGATTCAGCAGACTCTTTAGTTGGTGGCTCACCAGGACGCATCATACGGTAGATCTCTACCAACGCTTCCAACTGGTTGCGAGTAGGGTCAATACGTAGTGTGTCTGATACGAACGAACCACAATCTAGCTCGTTAGTGTAAAGAGTATCAATACGAGTGATACCAGCTTTAATAAGCTTAGCTACCGACTCTTCTGTCAGTTCAGTGTTACATGGAAGTAGCACTTCACCGGTAGCCGGATCAACGATATCAACTGCAGTTGACTTGCCTGCTAGGTACTCAAGTGGGGTCTCTAGCTGAGTCATGCCATCTTTTTGCATCTGACGAATGTGACGAGGAGTGATACGACGACCCGCTTCGACAATCACTTCACCTTTAGGGCCAGTGATTTCAAATGTCATTGTTTCGCCGCGAAGACGCTCTGGAATCAGATCCATCTGCACTTTATCGCCAGCCAGGTTCCAACCTGTAGTCTCGAAGAACATCCCAAGGATCTCTTCAGCCTGGTAGCCAAGTGCGCGCAATAGGATAGTTGCAGGCAGTTTACGGCGACGGTCGATACGCACGAATAGCGAATCTTTTGGATCAAACTCAAAGTCCAACCATGAACCACGGTATGGAATGATGCGAGCCGAATATAGCAGCTTGCCAGATGAGTGTGTTTTACCCTTGTCGTGGTCGAAGAATACACCAGGTGAACGGTGGAGCTGCGATACGATAACGCGCTCAGTACCGTTGATTACAAAGGTACCATTCTCAGTCATGAGCGGAATTTCGCCCATGTAGACTTCTTGCTCTTTAATGTCTTTAACCGCTTTCGTAGACGAATCGCGATCGTAGATCACTAGACGCACTTTAACGCGCAGAGGCGCTGCGTAAGTGATACCACGCTGCTGACACTCTTTAACGTCGAATACCGGTTCACCTAAACGGTAACCTGCGTATTCCAGCGCAGCGTTTCCAGAGTAAGAAACGATTGGGAATACAGAATTGAATGCAGCGTGCAAACCTTCTTCGGTGCGACCTTCAGAAGTTTGGTCTGCCTCTAGAAACTTACGGTAAGAATCCAGTTGAATTGCGAGCAGGTAAGGAATGTCCATTACCTGACCGAGCTTACTGAAATCCTTACGGATGCGTTTCTTCTCAGTGTATGAATAAGCCATCAGTGTTCCCCAGCATGTGCATCTAGGTTGAGAAACCAAAACCCGCATAAAAACGGGTCAATACGTTCCGTTAAAAATCCATCTATTTATAACGGAAAAAGGCCGGTGGCATTTTTGCCACCAGCCATACGCTTACAATGCAGCGTTAAGCTGCTTGTCGCGCAGAGAGCTCAAGATTACTTAAGCTCGACAGTTGCGCCAGCTTCTTCAAGTTCTTTCTTGAGAGCTTCTGCGTCGTCTTTAGAAGCGCCTTCTTTGATTGTTGAAGGAGCACCGTCAACCATCTCTTTCGCTTCTTTAAGACCAAGGCCAGTCGCAGCACGAACAACCTTGATAACGTTAACTTTCTTCTCGCCAGCAGCAGTAAGAACAACGTCGAAGTCGCTCTTCTCTTCAGCAGCGCCACCAGCGTCGCCGCCAGCTGGGCCAGCAACTACTGCAGCAGCAGCAGAAACGCCGAATTTCTCTTCCATTGCAGAAACTAGTTCAACAACGTCCATTACTGACATTTCAGCAATTGCATTTAGGATATCGTCTTTAGACAGAGACATGATTAATTCCTTTAAAAAATCTTAAACTGTAAATCAAGCCGCTATTAAGCTGCCTGACCTTCTTTCTGAACGCGTACCGCATCGAGAGTACGTACAAGCTTGCCAGCAGCTGCTTCTTTCATGCAGCTCATTAGCTTCGCTAGTGCTTCTTCGTATGTCGGTAGGCTTGCTAACATAGCGATGTCAACGACATTGCCTTCGAAGGCAGCTGTTTTCAGCTCAAACTTCGCATTGTTTTTCGCAAAATCCTTAAGGATACGGGCGCCCGCACCTGGGTGTTCTTGCGAGAAAGCAATGATAGTTGGACCTACGAAAGAGTCCGCTAGACATTCAAAAGCTGTGCCCTCTACTGCACGACGTGCTAGCGTGTTACGTACGACTTTAAGCCATACACCCGCTTCACGTGCCTGCTTACGCAGTGCAGTCATATCGCCTACTTCAACGCCACGGGAATCCGCAACGACAGCAGACAATGCAGAGTTAGCAGCTTCCTGAACTTCAGCGACGATCGCTTTTTTCTGTTCAAGTCCTATTGCCACAATTTACTCCTGGTTGTCTTTCGACATATTTACCAACCACCCCGCTTACGCGAGGCATGAGTACGGTGGAATTAGATTCAATATGAATCTCACCGTCTGCGCAGGCTGGTTGGCCCATTAAGATAACTTTGACCGGTTCACACCGAGTTATCACCTGCGGTCTTTGACGGCCTTCTTCTCTGTCAGACAGAGGGCGAAGACCCTCAAAAAACCATTACCTAATTGATTAAGCGTCTAGAGAAGCCTGATCAACTAGAAGACCTGGACCCATAGTGGTCGACAAGGTCACTTTCTTAACGTACACGCCTTTAGCTGATGCAGGCTTAAGTTTCTTAAGGTCTGCAAGAAGCGCTGATACGTTTTCTTGAATCTGTTTTGGTTCGAATGAAACCTTACCAACAGACGCATGGATGATACCGTTCTTATCAGTACGGAAACGTACCTGACCAGACTTAGCGTTTTTAACAGCGCCAGCAACGTCAGGAGTTACAGTACCAACTTTAGGGTTTGGCATCAGACCGCGTGGACCTAGGACAGTACCTAGAGCACCAACAACGCGCATTGCGTCTGGGCTAGCGATCACTACGTCGAAGTCTAGGTTGCCAGCCTTGATAGACTCAGCAAGATCTTCGAAACCTACGATGTCAGCACCAGCTTCTTTTGCTTTCTCAGCGTTATCGCCCTGAGCAAAAACTGCTACACGTACATCTTTACCTGTACCGTTAGGAAGTACAGTTGAGCCACGAACAACCTGGTCAGATTTACGTGGATCAACGCCAAGGTTGATTGCAACGTCTACTGATTCAGCGAACTTGACTGCAGAAACATCTTTAAGTACCTGAGTAGCTTCTTCAGCAGAGTAAACTTTACCTACTACAACTTTCTCAGCAATCGCCTTCTGGCGCTTAGTTAGCTTAGCCATTACTCATCACCCTCAACGATCAAGCCCATACGACGAGCAGAGCCCGCGATTGTACGAACAGCCGCATCCATATCAGATGCAGTTAGGTCTGGCATCTTAACAGTTGCAATCTCTTCTAGCTGAGCGCGAGTAACAGTACCCACTTTCTCAGTGTTTGGACGAGATGAACCGCTCTTAAGACCAACAGCTTTCTTAAGAAGAATAGACGCTGGAGGAGTCTTAGTGATGAAAGTAAAGCTGCGATCCGCGTAAACAGTGATCACAACAGGGATTGGCATGCCAGGCTCCATCGACTGAGTCTGTGCGTTGAACGCTTTACAGAACTCCATGATGTTAACGCCTTTCTGACCTAGTGCAGGACCTACTGGCGGACTTGGGTTCGCCTGACCTGCTTTAACCTGCAACTTAATGTAGGCATCGATTTTCTTAGCCATTGAGCTACTCCTTTGGGTTCAAACGCCTTTCGGCTCCCCTTTACACAACAAAAACCGAGCAACCAAAAAGCTGCTCAGCCCTTATAAAATCTTGGCAATTAAGCCTTTTCGACCTGACGGAATTCCAATTCAACTGGTGTTGAACGACCGAAGATCAATACTGCAACTTTGAGGCGAGACTTCTCGTAATCAACCTCTTCAACAACGCCATTGAAGTCAGCAAATGGACCATCGTTAACACGAACCATTTCACCCGCTTCAAACATTGTTTTAGGACGCGGCTTATCAACACCACTCTCAACACGCTGCAGAATCTGCTCAGCTTCACGCTCAGTAATTGGTGCAGGCTTATCCGCAGTACCACCGATAAAACCTAAAACACGCGGCGTACTTTTAACAAGGTGCCAAGTCTCATCGTTCATAACCATGTTCACAAGAACATAACCTGGGTAGAACTTACGCTCAGACTTACGCTTTTTACCGTCACGGATCTCTACAACTTCTTCGGTAGGAACAAGAATGTCACCAAAGAGACTCTCCATGCCGTTACGCTCTACCGCCTCGTTTAGGCCCGCCATTACGCGCTTCTCGTAACCAGAGTATGCGTGTACTACGTACCAGCGTTTCTTCTCAGTGCTCATATAAACCTCTTAACCGATAAAGCCAGACACTACCCAACCGAGCAGCGAATCCAAGCCCCACAGAAGCAGACCCACGATCAAAACTGCAACCACAACGATCAATGTAGTCTGCAGCGTCTCTTGACGCGTTGGCCACACAACCTTGCGGATCTCGTTCTTAGCTTCTTTAAACAAACGGAAGAACGCCTTACCCTTTGCCGTCTGCAATGCAAGAAAACCAGCTACAACTGCTAAAGCAAGAAGAGCAAGAACTCGATAAAGGAGAGACTCGGTTGCGTAGATTGAATTACCAACTACACCCACAGCCACGATCGCAATGACCACAAGCCACTTCAAGCCATCCAATTTTGATACGTCGTTAGACACTTTTGAGTTCACGTAAAGCCTCTGCCTTTTCAAACACTTAAGCTTGTTTTATGCGTTATACCACCTTTAAAAAGGTGGCAGGGTAGGAGGGACTCGAACCCCCAACCTGCGGTTTTGGAGACCGCTGCTCTGCCAATTGAGCCACTACCCTATACAACAAGGGACGCGCATTATACCCGCCTAAAACTCCAAATTCAATATAAAAATCCAGGGATTTTAGTGAGTTGCAATGCGGTTAATGAATAATCTCGAACCCTACCAACCACAAATACCAGACATAAAAAAAGGCAGACAATCTATCTACCTTACTATCATGGAGCTCATGGGCGGATTTGAACCGCCGACCTCACCCTTACCAAGGGTGTGCTCTACCCCTGAGCTACATGAGCGATAATCGATATTGGAGCGGGTAGCGGGAATCGAACCCGCCTCTTCAGCTTGGAAGGCTGAGGTAATAGCCACTATACCATACCCGCCGAGAAGGAGCTGATCGAGATGGTGGTGGGAGATGGATTCGAACCATCGAAGCTTTCGCGTCGGATTTACAATCCGATCCCTTTGGCCACTCGGGAACCCCACCACGGACTTCCTGCTGAATGGTGCCGGCACCAAGAGTCGAACTCGGGACCTACTGATTACAAGTCAGTTGCTCTACCAACTGAGCTATACCGGCTCAGCAACGAAGTGGGGCGTATCTTACTGATCGAGTTTGCCTGATGCAACCCCTTCACAGTGATTTTTTTCAATTTCTGCAAATGGCCAGCGTTTAGCAACCAATTTGAGAATTTTTTGATCAATTTCAAAGCCTTGAAGGTAGCTAAAATCGACCTGATAGGTTGGAACCTGTGAATAAGCAGGCTTAAACCGTAGACGCGATTTTAGCTCAGCTGGAAATTCTTTTGCAAAGGTTTCTGAGGCCAATTCGTCAGAAAATTGCCCAAATACCAGTGCACCATCACGCGACTCTGGCAACCAGCCCAGTTTTGCTAGCTCATCTAGCAGAGTTATACGTGATGCAGAGTCAGCAGGCAGCGGCATTTCAACTCGCAACCCAACCTGCATTGGCGGTGATTGTCTCTGGATTACATCTTCAATTAGCGCTTCATCTAAAAATGACGCTAGGGATTCAGCCTCATATTCGGTTTCTAATTTCACAAACGAGGCGCACTCTCTTGGTCGAAGGCTCGGTCTCTCAGATTCCGATAACTCAGAGATAAGCTTCTGACCTGCAGGACGTATGTCAGGCTGACGGATCGCATCTGCAAATCTATACTGCTGTGCATACCAGAGGAACAACAGCGAGTTAACTAATAGCGTCAGCAACAGAACCCAGCGCAACATCTATACGACACCCCGCTTTGCAAACTGAAGCCCATCCATAACAATCTCTTCGACAGTTGCCACCAGTTTTGTATCGCCAAGCCGCTCTTGGAGGCGCCAAGCATCACCACCAGCAAGCAGTATCTGGGCATCGACATCAAAATTATCTCGCAACTGTTTAAGCGACATAGCTAGCCCATCAAACACAAACCCTGCTCCCGCTGCCACACAGGAAGCGGTATCATTGCCACCAAACTGATTATCCGATTCAACCTGCGCAAACCTAACCTTAGCAGTCTGCCCAAGCAGTGCACTCTGCTGCATAGAGAACCCAGGAAGGATATAACCCCCGACATGAACCCCATCTCTAGAGAGAAGATCGACCGTTACCGCACTCCCTGCATCAACAACAACCACTGGGGCCTGAGTTCTATGTCGAGCTGCGAGAAGCGCCAACCAGCGATCCACCCCCATACGAACTGGCTCTTTATATAGACAGGTCACACCGCCCGCGTTTTCAGTCACCTCAGCAAACTCAGCACGCACACCATAGGTATCAAAAATCTTATCCGCCAATTGAGCATTGGCTTCAGAACTGGCAACAGATCCAACCCAGACCTCTGAAATAGATAGTACCGGCAGCTCGAGCTTCTCTAAATATTCTCTGCCGCGCTGCGTGACTGCCTTACCATCAACAATGCGCCACTTAACAAAGGTATTTCCAAAGTCTACTTCAAGACGCATTCGAAACACCTCTGAGTGACACTTCACCACCTTGGAAAATCTGCTCACCACTATCAGTCAGCAACCGAAGTGCTCCGCTCGCATCGACTCCACTGCAAGTACCTAGAATCTCTCTATCACCGATGAGCAACTTAACCACTTCATTCTGATATGCGTTCGCAGCCTGCCAGCGATCAACCATCGGGGTGAAACCGTTGAGTTCAAATTCAGACAGCATTTCGATTAATTGAGTTACGACAGCAGACAATACATTAGTACGACTCACACCTTTAGCCCGAAGCCCTGAGAGATCCGCCCAAGGCTGATCGATAGCCGATGCACTATCAAGAGGCATATTAACGTTCAATCCAATACCGATCACCGCAGCACAGTCACCAGATAGATCTCCACCAATCTCTATGAGAATTCCCGCAAGCTTGCGACCATCCAGCAGAATATCATTTGGCCACTTCAGTGACACGCCCTCAACACCAAGGGACCTTAGGGCATCGTGCACGGCTAAACCAACAGCCAAACTCAACCCTTCCAGCGCGGCAACACCGCCTGAGAATGGCCAACCTAATGAGAAGTAGAGATTTGCCGCATAGGGACTTACCCAAGCCCGTCCCCGTCTTCCCTTTCCACCTGTTTGGTATTCAGAAACCACCAAAGGGTATTTAACGCCTTCGGCAATTAAGCGCTGCACATCCCGATTTGTCGATTCGGTTGTGCTCAAAAGAGTTGGCGATAAATTAGAAGATGCAAAGTGCTCATTAAGAGTCTGCGCATCAAGAAGATCCAATCCGCCTGGGATACGATAGCCACGCCCACGAATCGAGTTAATCTGAATTCCCAAATCAGCGAGGCTTTTCATGTGCTTCCAGATCGCTGCTCGAGTCACTCCACAGCACTTAGCGAGATCACTTCCACTATGGAACTGACCATCAGCCAAGAGCGTGAGTAACGTCTGATTCAAGGAATCACCCCTATTTGCGGTCGTACACAACAAAGGCGTAGGGGTAACGATTTGGCTGATCTCCCGCTGGATATGAATCCCGAGCTATCTCCTGCCACTTGCTATAGTCGATTTCCGGAAAGTGAGCATCACCCTCAGGCTCCCCATCGACTTGAGTGATATACATACGATCAACCAATCCAAGTGATTGTGCATAGATCTGAGCACCGCCCATCACAATCGCCTCTTCACCACCCTCGATCAGCAACTGCGCTTCAGCCATTTCAACTGCAGCCTCTAGGCTATTCACAATACGAACACCTTCTGCACTCCAATTGGCATCACGAGTAATTACGATATTAGTGCGCCCTGGTAACGGTCTACCAATCGACTCATAGGTTTTACGACCCATAATGACCGGCTTACCCATCGTCACCTGCTTAAAGTAGCGAAGATCTTCTGGCAGATACCAAGGCAATTTATTGTCATTACCAATGACTCGATTTTTACCCTGAGCAACAATCAATGCCAACTTCATACAAACTCCTATCGCCAACGACTACTTACTAAACTACACCGAGAATGGGTATTGAATTGCATCGTGATACTGATAACCGGCAACCTCAAAATCGTCCGTGGTTACCCAAGTCTCTAAATCTTCGAGAGACTTAATATCTGGATTAATTTTCAACTGCGGGCTCGGGAAAGGCTCACGCTTTAGCTGCACATCTCGCATCAACTCGACCTGATCCTCATAGATGTGCGCGTTGACAATCTTATGGTAGGCCTTAGCTGGCTTATTGCCTGTAATCTGCGCCATCAATGCCAATAACACATAGACCTGCACCTGATTAAAGTTAAGCCCAAGCGGGACATCACAGCTGCGCTGGTAAGAGGTCAAAAAGAGCTGATCACCCAACAACGAAAAGGTGTGTGTATGCATACATGGACGCAGGCAACCTAGGTGAAACTCGCCAGGGTTATAGAAGGTTAAGATCTCACCTCGGTCATCCACACCCCGCGAAAGGTTGTTTACAATCTTCTTCAGCTGATCGACAACAGTTCCATCAGATGAAGTCCAATTACGTCCCTGCACACCATAGACGCGCCCCATATCATCCTCGCCTTTGCGAGCAGGATTATCCAGCCAGGCATCGTTCTCATTGGCATTGGCATTCCAGGTATTACACCCTATCGCCCTGAACTGAGCAGCACTGTCATACCCCCTGAGGTAACCGAGCAGCTCAGCGATTGCGGCTTTGTAGAAGCTCTTGCGGGTTGTAACAAGCGGAAATTGATTATTGCCCACGTCATACTCGAGGTTTGCATCAACAACCGTCAGACACCCCTTTCCGGTTCGCTCATTACCTATCCAAACTCCCTCATCAATGATTCGCTGACAGAGTTCTAAATACTGTTTCATAACAACGCCTTAATTGTTTAGACGCGCTGCTTTGCGCGCATCATCAACCAAATCCCGATCAATACCATAGGCAAAGAGAGCAACTGACCTAAGGTAAAGATGTTAAAACTGATAAAGCCCAAATGTGCATCAGGCTCCCTAAAGAATTCTACACTGATACGGGCCAAGCCGTAGCCAGTTAAAAACAAGCCGCTCACCACTCCCGCCGCTCTTGGTTTAGCTGAATAGAACCAAACCACAGCAAAGAGCACAACCCCTTCTAGGAAGGCCTCATACAGTTGAGACGGGTGCCGCGCCAAGGCATCTTGCGCACGTGGGAAAATAACACCCCAGCTCTGATCTGTCGCACGACCCCATAATTCACCGCCAATGAAGTTTCCTACGCGACCCGCAGCCAAACCTAACGGCACAAGAGGTGCTACAAAGTCACCAATCTCAAGTAGCGTCTTCTGCTCTTTACGCGCAAACCAAAAGAGGACAGCAACCACACCGAGCAGACCACCATGAAACGACATTCCCCCTTCCCAAACATAGAAGAGCCACAATGGATTATCTAAAAAGAGGTCGAAATGGTAGAAGAGCACATAACCCATGCGCCCACCGAGGATCACACCCAGCGCACCGTAGAAGATCAAATCTGAAAGTGACTGCTCACTCCAGAGCGCCGAACGGCGAGCGCGATATGTTCCCAACGTGTATGCCGAGGCAAACGCCACCAGATACATCAGGCCATACCAATGTACTTGCAGTGGGCCTACTGAAATAGCAATTGGATCAATAGCGTGGGTCCAGATCACAACAACCCCAAATTAATCAGAAGAAATCGAGAACCGATAAAGACTAGGAATAGCGCAAAGATCTTTTTCAAGTGTGCCTGTGGCAAGGTGTGCGCCAGTTTGGCACCTACCTTCGCAAACTGTGAACTTGCCAACGCAATACCGACGAATGCAGGTAGGTAGATATAGCCAAGGCTGTACTCAGGCATTCCCTGCGCATCCTGCCCGGCCCATATATAAGCTGCCGCACTAAACAGAGCTATCGGTAGACCAATGGCAGCAGAGGTTCCCACCGCCTGACGCATCTCTGCACCACGCACCGTAAGATACGGAACACTCAGGGTGCCGCCACCAATACCAAATATCGATGAAGCCCCACCAATGATTGAACCCGCGGCAATCAGCTCTGGTTTTTCCGGTGGATTCATACCTCGTTTGGGCTTCAAATCAAATGCCATCTGCACAGCGACGGTGCAGGCAAAAATACCGAAGATAAGTTGTAGATTCTCGCCGGTTAACTGATCAGCAATCCAGACACCCACCATCGCCCCCATCGCAACGCCAATGGCGATATAGAAGAAGTAATCAAAGCGCACTGCACCACGCTTATTGTGAGCAATCACTGAACTGATTGAGGTGATTACTATAGTGGCAAGCGATGTAGCCACAGCAGAGTGGGTGACTACCGCTTCTGGCATACCCTGTGCAGTAAAACTAAAGATGAGAACCGGTACGATCAACAGACCGCCCCCAATACCAAAAAGGCCGGCTACTACGCCGGCCACAGAACCGAGTACCAAATAGATAATCAGGCTTTCTATCATGAATTAAGCTCCAGGGATGACCGGGCGGGTTAATTGATTTAGACCAGCAGTCTGCAAAGTTTCACGTAATAGCGTGTGAATCTGATCTACTTCTGACATACGCAGCACTCGACTCAAAAGCACTTGAGAGTCTGCATAGCTGACACTTCGCAACGCCAGCTTAACTTTTGGCAGGTTAGTTGAGTTCATCGAAAGCACATCGTAACCCATTGCCATCAACAGCAAAGCACCACCAGGGTCGCCTGCCATCTCGCCACAAATGGATACCTGCTTACCCGCTTTATGCGCCTCCTGCGCAATCACATTCAATGCTTGCAGCACGGATGGATGATAGGAGACGTAGAGATCAGCCACACGCGGGTTGTTTCGATCAACAGCCAACAGATACTGCGTCAAATCATTGGAGCCAACGGAGAAGAAGTCGACCTGGGTGGCAAATCGAGAGATCAGATAGATCGCGGCTGGAACCTCAATCATCACACCAATCGCTGGACGTTTAATATCAAGCCCCTCTTCAAGCAACTCATTAAACGCCTGATCAATCTGCTTTAGTGCTGTTTCAACTTCATGAGTACTAGTCACCATCGGCAACATGATACGAAGGTTATTCAACCCTTCAGAGGCTCGAAGCATGGCTCGAATTTGCACCAGGAATATCTCAGGGTGATCCAAGGTAACTCGAATACCGCGCCAACCAAGGAAGGGGTTCTCCTCCTCTATTGGGAAATAGGGCAACGCCTTATCACCACCGATATCTAGAGTACGCATGGTCACAGGACGCGGTGCAAATAGCTCCAATTGTCGACGATAAGTCTCGGTCTGCTCCTGTTCAGAAGGAAAGAAGTCACGAATCATGAACGGGATTTCGGTTCGGTAAAGCCCAATGCCTTCAGCACCGCGCTTAAGCGCACGCTCAACATCTGCCGTCAGACCGGTATTCACCCAAAGCGGCATAACATGGCTATCGAGCGTAATCGCTGAGAGGTCGCGCAGCTGATCTAGATTGGCAGCAATTGCACGCTCTTCGGTAATGATCGAGCGGTAAGCTTTGAGCAGATCTGGCGTTGGGTCTATGTAGATACGACCTGAATAGCCATCAACAATCACCTGCCGACCATCAATACGCGTATAGGGAAGATCAACGACACCCATAAGCGTAGGAATGCCCATAGAGCGCGCCAAAATAGCCGCATGCGATGAACCGGAGCCCGACACGGAAATTAAACCAACAAGCTTATCTTCAGGCACCATACCAAGCATGGCAGGGGATAGATCATCCGCTACAAGCACCGTATTTTCTGGATACTCCTGCTGACGATCCTCATCACCCGACTGTAGAGAAGTCAGTATACGGCGGCCTAAATCTCTAACATCCGTTGCACGCTCACGGAAGTAAGGATCGTCCATAGCAGAGAATTCACGCACATGACCGAGAATGACATCTCTGAGTGCACCTTGCGCCCAACTACCTGCCGCAATTCGATCTCGAATTTCTGATGGAATCGCATTGTCATCCAACATCCGAAGGTAGACTTCAAAGAGCGCCTGCTCTTCAGTACGCAGTCGGGTCGCCAAGTTATCAGCAATCTGCTGAATATCTTCACGCACACGAACCAGCGCACTAGTGAAGATCTCCAACTCATTCTCAATATTTGCCGCTTCTTTATCAGGAACCGACTTCAAATCCGCAGGCAGAGTCGCTACATGAATTGTACCAATCGCAACACCTGCTGAACCGGATATACCCTCAAAGCGTTTAGCATTCGACTCTCGTTTTTCGACAGGCTTACTAGCTGAGACGATATCAACTATCGAACCTGTCGCCTCAGCATGCGCAATCACACCTGCTAACTGAGCTGAAAGTGTGACCATAAAGGCCTCTTCCGACTCATCAAAACGACGCACGTCACGCTGCTGTACAACCAATACGCCCTGCACCTGACGCTGATGAATAATAGGCACACCTAAAAAGGCGTGATAACGCTCTTCACCAGTTGATTGTAGGTAGACGAATGCGGGGTGAAGAAATGCATCTTCAAGGTTGATGGGCTCAGCACGCGTGCCGACCAAACCGACGATACCCTCGGTAGGTGATAGCGACACTTTGCCAACCGCATCTTTATTTAGACCTTCGGTAGCTCGAAGTACATAGCGATTTGCGACTCTATCAATGAGATAAATAGAGCACACTTCGGTAGACATGGTCTCACGAATGCGCGCAACCGTAAGGGCGAGAACCGACTCTAGGTCAGACTCACCACCTACTTCTTGCACTATCTGCCGCAAACGCGCCAGCATACTCATGAGACACTCCTTAGTTGGCTAGTGACACCTAACCTTTAATCACGCTTGCAAGTCGGGGCGAGAGTTCACGCATCGCTTTACGGTAAACCTCTCGTTTAAATGACACTACCTGCCCTACGGGATACCAGTAGCTCACCCATCGCCAACCATCAAATTCCGGCGTATCGCAGCAATCGATCTTTACAGCGCTGTCGTGACTAAGCATACGTAGCATGAACCACTTCTGCTTTTGCCCAATACAGATTGGGAACTGGTGGCGACGAATCATCCGTTTCGGTAGACGGTAGCGAAGCCAACCACGGGTTACACCCATTATCTCGACATCATTTGGAGTAAGACCGATCTCCTCTTGTAACTCACGATACATGGCTTGTTCGGCTGTTTCATCTGCATTGATTCCACCTTGCGGAAATTGCCATGCATCTTGCCCACAGCGACGAGCCCACAGAACCTGACCCAGCGAGTTGACCAGAATGATACCTACATTCGGTCGAAACCCATCTGAATCGATCACTTTGTTATCCTTAAATTTAAATCTTTGTATGAACCTATTGTTCCACAGACGCGGTCGAACTCAAAGCAACCTTTTTATGTGGAACACTTGTCAGCAAGCGACTCGCTCCGTATCCTCGGCCCACATAGTGCACAAGCAGGATACGAACATGCAGCCTTTGGCAATTTTTGACCTCGACAACACACTTTTGAATGGCGATTCAGACCACGCTTGGGGTGAATTCTTATGCCGTAAAGGTGTCGTTGATGCAGAAGAGTATCGCAAAGCTAACGACTACTTTTACGAGCAGTACAAAAGCGGCAGCATGAATATCTTCGAATTCCTAGAGTTCGCGCTACGCCCACTGGCCGCCAATAGCAATGAAACACTTGCTCAATGGCATGCAGAGTTCATGCGAGATGTTATTCAACCGATGATGTTACCCAAGGCCGCTGCTCTTCTTCAGAAACACCGTGATGCGGGTGAGCACCTGATGATCATTACCGCGACCAACCGCTTTGTGACAGGTCCAATCGCGGAGCAGCTAGGGGTAGATACCATCATCGCAACCGACCCAGAAATGGTGAACGGCAATTACACTGGCAAGGTTGCCGGTACGCCCTGTTTCCAGGCGGGCAAGGTGGAGCGCCTTAACACATGGTTAGCTGAAAATGGTGCGACCCTTGAGGGCAGCAGTTTTTATAGCGATTCGATCAACGACCTACCGCTACTAGAAAAGGTTGACTACCCAGTAGCAGTCAACCCAGATGAAAAACTCACCGCGGAGGCAATCCGTCGCGGCTGGCCAATTTTGGATCTAAGAGCTTAAACCAACGCTTTAGAGTGAGTCAGAGCATCGCGTAGCGCACGCATAACATGCTTACGACTCACCACACCCAGATATTTACCACCCTCTACAACCGGATAGATCTTAGGCTTACCGCCCTCCATCCGCTCGGCCAAATTTAGTGCGGTCTCTTTAGGTGAGGCCGTAAGTGCTTGGCGGAACATCACATCACCAACCTGAACGCGTTCATCAACATAGTAACTACTTGAGATGAGATAGCGCAGACAGTCATGTTCAGATAAGAATCCCACCACAACATTCTCATCATTCACTACTGGTAACCCTGGGTAGCGTGATTCAACCAGATGTGACACCGCCTGAGTTAAACCCATACCCGCTTTAAGAGGTACCACTGATGCGTCCATCACATCGGCTACAAATTTTTGATCAAACATTCCACTCTCCTTGATCCCTGTGTCAGTTTCAGTGTGGCAGAATAGTGATAAGTTTGCGTAATCAAAAGTAATAAAAAAGGGAGATCATTGATCTCCCTTCTAGTTTTTAGCTAATTACTCGTTAGCTAACAGGCGCATAAAGTAGGCCTTGAGGTATTCCGTCTCAGGAATTGCAGGATGTATTGGGTGATCTGCACCCTGATATCCCTGAGCAAAAATCTGACCCTGACGATCCAATTCACGGCTATTAGTTCTTAGAATATCAACCAAGCTATTGGTCTCAAGATGCATCGAACAAGATGCAGAGACCAGCACACCACCCCTCTTCAGAAGTCGCATCGCAAAGTTATTGATACGCGAGTAGGCACGTTCACCGTTGCGGATATCCTTTTTTCGCATAATAAAGGCTGGCGGATCAACAATCACAACATCGAAGCGCTCTTTATCGGCAACCAATGCCTTACACAAATCAAAGGCATCACCCTGCATTGCACGCAAGCGAGGAAGTGCATTCTGCAGCTTCGCATTCTCTACAGCGATCTCAAGTGCGCCAGCAGAGGCGTCCACACAAGCCACTTCAGATGCTCCCGCAGCTAGAGCTTGCGCACCCCAACCACCGACATAACTGAAGAGATCAAGAACCTTCTTATCCTTAACCATTCCCATCATGCGGGCACGGTTTTCACGGTGATCGTAGAACCAACCTGTCTTCTGTCCGGTTAACAGTGGAGCTACCAGATTTACACCGTTTTCACGAAGTGGCGAAACATCACCAATTTGGCCCTGAATTACCTCTACGTAGGCTTCAAGCCCTTCGTTCTCACGGAACTTACCGTCGTTGCGCAGCACAATCGCCTGCGGCTGGAACACCTTGTTCAGCGCATCGATTACATGATGCTGAACCTTCTCCATGCCCGCCGTTGAGATCTGAATAACGAAGATATCGAAGAAGCGATCAATCACGAGACCTGGCAAACCATCTGAATCCCCATAAACAAGACGGTAACAAGGATCAGTAAAGTTCATCTCACGCAGGGATAGCGCGATATTCAAACGGTGAATAATCAGGGATTTATCGAGCGCCTGATTTTCATCGCGGCTGAAAATACGACCGCAGATAAGGGTATTGGGATTGATAATGGCACTACCACGTGGACGCCCTTGAGCATCAACAACACGCACCTGTTCTCCCACTTCAAAATCTTTAAGTGGCGACTGTTTATTATCTACCTCATTACTGTAGATCCAGACGTGACCACCACGCAGGCGACGATCTGCTCCCTGTTGGAGAACGAGCGTTTTAGTTTCCATTACACAACACCAAAAATAAAAAGACCCCGCAGGGCAATGCACAATTGTACATAGCCCTGCGGGGTTATGACTACAGAACGATTACTCTTCTTCGCAAGCTTCGAGGTATTCGTCTGCACTCAACAGATCTTCAAGCTCGCTTGGGTCGCTAAGCTTAATTTTAAAGAACCAGCCATCACCGTATGGATCGCTGTTTACAGTCTCTGGCATATCAGCAAGATCTTCGTTGATCTCAACGATAGTACCGCTCAGTGGCGAGTAGATATCTGATGCAGCTTTAACTGACTCAACAACACCTGCGTCATCACCCGCTGACACTTCAGAATCAACATCTGGAAGTTCAACAAATACCACATCACCAAGAGCCTCTTGTGCATGATCCGTGATACCGATAGTTACAACACCATCGCCTTCATCGCGAATCCACTCGTGACTACTTACGTACTTCAGTTCACTTGGAGCGTTACTCATAGCTATTCACCCGATAAAAGTTATGCAAAAACTTGCTTACCATTGCGAACAAACGGTGGGCGTACAACACGTACATCAACCTCTTTGCCACGCATCTCTACTTTTGCGACATCTTTAGTCGCAGCCGGTACACGCGCAAGCGCTACCGAAAAACCTAGTGTTGGAGAGAAGGTACCACTAGTGATCTCACCTTCGCCAGCACCATCAACAATAACTCGCTGATGGCCACGCAGAACACCACGAGCCTCAAGAACCAAACCCACCAACTTAGAGTGATCACCCGCAGCTTTTTGAGCTTCCAGTGCAGTGCGACCGACAAAGTCACGATCAGCGGGCTCAAAAGCCACAGACCAGGTAATACCAGACTCAAGCGGTGAAACCTCTTCAGTCATGTCACTACCATACAAATTCATACCCGCTTCAAGTCGCAGCGTATCACGCGCACCCAAACCACAAGGTGCAACTCCCGCATCCGCTAGCGCTACCCAGAAATCCGCAACCTGCTCTTCTGGAACCATAATCTCAAGACCATCTTCACCGGTGTAGCCAGTACGAGCAATAAACCAACCCTCAGACTCAACACCTTGGAAAACAGCAAGCTCATCAATCATCGCTTTGCGAGAAGCCCCAAGCACTTCACCCGATTTTGCGATCGCTTCAGGACCCTGGATAGCAACCATTGCTAATTCCGGCTGTTCAGTGAGTGACACATCAAAGCCCACCGCCTGATGTGCCATCCAAGCCAAATCTTTCTCGCGTGTCGCACAATTAACAACCAAGCGGTACCACTCATTAGATGAGCCCGGCTCTGTCATAAGGTAGATGATGAGGTCATCAAGAATTCCACCCTTCTCGTTCAACATCGCGGTGTAGAGAGCTTTACCCTTCATCTGCAGACGTGCAACATCATTCGCAACAAGATGGCGAAGGTAACTACGTGCTTGCTGGCCTGATACATCAACAATCGTCATGTGGGACACATCAAACATACCTGATGCCTGACGAACCTTATTGTGCTCTTCCAATTGCGAGCCGTAATGCAGCGGCATATCCCAGCCACCGAAATCAACTAGCTTTCCGCCCATCGCTTGATGCTGCGCATAGAGTGGGGTCTTGTGTCCCATCAGTAATACCTATCTGTCTTACAAGTCATTCGACTTTAAAAGGGGAAAGCGATTTTAAACGAATATCGCACCAGATCAATCTTTGACCAATATACTTTATTTAAAGGGGCTATGCGTCTTTGGCAGAACGTCGCATTCTAGTGGGAAGTTGACCGGAAAGACCCATCGCTTGCGCCATCACGTGCTGCTTCACTGGATCTACGCTATTAAATAGCCGCATGCCAGCTCCACGAGCCCACTCAATGATCGCGGGTTGCGGCGTAAAGAGTCGTCTAAACCCTTCCATTACCGCACTCATTCGAACATTTTCTAACTTACGTGTTCGCTCATATCGTCGCAGCACATCAAGCGAACCTATGGTTTCACGGCGCGTCATCGCCTCTGCAAGCACATCGGCAAGCGCAGCTGAATCGAGAAAACCAAGATTGACCCCCTGCCCCGCTAACGGATGAATCGTGTGCGCAGCGTCACCCACTAAAACTCCTGCCTCTGCCACATAGTGCTGGGCATGACGCTGACGAAGCGGAACCACTTGCACATTAGCAGCAGCAACAATCCTGCCTGGTCCCTGTCGAGAACCAAAACTAATCGCTTGGCAGAAGCTCTCTTCATCCATCTCTTGCAGAGACTTAGCGTGTGCAGGCGAAGTAGACCATACCAGCGACACCTTGCGCCGCGCCTCATCCGCAAGTGGCAGAAGCGCTAATGGCCCATCTTCAGTAAAACGCTGCCAACAACAGTGTTGATGCTCAGCGTCCATCTCAAGGGTGGCCACCACTGCGTGGTGACCGTAGTCCCACTCATGCGTACCCAAACCAAGCTGTTTACGGGTTGTAGAGTTGGCACCGTCGGCACCAACCAGAAGTCTAACAGTGAGCTGATCACCATCGTCTAAAAAGAGATGTCTAGAACCATTAACCACAGGATCGACCGCGCGAATGCGCGACGCAAAGTTCAACTGGATATTGCTATTGAGAAGTGCCGCCTTAAGCAAAGCAAGGACAATTAGACGATTCTCGACGATATATCCCAACTGCGCTTCGTGCATATCAAATGCGTCGAATTCAACCTCGCCACGTGTTTCACCATCCCAGACATACATCTTCTGATAAGGCTCGATTCGCCAATCAACCAAATATTGCCAAGCATCTATTGATTTCAAAAGCTCTACAGAAGCGAGTGTTAAGGCACTCACTCTGGACTCAAACTCACCCTGAAGCACCTGCTCAACCTGCTTATCCAGCGCCTTAAGATCGAGACCAAATTGATCTAATACCTCAACCTTAAGCCCTAGCTCGGCAAGTTGCAGTGCAGTTGCGATACCGGTCATCCCTGCGCCAGCAATCGCAACATCCACTTCACGCTGTTTCGCTAAATTAGTCATCGATAGTCAACCTAACCGCAGGGGTATCCAAACCCATTGCCGCTCGGGCCAGTAGTGTCCGACCGGCCGGAACCATATCTAGAGTTTGTAGCGCCAAAGCACGCCCTACTCTCAACAGCGGATTGGATGAGCTAAATGTAGCAAGTGCGAGCTCACCAAAACCGATGGTGCGCTGCTGATCCTTTTGACGCTGTGAAACAAAACCTTGTAGTGAAGCCAACTCTCCCAAAGGCAGATTCTGTTGTTTGCGCTGCAGTATCAACTCAGCCAATTCGCAGACACCTCGCAAGGCTAAATTAAATCCCTGACCCGCTATTGGGTGCAGTGAGTGGGCAGCATTACCTAATACAACCAAACCCGCACGCACCTGCTCATCTGCGAGTACTAAATTAAGCGGGTAACTGTATCGCTCACCGACACTGACTAAACGCCCAGCTCGATGACCAAAAGCTTGCTGTAGCTCACTTAAAAATTGTTCATCAGGCATATTCATGCGCGACTCAACAAGATCATCGGTTTGCGTCCAAACCAAACCCATACGATGGGTAGCGCCTATAGCCTCAATAGGCAGCAGTGCGATTGGGCCTTTTTCCGTAAAGCGTTCATAAGCAACGCCTTGATGATCGCGATCGACTTCAACATTCGCGATCAACGCATGCTGATGATAGGGCTTTGCTCTGTAATCAATCCCCATAGATTGACGAAGTTCAGAACGTCCACCGTCAGCCATGACTACTAAGGGCGCTTTAAGAGTACGCTGCTCGCCACCCTCTTCCGAAATAACAACCGAACGCACGCCATCCGTTAGATCGATAGAGGAGACCGTCGCTGGTGAGAATAACTCAACCTGATCTCGACCATGCAGAACGGCACTCATCAACACCTGACCCAGCCAGTGGTTCTCAACAACATAACCCAGAGCATCGACACTCTCTTGTTCTGCTCGCATAGTCGTCTGACCAAATCGCCCTTGATCCGATACATGAATAGTCTCGATGGGCGTTAGATGTTCACGCAGTAAGGACCAAATCCCCATCTGCTCAAAGGCGGAGCGAGATCCATATGCAAGCGCAGTAGAGCGTGCATCAAAGCTTGGCTGAAACTGTGGATCTGGGTGAGCTTTTAAGGGACTCTGCTCAACCAGTGCCATACGCAAACCCAGCTTTTTCGCAGCCGGTAGCAGAGCAGCAACGAGGCTAGCCCCAACCATGCCGCCGCCACATACGATAAGATCGAAGCTGTTATCGAACTCTCGGTTAGGCATTAGCCATCAACGCCTCAATTTCATCTGGATCTTTAGGAACTGAATCGGTTAGCACTCGGGCACCCGTAGCAGTGACCAACACATCATCTTCAATGCGCACGCCGATACCGCGCCAACGCGCTTCAACACTATGATCATCCGGGGCGATATATAGGCCTGGTTCCACGGTGGTCACCATACCTGGTTCGAGATCTCGCCACTCACCGTTAACGCGGTATGAACCAACATCATGCACATCCATACCCAACCAGTGGCCGATACGATGCATGTAGAAACGCCTAAATGCACCCGAATCAATTAGCGCATCCACATCCCCTGAGAGCAGACCGAGCTCAACCAACCCTTCAGTGAGAATACGCACTGAGGCTTGATGAAGTGCATCCCAATTGAGACCAGGCTTAACCAATTCAATACAGGCGATATTGGCCTTAAGAACAAGCTCATAAATAGCACGCTGTTCAGCAGTGAATTTGCCGTTTGCAGGGAAAGTACGGGTGATATCGCTAGCGTAGTTATCCAGCTCACAACCGGCATCAATTAGAATCAAATCACCGTCGGCAATCGGCTTATCATTTTCGATGTAGTGCAAAATACAGGCGTTAGCGCCAGCCGCGACTATCGGCGTATAAGCCTGATAACGCGCACCGCTCTTCATGCAGTGACTCTGTATAATCGCTTCCAGCTGAAACTCATTCATGCCAACACGACACTCCTGCATCGCAGTAACATGCGCCTGGGCACTGATCTCTGCAGCATGAGCCATCAACTCAACTTCAGCATCGGATTTAAAGAGGCGCATCTCATGTAGAAGCGTATCGGAATCCGTAAGTGCTTTTGGCACTGCAGCCCCAGCCCTAACGCGCTGAGCGACACTCTCAATCCACCCCTTAACTCGACCATCGAGTGAGGTTTTGCGGGCCAATGGATAGAAAAGCTGATCAACACCATCGATCAAATTCGGCATTTGCGTGTCAATCTCTTTCAACTCGTAAGCAGCATCCACGCCATAATCAGCAACACACCCCTCGGGACCAGCACGGTAGCCGTTCCAGATCTCCATGTCGCGATCTCGCGGCTGAGTGAACAGCACAGAGAGTGAGGTTGAGCCTGGTTTCAAAACCAGCAAACCATCGGGCTCGTTGAAGCCGGTAAGGTAGTAGAAATCACTGTTTTGACGGAAAGCGTACTCAGCATCACCATTACGCGACTGATGCGAAGCCGCAGCAATCAGCATCACCGAATTGGCAGGCATTTTGGCGAGCAGCGCGGCGCGCCGCTGTTGGTAAATCGATCGATCTAGCTTCACTATTAATGCACCGTCTGCTCTGCAGGAGTTTCTGCAGTTGCACTATTACACTCAGAGAAGAGCAACATCGCAGCCATACGAACATACTCTTCAACTTCCATTAGAAGGCTTTCGTCCTCTTCCGCGCCACCTTCAGACTCTATCTGTGCAATCTGAACTAAATCACGAAGCCCATCTTGTGCATCAGTAGAGAGGTTTTGGCCCTGCTCACCAATACCCAAACCAAAACCTGCAAGGAAACCAGCCGCCCAGAGCCCAAGACTTTCAGCTCGTAAAGCCAGCTCTTGCTCATCATCCGGGAGGATCAAACGTAGTTCAAAGCCTGGCGCCTCAAGTTGTTCCAAGGCAAGCTTATATACTGCCGCAACCAGCGTTTGGTTTGCCTCTCCGCCAATTTTTTCTAAGTCGAGCTGTGCAGCTACAAATTGGTTAAGCGCACTGCCCTGCAACCTCTGGCCAGCAGACAACTGCCCCACAATGACACCGTGCAACTCGGCAGGAGAGAAAGCAACCGCGCCCTCCTCGACCAGCATATTGGCAATTTGATCAAAATCTGGGGAACTCATTTACACTCACTTAACCGATAAAAAATCGCGACAGTTATTAGATTACAGGACAAATGCTAGCACTTTGCCTAAGAACTGACTATGAAGGATCATTGACCCAGTGCAGCTGACTGCTAATAATGGACGAAACTTGAAGACAGAGACTGATAATGTCGGAAAAAAATATGCAGATGCTCGCACAGCGAGTGGATCAATTAATTGATACCTGCCGCCAACTGGATGAGCAGAATCGCTACCTATTGACCCAAAATGGCAAATTGAAAGAGGAGCGTGCGCAGCTCCTTAAAAACTATGACGAGACCCGTTCTCGTGTAGAAGCTATGTTAACCCGCCTCAAAACACTGGAGCAGAACTCATGAGCCAAGCGAACACAGTGACCGTCTCGCTGCTAGATAAAGAGTACAAACTGAGCTGTCCTCCAGGTGAAGAGCAATCGCTCATCGACGCTGCTAACCACCTCGACAATAAAATGCGCGAGATATCAGGCAGCGGCAAACTGCTTGGGCTTGAGCGTATCGCAGTGATGGCCGCTTTGAATTTGAGCTATGAGAATATGAATGGCTCAAAATCGCAAAGCAGCTCTAATGACGAAGTGGCAGCGATGATCGACAAAATCGATGCTGTGCTTGCAAAAAATTCATAGCCCAAAGTGCAGTCAACCCTGCAAAGTTGAATTTATAGCGTTATAATCGACTCAACCCTGGGATGTTCGACAGATGTTCAAGTCCCTCGAGCCGATAATCATTTTACCGGAAGCAGGGGATTGGTATTGTGCGCATGTCCGCATGCGGAAAGCCTAATATGCCGATACTTGTTTCCACCCTGAACCGTCGGGTTCAGGGCCAAGAACACCAACGGCATTCTGGGGGGTTTTATGACTACAGTGACACCTGAAGCGCGAACACAGCTTCGCCGCCAAATGCGCCGAGCTAGGCGAGCACTCTCCCCTCTTCAACAAAAAAAAGCCGCTCAGGCACTGGCAACCAATATCCGTCGCGCACGCCTATTCGCAAGCGCCAAGCGAATTGCTGTCTATATCGCGAGTGATGGTGAGATTGCACTGCAGCCATTTATCGAGCTTTGCTGGAGTTTGGGCAAGCAGGTCTACCTCCCAGTTCTGCACCCTGTTCGACACAACCGTCTCTGGTTTACTCAGTATCAACCTGACACCAAAATGAGTCTCAACAAATACCGCATACCCGAACCACACTTTAAACGCTCGCACATTACCGCTTCCGCGCTAGATCTTGTTCTGCTACCACTGGTCGCATTTGATAAAGAGGGTGGACGCATGGGCATGGGTGGTGGCTACTACGACCGCACCTTCGCATTTACTCAATCTCGACACGGTCTTAAGGGGCCAAAACTGATTGGAGTTGCTCATGAGTTACAAAAGAGCGAGACACTCCCGATAGCGCCTTGGGATGTCCCACTCAACGGCGTCATCACCGATAAAGCACGCTACAAAATCTAAGCCCGATCAAACTATTTACACCCCAACCACTCATTTTTTATAACCCTCCGGGAGTTAGTAAATAAATCCGTTAGTACACTGCGTGAAATGATATGCATAGCTACAAGACGCTTTTCGCAGCTAATGGCAGCGCCCTTAGCAAGTAAAGCAACGCAGTAGATGGGTATAGCAGTTTGCGCAGAGGAGTGACGGAGTTTTTTACTGACCCCGCTAAAGCAAGAAAGCCCATGTTTTGGCATGGGCTTTCTGTGCATTCTGGAGAGTTTGGACTTTGAGGCTTGCCCAAACTAGGAGGCTTATATACTCAGACCGACATATCTCAAAAAAGTTCCAAAAAATTTATAAATTTCTTAAAAATATTTGAAAAAACTTCCCTATCATCTTTAAAACTATTTCAAATCAATAGATTAGCGAAACTGCGGATAACGCAATTGGAAGCGAAAATATTGAAACCATCACCTGCGCAGAGAGAATATTGGCAAACAAGGGGGCATCCCCTCCCAGTTGTCGAGCCAAAATATAACCTGCAGAAGCCGTCGGTACAGCAGCAAAGATCATAAAGATCTGCGCAGCCTGATTAGATAAATTCGCTATCGAGATAACAACCAACGCTAGCAGCGGCATAACACCTAAGCGAAACAGCAGCGACCATCCCAGTGCCATGCCTGAACTTCTAATCGCCTTCAGATTTATCGCTGCACCCACCGCCAACAGACCAAGTGGAAGCGCGACCTGGGCCAGCAGATTCAAAACAGGGGCAACAAGACCGGGCACTCCTATCTTGGTCAAATTTAGAGTGATACCTAGAAGACAAGCAAGGATCAAAGGGTTAGTAGCAAGCTGCTTAAGAACTTTCAAAAAAGAGGGCTTAACCTCCGAATAGAGCGCAAAAATCAAAACACAGAGCACATTGAGCAGTGGAATCATCACCGAAGCAATAATCGCAGCAAGCGCAAGGCCTGCACCGGGATCTAGACTCGCTGCAATCGCCAAAGTGATATAGGTATTGAAGCGCATCCCGCCCTGAAAGACAGAGGTAAATGCTGCAGCCTTAAACTTAAAGATACGCTGTGAGATCAATAACAATACCGACCCCAAAGCTAACAACAAAAGCACAGACTCTATAAGTGCTAGCGCCTCCGCACCATTAAAGTCGGCCGGCGCCAAACGAGTCACAAGTAGCGAGGGAAAACAGATGAAGTAGATGAAGCGTTCTGCATTAGCCCAAAAATGGTCATCGAGAAATTGTGTGCGATGAATCACCACACCCAAGACCAACAAGGCAAATACCGGCCAAAGTGCCGAAAAAATATCCAACTAACAGCCCCCAATCTAACAGGATAAAAAACTCAATACTCACGACTAACTGATGCCTACCCGAGTCGCAAAGTGCTAGGATAAATCCAATCAGCTATTTTTTGCACGGAGAGAATTATGAATACAGTGGTAATAAGCTTTATAGCGGATGACAAACCAGGCCTTGTTAATCTCATTTCCACAACCGTCAGTCAGCATGACGGTAACTGGTTAGAATCGAGCCTCTCTCACCTTGCCGGAAAATTTGCCGGGGTAGTTGTCGTGCAAATCTCCGCAGAGAAAGCAGAGGCTTTAATCGGATCGCTGAAAGCACTCAGTGACAAAGGCATTCGCCTAAATGCAGAAATCGCATCATCAGGTGCAACTGAAGTTGAATATCGCGCTGCGACGCTAGACCTTATCGGCCACGATAAACCAGGCATCGTCCGCGACATCTCAAACACCCTGGCGCAGATGGGTGTAAACCTAGCGAAACTTACAACAGAGATCACTCCAGGTTCGATGTCTAGCGAACTACTGTTCAAAGCCCAGGGCCAACTTCAGATCCCAACCACTACTGATATCCACGACCTACAAGATGCGATCGAGCGCTTAGCATCAGATTTGATGGTCGATATTGAGATTGAGTAACTCGACCTGCTAGATACAAAAAAGGCTGCATGATGCAGCCTTTTTGCGCTTTCCTGAGCTTATTCAGCGCGTTCCGCTAAGAGAGCATGACCGCGTTCGATAGCTGCGCGTACCTGGTTTGGTGCGGTACCACCGATGTGGTCACGTGCTGCAACTGAACCTTCAAGGGTGAGTACTTCAAAGACGTCATCATGGATTTGATCAGAGAACTGTTGCAACTCTTCAAGCGTCATATCAGAAAGATCTTTGCCTGTTTTGATGCCGTACGCCACAGACAAACCTACGATCTCATGCGCATCACGGAAGGCTACACCAGCACGAACTAGGTAGTCGGCAAGGTCAGTCGCTGTTGAGAAACCGCGACGAGCCGCTTCACGCATCACATCTGGTCGAGACTCAATTGCCGGCACCATGTCACCAAAGGCACGTAGACAGCCCTGTACAGTGTCCACCGCATCGAATAGAGGCTCTTTATCTTCCTGGTTATCTTTGTTGTAAGCCAACGGCTGAGATTTCATCAGCGTTAACAGAGCAATCAAGTGACCGTAGACACGACCCGACTTACCACGCACTAGCTCTGGCACATCTGGATTCTTCTTCTGCGGCATGATTGATGAGCCGGTACAGAAGCGGTCTGGAAGGTTGATGAAGTTAAACTGAGCAGATGTCCATAGAACCAACTCTTCAGACATACGCGTCATGTGCATTAGAAGCACACTTGCTGCCGCACAGAACTCAATCGCGAAGTCACGGTCTGAAACTGCATCCAACGAGTTGCCCGCCGGCATCGAGAAGTTCAGTAGCTCTGCTGTGTAGTGACGATCGATAGGGTAAGTGGTACCCGCAAGGGCAGCAGCACCTAGCGGCATAACATTGACACGCTTACGGCAATCAGCGAATCGCTCGTAGTCACGCGTTAGCATCTCAAACCACGCCATTAGGTGGTGACCAAAGGTTACAGGCTGGGCAGTTTGAAGGTGAGTAAAGCCAGGCATGATGGTATCAGCGTTGCGACTAGCCAAATCAAGAAGGCCAGCTTGCAGACGAGAGATTTCTAATAGAATCTGGTCAATCTCATCACGCATGTAGAGACGAATATCAGTGGCTACCTGGTCATTACGCGAGCGACCTGTGTGGAGCTTTTTACCGGTAATACCGATCTTCTTAGTCAGTGCAGCTTCAATGTTCATGTGCACATCTTCAAGCGCAACAGACCACTCAAACTCACCGCGTTCAATCTCAATACGAATTTCGCCAAGACCACGAATAATCGCATTACGCTCATCTTCAGTCAGCACACCCACTTTCGCCAACATGCGAGCATGGGCGATAGAGCCCTGAATATCCTGGCGGTAGAGGCGCTGATCAAAGTCTACAGACGCGGTGAATCGGGCAACAAATGCATCCGTTGCTTCACTGAAGCGGCCACCCCACTGCTGATTAGTCTTTTCACTCATGCTCTCTACCTCTTCCGAATTCGGCACATCGACCTGGTCGATTTAAAATTTTAAGGCGCGATTATATCAATCCTCGCGTGTCTGAATAACCCATCATTTCATACATTTCTGATACACTAGCCGGATTATTATGATTTAGATCGGTTTTGGAGATTTCATGTCCCGCAAACTCCGCATTGCGACCCGTCAGAGCCTACTTGCCCTATGGCAGGCTGAATTTGTAAAAGCGAGCTTGGAATCGCTTCACAAAGACCTCGAAGTTGAGCTTGTTACCATGGTTACTCGTGGTGACAAGATCCTTGATACCCCACTTGCTAAGATCGGTGGCAAAGGTCTTTTTGTTAAAGAGCTTGAAGTAGCCATGCTAGAAGGGCGTGCGGATATCGCTGTGCACTCGATGAAAGATGTTCCGATGGAGTTTCCGGAGGGTCTGGGGCTTGCAGTCGTTTGTGAGCGTGAAACACCGACAGATGCTTTTGTAAGCAACACCTACAACCATTTTGATGAACTACCAGAAGGCGCAGTGGTTGGCACATCCTCACTCCGTCGCGAAGTTCAGCTGCGCGAGCGTCGCCCAGACCTAGTTATCAAAACCCTTCGCGGTAACGTGCAGACGCGCTTAGGCAAACTGGATGCGGGCGAATATGACGCAATTATTCTGGCATCGGCTGGCCTCATTCGTCTTGAGTTGAAAGATCGCATTAAGCACCAGATCTTATCTACTGACAGCCTACCTGCTGGCGGCCAAGGCGCTGTTGGTATTGAGTGTCGTATGGATGACCAAGAGACGCTTGCTCTACTTGCGCCACTTAACCATGCTGAGACTGCTGCACGCGTTGCTGCAGAACGTGCCATGAACCGACACCTTGAGGGTGGTTGCCAAGTTCCGATTGGCTGTTATGCAGAGCTAGAGGGCGATGAGCTTTGGCTGCGTGGTCTAGTAGGCCGTCCTGATGGCACACTCGTGCTCCGAGATGAGATTCGCGGCTCAAGCAAAGATGCCGAGAAGATCGGCATCGAGCTGGCTGAAAGGCTTTTAGACGCAGGTGCTGCCGCAATTCTAGAGCAGGTGTATGCCGAGCGCGGCTAATCCGACCATTCTGGCTACCCGTCCAGCAGCAATGCTAGACGGGCTGGCCACCGCATTAGAAAAAGCTGGTTACTCCCCAGTTCGCTTCCCCCTACTTGAGATCATCGAGGAGGAGTTAGAGCGATCTAGCGACCCTACTCTTCGTACCAAGCTACTTAATTTAGATCTTTATTCATACGTCATTTTTATCAGCCGAAACGCAGCTCGCATCGGCATAGATATGATTGATCAGCTATGGCCTCAACTCCCTATCGGCGTTACCTGGCTGACCATAGGTAAAGGAACTGCAGAGGAGCTAGTACCGTTTGATGTGCCAGTTACCGTGAATAGTGGTTTAGACTCTGAGGCACTGTTAGCACTGCCAGCGCTGCAAGATGTGCACGGCGAACGTGTACTCATTTTGAAGGGCGAAGGTGGCAGAGAGCAGTTAGAGCAGACTCTTAGCGAGCGCGGCGCCCAGGTTGAAACCTTGAATCTCTATCAACGTTCTCTACCTAACTACTCAGAACAAGATCTAGCTCAACTTAGCGACGCTAACCCATCCGCTATACTCATTAGTAGCGGCGAAGCCCTAGAGAACCTAGCCGAGCTTGCCGATCAGTTGGGCATGTTTGCGAACACCCCGATTGTAGTTCCTAGCAAAAGAGTTGCAGAAATTGGTGCAGAGCTAGGATTTATCGATATTATTGTGGCAAAGGGTGCTGACGATCTCTCGATGATCGACGCACTGAACCAGCGTTTTAAAAAGGACTGACGCGATGAGCGAGACCGATAAGCCAAACGGACATCAACAGAACAACGATATAGTGGATGCCGAAGTTATCGAAAGCAGTGTTGAGGATATAAAACCGACACCCGCTGAAGCACCTACAGAAACTGTAAAACCGGATACAACAACAGCTAAACAAAGCGGCTCCAAAATTGCCATCGCGGCTGTTCTTATCTCTTTAATCGCCATTGCAGGGGTTACCGGTGCCGGCTACTGGGGCAAGCTGCAACTCGCAGAGCTGAACACGGCTATCGATAAAAAACTCTCGAGCCAGCAACTTGCAGCTACTGCTGCATTGACGGATTCACAAACTGCGCTGGCCGAGCTCAACGAGAGCTTCCAGCAAATTCAGGCTGAAAAAGCATCACAAACGGTTGAGATTGCTGCGCTTCAAGAGCGCCTAAGCGATGCTATCAAACAAGTTGAAGCGGGCCGCAATAGAAGTGAAAACGATTGGCGCCTAGCAGAAGCTGAATACCTACTTCGCCTTGCTAATCAGCGTGTATTGATGGAGAAGCGTGCAGAAGGCGCCCTCGCACTGTTAAAAAACACAGACCAGATTATCAAAGAGCTGGATGATGTTAGCCTCTATGCGTTGCGTCAGGCGCTAGCTAGCGACATCGCAAAACTCGAAGCACTCCCTAAGCTTGATGTTGAAGGGACCTATTTGCGCCTAACAGCACTGATCGAGCAGACCAAAGATCTGCCAACACTGAGTCTAGAGCAGCAACGTCAGTTGCCAGAGCTTCTCAATGAAATGACCAGTAACACTGTTACACCAGAGACCCAAGCAGCCATCACCTCTGGCTTTGCTAAAGCGCTAGCTAAACTGGAATCACTGGTCGTCATTCAACAGCACGACAAACCGGTAGAGCCGATTCTCTCTCCCGATCAAGGTCACTACCTTCGCCAGAACATTCAACTACTGCTCGAACAGGGCCAGCTTGCACTTCTGCGCCAACAGTCTGACATTTACAAAAACAGTCTAACCCGCGCACAAACGCTGCTTGAACAGTACTTCGACAAAACCAACACCAATACCGCTGCACTGCTTCGGGCATTGAGCCAGCTATCAAAACTGGAGGTCGCACCTACTATCCCTGATATTTCAGGCTCACTAAAGCAGTTGCAATCACACATGAAAGAGATGGCAAAGCTACGCGCGGAGGCTAACTAATGAAACGCTTCCTGCTACTGCTTGCCGCCCTGCTGCTAATTGGCGCCTGGGTTGGCCAGGCGATGATGGAAGACAGCGGCTATGTCCTTATCGCCTACAAAACCACCAGTATTGAAACCAGCATTTGGGTGCTACTGATCGCGATTACCGTTCTGTTTGCCCTACTCCATTGGAGCTTCAATCTACTCTCTAATTGGAAGTCACCAGCAGAACGCCTACGTCGCTGGTCTGAAGCACGCAGCGATCGCAAATCCGGTGAAAAGATTATTGCCGCACTTGAAGCAGAGGTTTCGGGCGACCTTTGGAAGGCGCGCAGATTATTCCTGCAGGCTGCAGAGCAGAGCCGTGCACCCGCGCTACTGTTTCGCCAGGCCGCACGCTTAGCTGCAGATCAGGGCGACCTAAAAGAGGCTAATCGAATTTTGCTAAAGGCGAGCAAATCAGTGCCTGATGCAGAGGATGCCTACCTACTTGAGATGGCCCGTATGGATCTTAAAGCGGGACAGCATGAAAAAGCCCAGGAGATGCTTCGCAAGCTACAGAAGCATCATGGCAACTCCACTGCTGTTAACCGTGAGCTTGTCACTCTATTCGCTGCTCAGCACCAATGGAACGACATGTTGCCACTGCTACCAGAACTCAGTAAGCGCAACGCTATAGCTCCAGAAGACTTAAAAGCACTTCGTCGGGATGCAGCTATCGCTAAACTAGAAGCGATGGATGAGCCTTCGCTAGATTCGCTTAACGAAGTTTGGGGCGCACTAAGTTACGATGCGCAGAAAGATAAGGTTGTTCGCCGCCATTACATTAGTCAGCTAACGCAGCTTGGTGATACAGCTTCGGCACTGACTCAGCTGCAGAAGTGGATTGCGTCAGATTGGGATGAAGATCTAGTCATTCGCTTTGGTGAACTGCGAGGGGAAAACCCAGAGCAACAATTAACCCTAGCCAAAGGCTGGAGCAAAGCGCACCCTGACAATGCCGCACTTGAGCTTACACTGGCTCGTCTATCTCGTCGTGTTGAACTTTGGGGCGCAGCTATAGGTCACTATAAACAGAGCTTAGCTGTCAGTGCCCACGCCCAGACCTTGCTAGAACTTGCAGAACTTCTGATGCAACTTGGTGAGAACCAACAAGCAACCGAGCTTCTAAAAAGCAAAAATTCGCCTCTTAAATTACCGGTACCGAGTGATTTAGATCGCGAGACCCGTAAACATCTAAACCATTAACACTATTTGAGGATTTAAAAGTGATTGAGCGTTTCGTTGAACGTTTAATGTATGCAACCCGCTGGATTCTGGCGCCTATCTATCTTGGCTTGAGCTTAGCTCTAGTTGCCTTAGCAGTTAAATTTTTCCAAGAAATTTGGCATCTTCTTGCACATGTTACTGAAGTGCCTGAAGCGGATATCGTGTTAGTTGTACTATCGCTGATAGATATTGCCCTAGTATCAGGGTTAATCGTTATGGTGATGTTTACCAGTTACGAGAACTTTGTCTCGCGCATGGATATTCATGAGGACACCGAGAAATTAGACTGGCTCGGTACGCTGGATACCAACTCACTTAAGAACAAAGTGGCCGCATCTATCGTAGCGATCTCTTCAATTCACCTATTGAAGATCTTCATGAATGCAGCAAGTATCGATAACGAAAAACTGCTCTGGTACGTCGTTATCCATCTCACCTTCGTCATCTCAGCTTTTGCCATGGGTTATCTCGATAAGATGACTCACAAAAAAGCACATTAAAATCAAAAAGAAGGGAAGCCAAACGCTTCCCTTCTTTTTAAGAATAACTCAGTTTACTTCTCCATCAAGGTGTAGCACATGAAACGCTTTTGGTAGAGCGTAAATAAAATAAGCGTGATCAATCCGATTCCAACTTCAATTGAATTGGGTGCTCTACCCTGCATCGGCAATGCGACTACTAGATAAATAACAAATAGGAAAAACGGCAGTGTCAGGATCTGATTTTTACCCGATACGGATAATCCAGATCCACAGGAGGTACAGCGACAAGCACTACCAATAGGTTTGTCCATGGTAGTTAACGTTTTTTTCTTATCGCAAACAGGGCACCAGCCCAGAAACATTTTCGACATATTTATCGACCGCCAGAAAAATAAGAAGTTGTTAATTAAGCATCATTACGAGTGATTTGCTATTAACGATCGATAGATTTCAAATTTTGGACAAAAAAATAGCGCCAAATGGCGCTATTTTTTTATGAGGCTAAATTTTCTTAGAAGCCTTTAGAAGTTAGTTCGCGCTGACGGCGCTCTAACTCTACAAGGTTTCCCGATTCAGCAAGGTAACGCTCTGCAGCTGCTTTGCGTGAATCGATGAAGCTTTTCTTGAACATATCTACGATAGTCTGTTTCAGTTTAGTCATTTTGCGACTCCTAATACTTTGGTCTATATGCAGCCTATTATAGGGACCAATTCTCAAGAGCGTTACTGATCAAATTTCAGACAGTAGATGAATAAATCTAACCATTAGTCTTTCAGGCTTTCTGACAGCCTGGTCAACAAAAACAAAAAAGGGCGCATCAAGCGCCCTTTATTACAAATCTTTCGATTATCGAATACGTTCACCAGTATTAACATCAAAGAATACTGCCTTAGCCGTATTCACCTGTACATCTGTACCCTTACCTGCCGCGGCACCCGCTTTAGGTGAGAAACGAGCATGAACATCGACACCATTCCACTGGCCAATCGCCATAGTGTCTGCACCCATAGGCTCTACAACATCAAAGTCCATCTGCAGACGGTGTACCCAGTGCATATCCTCTTCTGGCTTAGGCTCAGTAATCATCTCTGGACGAATACCCAGCATAACTTTAGAAGCTGAGCAAGACTCTAGCGCATCAATACATGGCACGTTCAGCTGGTGCTTATGACCTGCACACTCTATCTCCACAGAGCCATTTACCACTTCGACTTCAATAAAGTTCATTGGTGGGGAACCCATGAAACCAGCTACGAATAGGTTGGCCGGATCATTGTAGATCTCATCAGGCGTACCTAACTGTTGAACAATGCCATCTTTCATAACAGCAATGCGATCAGCCAGAGTCATCGCTTCAATCTGGTCATGTGTCACATAAACGATGGTTGTGCCCAAACGTTTGTGTAGCTTTTTGATCTCGGTACGCATTTCAACACGAAGCTTAGCATCCAGGTTAGAAAGCGGCTCATCGAAAAGAAATACTTCAGGTGAGCGAGCTAGCGCGCGACCCATAGCAACACGTTGACGCTGACCACCTGATAGCTGGCTCGGTTTACGATCTAGAAGATGATCGATCTGAAGAAGTTTTGAAACTTCATTCACAACGCGATCACGTTCAGACTTATCGACCTTACGCATCTCAAGACCAAAGGAGATGTTACGCGCCACATTCATTGTTGGGTAAAGTGCGTATGACTGGAACACCATCGCGATATCGCGGTCTTTAGGTGACACATCCGTTACGTCACGACCCGCCAATTCAAGCTTACCGCTGGTAGCATCTTCCAGACCGGCAATGATATTCATCAGAGTCGATTTACCACAACCTGAAGGACCCACTAGGATGATGAATTCACCCTCTTTGATATCGATATTAATACCCTTAAGGATCTGTGTTTCACCAAATGACTTGGTGACATTTTCAATTAACAAAGAACCCATAATTCTTATCCTTTCACTGCGCCGGCGGTTAAGCCGCGTACGAAATATTTACCAGCAAGTACATACACCAGAAGCGTTGGTAGCGCCGCAATAACTGCTGCAGCCATATCTACGTTGTACTCTTTACCGCCCATTGAAGTGTTAACTAGGTTGTTTAGCGCAACTGTAATTGGCTGCGTACCAGGACCTGAGTAGACGACACCGAAGAGGAAGTCGTTCCAAATTTGTGTGAACTGCCAAATGATTGTCACTGTGAAAATCGGTACCGAAATCGGCAGGAAGATGTGACGAAAGATCTGGAAGAAGCTAGCACCATCCAACTGCGCAGCCTTAACTAGCTCAGTTGGCACAGAAACGTAGAAGTTACGGAAAAATAGCGTCGTAAATGCAACACCATAGATCACGTGTACAAGCACCAATCCCGTTACTGTGTTTGCCAACCCTAACTCAGCTAGGAGTCGAGCCATCGGAAGCAGGATAACCTGAAATGGAATGAAGCAACCAAACAGCAACATACCAAACATCAAATCACTACCACGGAAACGCCACTTCGACAGCACGTAACCGTTAAGGGCACCAATAACAGTTGAGATAATTACTGCCGGAACAACGATCTTCACACTGTTCATGAAGAAAGGCGCAAGACCCTGACATTCAGAGCCAGTACATGCACTGCTCCACGCTTTAATCCAAGCATAAAGCGTTGGATCCTGAGGCAGCGCCAATAGGTTACCGCTTCGAATCTCTTCGATATCTTTAAATGAGGTCGTTAGCATCACGTATAGCGGCGCTAGATACAAAATCGCAAACGCTGCTAGACATGCATAGATGATAAAACGACCGAAACTGAATGAACGATTAGTGACCATTTTTTCCACCTCGCAGTTCTGAATAGAGGTAAGGCACGATAATGGCCAACACACCCATCAACATAATCATGGCACTTGCAGCACCCACACCCATCTGAGCACGGTTAAATGCAAAGGTGTACATGAAGTTGGCAGGTAGATCTGATGCATAACCTGGACCACCACCGGTCAACGCCTGCACCAAATCGAAACTCTTAATAGCGATGTGAGACAAGATCACGATCGCACTAAAAAACACTGGGCGGAGAATTGGTAGAATGACGTACCAGTAAGCTTTTATCTTACTAGCTCCATCGATCTCTGCTGCTTTAATCAAGCTATCATCGACGCCACGTAGACCCGCTAGGAACATCGCCATGACAAAGCCACTCGACTGCCATACAGCAGCTATAACGATGGTGTAAATCGCCATATCTTGATCAACCAACCAGCGGAACTCGAAGGTCTCAAAGCCCAAGTCACGGACAAACTTCTCAAGACCCAAACCTGGGTTAAGAATCCATTTCCATGCTGTACCTGTCACAACAAAAGAGACAGCCATCGGGTAGAGATAGATGGTACGTAACGCACCCTCAACACGAATTTTTTGATCCAGTAAAACTGCAATCAAAAGCCCTAAGATGAGCGACACTGCGATAAACAGCACACCAAAAACTACAAGGTTACTTAACGACACATCCCAACGTGGGTTCTCAAATAGACGAACATATTGGTCAAAGCCTACAAAGTCCCACTGAGGGAGCATGCGACTCTTAGTGAACGATAAGGCGCCAGTCCAGATCATAAAGCCATACATACATACCAGCATCGCCGCAGTGGTTGGTGCTAGTACAATTTTTGGCAATAGGGTCTCTAGAGTCATTGGCTTTTTTGCCTTTGACACAGACATGGTAATTCTCCTGAGAAAAAGAAAGGGGCTCCAGAATAGAGCCCCTTAACTGCATTACATTGCTGATTGAACAGCCGCAACTAGCTGAGCTTTACCTTCAGCTGCAGTTTGTTTTGAATTGAAGTAGTTTGTTGCTACGTCGTAGATCGCACCAGAAACTGCTTCAGATACAGCCATACCGTGCGCGAAGCTTGGTACTAGGCCGCCTGTCTGAGCGCTTGCAACGAATGCATCCATAGATGCGTGTGCACAGCTATCAAACTCGTCACGAGCCATACCTAGACGCGCTGGGATAGAACCTTTGTTCAGGTTGAATACTTTCTGGAAGTCCTGACCAAGGATCTGCTTAGCCATCTCCTGCTGCGCTTTCTGTGTTTCAGCATCAGACTGCTGGAAGAAAGCGAACGAGTCGATGTTGAACGTGAATGAACCTGAAGTGCTTGGTGCAGCTACACAAGCGAAATCTACGCCTGGAGTTTTGCCAGCAGCTGTGAATTCACCCTTCGCCCAGTCACCCATGATCTGCATTGCTGCTTCACCATTGATAACCATTGAAGTAGCAACGTTCCAGTCACGACCTGGAGAGTTAGCATCTACGAACTGGCGTAGTTCACCGAAAACACGGAAAACTTCTTCTGTTGTTTTGCTGTTAAGTGCATCTGCATCTAGTTCTACGAATGCTTTCTGGTAGTACTCAGGACCGCCTACACCAAGAACAACTGCTTCGAATACAGTCGCATCCTGCCAAGCCTGACCACCGTGAGCTAGCGCGATGAAACCAGCATCCTGAACTTTCTTAGCCTGAACTAGGAAATCATCCCAAGTTGTTGGGATAGTTGCATTCGCTTTCTTGAATACTTCTGGGTTAGCCCACAGCCAGTTTACGCGGTGAACGTTTACTGGAGCTGCTACATATTTACCTTCGTGTTTCATTACATTTGAAACAACACCTGGTAGTACGCCATCCCAGTTCTGAGCTTTAGCTACAGAGTTGATATCCGCTAGGAAACCTAGATCACCCCACTCCTGGATAGATGGGCCTTTGATCTGTGCTGCAGTTGGTGGGTTACCAGATACTGCGCGAGATTTAAGAACAGTCATTGCGTTCTCACCGCCACCACCAGCTACCGCGAAGTCTTTCCAGCCGATACCAGCTTCAGTTAGCTTCTCTTTAAGGTAAGCAACAGACTTAGCTTCGCCACCACTTGTCCAGTAGTGAAGTACTTCTACTTCAGCAGCATTTGCAGTCATTGATGATAGAGATGCGGCTGCAACACAAACCGCTAGAGTACGTTTTAACATCGAATATTCCTCTTATTGTTTTGGTTATCGATTGAACCGAAGCCAATATACCAATCTGAGGCTTACGAAGACTGACCTTCTGTTACAAAGTGTGACAAAGGGAATCGAATCTCAACAATCAAACCACCACCCGGACGATCTAAAAGCAGAGTATCAGCCCCGTGAAGCTGGGCAATAGACTTCACAATCCCCATGCCGAGCCCGACATGAATAGAGCTTGGCTGTTTATCTATACGATAGAAGGGCTCGAAAACGCGCTGTTTCATAGCATCACTTAGACCAGGCCCACGATCACACACCTGAACTACCAGCTCGTTGGTGTCAGCCGCGATCTCACCATAGATCTCAACGCCACGCCCATAGTGCAGCGCATTATCGATCAGGTTGGTAAAGAGTCGCTCCAAAGAGAGTCGACGCCCCTCAATTTCAAACTTAGCCGGGAGACTAGCCTCACAGGGCAGCCCCTCAATTTTTGCACTGGCTAAACAGCCTTGAATCAGTCTATTGAGATCTACCGTTTCAATATTCTCGTGAATGGCAGCATCTTTAATCATCTGCAGAGAGGCTTTAACCAACATCTCGAGATTTTCGAGGTCACCCACCAGCCCATCACGAATATGATCATCATCGATCATCTCTGCTCGAAGTCGCGCACGTGTTAGCGGGGTTTTAAGATCGTGAGAAATCGAAGCGAAGAGTCTCTCCCTATCTGCTATGAACTTCTCAATACGCTGAGCCATCTGGTTAAAGGCTTTTATTGTTGAACGCATCTCACGCGTCCCCTCGACGGGAATTAGCGAAGGCGTTTTACCTCGACCTAGGGCATCAGCCTCTTTAGCCAAGCGGCGTAGCGGCTTAACAATCCCAATCACCATCAGGGTCACGAGCACCATCGTGGTGAGTGTAACGAGTGTCAGCGATAAAATACGCTCACTTGAGAGGATGGGTGAACTCAGCACCTCACCCTCCGGAAATACAGTAGCAAGGTAGATCCATTCACCATCCTTCAATGGGAGCTGTACAACTACGACTGGGCTATTATCACCCGGATCGAGGAGAGCAAAACGCTGCCATTTCTTAGGTAGTTCAACCATCAGGTTGTTGGTTGATAGAATCCTTAAATCACTGAATCCCACAAACTCAACAGCAATATTGTCGGGCTCTGTTTTGATTTGATCGGCAACATTACTTGAAATACGTTCTCCAACCTCAGTCTGTAATGAATTCACTGGAAGCGTTTTCAGATTGATACGGTCAGGGTTAACAGAGACGAAGAAGCGCGTACCACCCATATCCCTGAGCTGATCCAGCACGATATGGCGATACTCTTTAGGTAGGCGTGAAAAGAACTGTATGGTTTGCCCTATACGAGCCCCCATGACATCAGAGATCTCTTCAAGACGATGGCGTTCTGATGCTTGGAACTGCTGCGACCAGATGACTGTACTGACAACCTGAGCAAAGATGATGCCGAAAAGCAGCATCAATGACATGCGTGCGATGATCGATTTAGGAAGTACCTTATCCCGCAGTGAGGAACAGAAGCCAATCATGCCAATACCAGTTGATAACCCTTGCCACGAATCGACTTGATTGGGTCGTCATTTGAGACAGCAGATAACTTAGTCCGCAATCGACTCACTTGAGTATCGATTGAACGATCATAAGGGGCACTAGGATGGCCCTTTAATTGAATACTTAATTGATCACGCGAAACAATCTCGCCACGGTGTTCGACCAGTACTTTCAAGAGGTCGAACTCCGCGCCTGTAAGCGTTAATTCGGTACCAGCAAAGTGAGCTGTACGAGCAACTGAATCAAGCACTAGCGGAGCTTCACAGTTAGATTCTTGTGGCGCAGCAATTGGAGCAGCACGACGTAACAACGCTTTTACGCGCGCTAAAAGCTCTCTTGGATTAAAGGGCTTACCCATATAGTCATCGGCACCCAGCTCTAATCCTAGGATTCGATCCACATCATCACTTGCTGCTGTAAGCATAATAATCGGCACTGATGAGCTGTTACGAACCTGTCTACAGAGCGCCAAGCCATCCATACCCGGAAGTGTGACATCCAAAATCAACAGCTCGTTATCGACAACGCCAGCCTCTAACAAGGCTTCGGAAGATTCATAGGCACGCACCTCAAAACCATTTTTAGTCAAATAGTCAGAGAGCAGAGTACGAATCTCATTGTCATCATCCACTAAAACTAATCTGTGCAAACTGATGCTCTCTTGTTTTTGTTATTGAAGTAATGCTTTCTAGAGAACTATATCAACGACGTGGCGCGTAGGCGAACACGTCTGATTTCATCTGGGTCTCGTTAAAACCCTGCGTTTCAAAAGCGTCGAGTAGCGCGTAGACCATTGCGGGCGAACCACAGGCAAAAACTAGTGCTTTGCTTAGGTCAGCAAAATCTTCACACATAGCGGTTGGCAGCAAACCTGTACGTCCGCTCCACCCTTCGCTCTTCTCTGGCTCACTAACAACAGGCACAAAGTGCACATTGGCGTGATGTTCCGCCCAGCTAGCAGGGAGTGACTCGAGGTACATGTCCTCTTCAACGCGCGCGCCCCAGTAGACGTGAATAGGATTTTTCACCTGGTTCGCTAGAAGGTGCTCTACGATACTTTTCACCTGAGAGAAACCGGTGCTTGCTGCGGCGAAAAGAAGTGGCTGATCGACAGTAAGAGAAGCGATATCGATTGTGCAATTGCCCATAGGCAACTCAACTTCAACAGTTGGCTGATGCAACAAGTGCTGCACAATTGAGTCATTAAACTCACTCTCTGGCATGTGACGGATATGCAGTTCGATTTCGCGACCCGCTTCGGGAGCCGAGGCGATTGAAAACGAAGCCTTCTTGCCATCAGGTAGACAGATATCTAAATACTGACCCGCCGCAAACTCCGTTGCAGAACTATCAGTTGCTGGCAGCAATAGACGTACACGATAGACATCGCGATTCAGTTTATCGGCAGCCAATATAGTGGTTACTTTCCTTGCCACAATTCATACTCCAGGTAACAAACAGCGTATAACACGTAATTTAATATTCGAGCGTGGGTAGCTCGTACAGAGCAGCAAGCGACACTCGCCCTGCCCTGCATCCCAATCCACTCTTGGGTAGCGTTGCCACGCTTGCCCAGTCAGAAGATCCGCTTCACAAATTTCACAAACACCGTTCCGGCACGCTTTGCGTTGCACGAAACCTGACTCAGTCAGCACCTCTAATAAAGTTTGATTGGGCGCGCAGTGCAGTTGCTTTGCTACGCCCTCAACCTCAACCAGAAAATGGCTGCTAGTCATCAATTCCTAACTCAGACCAGATCTCATCAACGCGATCTTTAACAGTCTGGTCCATCGTAATGGGAACGCCCCATTCACGATCAGTCTCACCCTGCCACTTGTTGGTTGCATCCAAGCCCATCTTCGAACCCAGTCCTGATACAGGTGAGGCGAAATCAAGGTAGTCGATTGGGGTATTCTCGATCATAACGGTATCGCGTGCAGGGTCCATGCGTGTGGTAATAGCCCAAATCACATCCTGCCAATCGCGCGCATTCACATCATCATCCACAACAATGACAAACTTAGTGTACATAAACTGACGCAGGAATGACCAAACACCCAACATGACACGTTTAGCATGACCCGGATATTGTTTCTTCATGCTCACAACCGCCATGCGGTATGAGCAACCCTCTGGCGGCAGGTAGAAATCAACAATCTCTGGAAACTGCTTCTGCAGAATCGGTACAAACACTTCATTGAGTGCCACACCCAAGATAGCAGGCTCATCAGGTGGTCTACCGGTGTAGGTACTGTGATAGATCGCATCTTTACGCATGGTAATGCGCTCAACAGTAAAGACAGGAAAACTATCAACCTCATTGTAGTAACCAGTGTGGTCACCAAAGGGGCCTTCGTCGGCCAACTCATCAGGATAGATGAAGCCTTCTAGGACAATTTCAGCGCTGGCAGGCACTTGCAGATCACTGCCAATACACTCTGTCACTTCCGTTTTCCCGCCACGCAATAGACCTGCAAAGGCGTACTCAGAGAGTGTATCTGGCACAGGTGTTACGGCACCTAAAATAGTGGCTGGGTCAGCACCAAGGGCTACCGCGACTGGATAGGGCTTGCCTGGATTCTGCTGTTTAAACTCTAGGAAATCCAATGCACCGCCACGATGCGATAACCAGCGCATGATCAGCTTATTAGGTGCAATTAATTGCTGGCGGTAGATGCCAAGATTTTGGCGCGACTTATTGGGTCCACGGGTAATAACCAATGGCCAAGTCACTAGCGGTGCAGCATCACCCGGCCAACAGGTTTGAATTGGTAGCTTGGTAAGATCAACCTGATCTCCTTCAAGAACCAGCTCCTGACAGGGCGCATTACGGACCACCTTAGGGCCCATGTTTAACACCTGTTTGTAGAGCGGCAGCTTGCTTAGAGCATCTTTAAAGCCTTTAGGTGGCTCAGGTTCTTTAAGTTGCGCCAGCAGCTTGCCCACTTCACGCAGCGCTTCAACAGACTCTTCGCCCATGCCTAATGCAACACGCTCCGGGGTACCGAAGAGGTTGCCTAAAACCGGCATATCGTAGCCAACGGGATTTTCAAATAGCAGCGCCGGACCGCCCGCTTTAAGCATGCGATCACAGATCTCGGTCATCTCAAGATTGGGATCAACAGGATATGAGATACGTTTAAGTTCACCGCGCGCTTCTAGCATCGCGATGAAATCTCTAAGATCTTTATACTTTGGCGTAGCCATCAGTTACCTCAGTAGACAATAAAAAGGGCGGTACACACCGCCCCATTTACGCAAGTCAGGTTACTTACGTTTCATCGACATAAAGAATTCATCATTGGTTTTGAAGTCTTTCAACTTATCAATAACAAACTCAGTTGCGGCAGCATCTTCCATTGGATCTAACAGCTTACGCAGAATCCACATGCGTTGGAGCTCATCTTCAGTCGTCAATAGATCTTCACGACGAGTACCAGAGCGACGAATATTGATTGCAGGGAAGACACGCTTCTCAGCGACACGACGGTCTAGGTGTACCTCAGCGTTACCGGTACCTTTGAACTCTTCGAAGATAACTTCATCCATCTTAGAGCCAGTATCAACAAGTGCAGTCGCGATGATAGTCAAGCTACCACCCTCTTCGATGTTACGTGCAGCACCGAAGAAACGTTTTGGACGCTCTAGTGCATGCGCATCGACACCACCTGTTAGAACCTTACCAGATGAAGGTACAACTGTGTTGTAAGCACGTGCAAGACGCGTGATAGAGTCGAGAAGAATGACAACATCTTTCTTGTGTTCTGTCAGACGCTTAGCCTTCTCAAGCACCATCTCAGCAACCTGAACGTGACGCGCTGGCGGCTCATCGAAGGTTGACGCTACAACTTCACCGCGCACGGTACGTTGCATGTCGGTTACCTCTTCAGGACGCTCATCGATAAGAAGAACGATCAGGTAACACTCTGGGTTGTTACGTGTGATGCTGTTTGCAATATTCTGCAGCATCAACGTTTTACCCGCTTTAGGTGGTGATACAACAAGTGCACGCTGACCTTTACCGATTGGGGTTACTAGGTCGAGTACACGTGCTGTGATGTCTTCAGTAGAACCGTTACCAATCTCCATACGCATACGTTTGTGTGCGAATAGCGGTGTAAGGTTCTCAAATAGGATCTTGTTCTTCGCATTTTCAGGTGCGTCAAAGTTGATCTCAGAAACTTTCAACAGGGCAAAGTAGCGTTCGCTATCTTTAGGTGGACGAATCTTGCCAGAAATAGTGTCGCCAGTGCGAAGGTTAAAACGACGAATTTGGCTTGGTGAAACGTAGATATCATCTGGGCCAGCTAGGTAAGAAGAGTCAGCTGAACGCAGGAAGCCAAAGCCATCCTGAAGGATCTCAAGGACGCCGTCACCGTAAATATCTTCTCCGCTACGCGCGTGCTTTTTAAGGATAGAGAAAATTACGTCTTGTTTGCGCGAGCGCGCTAGGTTTTCTAGGCCCATCTCTGCTGCAAGGTCGAGCAGTTCAGGCATGCTTTTAAGTTTTAATTCGGTAAGATTCATCGTTTTATTAGATTATCGCCGGACACGAGAAAACTCGTTTGGCTGGAAGGTTTGAAAATTAGAAGAAGGTATTTGGGCTGGTCAGGTTTTAACCAACATCGACACTATATATGCGAGATACTGAGGTGTCTATAGACCGATAGAACAAAAAGGCGGGATAAACCCGCCTTTTTTATGATTTTTTAGATATTTGCATCAACAAATGCAGTGAGCTGCGATTTAGAGAGTGCACCCACCTTAGTCGCTTCAACGTTACCGCCTTTGAAGATCATAAGAGTTGGGATACCACGAATACCAAACTTAGGTGCAGTTTCGCTGTTCTCATCGATATTCAGCTTACACACTTTAAGACGACCAGCGTACTCCTGTGCAACCTCTTCAAGTACAGGGGCAATCATCTTACAAGGACCACACCACTCAGCCCAGTAGTCAACCAACACAGGACCGTCTGCTTTTAGTACATCTTCTTCAAAGCTTGCGTCAGATACGTTGTGAATGTTTTCGCTCATTCGTTCATCTCTCCAGATGTGCAGTAGCACTAATTATTTTCAAGCAACAGCTCGATTGCATTTCATGTATCCCGATAATAGCATCAGCACCAACAGATTGGGAATCAACCAACCCAATTACTGACCTTTTTTGGAGGCTAAGTGCCAACTATATTAAAACACCTTGAAACCATCCTAAGAGATAGTGCCAAGGTCTCTATCAGCCTGCTCAAGATTCTGATACCTGCCATTATAGTGGTACGCCTCTTAGATCTGATTGGAGCAGCAGAACTTCTCGCATCAACACTCGGCGCACCTCTCGAACTGTTAGGGCTACCAGCAATCGCTGGTTTAATTTGGGCGACAACAATCGTTACCAATATCTATGCAGGCCTCATCGTACTCTTCACCTTTCCAGAGGCATGGACGCTTGGACAGATTACAACCCTGGGCGTATTAATGCTTGGAGCCCACAACTTTATCGTTGAACTTTCTGTTGCATACAAAGGGCGATGTCGAATCCTACCGATGTTTTTAATACGCATTTTAGGCGGTTACGGCCTTGCAGCTATTCTTAGCTATATCTACGCCGACATGCCAGAGATGCAGACACCGGTCGCTTGGAACTGGACACCAGAAGCCGTTGATAACAGTTGGAGTGGTTGGCTTAGTTCTCAGATTGAAATGCTGTTCTGGACACAGGTGGTTATCCTCGGACTGGTTGCAATGCTGCACATTGCGAAAATCAGAGGCTTCGAACGACTTCTAGAGAAGCTACTCAAACCTGTGCTTAGAGTTATCGGCATACGTGAAAACGCACTACCAATGAGCCTGATTGGCATGACGCTAGGCCTTGCTTATGGTGGCGGACTGCTCATTCGTGAAGCGGAAAAAGGGACTTTGGCACCACGCGACATCTTCGCCTCTTTCGCACTTTTAGGGCTCTGTCACAGCCTAATTGAGGATACCCTACTGATATCCCTGACTGGAGCAGAACTGAGCGGGATTCTCTGGGCAAGACTGGCTTGGGCGCTGCTTTTGATCGCGATAATCACCCGAATCCTGCCGCGCATTCCTGATGCCTGGCTACAGCGCCATCTGGTCCGATAGAAAAATGCGAGCAATAAAAAAGCGACCCGAGGGTCGCTTTTTTCGTCTCTAGTGAGAGTGATTATAACTGAGGACCAGCAGCAACAATCTTCTCATCAACGCCATCGAACTTAGTGAAGTTGTTGACGAACTGAGAGATTAGATTAGCAGCGGTAGCATCGTAATCTTCGCCATTTGCCCAAGTGTTGCGTGGCACTAGTAGCTTGCTGTCGACACCATGAACTTCTGTTGGAACTTCAAGATTTAGACCAGGGATATTAGTTGTTGCAACATCTTTCAGGTAACCATTCTGGATCGCACTAATAATTGCACGAGTCGTAGGAATGCTGAAACGATCGCCTGTACCGTAGCTACCGCCAGTCCAACCTGTATTCACTAGGTAAACACGCGAACCAAAATCTTCGATACGTTTAATCAGAAGATCTGCGTACTCGCTTGGTGGACGTGGGAAGAACGGCGCACCAAAACATGTAGAGAAGGTCGACTTAATGCCGCCACCAGAACCCATCTCAGTAGAACCAACAAGCGCGGTGTAACCAGATAGGAAGTGATATGCAGCTGCCTCTTTGCTCAGGATAGAGACAGGAGGAAGAACGCCCGTTAAGTCACAGGTGAGGAAGATAATGTTATCTGGCTCGCCACCCTGGTTAGTCGCAGAACGCTTCTCAACATGATCGAGAGGGTATGCACAACGGCCGTTTTCAGTCAGTGACGTATCGTTGTAATCAGCAGTACGACACTCATCCAACGTTACGTTCTCAACGATTGCGCCAAAACGGATAGCATCCCAAATGATAGGTTCGTTTTTCTGGCTAAGATTGATTGTTTTAGCGTAACAACCACCCTCTAGGTTAAAGACAGAACCCTTGCCCCAGCCGTGCTCATCATCACCGATCAAGTAACGAGATGGGTCTGCTGAAAGCGTTGTTTTACCTGTACCCGATAGACCGAAGAAAAGAGTCGTTGAACCATCTTCACCGATATTTGCAGAACAGTGCATAGGTAGCACGTCACGCTCAGGTAGAAGGAAGTTCTGCACAGAGAACATCGCCTTTTTCATCTCACCAGCGTAACGCATGCCAGCTAGAAGAACTTTACGTTGTGCGAAGTTTAGAATGACACAGCCATCAGAGTTAGTGCCGTCACGCTCAGGATCACATTCGAAACCTGCAGCGTTGATGATTTGCCACTCCTCTTTACCCTTAGGATTGTACTCACAAGGGCGGATGAAAAGGTTGAGACCAAAAAGATTCTGCCATGCAGTCTCTGTAGTCATCTGAACCGCTAGGTAGTTGTTAGCATCTGCACCAACATGAACCTCAGAGGTGTAAGACTCTTTTTCAGAGATGTAGGCTTCAACACGTGACCAAAGTGCGTCAAATTTATCAGCATCGAAAGGACGGTTGATAGGACCCCAAGAGATTGCATCAGCAGTGCTAGGCTCCTGCACGATGAATCGATCCATTGGCGAGCGACCTGTGCGCTTACCCGTGGTCACAACCAAAGCACCTGTATCAGCGAGCGTACCCTCGCCGCGACGAATTGCCGCTTCAATCAACTCCGCAGGAGTTAGATTCTTATGGTTCAACGAACCCATGTCTGTAGACATCAATGTTCCCTTTGGGGCTACTGCCCTCTAATTTCTGTAGGCCTTGCCAGACATCCGAAGATTCTGACTGCGAAAACTAATAGTTTTTATATGGCTAGTGCGTTTAAACGACTGGCTCTTATTGTTATGTGGGATCAAGTAATTATCCCACAACCTATTAGGAGGACATAGAGCCTCCTAATTAGATATTAGTGTAATGAAGTGTTCTCGCTTAACGCTCCATCATTGTGAAACAGCGCTTTGATATCAGCAGAATCAAAGCTGTAAACCTTATTACAGAAGTGACAAGCTGTTTCAACAGCACCGCCCTGCTCTTCTGCTACTTGTAGCAGCTCCTCTTCGCTCATCATCTGCAACGCATTAGCACTGCGCTGGCGTGAACATGGGCAGTGGAACTTCACCGGATCAGACTCAATCAAACGAACCTGTTCTTCATGGAAAAGACGGTAAAGAATAGTCTCATTATCAAGCTCTAGTAGCTCTTCTGCCGTCAGTGTGCTGGCAAGTGTAGCGATATGTTCCCAATCTGAGTCGCCGCTCTGTGCTGCTGGCAACACCTGCACCAACATACCTGCAGCCTTAGTTGCAGATGCAGCAAGATGAATCTGCGTTGGTAGCTGTTCAGACTGTTTGAAGTAGCTCTCTAGACACTCAGCAAGTGTCGCGCCCTCCATAGGCACAACACCCTGATAACGCTGCCCGCCATCTGGCTCGATAGTGAGCGCCATACGGCCATTCTCAAATAGCTGATCAAAACGATCTTCAGGCACAGCGTGCCCCTCTTCAAAACGAGCAACAGCACGCACCTGCTGATTGTGATCGACCTCGGCCATCAGAAGACGAAGATCGCCTTCACCCTGAGCCTGAAGTGAGATACGCCCTTCAATCTTAAGGTTCGAACCCAGCAGCGCTACAGCTGCAAGTAGTTCACCTAGAAGTTTTTGAATAGAGGCTGGGTAGTTGGCGTGCTCAGTCGCTTCAAGAAAACTCTTATCTAGACCAACCATCACAGCGCGAACATCTGCGCCATCAAAAAGGAGACGTTGAATTTGATCTGAAGAGCTCATTGAAAACCTACTGAATGAATTGAGGGTGCATATTCTACCCTGTTTGAAATGATTTTTTAATCTCGAAGGTAGCCCTTAACACGCAACAATTCACGGCGGCTCTTTTTGTTTGGACGCGAGTCTGGTCCAGAGCCCAACTGCTTGCGCATCTCCGCAGCAGTTTCACGTTTATTCTGGCTCTGCTCAGTCTCTTTATAGAGTTTTTGTGCTTCGGGCGCGCCGCGACGTTGGTCAGATAAAGCGATCACTTCGATCTCTTTCTCGTCATACCCTTGGCGAATTTGAAGGTGCGCACCAATCTCTACAGACTTGCTGCACTTGGCTCGCTGACCGTTATAGTGCACCTTGCCACCCTCGATCATCTCTTTTGCTAAACCACGAGTCTTATAAAAACGCGCAGCCCAAAGCCACTTATCTAAACGAACACCTTCACTCATTGGTGAACCATTACCTCATTAAAATCATTGATCGACATAAAATCGCAATCACTCATATCACGGGGCGGAAGCTTCAGATCGGGCTGATCAATCGTCAGCAGATGCTTAATGCCAAAGTCATGCGCCGATTGCAGCACTGGCAGACTATCATCTACCATTAACGTTCTTTGCGGATCAAATGGCTCATGCGTCATGAGCGTTTCCCAAAATAGCTGAGACTCTTTTGGGTAGCCATAATCGTGCGAGCTAATAACGCCCTGCACCTCATCAGCCAGATTTGTCCTAGAAAACTTAAGATCAACACCGGCACGATGAGAGTTAGTCACAATAAGAACTCGCTTACCGCTCTTTCTAAGCCACGCCAAAAATTCAGGAACGGAGTGGCGATAAGCGATCTTATCCGCAACCTCCTTTTTCAACTCGGCAATCGGTAGCTGGAACCTTTCACTCCAGTAGTCAAAACAGTACCAATTCAGTGTGCCCTGCTCTTCCATGATATTGGAGATAATATGCTGCTTCGCCGCCTCGACATCGATCTTATTAATCTCAGCATAACGCACCGGGAGAAACTCTAACCAAAAATACGAATCGAAATGGAGATCCAGCAAAGTACCATCCATATCCAAGAAGACAGTATCGATCTCTTGCCATTGAAGCATAATCAGGGAACACTCTTGTTAAACATTCATTGGATCCCAGTATGCCCACCAAACCAGAAATTTTGAAGGTAAGTCGACCTGAGAAGAGTCGTCTATTTCATGTTGAGCAGCTGGATCTAAAATTTAGCAACGGTGCCGAGCGTCAATTTGAACGGCTAGTAACTCCGGCACTGGGGGCCGTCATGGTCGTTGCCATAGATGATCAGCAGCGTATGGTCCTAATTCGTGAGTACGCCGCGGGTCTTGATGAATACGTACTCACCTTCCCAAAAGGATTAGTCGATCCCGGAGAAACAGTGAGTGAAGCTGCAAACCGCGAACTTCAAGAGGAGGCAGGCTTTGGTGCAAAACACCTAAACCCTATTAAGACGATGAGTGCTGCCCCCAACTACATGGGCCACATGCTAGACGTTGTAATTGCACAAGATCTCTACGAGAGCAGACTCGAAGGGGATGAACCAGAGCCTTTGGAGGTGGTGCTAATCCCGCTAACAGAGGTAGAGCGCCTAGCCATGGATCCTGAATTTCACGAGGGCAGAGCCATCGCCGCTATGTTCATTGCACGACAATGGCTTGCTAACAATAGCTAAATAGCCGCTTATTCCGCAGCCTTACACGCCAGAGTTCCAGCCGCTATCGTGCGCTCCACCTTAGCTGCAAATGCTTCATCACTCATGTTGTGAGTCATAATTTTACGCACTTCAAGATCATCAAAACGTTCATGCACGTAATCTGTTAAACAAGCACAACGCGCCTCTGTTGCGCCCGATGCAATACAGCCCTGCAAAAAAGGCTCATAGGTTTTCGAACCGAAATAGTTCACACGAACAAGATAGATAGCACCAAAAACAACCGCCACCCAGAGAAGTACTTTTGACATCGATACGCCTTGTAATCAGAAGTTAAGTCACCATTGTAAGGATATGGGCAGAGTGATCCAACAATCTTTAGTTGCAGTATCACTCGAACCAAACTGAAAGCGCTAAAGACATTACTTTTTGTACCGTTTATTGAGTTACAAAGGGTGTTATGATTGCGCGACTGATTTATGAGTGGTTGTAATAACAGCCCCTCAAACTTTTAAAACTCAAGAACATGGAGTGAATAATGAGCTTTGAACTACCTGCTCTGCCATACGCAAAAGACGCTCTAGAGCCACACATCTCTGCTGAGACTCTAGACTTCCACCACGGCAAACACCACAACACTTACGTTGTTAAGCTAAACGGCCTAGTACCTGGTACTGAGTTCGAAGGTAAATCTCTAGAAGAGATCATCAAAACTGCTCCAGCAGGTGGCGTATTTAACAACGCTGCGCAGGTTTGGAACCACACGTTCTACTGGAACTGTCTATCACCAAACGGTGGCGGTGCACCAACTGGCGCGATTGCTGATGCGATCAACGCTAAATGGGGCTCATTCGACAAGTTCAAAGAAGAACTTAACGACAAAGCAGTTAACAACTTCGGTTCTTCATGGACTTGGTTGGTTAAAAACGCTGACGGTTCACTAGAGATCGTTAACACTAGTAACGCAGGCACTCCAATGACTAACGGTCAGACTGCAATCCTAACTGTTGACCTTTGGGAACACGCTTACTACATCGATTACCGTAACGTGCGTCCAGACTACCTAAACGGTTTCTGGTCACTAGTTAACTGGGAATTTGCAAACGCTAACCTAGCGGCTTAATTGCAACGATCTAAAAAAGCCCATCCTTTGATGGGCTTTTTTGTCTCTACCGAATTACATCTGCAAGCACCTGCCACACAGTACCCAGGATCTTCGGTTGCGCCTCTGCCGTTGGATGTAGCCCATCAGCCTGCATTAAAGACCAGTTATCAGCCACTCCCTCTAGCAAAAAGGGTACCAGTGGAGCTTCAAATGTTTCCGCAAGCTTAGGAAAGAGGTTAAAAAAATTGTCGGTATACCGTGGGCCGTAGTTAGGGGGCAAACGAATGCCAACCACGACTAACTGGGCACCACTCGCCTGCACAGTCTCAGCCAATTTTGCGAGATTGGCTTCAATGATTTGCAACGGCATACCCCGTAAACCATCGTTAGCCCCCAACTCCAAAACTACCCACTGGGGCTCATGTAAATCCAGTAGATCCGGCAAACGAGCAAGACCCCCTGATGTTGTTTCACCACTGACACTCGCGTTAACCACCTCAAAAGCGAGTCCCTCTTCTTGAACTCGTTGTGCAAGAAGATCGACCCAACCCTGGCCTGGCTCCAAGCCATAGCCGGCAGAGAGACTGTCACCAAACACCATGACTCCCGACGCTTGAACCGAGTAAGGAGAGAGCGCAATAAACGCAGATAAAAGCAGCGCTTTAAAACTAAAATTGAACATCAACCTAACCTGATTTTTTTAAATTCACGTACACTAAAAAGTGACTAATATCTGATACCGATTAAGGTTCATGTTAGATCAGCGTGGCAGGATATCCCATCACTTTTAATTAGGAGTCATTATGAACAACCCTCGCGTCCTACTTGAGGCGAAGAAGCTAGCCAAGCAATTCAATCAAGGTGAGCGAAAAGTTGAACTCTTTAATGACCTAAACCTCAAGATTCATGCGGGCGAAACGGTAGCCATCATTGGTAAATCAGGAGCCGGCAAGTCAACGCTTCTAAGCCTTTTGGCTGGGCTCGATACCGCCTCAAGTGGCACCGTGGAATTTGCCGGCGAAGGGCTAGAGACTCTGAGCGATGCTGAGCGAGCAAAACTGCGCGCGGAGAAGATTGCCTTTATTTTTCAATCCTTCCATCTGCTGCCAGAGCTCAACGCGTTGGATAATGTGGCACTTCCACTCGAAATCAGGCAGCAGGCAGATAGTGAAACGACCGCATCGCATTGGCTCAAAGTTGTCGGTTTAGAGAATCGCCTGGATCACTACCCCTCTGAACTATCTGGTGGTGAACAACAGCGCGTTGCAATTGCCCGTGCATTTGCCGGTAACCCAGAGATTCTGTTTGCTGATGAACCGACCGGCAACCTGGATGAGGCGACCGGAGCCGCCGTTGTTGAGCAGCTATTTGAACTGAATAAAGCACAGGGTACGACTCTCATTTTGATTACCCACGATCGCGAGTTGGCAGCCAAATGCCAACGCCGCCTCACTCTGGCTAACGGCTCAATTGAGGAGCTGCTATGAGCTCAGCTGTAAGCCGAATAGGTTACCGCCAATTTCGAGCGCAACTCCGCACGGTAGAGTGGCGGGTGCTAATGATAGCTGCCCTTTTGGCCGTGACTCTCACCTCCTTTTTAAGTGTTGTCAGCAATCGCATGGAGGCAGGCCTGCTGCGCGAAAGTGCTGCAGTTCTGGGATCAGATCTACAGCTGACTTCCAGCCGCCCTATAGAGCCTACTCGAATAGAGCGCGCTAAGGCGTTAGGGTTAACAACAACCAGCGTGATTCAGTTTCCAACCATGCTAGGTGCTGGTGACAAAATGCTGCTCTCTTCAGCACGTGTCGTCTCGGCACCCTACCCTCTGCGCGGGGAGATGGTGACACAACCTGCTTCCTCTCTAAGCTTGCCAGAACCCGGCACCACATGGGTTGAGCCACGCATTCTGTCTCAACTAGGAATCAAGATCGGTGACAGCGTTCAATTTGGCTATGCCGATCTTAAGGTCACCGCAGAACTACTCAGTTCACCCGATCGTGGCTCAGGCTTTAACTCACTGAACCCTCATATCATCGTTAACCATGCCGACCTTGAACGAAGCGCCGTACTGGCACCCGGATCTCGCGCAGCATTTCGACTTTTGATAGCCGGGGACGAGAGCAACGTTGCGAACTATGAAAAAGAGATACGCGCCACGCTAACCAGTAACGAGCGCATTCTATCGCTTGTTAATGATCAGCCAGTGACAGGTAATGCGTTAGCGACTGGCTTGGGCTATTTACGCCTAAGCGCAATGACCACCCTACTGCTGGCATCGCTTACTATATTGCTAGCTCTAAGACGCTTTGGGCAGGCTCAATTGAGCAGAAGCGCGCTCTTAATGAGTCTTGGGATGGCGCCGACTACACTCATCAAACTCTACTTGTGGCAACTGACACTGGCCGCAACCATCATTGCGATTGTCGGTACAACCCTAGGGACTGGCTTGGCAGCAGTAGCCAATATGTGGTTGGCAGATCTGCTTCCACAAGCGCTTCCGAGTGCAGACCTCTACAGCTACTTTATTGGTGCTGGATTGGGCTATGCGATGCTGATTTTGCTAGGCATTCCACCGGTACTTCAGCAAGCAGGCGTATCAGTTGCCCAACTTCTTCGAGCGGATAGCGAGATCAAAACCACCCGTTCAGCGTTTGCTATTAACGCACTGAGTTTGACCTTATTAGCGCTGGTGCTACTCGCATTTCTGGGTGCGCCGGTGGCAGCCGCTATCATGCTGGGTGTTCTAGCTATCAGCGGCATTCTATTTGGCTGGCTTGCCCAATGGTTACTGCACACTCTGGGCCACAAACTCAGCAAACGCATCCGCTTGGGTCGCCTTTTGCGCATGCGCTTTAAACAGCAGCGTCGTTGGCACCGTCTTCAAGCGGGCGTGATGGTGCTATTGCTTATGCTCATTAGTGTGATGTGGGTTGCGCGTGAAGATCTTCTGAAAAGCTGGGCAGCACAGTTTCCAGAGGATACGCCAAACTACTTTGCTATCAATATTCAGGATTGGCAGAAACCAGAGCTGGATCAATTCCTCTCAGAGAGGTCTATCAAGGCTGAACTTTCGCCGATGATTAGGGGGCGTGTTACAGAGCTAAATGACCAACCCATTAAGAGTCAGTTGAACGACGCACAACAGGATCACAACTCACTGCGCCGTGAACTTAATTTAACTTACAGCGCCACTCTGCCAGGTCACAACCAGCTCATCCAAGGTAAGTGGTGGAGCAGTGACACTAGCCAAGAGATCTCAATTGAGCGTGAGATGTTTGAGGCATTGGGGCTAAAGCTCGGGGATAAATTAGGCTTCGATATTGGCGGGCGCAAGGTTACCGCTGAGATCACCAGCGTTCGTAGTTTGGAGTGGACCTCTTTTCGCCCTAACTTCTACATCATCTTCTCGCCGGGTGCTCTAACGGCAATGCCGGCGACCTACATTACCAGCTTCAATCTGGAAGAGAGTTCACGTCACTATGCAGTAGAGCTGCTTCGTCAATTTCCATCCCTTACATTGATAGACATCGATCAGATGCTGGAACAGCTATCAGGTTGGCTGACGCGCTTGGCAGAGAGCTCGACTCTAGTCCTCCAGCTGACACTCGGCTCCGGTTTGATTCTTGTGACAGTTACACTGCTGCAAGCCCTCGATCAGCGACGTATCGAAGTGGCTCTTTTGCAAACCTTAGGTGCTAACGCAAAAGAGACCAAACAGCTCGATCTTTTGGAGTTTGGCCTACTCGGCTTGGTTTGTGGCTTCCTGGCAGTCTTCAGCGCGGAATCTACTTTGGCCGCGATTCATCACTTCGTTTTGAAGCTTGAACCGACGCTACATGTAGAGCTCTGGATTGCACTACCTGTTGTCTCAGCACTGCTGTTCATTCTCATCGGCTCGTTACTGCGCTCACCATTAAAAATCGAGCAGTGTTATCAAATACTTAAGTCTGGTGGCTGATACCTAAGGGTTAAATGACACTAATTCCACCTAAGGAGTAGTGTCATTTAGGGAGCAAAGTGTTTAAAATGCGCTCAAAATTTGATCTAGATCAATCTTTTTGAGGAGCTAAACATGGCACATCACGACGAAAACTTCCGCGACGGTTCTGGCTGGGGCTGGATTGCAATCAACCTAGTAGCACTTGCTTGGATCACTATGCCAGTAAGCATCGCGCTAACTAAAGTTGTTCAGTGGTAAGCGATTACCCATAAAAAAGGAGCCTATTGGCTCCTTTTTTGCTTATTGGCTAACGCATCGATTAAACCGTAAGTGTCTCGACACCATCAGGGGTTGCCATCAACACTATATCAGCTGGGCGCAAGGCAAAAAGCCCGTTAGTCACCACACCAACAAGATCGTTCAACTCACGCTCTAACCCTTTAGGGTTTAGAATTTCCATATCGTGCACATCCAAGATGATGTTACCGTTGTCGGTCACAAAGCCCTGACGATACTCAGGCTGCACGCCTAACTTTGCTAATTCACGCGCAACATAAGAGCGCGCCATCGGAATCACTTCGATCGGTAGTGGGAAAGCACCCAACACATCAACCTGTTTGCTCTTATCCACAATACAGACAAACTCTTTCGATGCCGCGGCAACAATCTTCTCACGAGTCAGCGCACCACCACCGCCTTTAACTAGGTTAAGGTGCGGGTCAAACTCATCCGCGCCATCTACGTAAACCTCGATACCCGATACGCTGTTTAGATCTACAACCTCAATGCCATGCGAGCGCAGACGCTCTGCTGAAGCTTCCGAACTTGCAACAGCAGCTTCAAACGCACCTTTGTGGGCCGCCAGCGCGTCAATAAAGCAGTTCGCGGTAGAACCGGTGCCGATACCGATAATCGAATCCGCTTTCAATTTCGGCAGTACATAATCCAAAGCTGCGGCAGCAACCGCTTGCTTCATTTCATCTTGAGTCATGGTTTAAGCCTCGAAAAAACAATCCACTAAGTATACGTCATTCGCCCAGTTATGTAGACGCATTGGCAGCGAGTCTATACCATTTGCATCCAATAACTTATTGCAAACAGCAGCAGATCATCATGCAGCGATACATTCGAAAAATTTTAGAAGCCCAGGTATACGACGTAGCGATCGAGACACCGCTTGAAGAGGCGCGTGGCTTATCAGAGCGCACAGGCAACCACGTACTCCTCAAACGTGAGGATGAACAGCCAGTCTATTCGTTCAAAATTCGTGGTGCATACAACCGCATGGCGCAGCTTACACCAGAAGAGCGTGCGCGCGGCGTCATTACCGCATCTGCAGGTAACCATGCACAGGGTGTTGCCAATGCCGCGCGTTTCCTAGGTGTTAAAGCGACGATCGTAATGCCGAAGACAACGCCTGACGTGAAGGTAACAAACGTGCGTCGTCTTGGCGGCAAAGCGGTACTTCATGGCGATGCTTTCGATGATGCACGTGTCTATGCTGAAAAGTTGATGGAAGAGAAGGGACTCACCTACATTCCACCTTACGACGACCCAGATGTGATTGCCGGACAAGGCACTGTTGCAATGGAGATGCTTCGCCAACACACCGGCAAGATCGATGCGATCTTTGTACCTGTCGGCGGTGGCGGCCTAATCGCGGGTATCGCAGCGTACGTTAAATACCTGCGTCCAGAGACTAAAGTGATCGGCGTTGAGTCTAATGAATCAGCCTGTCTCGCTTTAGCGATGGAGAAGGGACGCCGTGCTATTCTGCCGCAGGTCGGCATCTTTGCAGACGGTGTAGCGGTTGCGCAGATCGGTAAATACACCTGGGAGATCTGTAAAGATCACGTCGATGAAGTGATCACAGTGAGCGTCGATGAGATCTGTGCTGCGGTAAAAGATATCTTTGATGATACCCGTTCAGTAACAGAGCCAGCAGGCGCACTTGCTGTTGCTGGTTTGAAGAAATATGTTGCGCGTGAAAAGTGCGAAGGCAAAACGCTTATCGCTATCAACTCAGGTGCGAACGTTAACTTTGATCGTCTGCGCCATATTGCAGAGCGCTCTGAACTAGGCGAAAAGCGTGAAATGCTTATCGCTGCCCGTATCCCAGAGCGACCAGGCGCTTTTAAAGAGTTCTGCAAGGTACTGGGCAATCGTAACATCACCGAGTTCAACTACCGTTACAGCGACAGTGATAGCGCAATCGTCTTTGCTGGCGTACAGATTCGCAAAAATAACGATGGTCGTGATGAACTCCTCGCCGAGCTGAATGAAGCACTCGACGAAGTGACAGATCTAACTGATAACGAGATGGCAAAACTACATATCCGTTATATGGTTGGTGGACACAAGCCGAGTAGCTGTGGAGATGAAGCGATCTACCGCTTCGAGTTCCCAGAGCGACCTGGTGCTTTGATGAAGTTCCTAAATACCCTTGGTGGCCGCTGGAATATTTCAATGTTCCACTACCGCAACCACGGCGCTGCTTTTGGCCGTGTATTAGTGGGTATGGAAGTGCCTAAGAAAGAGCGTGCCGAAGTGCGCAAATACCTAAATGAATTGGGTTACACCTGGTTTGACGAGACCGAAAACGAAGCCTATCAACTATTCCTAGGCTAAGTTAAGCTCTCTCTAATAGCGGGGTTTTATACCCCGCTTTTTGGTTTTACGACCCCATAGTACTGGCAAGGACCGCCAGTTTGGAGCTAAAGCGTTATGAACAATCTGTCGTTTTCGCTATTCGTCATCTTTGCCGGATTAAGCTCGGGCTATTCATTGCGTCAGGTTGTTAATCAGGGCTACGTTACACTCCCCTTTTCTCTAACTAGCTTGGCGAAGTGGGGGCGAAATATCGGTATCACCGCTATCATTCCACTGGCATTTCTACTCGCTATTTGGGTCACAAGCCTCTCTGATCATCGACTCTTTTTGATGCCATTTATCGGGCTTGCAACGCTCGTTTTTGGAGGTATCTGCGGTTACCTCATTGGCGTCTATAACAAGAGCAGTGATCGTGACAAAGCAGTGCTCTTCTGCTCAACCAGCTTCACCAATATCGGAGCTGTGGGCTCCTTAGTCTGCTACCTATTTCTTGGCGAAGCGGGCTTTGCTCTGGTTACCTTCTACCGATTCTTTGAGGAGGTTTACTACTTCACGGTCGGCTACCCTGTCACACAGATGATTGGCGATGCCGGGAACCAACGTAAAGAGCCGATACTTCAAATGTTACTACGCATTTTGAAGCAGCCCTTTCTACAGGCAATCCTCTTAGCACTCACCATTGGGGTATCGCTGAACCTATTGAACGTCGAACGACCTGCGCAACTGGGCGTTGTGAACAACTACCTGATCCCCTGTGGCGCCTTTATTCTGCTCTTCTCAGTTGGGCTGGGTCTGCGCTTTAGTAGCATTAAAGATTATCTAAAACTCTCGGTTCATGTCGCGACAGTTCGCGCAACGGTTGTGCCACTCTTCGCCGTATCGCTGGCCTGGGCACTAGGTTTAGGTGAGATAGATAACGGCTTAGCCTTAGGGGTGGTGTTGATACTGAGTGCGATGCCAACCGCGGTGAACGCGATTGTTGCGACCTCAGTCTATGACTTAGATATCGATTTAGCGAACTCTGCTTGGGCAGTCTCTACCGCCTCTATGGCTATCGTACTGCCCTGTATCTATCTGCTGATCCATCTACTCGGGTTTGGAGTTTAATATCCAGCCCATACAAGTAGATGATCTATTTCAGCTAACGCTCTCTGGCGTCTATTGCCCCTCTGGAGTCTCTGGAGAGAAAGCAAACTCTGATTGGGTTAGCGCCTGGATAGAAAAGATCAGCAATGAGACCAGCCCCCAGCTCAGACCCAAGACTACACCAGCATCAATAATGCCGCGCCAAGGCTGCGGAATTGAGTGCACCAAAATCACCAAGCAGATGATAAAAGCAGTGAGCGAGTAACTGACTATTTTGCGTTTCTTAGTGGTGTGGAAAAAACCCATGCAGAAGAGCGGCGCCAACAGCATACGAATCAGGGTTGGGTTATCTCGCAGGTAGCGTGCACGTGCTGCAGCTCGTGGCGAGAAGTTTTGCTGAAAACCACGGTAACCCTCAGCAAACCCCATAAATACGAGGCAGGATAAGAGTGCCATCCAGTGACCAAAGCTCAATTCAGCAAAAGGCAGTTCAAACGCCATAGGTGCAAGGCGATATACAGCGCTGCTAAAGATCAGCACCATACCAATCACACCCCAGAGTGCCGCGATAGATCCGAACATTGATTAATCTCTAATAAAACTGAGCAGTGAAGTATACGGGAAAGTCAGCCTATTTGTAGTCAGCCTTATCCAAACCATATTTACGCATCTTATCGTAGAGCGTTTTTCTAGGCACATTGAGTGCTACCAGTGTCTCTTTAATGGAGCCAGCATGACGCTCCAACTCATTTTGAATCAGGGTCTTCTCAAAGTTTTCGACGCGCTGCGGTAGGCTTAGATCAGCCATTTGAGTCGCGAATGCCTGCGGCTCACCATCGAGTGCAAAGGCATCACCGAGAAGTACATAACGCTCGGCAAGATTACGCAGTTCACGGACGTTACCCTGCCAATCCTGCATCACTAGAGCTTGCATCTGTTCAGGACTAAGTGGTGCTACCTCGCGCCCAAATTGCGAGGATGCAACCAGAGCAAAGTGCTTAAATAGCAGAGGAATATCCTCACGACGCTCGCGAAGTGGCGGAATATCGACACGCACAACATTGAGACGGTAGTAGAGATCTTCACGGAAATCGCCGCGTGATGCTGCCTCACGAAGATCCACCTTCGTCGCCGCTATGACACGCAGGTCCAGATCAATTGTCTTATTCGATCCAAGACGCTCAATCTGCCGCTCTTCCAACACACGCAACAGCTTAACCTGAAGAGCCATCGACATGCTCTCGATCTCATCGAGGAAGAGTGTACCGCCTTGGGCGTGTTCTAACTTGCCGATGCGTCGCGTTTTGGCATCGGTAAAAGCGCCAGCTTCATGGCCCAAGAGCTCGCTCTCGATCAAATTTTCAGGTACTGCACCACAGTTAATCGCCACAAAATTGGCAGCTCTGCGATTTGAATTTTCGTGAATATAGCGGGCCAACAGATCCTTACCGGTACCCGTCTCACCATGAATCAAAATGTCCGCTGGGGTATCTGCAACCGCACGCACCACGTTACGCAGTTGCTGCACACCGGGACTGGTACCAATTAATCGAGGACCCGCCGCATTGTGTTCCGCCAGCTCCTGTCGAAGTGCACGGTTTTCAAGGGTAAGTGCCCGTTTTTCCGAAGCACGACGACAGACATCTAGCAGCAGATCAGAGGCGAAAGGCTTCTCGATAAAATCGTAGGCCCCTTCGCGAATAGCGGTCACGGCCATGGAGATATCACCATGCCCGGTGATAATGATCACTGGGATATCTGCATCTAAATCTTTAATCTTTTGCAGCAGCTCGATACCTGTCATACCGGGCATATTGATGTCGGTAACAACAACACCAGGCCAACCAGCTGTTAAGGCTGAAAAAGCAGTTTCAGCGTTTGCATGGGTCTCCAGTTCGTACCCTTCAAGCTCCAGTGTCTGGCCCGCAGAGTCACGTATATAGGGGTCGTCATCAACCAACATGACCCGCATAGAAACTGCTGTTAATTCTGCCACTCTTCTATCCTTGCTCTAACTCGATACGAAACTCTGCACCACCTGCAGGATGGTTGTGAGCGCTTAACTCACCCCCTAGAGAGGAGACTATACGCTGTGATATCGATAGACCCAAACCTAATCCCTGCCCCTGCAGCTTAGTTGTATAAAATGGTGTGAAAACATTGGCAAGAGATTCGGGCTCCAAGCCAGGTCCAGTATCAATGACCGAGATAATAAGTCGCTGTTGGTTTTGATATTGATGCTGCGAAACTTTAATTTCTATCTCTTTGCGCTCACTTTGCTCTAGCGCTTGAGCCGCATTATTGATGATATTGACCATCACCTGCTCCAAACGCAGCAAGTCCCCTTTAACCCAAAACTGTTCAAGATTATCAGGCCAATGAATAGTGACGCCCTGACGATCAAGCTGACCATACAGAATCGACATTGCACCATCTTTAAGATCGCGAAGTGAAATGCGCCCCTGAATATCGTCACTCTTGCGAGAAAACTCCTTAAGCGGGTGAATGATTCTCGCCATACGTTCTGTAAGAGAGGCGATCTCAAGAAGATTTTGATGAACACGCTCTTTCCTATCCATTTCTAGGAATTTATCGGCATTATCGGCGTAATTACGGATTGCAGTGAGTGGCTGATTCAGCTCATGGTTGATCCCTGCAGACATCTGACCAATGGTTGCCAGCTTCGCAGCTTGAACCAGCTCGTTCTGTGTCTGATGGTGTTTTTCAACCTCTGCTAGCAACTGCTCGTTGGCTGCTTGCAGGTCCACAGTGCGCTCTTCAACACGAATTTCTAACTCATTCTGAGCACGCTCTAAGGCTTCAATGTGTTGGCGACGTTCAGTGATATCTACCAAAGTAAGAATCAGCTGGGTCCGCCCTCCTCGCTCCGTATAACTCAGCGCCAACTCAACCGGAAACTCCGATGAATCGACTCGAATACCATCGACTTCAAGACGCAGATTCTCCTCGCGTGTTGAGATCTCTCGAGTGATGTATTGCTGCAGAACGGGCCTGTCCGCCTCAGATACTAGATTATAAAAAGGCTGACCCAACATCTGCTCTGGAGAGTAACCAAACATCTGCTGCAAAATCGGATTGAAATACTCAATTCGACCATCAGCATCAATCAAAGAGAGACCCGCTTGGGTGTGGTTGATGACCCCTTCAATGCGCTCCTCTTGCTCACGCCTAACCTGCTCCTCACGACGGCTGAAAAGCTCGCGCTCGCTGCGAATACGCCTGCGCTGAAACAGCAGAATCGAGACCAGTGCAATCACTACAAAGCCGATGGTTGCAAGCAGCTGTACAAGCAGAATGCGCTCTTCGACTGGACGAAGGTTGGCAAAGATATGAATCTTTAGATCGGTATCTTCAACGTTAGCTGAATTAGTTAGATATTGATTAGGATTGAGCTGATCAGTTGCATTTTGGGTTGGATCTTTGGGCTCTAGAAGCGTGATGACTTCTGTACCCAGGGCGGCACGTTCACGGTAGACGATATTCAGCGAGTTAAGCGCCTGATCGCCATAACGCAAACTATCTACGATACGTTGCATCTGTTCACTATTAAGTGGGCTAAGGGTTTTAAACATCCACTGATTGTTGGTACTAATTACCACAACGCCGTCATCATCAGAGACCACAACCTCTGTGTTAGGGTCACTCCAACGACCCTCAATCTGATCCAGGTCTATTTTGACGACTACCGCGCCTATCACTTTTTCAGCTCGACGCATCGAGAAACTGAAGTAGTAACCACGTTTTTTGGTGGTGCTGCCTAGCGCAAAATAGCGACCAGGCACACCCTGCATTGCATCGGTAAAGTAGGGACGAAACGCAAAGTTACGGCCGATAAAGCTGGTATCTTTAAACCAGTTACTTGCCGCCTGCGTTGTACCCGAAGCATCCATTACGTAAATGTCCAAAGCGTTAACTAACTCTGCTGCCTCTTGCAGGTAGAGGTTAGCCGATGCAATCGTATCTTCGCCCGCGCCTGATACAGCATCGAGAAGCAAACGGTGATTCGCCAACAGCTGTGGCAGGCTTCGATAGCGTTCTAGACGCTGCTCTAAGGTCGCCTTGTATCGCACCAGATCATCACTCACCTTCTGCTCCAACTCACTCATCGCTTGTTCGCGCGTAGCAAGCGTCGAGTAGATCAGGGTCAGTACGAACAGAGTTAACGTGACAATGACCACTACTGGGCGGTAGGGTAGAAATGAACGTGCCGAATATGAGTCGGGCATAGGGTAAAAGTACCTTTAGATAACTAGGTAGATTTTTTCGCACTGTCGCAGCAGTTGCAAGCAGTTAAAATCTGACAAAATCGCTCGGTTATTAAATATATGCTCTGCTATACTTCCGGCACTTAAGAAAGGAAGCTCATTAGTGCTACAGTCAGTTCAAGAAAATCTGCAGCGCCTTGTTGCCACTGGCAATACGGAACTACTCAAGGGCCTTGGCCATGGAATCGAGAAAGAGGCGCTTCGCGCTGACTCTCAAGGTGCCATAGTACAGACAGATCACCCTGTAAAATTAGGCTCTGCTCTAACCCATGGTCACATTACCACTGACTACTCTGAAGCACTCCTAGAATTCATCACCGGTGTAAGCACCGATGTCTCTGAAAGCCTACGAGAACTCACCGAACTTCACCAGTTTGCCTATCGCAATCTTGGCAATGAAACCCTTTGGGGAGCTAGCATGCCATGCAAGATCTCATCAGTAGATGAGATTCGCATTGCTGAATACGGTAGTTCAAATATTGGCAAACTGAAGCACATCTACCGCATCGGTCTAGAGAGCCGTTATGGCAAGATGATGCAGACCATTGCAGGCATCCACTATAACTTCTCTCTGCCTGAAGCCTTCTGGCCAGTCTGGAAAGGGGTAATGGGCAGTTCACTTTCAGACCAAGACTTTGCATCGGATCGCTACTTTGCGCTGATTCGAAACTTCCGTCGTTACAGCTGGCTGCTTCTATACCTTTTTGGCGCATCACCCGCTGTCGGTAAAGAGTTCCTGAAGGGAGTTAAGCATCAACTTCAGGCACTAGACGACCATACCTTTTACGGCCCTTGGGCAACATCACTTCGTATGAGTGACCTCGGTTACTCAAACCGTGCGCAAGAGGGTTTGAATGTCTGCTTTAACCACCTATCGACCTACGCGACCTCGTTAAAGCAGGCGATCAATACACCGCATGCACCCTATGCAGCGATGGGAGTGAAAGTTGATGGCAACTACAAGCAGTTAAATAGCAATGTTCTGCAAATTGAGAACGAGTACTACAGTGACATTCGTCCTAAGCGTGTCACCTACTCTGGTGAAAAGCCCGTTCACGCGCTCATTGAGCGAGGCGTGCAGTATATTGAAGTACGCAATACAGACATTAACCCGCTGCTACCGATCGGAATCGATCTGGTGCAAGCACGGTTTATGGATGCCTTCCTGCTAACCTGTCTGTTTGCAGGTGAAGAGACTCTATCTCCAGCAGAGTGTGCTACCGTTGCTCGCAATAAGTCACTAATCGTTAACGAAGGCCGCAAACCCGGTTTAATGCTTGATACACCAGAGGGCGAAGTGACCCGTGAAGCCTTTGCAACTGAGATACTAGATCAGGTTGCCCGTGTTGCTGAGATACTCGATACGATCCACAAAACCAATCTCTATTCACGTGCTGTAATCGAGCAGCGTAAAGTGGTTGCGGACCCTGAACTTACGCCATCTGCGAAGATCATTAATGCACTTAAAGAGAGCGGCCTTTCCTACCATGAATGGACTCTTTCGATGAGCCAGCAGCATCAGAAACTGCTTGAGAGTGAACCGCTTAACTCTGAAGTTGAGGCTAATTTGGTAGCACAGAGCAACGCATCACTTGCAGAGCAGCGCGCTGTAGAGGCTGCAGATACAATCGAGTTTGATGAGTTCCTTGAGGCATACCTCAACGGTTAATCGCCCTCTCCCTAGTCTCCAATCGGCGGCATAAATCAGACATAAAAAAACCGGCTGAATAGCCGGTTTTTTCCTTTGCTTGGAATTAATCTTCAGGATTAACTTTCAGCAGTTCTACTTCAAATACTAGGGTCATGTTTGGACCAATCAGGCCACCCGCGCCGCCAGGACCGTAAGCCAAATCAGCGGGGATCACTAGACGAGCTTTACCGCCCTCTTTCATCAGTTGCAGACCTTCAGTCCAACCTTTGATGACACCTGCTAGTGGGAAGGTTACTGGCTCACCACGACCGTATGAGCTATCAAACTCACGACCATCCGTTAGCGTGCCACGGTAGTGAACTTTAACGTTGTCTTCAGAGGTAGGGGATGGACCAGTACCCGCTTCTACACTCTCAAACTGAAGACCAGACTCTGTAACCACAACGCCATCTTTTTTAGCGTTATCAGCAAGGAATTTTTCACCTGCTGCCTGGTTCTCATCAGCAATTGCTTGCTCCTGAGCACGCTGCTGTTCCATCTTCTTAGCCTGGAAGTCCATCATCGTCTTAGCGATTTCACCTTCAGTCATTGCTGGCGCATTGCCTTCAAAAAGATCCTGAATACCCTGTTTTAGCAGATCGTAGTTTAGGGTGTCGAAGTCCGCTTTCAGACGCTGACCAAGAACCATACCCAAACCGTAGCTCAATTTATCTTCGTCAGTTGTTATTTCAGCCGCTTGAACGATTGGTGCTGCAATGACTGATGATAGCGCAAGCGCCAAAATCGTTTTCTTCATTTCTACTTCCTTAGTAAATAACCTATAGACGCAGTGTCTCGCGCCGATATGAAAGCAACATTAAAACCGATCCAGTTAAAAAGCTAAAGGCGTTAAAGAGGATTTAAAAATTCGCCTTATAGAGGGTCAGCATTTCTGATAACTCACTCTCGTAGTCATCTACACCTACCAGAACTGCACGTAGGTTAGGCTCTAGCAAATCTGCTTGAGGGTTTGTTTGGCAAGCCTTTAACCACTGATACAACATTGCGAGCTCTAGCCGCTCCATATTGAGCTCAACCCCCTTAAAATGCGTATAGAGCGACTCTAAATCTGGATACTCTTCCAGCTGCGGCTTAAGGGCCATGCGCTGCATTCTGATTGGCAGAATCTGTTGATGCCACTGCTCGATCTCATCTGGAATAGATCCCGGCCAACGAATTCCATGCTTTGCAGCCCAAATTGCTGCGAGCATTTGATTCACACGGGCCCCTCTGCTCTGCAATGCAAGCATAGGCTTTGAAAGCTCAGCATAGACGACCAAAGCAAAGTCCCATAACGGGCTCTTTAAATCCAAACCTGAGGGTAACAATTGATATCCTTCCATACATTCAACAGGGGTAAATCGCCCCGCTGCTATGATACTATCCGCGCACTATGATACGACTAGATAGCCTAACCTTACAGCGTGGCGCGCAGCGCCTAATCGATCACGCCGACTTGAACCTTCACTACGGTTGGAAGGTTGCACTTATTGGTGCCAATGGTGCGGGTAAATCGAGTCTATTCAAACTGATTCTTGGTGAGTTGTCACAAGATACTGGTGACATAACAACACCCCCTCGCCACAAGATCGCACACATGGCGCAAGAGGTTCCAAGTACTGACCGCCGGGCTATCGATTATGTTTTGGATGGCGATTTAGAACTGCGTGAACTCCAAGCTAAGCTAGCCAAGGCTGAAGCTGAGCACAGCACTCATATCGGTGAGTTACATGCGCAGATCGAGGCTATAGATGGTTATCGGGCAGAGTCGAGAGCGTTTACACTTCTGAACGGGTTAGGATTCTCAAACACAGATGCGACCAAACCTGTAAACACCTTCTCGGGTGGTTGGCGAATCCGTCTCAATCTTGCCAAAGCGTTGATGAGCCGCTCAGACCTGCTACTGCTAGATGAGCCGACCAACCACTTAGATCTGGATGCCACTATCTGGCTAGAGCAATGGTTAAACGCCTATCCCGGGACCCTTATTTTAATCTCGCACGACCGTTCATTTATCGACGCAACTGCTGACCAGGTAGTTCATCTATATCAGCAAAAACTGACACTCTATAAGGGCAATTACAGCGCCTTTGAACGTATGCGTGCTGAACGCCTAGCACAACAGCAAGCGGCATTTGATAAGCAACAAGAACGTATTGCCCACATCGAGAGCTTCGTAAGACGTTTTAAAGCGAAAGCGAGTAAAGCTAAGCAGGCCCAAAGCCGAATCAAAGACCTAGAGCGCATGGAGATGATCTCTGCTGCGCACATCGATTCACCCTTTAGCTTCCGCTTTGATGCGTCTGATAAAATCTCATCGCCCCTGCTCAATATCTACAATGCGGATCTTGGCTACGGCGCAGAGAGTAAGATTCTAAATGGAGTTTCACTGACTCTAGTGCCAGGTCAGCGCATTGGCCTTTTAGGCCGCAACGGTGCCGGCAAATCGACACTGGTGAAAAGCTTAGTGGGCGACCTTGCTCTAATATCAGGTGAGCGGGCCACTGGTGAACATTTAAAGATTGGTTACTTTGCTCAGCACCAACTCGAAGCACTCGATATGAATGCCTCTGTGCTACTTCATCTGCAACGTATAGCACCTAAAGCGAGCGAAGCTGAGTTACGCTCCTTTGCAGGTTCCTTTGGCTTTAGCGGGGACGATGCTTTAGAAACGATTGGCCGCTTTTCCGGTGGTGAGAAGGCACGCCTTGCACTTGCGCTAATAGCTTGGCACAAACCCAACCTACTCCTTCTCGATGAGCCGACCAACCATCTGGACTTAGAGGTTCGTCACGCCCTGACTCTGGCGCTGCAAGGGTTCGAAGGCTCGATCATTCTGGTATCGCACGACCGTCACCTTCTTGCCAACACCGTAGACCAGTTCCTACTCGTTGCTGAAGGGAAAGTGACAGAGTTCGATGGTGACCTGGATGACTACCACCAGTGGCTCGCAAGCCAACGCCAAAACCAAAACGCGCCAGCGATCGAATCTGAAAGCAGATCTCAATCAGCTGCAGATCGTAGAGAGCAGAAGCGCTTAGAGGCGGAGAAACGAGCTAAACTCAGCCCGCTGCGCAAAAAAATTGAGAAGCTCGAAAAAGAGATGCATAGCAGCAGCGAAAAACTCGGTGAACTAGAAACCCTTCTTTCCGATACCGACCTCTACTCTGAAACACGTAAAGATGAACTTAAGTCTCTGCTTGCCAAGCAAGGTGAGTTGAAATCCAAGCTGGAAGAGATTGAACTCGAATGGCTGGATGCTCAAGAGGAGCTTGAGACCTTAGAGCAGTCACTTTAACTACTAGGAAACCTGCTTAATTACTTACAAATCGGCGTTGTGCTCGTGAAATAGCAACGAGAGCAACACCAAATATCAAAGAAGCCAACAGGCCACCCCAAAGTGCAATCAGGGTCATTGATATAACGATCAGGATCTTAGAGGGCTTAATCGCCTTAAGTTGAACTGGATCAGCAAGATGCCAGGCAGCATAGAGAACCAGCACGACTACCACCTCAAGCGGGATAGCCGCTAAGATCGCAACAGCCTGCGGACCCATTAGGGCAGCCAGCAATAGACAAACCAATCCAAATATCGCAATAGACCAACCAGTGCGAGAACCCTGTGCGTAGTGTGCAGACAGACCACCTGCACCATGACACATGGGTATAGCGCCAATAGGTGCCAACACAATATTGGCTATACCACTCGTAAATGCGAGGCGCTTTTCGGTGACGGGCTTAGCGTCATCTGGAAAGTACTCTTGAGCAATAACGGCCGTCAGGATAAGTGCGTTCGTCAGGGTTAATGCCAACTGCGGCAAAAATGAAAGTTCCAGGGCTGAACCATAGGAATAGAGTGAAGGCAGGTTCAAAGCAGGTAGAGCTATCAGCGAATTTGACTCAACGAACTCAACACTCTGCCCCAAGAAGATCCAACCAACCAATAGCACCAACAACAGACCAACAGGACGCAGGGGTGTGTATTGCAAGCCAATCAAAAGCACTAACAGAAGCGCAACCGCGATCAACGAAATATTCCCCATCCCCAGGGCATTCACAATCAACGTGATCGCAAGTGCAGCACGCATGCCATGCAGTACGGTTTTAGGAATCTGCGACTTAATCCAATCGATAGTGTTGGTCTGCCCAAGCAGAATTAATGTGATGCCTAGCAAGATACCAGTCGCAGCAAGAACATCAGGCCCAATCAGGCCAGCTATACCCATTGCCGCGGTCGCCTTCATCGGCTGGATTGGAATCGGACGACGGTAAAAGAGTGCCGTAACAAGAGCGAAAATGCCGAAACCATACAGGAGGCCGATAGGGCTGACCCCTCCGAGCATAATCAGGCCAATTGCCAACGGGAGAAATGTTCCCAAATCAGCAAAAGCGGCAGAGGCCTCTGTTAACCATTTACGCACAATCGTCGACACCAATAGTGTTGTTTAGAGAGATGATATTCTTTTTATAGAGAGTTGCAATTCTTCGGCAAACGTTCAAGAATGCGTAAAAATTACAAAAATGAAAAAAATGCAGTCTTATGCTACTTAATGCCTTCTCCGAAGCGTTCGCACTCATTCTCTCTTGGAACGCAGATTTAGGTGAGATACTTGGCCTATCTATTCAGGTCAGCCTAACAGCGCTATTGATTTCTATACTGCTAGGGCTCCCTCTCGGCACGCTACTGGCTATCGGTAAATTCCCTGGCAAACAGGGGCTTGTTACCGTTGTAAACTCACTCATGGCCCTACCCCCAGTGGTTGTTGGCCTACTTGTCTACCTGCTCCTATCTCGCTCAGGACCACTTGGCGTCCTAGGCTTACTCTATACCCCAGAGGCGATGGTGATCGCGCAGGTGATTCTTATTACGCCAATCATTGCTGCACTATCACATCAAACGATGGAGGAGCTCCATTTAGAGTATCGCGAACTATTCTCAAGCCTTCAGGTCACCACGTTTAGAGCGATTCCTGTCTATCTTTGGGATGCCCGTTATTCTCTTGTAACCGCTGTGCTAGCTGGTTTTGGACGCGCCACCTCTGAAGTAGGTGCAGTGATTATTGTTGGGGGCAACATAGACCACCTGACCAGAGTAATGACCACAACCATTGCCCTTGAGACAGCCAAAGGGGAGCTGGCGATGGCGCTTGCGCTGGGTATTATCCTGGTTGGCCTGGCGCTTATTGTGAACGCGAGTGTGATGATGGTTCGTAATTTTGCGAGAAGGAATGCGTATGCCTAACGCAAATACCGCACCGTTCTCGGTCAAAAACCTATCACTTAAAATCGGTGACAAAATACTACTGAGCGAGATTAATCTAACCTCTTCAACCACTGGTATCTCTCTGATCATGGGTGCCAATGGCGCAGGTAAGAGCCTTCTTTTACGCTCCCTTCATGGTCTATTAGAGATCAGCAGTGGCGAGATACATTTCTCGGGCAGCGCACTAGAAGAGAGCCGAGTTAAGCAAGCGATGGTATTTCAGAAACCGGTTCTGCTTCGACGATCTACTCTCCAGAACCTAAAGTTTGCAGCACCCGAAGGGACCGACGACAAAACCCTTTTTGAATATCTAGCGCTAGTTCATCTGGATGGCAAAGCGAACTCCCCCGCTCGTATGCTCTCAGGTGGCGAGCAGCAACGCTTAGCTCTAGCCAGAGCATTGATTACCCAGCCAGAAGTTTTGCTCTTAGATGAGCCTACAGCAAGCCTAGACCCCGCTTCAGTTTTGATCATTGAGAAACTGATCAAAAGCGCTTCAGAGAAAGGGGTCAAAGTGATCTTTGTTTCACATGATATTGGCCAAGCTAAACGCCTAGCATCAGACGTTATCTTCCTGCACAAAGGGGAAGTAACGGAGCATGCAGAGGCCAATACTTTTTTTACACACCCCGAATCCAAAGAGGCAAAAGCCTACCTGGCCGGGGAACTTTTAATATAAACAAAAACAGGAACACAACGATGAACGGATTCAAATCCTTTAAAAAGACCGCACTTGCACTATCTGTTTCACTGATAGCTGGAGCTGCATCGGCAGAATCTATTATTGTTCAGTCGACCACTTCAACTAAAAACTCTGGTCTCTATGACTACCTACTTCCTCTAGTGGAAGCTGACACCGGAGTGCAGGTGAATGTTGTTGCTGTAGGTACAGGACAAGCGATCAAAAACGCGGAACGCTGTGACGGCGATGTACTGCTTGTGCATGCAAAAGCGTCTGAAGAGAAGTTTGTGAACAGTGGCTATGGTGTCAGCCGCAGCGATTTGATGTACAACGACTTCGTCATTGTTGGCCCTGCTAACGATCCTGCAGGCGTACATGGATCTAACAATGTTTCCGAATCACTCGAGAAGATTGCGGGCAAAGAGGCGCTATTCGCTTCACGCGGTGATGACTCTGGTACACACAAGGCAGAGCGCAAACTTTGGAAACTCACCAAAGTTGATCCAACGGCGAGCTCAGGCAAATGGTACCGCGAAACCGGTTCTGGCATGGGTGCAACGCTGAACACAGCAGTCGGTATGGGTGCGTACGCAATGACCGACCGTGCAACTTGGACAAAACACGGTAACAAAGGGGATTACATGATTCAGGTCGAGGGTGATAACCGCCTTTTCAACCAGTATGGTGTGATTCTAGTAAACCCAGCGAAGTGTCCATCTGTTAAAGCAGAAGCAGGACAGAAGTTCATTGACTGGTTGATATCAGATAAGGGCCAGAAAGCGATTGCAAGCTACCAGGTTGCTGGCAAGCAGCTATTCTTCCCTAACGCGAAATAAATCTCAGGTGAATTTCGTTGCTAACGGGCTCCGTTAGCAACGACTCTACCCGTCTCTGAAACATCATATCCGATGTAACGCGCCGCCTCGGCTTGGAAGGCTTCACTCTTAGTGAAGTTAAGAAGCGCCTGCATTGCAGGCTCAAAGTAGGCGTGGCGATCAATGATCAAATCATACGACTCTTCACACACCGGAATGAAATCGAGCTTGTAGCGCTCAGCAAAACAGCGCAGACCGAAGGCAACATCTGCCTGATCCTCTAGAATAGCTAGGGCCGCTTCTGTTTCAGTGCGTGCTTCACGAACAACCTTGAGCTTATCTAACGCGATACCCGCATCTGCAAGGTAACGTTCAAATACATGCTGCGAACCAGCAGCCGCTTGGCGAGTCACCAGACGCTTGCCTGGAATATCAGAGAAACCCTCAATTCCGGAACCCGGCTTCACAACTAAGCCACGTTCACGCTTTGCCCAATGAACTAAAACACTGGCCGTGTTTGCCAGTGACTCTTGAAAGGCTTCGGTGTTCCAACCAGAGCGATCAGAGTTTTCAAGGTGGATAGCACAAGCGATACCCTCATGCTGTTTATAGCGTGTTAAGCCATCGAAACTTCCACTTAGCAAGGTCGGTAAGCCAGAACCTGAGGCACTTAGAGCCCACTCCAAAACAGGGTCGTGAGATCCGAGCACAACAAACTTTGGCTGATTGCCAGCCTCTGTAACCACACCCTTCTCTTGCATCCACTGGCGAATCTCAGCCTTTGGAAAAAGCAGCTTGCCCGTCGCCTTAGCACAAGGGATAGCATTGCGAGCGGCAAGGTCATAAACCTTACGCTCTTTAATTCTGAGAAGTTCGGCAACCTCTTTGGTCGTTAGAAACTCTGACATAACGCTCTCTTTTAAGTGTTTAGAGAGCATACAACACAGACGCTTTATTAGGCTAGCTAGAGAGTGCAACTGTGCGTTAGTATTTGGTGGTAAAACCTTAGCTTTATCAATTTATTAGGTGACAGATGAAACCCTTACGAAACGACTGCTTCGCACTTCCGCCAGGTGTCAATTGGACACCGGTTGAGGAGGCACTGACACGTCTTCGTGAGCGTATACACTGCGTTGTTGGTATCGAATCCAATGTTCCGTTAGCGCAGGCCAGTGGCCGCATTCTAGCGCGAGACATCACAGCGCCTCGGGCACATCCACCTAGCACCAACTCAGCTGTCGATGGCTATGCATTCGCAGGCCCTCTAACTGAAGTCCCTGCGGCAATGCCGATAGTCGATGGACGCAGTGCTGCGGGTGTTCCTTATCAAGGCTCAGTTCCTCCTGGCCATGCAATACGTATTCTCACTGGCGCAGTCGTGCCCGAGGGTGTTGATACCGTCGTTCTCGATGAGGACTCGGAGGTCGTAGATGGACTGCTGCACCTAAACGGAACGCTGAAAGCGGGTGCTAATACCCGCCTCACTGGTGAAGATATCCAGGTCGACGATGTCATCGTTACCGCAGGTACAAAAATCAGTGCAACCCACATTTCCGTAATGGCGAGTGTTGGAATCACCGAGCTTGATCTATATAAACCGCTTCGCGTGGGCGTTCTATCAACCGGCGATGAGGTAAAACCAGTAGGCTCCACTGTGACTGATTGGCAAATATATGATGCCAACAGACCTATGCTTACCGCGCTCGTTGCTCAACTCGGCTATGAGGTGATCGATCTGGGTCATGTTCTTGATCGCGCAGAAGATGTCGAAGCTGCACTGACAAGCGGTGCTGAGCGCTGTGACCTAATCCTCACCAGTGGTGGCATTTCCGCCGGTGATGAGGATCACGTCTCTAAAACTTTAAAGGCGCAGGGTGAGATTAGTAATTGGCGTATCGCTATCAAACCAGGCCGTCCACTTGCACTTGCAATGTACAAGGGCACACCGGTGGTTGGTTTGCCTGGCAACCCAGTCGCAGCTTGGGTTTGCACCCTACGCTTTGCAGCCCCTGCAATGGCGCTATTAGCCGGAGGCGAATGGTTTGAACCACTAGGCTTTATGGTGCCAGCTAACTTCCAGAAAAATAAGAAGCCAGGTCGCAGTGAGCTATTACGCGCTCGAATTCGCGATGGCAAAGCAGAAGTGTTTAGTTCAGAAGGCTCCGGCCGAGTGACAGGTCTTGCCTGGTCAGAGGGGCTTGTTGATCTGGACGAAACTGCACAACAGATCGAACCCGGCACCCCGGTCAAATTCATCCCCTACTCAAGCTTCGGGCTGTAAAAAAGCAAAAAGCCGCAAGTGCGGCTTTAAGTTCTTGGTTTTAGCTATTAAGCCTTAGCATTTACGTATAAATCAGATGCGACTAACTGGTCAGCGATACGCACGAATGCTTGAGCTTGTGGGCTATCAGGTTTAGAGACCATCACTGGTAAACCGCCGTCAGATCCGATACGGATATCGAGATCCAGTGGCACTTCGCCTAAGAAAGGCGCACCCAGCTTCTCAGCTTCCGCTTTTGCACCACCAGAACCAAATGGGTGGTGCTCTTTGCCACAGCCATCACAAACGAATGAGGCCATGTTCTCGACAATCCCAAATAGAGGCACGCTCATCTGCTTAAACATATCGATACCACGGCGGGCATCAATGAGGGCGATATCCTGTGGTGTAGAGACCACAACAGCGCCAGCAATATGGAACTTCTGACTTAGGGTAAGCTGCACATCACCGGTACCTGGTGGCAGGTCGACAAGCAACACATCCAACTCACCCCACTGCACCTGTTTTACCATCTGCTCCAGGGCGCTCATCAACATAGGTCCGCGCCAAATAAGCGCTTCATCTTCGGGCATCATTAAGCCAAGCGAGATGAGGGTAACACCGTGTTTATGAAGAGGAATAATGGTCTCGCCGTCTGGGCTGGCCGGACGACTATTTACACCAAACATGCGTGGCTGACTTGGACCATAAGCATCCGCGTCTAGAAGGCCTACCTTGAGGCCTTTCTGTGCTAGAGCAACAGCAAGGTTGGCAGAAACAGTCGACTTACCTACTCCACCCTTACCAGAGGCGATAGCGATGATTCGATCTATCCCTTTAGGGTTTTTATCCTGAGGTTTGGGAGCATCGCTTCCAATAATTGTGCTCTTACCTACCTCAACATACTGTTCCATCTACCACTCCTTAGTTAAGGAATCTGCGAACAAGTCCATAATATCTCAGCGGGATCTGAAGCTTTCAGATACAAGGCGAATTGCGCAACTAATGGCCTTAGTCCTTAGTAAGCAATTCAACGCAGTAGCAGGAGGTTTCAGATCTCGCCCTGCGGGGCCTTCAGTCATATCCATCATCTGTGTTGTGACGTCTCGACTTAGCCCGCTAGGCCTTCGACGACAAGCCTTGATGTTAAATATGACTGTAGGCCTGAGATGTCATGGACTTATTCGTAGATTCCTTAATTATTTTTGTTAAGTTCGTGTCACGCGATTCACCTGACGGATCGCACGTAGTTTTTTCATGATTCGGGCAAGATGGACACGGTTCGCGACCATTAACTCGATCGTTACTGCATTCATTTGGCCATCTTTTTCACCAGATAGAATCTGTCTCACGTTACCCTCAGCAGAGGCAACTGCAGTCGCTAACTGAGCAATAATGCCGCGCTGTGATTCAACCTGAAGTTCAAGTACCACGCCATACTCTTCATCTGAAGTATCTGCCCATTCGATGAAGATATCGCGATTACCCTCATCACGCTTAGCATTCATGTTGCGACACTCGGCGCGGTGTACAACTAGCCCACGGCCTGCTGAGATCTTACCAACGATAGAATCACCAGGAATTGGGTGACAGCAGCGAGCAAAGTGCATCACCATGCCCTCTGCACCACGAATAACAAGCGCCTTACCATCTACACCCTTATCAGAGTTCTCATCTTCGCTGTTATCACCAGGGCGGAGGTGTCTCGCAACCACGTAGGCCATGCGATTACCCAGGCCAATATCTTGGAGCAACTCATCAAAGTTTTTGAAGTTGTTATCTTCAAGCATCTTCTGCAGTTTAACTTGGTCAACCTGCTCATCATTGATATCAAATTGCGCCAGATATTGATTCAACAGACGACGTCCGAGCTCAACTGACTCATGCATCTGCTGGTTCTTCAGGAAGTGACGAATACTGGTTCGCGCTTTACCGGTCACAACAAAGTTGAGCCACGCCATATTAGGCTGTGCACGAGGTGTAGTAATAATCTCTACTGTCTGGCCTGTTTTTAGTGGCTCAGAGAGTGGCGAGAGGTGGCGATCAATACGACAAGAGATACAAGAGTTACCCACATCGGTATGCACTGCATAAGCGAAATCTACAGGCGTTGCACCCTGCGGAAGCTCAAGAATGCGCCCCTTAGGCGTGAATACGTAGACCTCATCCGGGAATAGCTCTTTCTTCACGCTATCGATGAACTCCATCGAGTCACCTGCAGCCTGCTGCATCTCCAACAAGCCTTGCAGCCATTTACGCGCGCGGCTGTATGAGCCAACAGCCGTACTACCATCACCGGTTGACTTGTAGTGGCTATGCTCTGCGATACCCTGCGCAGCCACCGCGTCCATCTCTTTAGTGCGAATCTGTACTTCGATAGTGAAGTTACGTGCACCGAATAGATCGGTGTGCAGTGACTGGTAGCCGTTCGCCTTTGGAATGGCGATATAGTCCTTAAATCGACCCGGCACCGGCTTGAATAGGTTGTGTACAGCACCTAGCACTCGGTAACACTCATCAACAGTGTTGGTGACTATACGGAATGCAAATACATCCATAATGCTGGCGAAGCTGCGACTCTCACGCTTCATCTTCATATAGATGGAGTAGAGGTGCTTTTCTCGTCCGGTCACACTACCAGGCAGCCCCTCTTGCTTGAGACGGTTCTCGATAGCGGTTTGGATCTCGGTGATCACATCACGACGCTGTCCACGCGCTTGGACCACAGCTCGGCGAATAAACTTGGCACGCATGGGATGCGCGGCTTTAAATGCTAGATCTTCTAGCTCCACCTGAACATCGCGCATACCTAAGCGAGCGGCAATTGGGGCGTAGATATCTAAGGTCTCTTTGGCAATACGGCGCTGTTTATCAGGGCGCATCGCACCTAGGGTACGCATGTTGTGAAGACGGTCGGCGAGCTTAACAATGATGACGCGGATATCTTCCGCCATCGCTAGAACCATCTTCTGGAAGTTTTCAGCCTGTGCTTCTGCCTTTGACTCAAACTCAAGGTGAGTCAGCTTAGAGACACCGTCCACCACCTTCGCAACCTGATCACCAAACTGGCTCTCGATACCGTCGTAATTGATTTCAGTATCTTCGATGACATCATGCAACATCGCTGCGATTAGACAGTCATGGTCCATGTGCATTTCAGCCAAAACTGAAGCAACGGCGAGAGGGTGAGTAACGTAGGGTTCGCCAGACTTACGACGCTGGCCGTCATGCGCTTGTGCAGCGTAAAAATAAGCGCGCCTAACCTTCTGGATTTGAGTTGGATCCAGATATTCGGTTAGGCGTTCAGAAAGTGCGTCTATCGATGGCATCATAAAAGCTTAACAAACAGTATGTTAAGAATGATGCCCGAGTTTATCGCAGGTTGGAAGCGCTCTAAGAGTTTGTTTTAAACAAACTTTAGAAATGTTCCGGGCTCTTAGTCGAGCTGTGGCTCATCCATTACTGAACGAGTTGTAAGACCTTCAGCAATTTCACGTAGCGCAACTACTGTAGGCTTATCATTTTCCCAATCTACCTTAGGATCCTGACCACCAGTCGCGATCTGACGTGCACGTTTAGATGCAACCATCACAAGTTCAAAACGGTTATCAAGATTATCGAGGCAATCTTCAACTGTTACACGTGCCATATTTAACCTCTTCGGGGTGTTCTATCGTTAACGAACGGGCGATTGTACAGACTTTAGGCAATAACCTACAAGAGATCTTCGAGTAAACTCTTCTGAACTGCAGTCTGAACACCCATTTTCAGGCGATTTGCGGTAAAAATAGCCTGCAATTGATTCAACGCTTCACCAAACTGATCATTAATCACTAGGTAATCAAACTCACCAAAGTGACTCATTTCTGACTCCGCTTGCGACATGCGACCTGCAATAATCTCGGCAGAGTCAGTACCGCGCCCTGTAAGACGACGCTCAAGCTCTGCTCGACTTGGCGGTAGAATGAAGATCGACAACGCGTTTGGCATCTTCTCGCGCACCTGCTGTGCCCCCTGCCAATCGATCTCAAGAATCACATCGATGCCTGCGGCGAGCTGCTCTTCAACCCACAACTTAGAGGTACCGTACTTATTGGTAAATACCTCGGCGTACTCCAGAAACTGCCCAGCGTCGATAACTTGGTCAAACTCAGCAAGCGAGACAAAGTTGTAGGCCACACCATCCACCTCGCCATCACGTGGCGCACGGGTTGTGTGCGATACAGAGACACGAACCTTCGCGTCCTGCTCTAAAAGCGCTTTTACGAGACTGGTTTTACCGGCACCAGAAGGTGCAGAGATAATGTATAGAGTGCCTTGTGCCTTCTGCATTGCAAATATCCTGATTACTCAAGCAGCAAATGATACAGCATTTAGTAACGAAGTTTACCGTTGCGACGAAACTCGCTAGGCGTCATGCCGCGCACTTCCATAAAGCGACGGTTGAAGTTGGCAACGTTGTTAAAGCCAACGTTATAACAGATGGTCGAGATGTACTGCTCCGTCTCGAGCAGCAACTGACTCGCCTTATTGATACGGATACGGTTCACGAAATCAGTAAAGGTGTTGCCGGTCGCTTTTCGGAAATAACGTGAGAAGCGAGACTCACTCATACCGAACTTCTCCGCAACCTCAGCCATACTAAACGGCGAGGCAAAGTTTTCTGTAACGTAGTCAACAATCTCACTGATTTGATCGAGGCGCTTCTGATTGTCACGGCTCTGCATCTGAACAGAAGAGAGCAAACGATAGTTTTGATGCTGCGACAACATCGCTAGCAGTTCTGTAAATAACGCCATGCGTTGCAGGCCGCTACTCACTTTAATTCGGTCCATCAACGCTTCAACATCTGAGCTAATACCGTAAAACTCGATACCATTAGCGGCACGTTCTAGGAAGGGTAAAACCTGACGTAATTCAGGAATCAGCTCAGCTGCTTTGTGAAGGGGTTCAGGGTTAAATTGCAGCACTTTATCGCGAATTGAGACCTTTTCACCCTCATCTGGATAATCGGTAGAGATCCAATTGTGAGGAAGGTGCGGCCCCGTCATTACCAACTGACCAGGTTGGAAGTTGCCGATGTAGTCACCCACAAACACCTTGCCAAAGGTTGAAGTGATTAAGTGAAGCTCAAACTCTTCATGAAAGTGCCAACGTATAAGTGGGTGTGGCGCGCCATGCTCAAGAAAACGGATAAACCCCTCTTCCAACTTCTCCTCGTAACCAAGGTCTGGATGACGGTTAAATTCACTCTCTCGTTCTGGCGGCCTTGGGCTCGTTTCGTTATGTTTATACATGGCTTGGCACTGTTCTTAAATTATTGTTTTTCTTGATCAGGTATCCCTGTAAGTATCTAGGGAGCGCATTGATCGCTCCCTATTTTATAGTCACTTAGCGCGACGAGCGATAAATTCTTCAACTCTGGCAAATGCACGACGCATCGCAGCCAGAAGCTGATCATTACCGGCCAACTCATTAAAGAGCAAACGTTCTGCAACAAACGCTGCCACAGGGTCAGCTGCAGAAACAATCGCTTTTGCAGAGGCGGGATCCATCAACTGATCTTCATATGGGAATGGAATCTCACCACGCTGTTCACGCTGTAAAAAAGCGAGAAACAGAGCAGGCAGCATAGCCACTGAATCAAGCGACAATCCACGGGCTATACCATCACGAATGGTTGGCAGTATGAAGCCCGGAATTTTAGAGTAGCCATCCATCGCCACACGGCCATTGGTGTCTTGAATGTTAGGGTTCGAAAAACGATCCAACACCACGTCACGGTATTTCGCCAAATCAAGAGGACAGTCTGGCAGCGCCGGTATCACATTGTCTGTGACATAGTCGTAGCCCAACTTGCAGATCTCAGTATCCTGAGTACCCTCATGAATGTAGCTCATGCCTGCAAGTGTTCCAGCCCAAGCAATACAGCTATGAGTTGCATTGAGACAGCGAATTTTCGCCTCTTCATATGCGCTAACGTCTTGAACCATTTCAGCACCGACCTTCTCCCATGCAGGACGCCCAGCAATAAAATGATCTTCAATTACCCACTGTATGAACGACTCGCCCATCAATGCTGCAGGATCGTCTACTCCGGTTGCCGCTTTCACACGTGTCGCAACTTCTGCTGTCGGACGCGGCGTAATGCGATCAACCATCGCATTCGGTGCAGAGGTATTCTCTTTCACCCAATCGAGAAGGTCAGATTGATTACGTAACTCAAGGAACTGAACAAAACCTTTGAAGAAACGCTCACCGTTTGATCTAAGATTGTCACAGTTCATAAGGGTAAGAGGGCCTGCACCCGCCAGTCGACGTGCATCAAGCAATTTAGCTAGCGCACCGTACAAGGTTGCAACCGTCTTCCCTTTAAGATCGGTAACGAGGTCTGCATAGCTCTGATCCAATTGATCATGAGCATCAAGGTAATAACCTGCCTCAGTTACTGTAAACGAAATAATACGAGTATTAGGGTTTACAGCTACCGCAGTTAAACCGGCAAGATCAGCATCCCATGAGATAACGTTCTTGATCGCTTCAATTCGCTTGTATTCACGCTCTCCTTGAGGAGTGACAGTTTCCAAAGTGTAGGCGCCACCCTGGGCTTGAAGCGCAGCGATGAGCTCCAACATGTCTGGTCGGATATTACCGCCAGCCAGCTCCCAGCTAGTATCACCTTCATCGTGCAACCACTGCATATAGAGCGCTTGGTGGGCACGATGAAACGAGCCCAAACCAAGATGCAGATTAACCAACGCGCTATTCTGACTCATACACTTTCCTTAGCGAATAGCTTCGCCCTTCACATCAAATTGATGCAGAAGAGAGGCGTCATAATTAATAGAAACTGTTTCACGAACTTTGATAGTCGGCTGCTGATACTGACGAACAATCACCTTCTCTCCAGTACCAGTTAGGCACACGTGAATAAGTGTTTCGTTACCTAAAGCTTCGATCAATTCAACCTGTCCATTAATAGAACCTGTACCTGACTCGACAATAGAGAGGTGCTCTGGACGCACACCTATATCAACGGCATCAGCTGAGATACCGCTAAAGTAACTTGCTGGCAGAAGGTTCATCTGTGGCTGACCAATAAACTGAGCAACAAATTTGTTGGCAGGTGCTTCATATAACTCCATTGGAGTTCCAACCTGTTCAATTACACCAGCTTGAAGCACGACAACTCGATCTGCTAGCGTCATCGCCTCAACCTGATCGTGAGTTACGTAGATACTTGTCGCATTCAAGTCACGGTGCAATTCAGCAATTTCCACACGCGTTTGGCCACGTAGCGCCGCATCTAGGTTTGAGAGCGGCTCATCGAATAGGAATACCTTAGGTGAGCGAACAATCGCACGACCTATAGCAACACGCTGGCGTTGACCACCCGACAACTCCTTAGGGGTGCGCTTGAGGTAAGGGGTTAGGTTCAATGTCTCTGCTGCCTTAGCCACTTTTTGATCAATCACGGACTGTTCTTCGCCTTTGATTCGAAGTGCGAAAGACATGTTCTCCTCCACGGTCATGTGTGGGTAGAGCGCGTAAGACTGGAAAACCATCGCCAAATCACGTTTTGAAGGAGCAAGATCTGTGATCTCATTTCCATCTAAAACTAGGTCGCCATCATTGATCTCTTCAAGACCAGCAATCATGCGAAGCAGCGTTGACTTACCACAGCCAGATGGTCCCACGAAGACAATGAACTCGCCTTTATTGATCGTCAGGTTTACACCCTTAATTGCGTGAACGTCGCCGTAGTACTTATCGACGTTTTTTAATTCTAAATATGACATGTTTAAAAACTCCAAATACTTACTTAACGGCGCCGAATGTGAGGCCTTGAACGAGCTGTTTCTGAGAGAACCAACCAATCACAACAATTGGTGCAATAGCCATTAGCGATGCAGCAGAAAGCTTCGCCCAGAACAAGCCTTCAGGGCTTGAGTAACTCACCATCATGGTTGCCAATGTACCTGCATCGGCTGCACCTAAGTTCAGCGCCCAAAAAGCTTCATTCCAAGCAAGTACCAAACAAAGAAGACCTGTAGAGGCAAGACCACCAATACCTAGCGGAAGTAATACATGGCGGAACTCCTGCCAAACCGATGCACCATCCATTCGAGCAGCTTCTAAGATCTCATGTGGAATATCTTTGAAGTAGGTGTAGAGCATCCAAACCATGATCGGCAGGTTCATCATTGTAAAGATGACAACCAAAATGGTTTTTGTGTCCAACAAACCTAAGGTCTGTGCAATGACATAGATTGGAAGTAACGCACCTACCGCCGGCATAAACTTAGTTGAAAGCATCCAAAGCAGTAGACCGTTGGTCCCCTTCGTTGGTGCAAATGCCATGCTGTAAGCTGCCGGTGCTGCAATAAGAAGACCCAATGCCGTTGATAAAACTGAGGTCACGACCGAGTTCCAAGCAAAACTCACATAATCGGAGCGCTCATTAACGATATGAAAGTTCTCAAGCGTTGGCTCGAAAGCCCACAAACTAGGAACGGCTATCGCCTGTAGTTCAGTTTTAAATGCTGTAAAACCCATAAAGATCAGTGGGAAGAACAGAAGTAACGCAATACCCCAAGCCGCTGAAGTTCGGACCATCAAAGCTGGAGTGAATTTAGATTTCTTAGCCATCGTCTTACTTCTCCAGGTTTTTGCCGATAATACGGATCAAGAATATCGCCACAATATTTGCAAGGATGATTGCAAACACCGCACCTGCCGAAGCCACACCAATATCAAAAGATTGCAACGCTTCGTTAAATATCAAATAAGCAAGGTTGGTACTTTGAGTACCTGGGCCACCGTTCGTTGTTGTAAAGATCTCTGCAAAGACTGATAGAAGGAAAATAACTTCAATCATGATGACTACAGAAATTGGACGCGCTAGATGTGGTAGGTACATGTAACGAAACTTCTGCCAGTAGTTGGCACCATCCATTTCAGCAGCTTCAAGCTGCTCGCGGTCCATAGACTGAAGCGACGTCATCAAAATCAGACATGCAAATGGCAACCACTGCCAACTGATCATCAGGATCACAGAGAATAGTGGTAGATCCTGAAGCCAGTTGATTGGCGTTAGTCCAAAGAAGGTCCACACCTGTGCCAAAACACCATAAATTGGGTTCATCATCATGTGTTTCCACAACAGTGCATTCACTGTTGGCATGACAAAGAACGGGGAAATTAGTAGCAGACGCACAACGCCGCGGCCTGGGAATGACTCGTTTATTAGTAGCGCGATCGCAAGTCCACCAATCACCGTGATAGCCACAGTTGAGGCAAGTAGGACTAATGTATTCCAGATAGCATCTGTGAAAGCAGGATTGGTCACCATGAACTCATAGTTCATCCAACCAGCAAAACCACCTACATCGGGCTGCATCAAATTATAGAAAATCGACGAAAAGTATATCGTCAACCCAAGCGGCACGATCATCCAAATAAAGAGTGTGATCACAGCTGGGCTAAGCAACAGGCGTGGCATAAAACGACTGCTTCGGGATTGCGCTGACATAACCAAATACCGAAATTAATTCAGAGGGAGAACACCCCCGCCAAACATAGCTGACGGGGGTGATATTTCTAAGTGAGGCGTACCTCACTCACGTACTACAGATTAGTAGTAACGTGCTTTACGCATTTCGCGATCAGCAGCTTTCTGTGCTGCATCAAGCGCTTCTTCTACGCTCTTATCACCTGCAAGAGCAGCTGCCATCTGCTGGCCAAACGCTGTACCGATAGCCTGGAACTCAGGAATCGCTGCGAACTGTACGCCAGTGTATGGAGTTTTCTCGAAGGTAGAGTCGTATGGGTTAGCACTCTTGATAGCGTCCATCTCAGCGCTTGCGAAGTTAGCAGCTGCCTGGAACTTCTCGTTAGCGTAAGTAGATGAACGAGTACCTGTTGGTACGCGACCCCAACCATTAGTTTCACCAACTAGGTTGATGTAGTCCTTAGAAGTTGACCACTCTAGGAACTTCATCGCAGCTTCTTTCTTCTCAGATGAAGCTGGGATACCTAGTGCCCAAGCCCATAGCCAGTTTGCACCGCGCTTGGTTTTCTGAACTGGAGCCTGTGCGTAAGCGATCTTGTCAGCAACTTTAGACTGCGCTGGGTCAGATACGAACGATGCAGCGATAGTTGCATCAATCCATGCACCACACTTGCCTTCGTTGATAAGAGCTAAGATTTCGTTGAAGCTGTTTGCAGACGACCCTGGAGGCGCGTACTTAGTCATTAGATCGATGTAGAAGTTCATTGCAGCATTCCACTCAGCAGAGTCTAGCTGAGGCTTCCAGTTTTCATCGAACCAACGAGCACCGAAGGTGTTTGCCATAGTGGTTAGGAAAGCAGCGTTATCACCCCAACCTGGTTTACCACGTAGACATACGCCATAAACACCATTTTCTGGATCATGCATTGCTGCAATCGCTTGTTCCATATCAGCCCAAGTTGGGTTGTATGGAAGAGTAATACCCGCTTTATCAGTTAGGTCTTTACGGTACATAACCATTGAAGACTCACCGTAGAAAGGTGCAGCGTATAGGTTTCCGTTGTGAGATAGACCACCACGCATTGCAGGTAGGATATCGTTCACATCGTAAGAAGCGCTGAAGTTAAGAGGAGCCAACCAGCCCTTCTCACCCCAAATTGGAGCTTCGTACATACCGATAGTCATGATGTCGAACTGACCGCCTTTAGTCGCGATATCAGTAGTAACACGCTGACGTAGAACACCCTCTTCTAGGGTAACCCACTTAACTTTGATGCCAGTCTCTTCTTCAAACTTAGGAGAGAGCTTCTGCATCTCGATCATGTGACCGTTGTTTACTGTTGCGATAACAAGTTCAGTACCGCCGTGTGAACCAGCGAATGCTTGGCTTGATAGCATTACGGCACCAGCAACGGCAGCCGAGAGCATTTTAACTTTCATGTTGGACTCCTGTCGGATTTATTTTTATCTGACACCACCGGTACTTTAATTCATAGATGAATCGATACTGGTGAGCATCTGTGCAACAGAGTAGCATTAGATTTTCTATACATCTTATACAGAAAAATTCATTGATGGTACTTTCTTGCATATTTATTACGCACATGCAGTAATAATTGCATTAAAGTGTTAACTTGATCGTAATATTAGAAACAAATCATCAATATTCTGTTTCACTTAAGAAAAACAATAAGATAGCGGAGACTCACCGTGTTCCTAGGACTCGATCTTGGCACCTCAGGTGTTAAAGCACTTCTAATTAATCGCCAACAGGGCATTATCGACAGCAAAAATTCAGCAATTACTGTTTCTCGCCCTCACCCAGGCTGGTCTGAACAGGACCCTGCAGATTGGATAAGTGCCTGTGAGTCAGCCATGGACCAACTCAAGGCGGCACAACCCGAAGCCTTCTCTCAGATAAAAGCGATCTCATTTTCTGGTCAGATGCACGGTGCTACGCTGCTTGATGAGAATGGCCAGCCACTTAGACCTGCAATCCTTTGGAATGACACCCGCAGCTACCAAGAGGCTGCTGAACTCGATGCAATGCCAGCGTTTCGCGAGCTGTCTGGCAATATTGTTTTTCCTGGTTTTACTGCACCTAAACTGGTGTGGGTCGCACGACATGAACCTGAGGTCTTTGCTAAAACAGCGAAGGTAGTACTGCCTAAGGACTACATCGCGTTTTGGCTAAGCGGTGAATATATATCTGAAATGTCTGATGCAGCTGGCACAAGCTGGCTCAATGTCGCTGATCGCTGCTGGTCTGAAGAGCTTCTTGCACTCTCTGGTATGCGGTTAGATCAAATGCCTCGTCTAGTTGAAGGATCAGATGCTGCTGGCACTATTAGGGCTGAACTAGCCAATCGCTGGGGGCTCAGCAAGGATGTCATTATTGGTGGCGGCGCAGGTGATAATGCAGCATCTGCAATCGGCATGGGGGTTGTATCTGAAGGTCAAGCCTTCCTGTCACTGGGAACATCGGGGGTTATATTCGCTGCAACCGATGGATTCAAACCACTGCCAGCCAGTGCAGTACATGCATTTTGCCACGCCATTCCAAATACCTGGCACCAGATGGGAGTCATACTATCGGCCACCGACGCACTCAACTGGTATGCCAATCTCACAGGGTGTTCTGCAGCTGAGTTAGATGCTGAGTTGCCAACCGCTGCAAATGAACCGGCATCGGTGCGTTTTCTCCCCTATCTATCTGGGGAAAGAACACCCCATAACGATGCGCAAATACGCGGCGTTTTTGTAGGACTAGAACATGAGTCTGATAGAGCAACGCTTACCCAAGCCATTATGGAAGGTGTTGCTTTCGCTATTCGTGACAATCTAGAAGCGCTCAATCAAGCGGGCGCACAAGTGGATGAAATTATCGCCGTGGGCGGTGGTTCACGTTCCAACTTTTGGATTCAAACCCTCTCTAACGTCCTGAACAAGAGTATCTTAATTCCCGCCGATGGTGATTTTGGTGCTGCATTTGGTGCAGCACGACTAGCTCTTTTAGCTGCTGAAGATGTTGATCCTATCTCTGTACTTACAACACCACATATTGAAAGACGAATAGAGCCTAATCAGGCTACAGTATCGCTCTACGAACAGGCGTATCAGCACTACCGCAAAATCTACCCTGCGCTTAAAGATCTCTAATAACTCATAAAAAGGAGCCATCTATGGGACAACTCGATGGAAAGTTTGCTGCAGTAACAGGCTCAGCGTCTGGCATTGGTTATGCCAGCGCAAGTGCCATGCATGATGAGGGTGCGACCGTCATCTTTATAGATCGGGACGAAGCTCGACTGACTGAGATCTGTCATGAGTTTGGCGAACGCGCCATTCCATTGGTCACTGATCTTTTAGATCGTGCTACCTGTGCTCAGCTAATGCATAGAATCCTGGATCTCGTACCTAACCTAGATATCTTCCACGCAAATGCGGGCCTTTATGTCGGTGGCGACCTTGTTGATGCAGAGCTTGATGCAATCGATCGCGTGATGGAGTTGAACGTCAACGTGGTGATGAAAAACGTGCGCTCTATTCTCCCACATATGATTGAGCGCGGTACTGGCGACATCATCGTGACGAGCTCACTTGCCGCGCACTACCCTACACCTTGGGAGCCCGTCTACGCCTCGTCTAAATGGGCGATCGACTGTTTTGTGCAAACCACCCGACGTCAGGTGTTTAAGCACGGACTACGAGTAGGTTCAATCTCACCCGGTCCAGTCATCACTGGACTGCTGAAAGACTGGCCGCAGGATAAGCTGGAAGAGGCGAAAGCTAATGGCAGCTTGGTTGAAGCGGAAGAGATCGCAAATGTGATCATATTCATGCTAACTCGTCCAAGGCACATGACTATTCGTGATGTTGTGATGATGCCAACCAACTTTGATCTTTAACCAAATGAATATTGCCCGCCCTAAACTAGAGCGCTTGTGTTAACGTAAGTCACTGATTAGAAGCATGACATTAGGTTGAATTGAGAAGTTAATATGCAATACACGACGTTAGGAACAAACGGGTTATCTGTCTCAAGAATCTGTCTAGGCACCATGACTTGGGGCAAGCAGAATTCTCAAGCTGAGGCTGATGAACAGATAGAACATGCGCTATCGGTTGGCATCAATTTTTTTGATACAGCAGAGATGTATGCGGTACCGCCAACGGCAGAGACCTACGGCAAAACTGAAGAGATTATTGGCAACTGGCTTGCGCGCAATCCATCACGCCGCGGCGAGATGATTATCGCTACCAAAATCGCGGGCGTTGGCCTCCCTTGGGTACGAGACGGTGGACCTATTACAGGTCAGGCAGTTATTGATGCAGTCGATAACTCATTGAAGCGACTTCAGACGGACTACATAGATTTGTACCAGTTACACTGGCCGAACCGCACCTCACCTCACTTCGGAAAGCACACTCCCAACTTCTATAAGTTCAGTGATATTAACGCGGCTGAGCATGAAGCACAGATGCTGGATATCTTGCAGGGTATAGATAGCTGCATTAAAGCTGGCAAGATTCGCCACTTTGGTTTGTCAGACGATACTCCATGGGGCATTAACACCTACCTAAAATTGAGTCGCCAACACAATCTTCCAAGGCCCGTCTCTATTCAAAATGAGTTCAGCCTTTTGCATGCAAAAGATTGGCCCTACCTGATAGAGAACTGCCTACATGAGGATATCGCCTACCTGCCTTGGTCGCCATTGGCATCAGGTATGCTGTCGGGTAAATATGCGAACGGTGAAATGCCGGAAGGTAGCCGCTGGAGTATTTCAAATCTAGCAACCCTTCATCGCAATACGCCTCAAGCGCATGAAGCAGTAGCAGAGTATGTAAAGCTTGCTGAGCGCTTTGGCTATACGCCATCGCAACTAGCACTTGCATGGTGTGATCAGGTGGATGGTGTCACTTCCACCATTATTGGTGCGACCTCTATGGCGCAGCTTCTTGAGAACATCGCTGCGTTTGATATGCCTCTATCTGAGGAGTTACAAACAGAGGTTGCTGCATTATTCAAACGCTACCCGCAGCCGTTTTAATTTAATGATCACTTCGCCTTTCAGGCTAGCTCTACAAAACCACTGCGTAGATCTAGCCAAAAAGGCGAAGCGATTCATATCCTAGCTTTCAGCCAATCGTTTAGCCGCTCGACGCATCGATAGACGATAAATCAGCGGTATTACAAACAACGTCAGCACTGAAGAGAAGCCTAAGCCCCAAACAATCGAGGTCGCCACTGGTCCCCAGATCAGCGACTTACCGCCAAGACCCGCCGCTAGCGAGAAGAGACCCGCCATCGTAGTTAACGTAGTGATAAGAACTGGGATCACTCGACGACGTGACGCATAGAGTGTCGCGTGCATCAGACTCATACCATTACCGATGCGGTCATTCGCGGCTGAGATAAGGACTATTGCAGCGTTAACAGCAATGCCCGCGAGGGCTACAACACCATACATGGTGTATAGGCTCAATGGGTTCTGCGTCACAATTAAGCCCAATACAACACCCGTAAAGGCTAGAGGAACTGTCGCTAGAATCATCAATGGCTGCCAGTAGCTGCGGAATTGCGTTCCCAGAATCAGGTACATCAAACCAACACCCACTAGGAACAGGATTGCAATTGAATCCATACTCTCTTTGATATCATCCAGTTCGCCTGAGAAGTCGAGATCAATTGCCGGATACTGCTCTTCATACTCTTTCCAACGTTCCAGCAAGAAAGCATTCGCCTGCACTGTATCCATACCGCCAGAGCGAAGATCAGCTTCAAGCGTGATAGCTCGGCGGAAGTTGTAGTGGCGTATATTACCCAGCGACTGCTTACGCTCTTCGATCACCAGCTCAGACAGCGGAATCGCACCACCAGCAGGGACTGGGATACGGTAACTCAGCAGCCGTTCCAGTGAAGGTAGCGAGTCTGGATTAGCCCTGACACGAACATCCAAACGCTCACCAGAATCACGCATGCTAGCAACAACTTCACCATCAACCAGGAGTCGAAGAGTTCGACGAACATCCGCTGGATTCAGCCCACTTCGATTGATGGCATCACTGTCGAGTTCGAGACTCAATTCATAGCGGCCACGAGCGGCATCATCTTCGACATCAACAAAGTCTTCATGGCTGTTGAGGATCTCAATCAGAATGTTAGTGGCGTCACGGATCTCTTGGTAATCATCGCCACGCACTTTCACCGATATAGGCTTAGAGGCAGGCGGGCCACCCGATAGGCGAAGGAAAGAGATACGTATTGGACCTGCAACATCACCTATATCCTCGCGAACTGCATCCGTCATCTCTTCGACGGTTCTTAGGTCCGGAGTTTTAGGATTTAACCCAACCAGTATTTGACCATACTGCTCACCAATACGTGGTTCGGTTTCAGTAAACATTTGACCGGCATAGCTGGCAATTGCTCGCACCTCGCCCTCGCGTACATTCTGACGTACACGTGCTTCAACCCGCGAGACCGCCTCCATCGTTTTCTCAACAGGGGTCGCTGCCGGCATTTCAACGTTTACATAAAAGAGGCGCACAGGATCCGCTGCGAAGAAGTCCATCTTGATGTAGCCATTACCCAGAGCACCAATGGCGCCAATTAAAGGCAATACAGCAATAATTAGAGACAATACTGGGCGGCGAAAAGCTTTGATTAGTAACCGAACGTAGGTAATTTGCATTCGATGCGTTAGAGATTCCCTAATGCGCTGAATACGACTGGGCTTTTCAAAACCTACCTTCGCCGCCAAGATGTGTGCTGGCAGCATCCAAAAAGCTTCAATCAAGCTGATCGCCAATGCGATCGATACGACCATTGGAATCACTTTCATAAACTTGCCCAAGATTCCCGGCAAAAGCATCAAGGGTAAGAAAGCAGCAATGGTGGTTAATACTGCCGCCGTAACCGGAGCGGCCACCTCTTTAATCGATCCCTGTACGGCAGCGATGCCTGAAAAGCCCCGCTGCAGTCGATAGTAGATCGATTCAACGACAACAACAGCATCATCCACCAGCATCCCCAACACAATCACGACACCAAGAAGTACGGTCACATTGAGTGTTTCGCCCAGGCCTGCCAATACCCAAAAGGTCGCCGCCAAAATAAATGGAATACCGATAGCCGTAAGCATTGAGATGCGTGTACCGAGGAAAAACCAAGCAACGACCAACACGAGAATAAGACCGATCAGAGCATTATTCTCCATGATCTCAATCGATTTACGCGTCGCAATTGTTTGGTCATCAATTAGGACCATCTCGACACCGGTCTCTTGAGAGAGGGCATTGCGATCATCCATATAGCCTTGCACTCGCTCGACTAGCTCAAGCGTGTTGGCACCCTCTTTTTTCATAACAGCAAGCAGTACCGAGGGTTTATCGCCAACCCTCACTAGGAAGCTTGAGTCCTCACGCGCGCGTTCCACACTGGCAACACGTGATAGTGAAACCTCACCCGCTGCGCCAAGAATAGGACGATTCGCAAGATAGGTTGGATCTGATGCAGTACCCACGACACGCACTAGCCAGTTACGATCACCCTGAACTAAGTTACCTGCGGCTTCATCTTGGAAAAATGCTGCGACGGTATTAGCAACCTGCTGGGGCGATATGCCTAGGGCCTCAAGCTCTGCAACATCGATATTTACCTGCAGTTCAGGATCAGGCAAGGCAACCGAATCAATGCGAGCTACCCCTTTAAGTTGTGACAGATCTTTATCGATTCGAGACGCTTGTAAGCGGAGGTTTTCATCATCTGCAAGGCTGGTCACTGCAACAGTCGCGGCAGGAAATGCATTTGAGCTGGTAATCTCAAGAATCAGAGAGTCCAGAGCCGCATCTGGCAGTTCAGATTCAGTATTTTGTATTTCACGACGAAGATCTGCTAAACGCTTATCAAAGGTTCGCTCATCGATATCATCAAATCGCACTAGAATGCTGGAGATGCCTTCACGAGAGTTACTCGACACAAACTTCACATCAGCCAGCGAACGAAGTGCATCCTCCAGTGGATCAGTGACTTTACTTTCAACATCCAGCGCTGTTGCTCCAGGGAGAGGCGTGGTAACAATAATCCAGTTGAAATTGATGGTTGGATCCTGCTGACGAGGGAGACCCTGGTAACTAAGCAGACCCACTGCTAGAACTAGCAAAAAGGTTAGATTTGCTAGTACATGGTTTGTGATAAACCGTTGCCACATCTTAACGTACCTCTACCGCTTCGCCTTCAACGGTAAGTAGGCGTCCCTCAGTAATGACCTTGGTATTCTCGGGTAGCGCAACTGCGGCTGGCTGTCCCTCAATGGCATTTTCAATAGGTATGAACTTTGCTATTCCCTGATCTTCAACTAGCAGACCAAGCTGCCACTCATTCCCAACTTTACGGCGGACGAGCAGCTCAGATGAGACGTGGGGTTGAGAGGCGGTCCAGGTTAAACGTCCTGTAGCACCAATTTCCGGTGAAGTTTCAGGAAAGCCAAAACGGTAAACTTGGGTACGCTCACGACGATCAATGATCGGCAGCGCAGCACGAAACTCCAGCGCATACTTCTGACCGTTCGCTTCAAACCAGGCTGCGCTATCCGCAAGACTTAAGCCTGGGGCAACCTTCGCTTCTAACTCCGCGCCAGCAATTTGAACCAACTGTAGAAGCGGCATTCCAGGCGCTGCTAGGGCACCCAACTGAGCCATGCGCGCCGAAATAACTCCATCAAATGGAGCAACTAGGGAGCAGTTATCGGTAGCAATTTTAGCAAGCTCAATTTGACGATTTTGCACATCAATTCGGGCGTCCAAAGAGATTAATGCCGTCTCACGCTGCTGCAGCGCATCGTCACCCAAATTGCCTTTTTGGTGAAGCGTCTTTGCGCGTGAGTATTGATCCTTAATCAACGGACGCTGGGATTTAAGCTCAGATAACACAGCCTGCTGCGTCGCTAATTGACTGTCATAGGTCCGACAATCCAGCTCAACCAGAGACTCTCCCTGTTTCACGGCATCACCCACTTCAACATTAATTTTGATAATACGTGCAGAGAGCTCCGCACTGAGCGCTGCATCGTTGGCACTAATCACTTCTGCAGGAGCAGAAAAAGTAGGAGAGTAGGCCAAGGACTCCAGTGACTGAGTGGATACAACTGGAGCAGCGCTAGCAACGCTTACAAAAACAAGCGCAAACAGTGGGTAAATAGAACGCATTTTTAACCTCTAAACCTATTGGCGAGCAATGAAGGATGATTATCTACGCAATCTAACATGTAATGGTGCACCGCAAAACGAAAGAGCAAATAAAAAGGAGCCGTCGGGCTCCTTGTTGTTTTTACATATTCGGGTAGTTTGGACCACCGCCGCCTTCTGGCGCTACCCAACGAATATTCTGCGTTGGGTCTTTGATATCACAGGTCTTACAGTGCAGACAGTTGGCTGCGTTAATCTGTAAGCGTGGCTCTGCTTCATCTTCCAACACTTCATAAACACCTGCTGGGCAGTAGCGCTGTGCTGGTTCTGCATACTGTGCGAAGTTGACACTAATCGGTACGCTCGCATCCTTCAACTGAAGGTGACAAGGCTGATCCTCTTCATGAACTGTGTTCGAGATGAATACAGAAGAGAGCTTATCGAAAGAGAGCTTGCCATCAGGTTTAGGGTATTCGATCTTCGTGCACTTGCTCGCTGGACGCAGCATCTCATTATCAACATGGGTGTCATGCAGAGTAACTGGGATACGACCACCAAAGAAGTTCTGGTCGAGGGTATTAAACGCACCACCCAAGATTGGACCAAACTTGTGCAGTGCAGGGCCAAAGTTACGTGAGGTGTATAGCTCTTTGTACAACCATGACGCTTTGTACAGATCATTGAATGTAGAGGCAGTGTTCGATTCAGAAGCAATCGCAGCAACGACAGCTTCGGCTGCCAACATGCCCGATTTCATCGCGGTGTGAACGCCTTTGATGCGAGAGAAGTTCAAGGTACCTGCATCACAACCAATCAATACACCACCTGGGAAGGTCATCTCAGGAAGACAGTTGTAACCACCTTTCGCGATTGCACGGGCACCGTAAGAGACGCGTTTACCGCCCTCTAGGTACTGCGCCAATTTTGGATGGTGCTTCAAACGCTGGAATTCATCGAATGGACTAACCCAAGGGTTTGAGTAGTTGAGGTCAACAATAAGACCTGCAACCACTTGGTTATTCTCTGCATGGTAGAGGAAGAAACCACCGCTAGTACCATCGCTTAGAGGCCAACCAGAACCGTGGATAACGAGACCTTCCTGATGTTTAGTAGGGTCGATATCCCAAAGCTCTTTAATACCGATGCCGTAGTGCTGCGGATCTTTGCCTTCATCTAGATTGAAGCGCTCAATAAGCTCTTTACCTAGGTGACCACGACAACCTTCACCGAATAGCGTGAATTTAGCTTCAAGCGCCATGCTTGGTACGTAGCTATCTTTCTCTTCGCCATTGGCGCCAATACCCATAGCACCAGTGAGTACACCTTTTACGCTGCCATCGTCGTTGTAAAGCACTTCAGCTGCTGGGAAGCCTGGGAATACTTCAACTCCAAGCTCTTCAGCACGCTCTGCTAACCAGCGAGCAAGGTTACCAACGGATGCAATGTAGCAACCGTGGTTGTGCATGGTTTTTGGTGCAGCAAAGTTAGGAACTGTGATCGATTTGCTCTCGTTTTTCAGGAGCACAATCTCATCAACCTTCGCTGCAGTATTGAGTGGCGCACCCTGCTCTTTCCAATCAGGGAAGAGTTCAGTCAGCGCCTTAGGGTCAACGACTGCACCGGAAAGGATGTGACCACCCACCTCGGCTGCTTTCTCAACAACACATACCTGTAAATCAGCATTTAGCTGTTTAATCTTACAGGCTGCGGCTAAGCCTGATGGTCCTGCACCAATGATGAGGACATCAAACTCCATTACTTCATAATCCATTACGCTCTCCAAAACTGGCGTTTAGAACTGGTCGTCAGTCAGCACAAAGGCTGCATCAAGGCCGGTCATAATAGTTTGGGCGTGCGCTTCAGCTCGTGGCAGGTAGTGCTCTGCGTAGAAGCGAACGGTTGCTACTTTTGCAGCAAGGAACTCGTCAGAGTATACAGACCCAGCACCCTCAAGTCCCTTCGCTTTAACAGCCTCTTTAGCCATTAGGAAAGCACCCGTTAGGTAACCCATCTGCATTAAGAAATCGAACGCCACTGCACCCATCAAATTACGATCGGTTGCAGCTCGCTCTAGAATAAATTCACGTATTTCGCGAGCACGCTCTACAGAAGCTGCAAAACGGTTAGCCATCTTATCTAGGCCCGCATTGCGAAGTTCGATTGTTGTCTCTGCCATCTCATCTAACAGCACAGCAAGTGCGGCGCCATTATCAACGATGGTTTTACGGCCGATCAGATCAAGTGCCTGAATACCGTTGGTACCCTCATAGATCGCTAGGATACGAGCATCGCGATAGTGCTGAGCTGCGCCAGCCTCTTCGATAAAGCCCATACCACCATGTACCTGAATGTTGAGCGATGTCAGCTCATTGGCCATCTCCGTCATCCAACCTTTAACAATTGGTGTCAGAAGCTCTACACGAGCTTTAGCTGCAGCTTGAGATCCCTCTGCGTGAGCGCGATCAATCTCTGCTGCCGCAACAAGCGCCAGTGCACGCATCGCCTCACAGCCCGAGCGCATCGACATCAACATACGGCGGACATCTGCATGCTCGATGATTGGCATTTTAGTGCCATCTTTACGACTGCCTTGGGTGCGATCTTTAGCATAAGCCACAGCCTGCTGATATGCGCGCTCAGAGATCGATAGACCTTGCAGGCCAACAGATTGGCGAGCATGGTTCATCATGGTGAACATGTAAGCAAGGCCTTTATTCTCTTCACCTACGAGGTAACCAACAGCACCGCCATTGTCACCAAAACTCATCGTACAAGTCGGCGAGCCGTGGATACCAAGCTTGTGCTCCAGTGAAATACATTTCGCATCGTTTAGCTCTGCCGGTTCGCCATTGGCATCCAGTAGGAACTTCGGCACGATAAATAGAGAGATACCCTTCACGCCAGCAGGTGCGTCTGGAAGGCGCGCCAATACTAGGTGAACGATATTCGGGGTCATCTGGTGATCACCCCAGGTGATGAAAATCTTCTGACCTGAAATAAGGTAGTGATCGCCATTACGAACTGCTTTGGTTGATACCGCAGCAAGGTCAGAACCTGCATTAGGCTCTGTTAGGTTCATGGTACCCGTCCACTCACCACTCACCAGACGCGCAAGGTATTGATCTTTAAGCTCATCACTACCATGTGCGATAAGCGCTTCAATCGAGCCTTGGGTCAACATTGGGCAAAGTGCGAACGCCATATTGGCAGAGTGCCACAACTCATTGACTGCCGTACCTACAACATTTGGCAGGCCCTGGCCGCCAAATGCCTCGGGAGCGGTCAGTGTTGCCCAACCGTTTTCCATATACTGCTGATAAGCATCAGAGAATCCCGGAGTCTCAATAACCTTGTCACCCTCAAGACGTGCACCCTGATGGTCACCCTGCGAGTTAAGTGGCGCCAGGACTTCTGAAGCCAACTTGCCCGCCTCTTCAACGATAACGTTAGCAAGCTCAAGGTTAACCTCTTCAAGGCCAAGCGATTCACAAAGCTGGTCAAACTCTACCAACTGATCAAGGACAAAAGCGGTGTCCTGTGCAGGCGCGTTATAGATACTCATAGAATAGATTCCCGATTTGGAAAGCGTTGGAAAGCTCTTAAAAACAGAGGGCAGCTAGGCTGCCCTTGTTGGTTTAAATTTTTGAAACTAGCTCTGGAAGGATCTCGTGAAGATCACCCACTAGACCGTAGTCAGCGATACCGAAGATCGGCGCTTCTTCATCTTTGTTGATAGCAACGATGGTGCCCGACTCTTTCATACCTGCAAGGTGCTGAATCGCGCCCGAGATACCAACAGCGATGTATAGCTTAGGCGCTACCATCTTACCTGTCTGGCCAACCTGCATATCGTTAGGTACAAAACCGCTATCAACCGCAGCACGTGATGCACCCACTGCAGCACCCAGTTTATCTGCAAGTTCGAACACCTTAGCGAAGTCCTCTTTAGAACCCACACCACGGCCACCTGATACAACGATATCCGCTGATTCAAGCTCTGGACGATCTGACTCGCTCACCTCTGCACCCACGAAACGCACTTTCGCAGAAGGGACAGTGACTGATGCAGCCTCAACAGATGCGCTACCGCCATTACCTGCAGCAGCAAAAGCAGTACCACGAACGGTCATCACCTTGATTGCATCGCTACTCTTAACAGTAGCAATCGCGTTACCTGCGTAGATAGGACGCTTGAAGGTTTCAGCATCGATCACTTCGATAACTTCAGATAGCTGGTTTACACCGCAAAGCGCCGCAACGCGTGGTGCCAAATCTTTACCAAAGGTGCTCGCACCCAAAATAATGTGTGTGTAATCACCTGCTAGTTGCTTAGCGATAGGCGCTAGGAATTCAGCAAGTGTGTGCTCAAGAGCCGCATCTTCGACTGTAAGGACACGATCAACACCCGCAACAGAAGCCGCCTGAGAAGCCGCTGCCGATACAGAAGAACCTACCACTAGCACATCAACTGGCGCGCCTAGTTTAGTTGCAGCAGTCACTGCAGAAAGAGTTGCACCCTTAAGTGACTGACCGTCGTGTTCAGCAATAATCAACGTTTTCATCATCAACTCTCCCTTAGATAACCTGTGCTTCGTTACGTAGTTTGTCGAGCAGCGCATCGACAGAATCCACTTTAATACCGCCACTACGCTCTGCTGGAGTCTCAACCGAGATCAACTGCACGCTGTTCGTGAGTTCAACGCCAAGGTCAGCTAGAGTCTTAACCTCTAGTGGCTTACGTTTAGCCTGCATGATTTTCGGTAGTGCCGCGAAGCGTGGCTCGTTTAGACGCAGGTCAGTTGTAATAACTGCAGGAAGATCCATCTCGACAGTTACAAGACCGCCATCCACTTCACGTGTTACCTGGGCTTTACCGTCAGCGATTTTTACTTCAGAAGCGAAAGTCGCCTGTGGCACATCAAGAAGGGCCGCTAGCATCTGACCTGTCTGGTTGTTATCAGAGTCGATCGCCTGTTTACCTAGAAGAAGAATCTCGGCGTTCTCAGACTCGTTCACTTTTGCAAGGATACGAGCAACATCAAGAGAGTTAAGTTTGCCTTCCGCTTCAACCTGGATACCACGATCTGCACCTAGCGCCATTGCGTAACGCATCTGCTCTTGGCAAGACTTGTCGCCAATAGATACAACAACGATCTCAGAAACAATTCCCGCCTCTTTAAGGCGCACAGCCTCTTCAACGGCAATCTCACAAAATGGGTTGATCGACATTTTAGTGTTGGCCAAATCCACATCGCTATTATCAGCTTTAACGCGCACCTTAACGTTGTAGTCAATAACGCGTTTTACTGCGACTAATGCTTTCATGTTAGCTCCTTCAATCCTGGCTACTTGAGCCACCTAATCTAATAATCTGTTTTACAACGCGTTTGCTTGATCACGTAGTACAAACTTCTGAATCTTACCGGTTGACGTTTTTGGTAGTGGACCGAAAACGACATTTTTCGGTACTTTAAAACGTGCCATGTGTTCGCGACAAAACGCGATTACGTCCGCTTCACTCACCTCTGGAGCACCCTCTTTAAGGGTCACAAACGCACAGGGCGTCTCACCCCATTTCTCGTCATTTTTCGCTACAACAGCAGCCTCCTGAATGTGAGGATGCGCATAAAGAACGCCTTCAACTTCGATACTTGAGATGTTCTCACCACCCGAGATAATCACATCTTTAGAGCGGTCTTTAATTTGTACATATCCATCTTCATGCCATACCGCCAAATCACCTGATGCGAACCAGCCGCCTTTGAATGACTTTTCAGTTGTTGATGGATTTTTTAGGTAGCCCTTCATTACGAGGTTACCTCGCATGAATATCTCACCCATAGTCTCGCCATCTTTTGGCACCAGCTCCATGGTTTCAGGATCCATAACAACCATGCCTTCAAGCATTGGAGCACGTACACCCTGACGCGCTTTAAGCACGGCTTTTTCAGCAGCTGTCTTATCATCCCACTCATCATTCCAGGCACAGATTGCACAAGGACCGTAGGTCTCAGTCAATCCATAAACGTGGGTCACATCGAAGCCCATTGCTTCCATGCCGGCTATAACCGCGGCTGGAGGAGCTGCTCCAGCGGTCATAACTTTCACTTTATGATTAATACCCGCTTTCATTGAATCTGGCGCTGAATTGAGCATATTCAACACGATTGGTGCACCACAGAAATAGCCCACATTTTCAGCTTTAATCAGCTCATAAATCTTGTCAGCACGCACGTGACGCAAGCTCACACTAACACCTGCCTGCGCAGCTATAGTCCAAGGGAAACACCAACCGTTACAATGGAACATCGGCAGCGTCCAAAGATAAACGGGGTGCATCTCCATGCTCCATGACAGAGCATTACTAGCCGCATTCAAATAGGCCCCACGATGATGATACACAACACCTTTGGGGTCTCCGGTTGTACCTGAGGTGTAGTTAAGCGTAATCGCGTTCCACTCATCGGTCACAGGCTCACCTGTAAACTCAGCATCACCCGTTGCGATAAATGCTTCGTACTCCATCTCACCGATCATTAAGCCTTCATGGAAACTAGCATCATCAATACCAATGACAAGAGGCTTGTTATCAAGCATACCGAGTGCTGCTGTAGCTAGCTCACCGAACTCTTTATCTACAAGAAATACTTTTGCTTCTGCGTGCTGCAGGATGAAGGCAACTGCTGAAGCGTCCAGACGGGTGTTGATTGAGTTAAGAATTGCACCAGTCATAGGCACACCAAAATGCGCCTCAAAATGTTCCGGAAGGTTAGACGCGATAATCGAAACAGATTCACCCTTCTTGATACCCGCTTTAATGAGTGCACTAGCAAGGCGTCGGCAACGCGTCAAAGTCTCTTTCCACGTACGGCGCACATCACCGTTAACTGTCGCAATTTTATTTGGGTATACAAACGCAGAGCGCTCAAGATAGCTGATCGGGGATAATGCAGTGAAGTTTGCAGCGCATTGATCCAAGTTAGTTTCAAAGGGTGAGGTATGCATTTTATTATTTCCCTTGTTTAGGTCTCATAGAGACTTGGTTAACTTTTTGCTGTTGAGCTTAACTCTGTTTAAGCCTTTCATCACGTGATTAGTCGTAATTATAAAAACCTTCGCCCGTTTTCTTTCCTAGACGACCATCAACGACATATTCACGAAGCAGGGGCGCAGGCAAGTAACGAGCATCTTTCATCTCAACAAACATTAAATCTAGGATACTTAAGCAGGTATCTAAGCCAATCATATCAGCCAGGGCCAGCGGTCCCATTGGAAAGCCAGCACCCAAGGTCATAATTTGATCGACCTGCTCGGGGGTTGCCGTACCCTCTTCGACAACACGAATCGCCTCATTAATAGTTGGCAGTAAAATTCGATTAAGGACGAAAGCTGGACGGTCTTTAACAACAACCGCTGTTTTACCCAACTTCTCAGCCAGTTCGACAACAGCAACTCGTGTAGCCTCCGAAGTGTGCTTGGTTGTAATGACCTCAATTAGCGCCATTAAAGGCACCGGATTCATAAAGTGCACACCCAGCATCCGCTCTGGCTGATCAACCAAAGCTGACAAACGACCAATAGAGATCGATGATGTATTACTCGCCAAGATAGCGGAAGATTTGCAGATACCGTTTAGCGCTTGGAAGATCTTGCGTTTGGTCATCTCATCTTCAGTGGCGGCCTCAACCACCAGATCACAATGAGCTAGAGCATCTAAAGAGACCGAGGATTCAATAAAAGGTAGTGGATTACACTCTACTGGCAGTTTGTTACGCTCTTTTAACTTAGCAACACTCGACGCAGTGCGACTAAGCGCCAACTCCAACTGCTCCGCGGAGATATCGACCAGAACAACTTGGATGCCTGCACACGCCAAAACCTGAGCAATTCCCTGCCCCATCTGGCCCGCACCAATAACTCCAACCTGTTCGATCATGCACCGCTCCTAAGGCTCTAATTGCATACTATCCATTATCTGCTATCACCAACAATCACAAAATGATAAGGCGAGACTATTTATTGATATTTTCGGACATGGATTTGCGATATATTTCATAGTTAATACCTAAGTAGAAGTCTTAAAATAGATTTTCGGCCAGACTATGCAACATTTTGATAACAACAGCATTTCAACGCACTTCGCACTAGGCACGCTTAAATCTGCCGCCAGAATGGGGGTCGATATCGGTCCGCTCCTCAAAGAGGCCAACCTAGACGAGAGGCTTCTTGGAAATCAGAAGTTTCGCTTAACCCCTGCTCAATTCGGTGCGCTAGCTCGCCTCTCATGGGAGCGAGGCGACGATGAATTCATGGCTTGTGCAGAGCGACCTGCGCGATACGGAACATTTAGTCTTTTCGCAAGAGAAGCAGTGCGCGCAGCAAACCTTTTAGAGGTCTACAAACACCTATGCCGTTTCTACCGCTTGGTCAATGAATCACTGACACTGAACCTGAGTATCGAAAGTAATAAGGCGATACTTGAAATGTCACTCTCCAAACCCGAATTGGATCCAGATTTCCTTCTAAGAGATTTTTTACTTTTACTTTGGCACCGCTTCCCAAGCTGGCTTATTGGCCGCAGGATTCATCTATTTGAAGCGCAAATGACAGGCCCTAAACCAGATCATGCAGATGAGTACCGTCTTATTTTCCCCTGCCCGGTTTCTTATGATGCACCCGCTAACCGACTCATATTTGAGTTAGAGGCTTTAAAAGCTCCGATCATTCAAAATCTCGACACACTCCGAGATCATCTGCGCAGTGCACCCCTTCAATGGTTCACCCGACAAGAGTATCTACCGATATTTACGCGACGCGTTCGAGATATCATGGGACAGATGGAGTTTGTCGAAATAGATATGGAGAGTGTCGCACATCAACTCAACATGACAGTTCGCACACTGCGCAGAAAACTTGATGATGAGGGTACTGGCTTTCAGGATATAAAGGATGAGCTCAGACGCGATACAGCTCTACATCTGCTTAACCAATCATCCCTATCTATTCAGAGCATCTCACAACAGCTCGGGTTTTCTGAAACGGCTGCGTTTACTCGCTCGTTTAAAAAGTGGACAGGCCAAACGCCTAGAGCCTTTCGCACAGGCCAGATTTAAGATTTATAGTTAACTTAAAGGAGAGGTCGCACCGGTTGTATTCTCTGGGTAAGATGAGTCAACTTAAACCTACCATCTCGATAAGTGACGACGTTAACAATCATGACAACAGAACAATATGATACCCATACAACTGAGGTAGCTCCTGGAATCATTCAGATTCGCCTACCGCTGCCTTTTGCATTGGACCATATCAATGTCTACCTTATCGAAGATAGCGACGGATGGATTCTTGTTGATACAGGCCTCAAAAGTGAACAATCACAATCAATACTAAAAACCATTTTTGATTCACTCCCTATGGAGATACCATTAAAAGCCGTGATAGCGACACATGCACATGTTGACCATATTGGCGCGGCCGGCTGGATTTGTGAGACTTGGAAAGTGCCCTTATGGGTTACCAAAGCTGAATATGAAGGCATCCAAAACTTTCTTGGGATGGATCCCAAGAATGATTCAGTCTTGGCTGATGAGTTAAACGATTTCTATCACCGTGGAGGTATACCTGAGACAGAGTATGAGTTGATTATTCGTAGTTTGCTCGGTTTTCAACGGGCCTTTCACCCACTCCCTGAAAAGTATCGTTGTCTTGAGGAAGGCACTTTTAGCATCAATGGTGAAACCTGGCACATCCTAATCAATGATGGCCATACTGTTGCGCACGCCAGTCTCTTTAATCAGGACAAAAACATACTGATATCTGGAGACCAAGTGCTAGCTAGAATTAGTTCGAACGTCAGTGTTCGTTTCGGCGAATATAGTGGCAACCCAATTAAATCCTGGATAAAGGGATTGCAAAGACTCAAAGACTTGCCAGCGAATACATTGGTGCTTCCCGCCCATGAAAAGTCGATGACTAATCTTCATGAGCGTGCAGACCAGCTTATTGAGGGGTACCTCGAAAATGCGCATAAAATAATCCACTTCTGCCTAACGCCGAGTACAGCAGAGGAGATTCTGAGGGCTTTATTTCCCAGAGAACTATCACCTTTTGAACACCATTTAGCCTATGGTGAGACAATGGCTTACATAAACTATCAGATAGCAGAATCCAATATTAAAAAGCTGGGTAGTGAGAGTGATATTCCGCTTTATGTGGCGGCCTAAAATAATATTTAAGAGACTTGCGATGCTCTATTTGGATGATTTAAAGATTGGCGATCGATTTATTAGTGAGACGTATGCCATCACCGATGAAAACATTATTGCGTTCGCAGAACACTATGACCCTCAACCCTTTCACTTAAGTGATACTGCCGCGAAAGAGAGTTTTTTTGGTGGGTTAGCCGCAAGTGGCTGGCAGGTTGGCTCAATTACCATGCGTCTCATAGCGCACTCTTTCCCCGTAGCAAGCGGCATTATTGGTGGGGGCGTTGATTTGCGCTGGTTAACCCCTACTAGGCCTGGCGATATATTACATGTTGAGACTGAGATTTTAGAGGTTATTCCATCTAAATCTAAACCAGATCGTGGCGTGGTAAAAATTCATGCGAAAACCATCAATCAGCATGGAGAGACTCGCCAAACATTTGATAGTTCATTATTAGTATTCCGCGCCAGCGCCGGGATAAAAGGTGGCATTTTCGCACCTAGTTAAGATGCGCAATCAACCAAAGATGGCAAAGCGAAACCACTGCAGTTAAGTGGAGTCTAAGTCTACGATAGTCTGGATCTTCAATGGCCGTTCTATCCCAAGCCCACCAAACTAAAAATGCCACCAGACTAACAATCAATCCTAAGTTGATAGGCAGCATTAGGGATAACCACGCAATTAGAGAGGGCAGCATACAGACAGCCAGACGAGCATCAGAAACAAACGCTCGATCCCGCATTGCGACACCCCAATGTATTCCTCCTAAAAATGAAAGAATGACAGCGGAATAGCTCATAAAAGAAGACACGGAACTCACATCCTTAAACTGAAAGGCCAAGCCGACGAAGGGTATCAGCCCAGCATATCCTAGGCGGTGTGCTAATTTAATCACGACAGGTACTCGTTACTTTTAAGTAACATACGCTTTAATGTGATTTCAGGATCCTTTTAGGTTATCTCAATAGGTAAGCAACACAGGTTAAATCTTGCTCTAGAGCGAATGGACAAGTGCTAACAAAAAAGGGAGGCATAGGCCTCCCTTAAATGAACAAGCTAAATCTACTTGCTTGGCTGTTTAGTAGTTCGTAAATAAGGCAGTTTGATGTCAATCTCGCCAAATTTCTCTTTCGCCTGCTCATCGTTTAGGGACAATGCGACGATAACATCCTGACCGCTCACCCAGTTTGCAGGAGTCGCGATTGGTGTCCCATAGGTCGCCTGCAGCGCATCCAGCGCGCGAAGTACTTCAGCAAAGTTTCGACCCACCGACATTGGGTATGTCATTGCAAGCTGGAGCTTCTTATCCGGACTAAAGATAAACACGACCCGCACACTCGCAGAATTAGCAGCGGTACGGCCATCTGGCAGATAAGCATCTGCAGGAAGCATGTCCAAGGCTTTGGATACTCTAAGGTCATCATCTGCGATAATTGGGAAAGTTGCCTTAGCTCCCGCAAATTTTTCGATATCGCATTTCCACTCTATGTGCTCTTCAACACCATCAACAGAGAGCCCAATCACTTTAGTGCCGCGTTTTTCCCACTCTGCGGCAAGTTGAGCTACAGCCCCGAACTCAGTAGTACACACTGGTGTGAAGTCTTTTGGATGACTGAATAAAATTGCCCAACTATCACCAATAAAGTCATGAAGTTTAAAGTCGCCCTGATCAGTTACTAGATCAAGATTTGGTACAACATCATTAATACGCAAAGCCATGGTTATTTCCTCATTCAGTTACAACACTTGTTGTCTTTCAGTGATCTTATATTGGCCTAGAAATTAAATTAGTTGAAATTAATTAAATAAATAATTTTGATAGTTAAAATATAAAATCAAGGATAAGGTTTACCTTTACTGAATTTTAGATCGCCAAAAATCAATACCCGCCTGCGCGCACTCCATGTCCTGCATAGGGGTACCAGAACTCAAGCCAATGCCACCAACCACTTGGCCATCATATTCGATTGGCAAACCAACACCTGTAATCCCCCCATTTTTAACGGGGGGATTACAACACTATTTAGTGATCACTCAGGTCAAATTCGTATAACTATGAGCATACCTTTACAGAAAATACTCATTCACAGCTTAAAGTTCATTACCATCTGATTGAATATGAGACCTAATGGTACTGCGAGGTTTCCATTAAATTATTCGATATTTTGGATCTGCTCCCTCATCTGCTCGATTAAAACCTTAAGCTCCACTGCACCTTGAGTCGTTGAGGTAACGATGGATTTTGAGCCTAGGGTGTTCGCTTCGCGGTTGAGCTCCTGCATCAGGAAATCGAGCCGTCTGCCGATAGGGCCTTTGGCTTTGAGATTGCGGCGCACTTCGGCGATGTGGGTATCTAAACGATCCAGCTCTTCCGCTACATCAGCGCGCTGAGCAAGCAAGACAATCTCCTGCTCTAGACGTTCGGGATCAAGATCTACGCCAAGTTGGGCCACTTTGGTGATCAAGTTTTCACGTTGCTGTTCGATTATCTTGGGCATCTGTTCTCGAACTTGCGCAACAATCTCTGAGATAGAATCCAATCGAGCATTGATCAGAGCAGCAAGCTCCACGCCCTCGCGAGCGCGCCCTTCAATTAGCTGATCTAAAGCCTTATCAAAGAGTTCAAGAGCAACCTGACCAACCATTGCAGGATCAGCGCTAACACTTTGAGTTACGCCTGGATACTGCAGCAGCGCTAGCGGATCGATCTCTTTTACCGATGCGCCAGCCTCTTTAAGTTGGGTGATGGCATTGAGCAACTGACTCAAACGCTCACTATCAACTTGCAGACTCTGCTGCCCAACCTCTTCGTGAAAACGTAATGCACACTCAACCTTACCGCGAGCTAGTTTTTGACGAAGCTTTTCGCGAATGACGCCCTCATGCATACGCATGAAATCGGGAATCTTAAAGTTAGGCTCTAAGAAGCGCTGATTAACGGATTTAAGCTCCCAAACCAATGATCCCCAAGGGTGCTCCGCCTCAACCCGGGCAAAAGCGGTCATACTTTGTGTCATAAACAACTAAACTCGATTAAAATAGATGAAGCTCCCTGAACTATATCAGCCGCGGCACTTTACCTCTATTCGCGGCTCTCTTTATTTAAGGAAAACCTATGTCATCGCCACTCTCTGATCAACTAAAAAACCTTGGCCTCGATGCTATGCGCCCTAGTGGTCGTAAAAACGATCAGATGCGTGAAGTGCGTGTTACACGTAATTTCACTAAACATGCTGAAGGCTCTGTGTTGATTGAGTTTGGTGACACAAAAGTGTTGTGTAATGCCTCCATTACACGTGGCGTACCTCGCTGGCTCCGTGGTTCGGGCTCAGGTTGGGTGACTGCTGAATATGGCATGTTGCCACGCGCCACCAATACACGTACCGATCGTGAAGCCGCACGTGGCAAACAGTCTGGTCGTACCCTAGAGATCCAGCGTCTGATTGGCCGTTCACTTCGTGCTGCTATCAATCTAGACCGTCTAGGTGAGAACACTATCACCGTTGATTGTGATGTCCTGCAAGCGGATGGTGGCACTCGCACAGCGTCGATCACTGGTGCATACATTGCGATGATCGATGCAATCAATGAGCTGAAGAAGGATAAGAATGGCGCGCTTAAGGGTAACCCTATCGTGCGCCAGGTCGCGGCTATCTCGGTTGGCATCTACAAAGGCAATGCCGTGCTAGACCTAGATTACGCAGAAGACTCAACAGCCGAAACAGATATGAATGTCGTGATGACTGAAACCGGTGGATTTGTTGAAGTACAGGGCACTGCTGAGGGCGCTCCCTACTCTCAGGAAGAGCTCAACGCGATGCTTGAGCTTGCTCGCAAAGGGATCAAAGAGCTGACAGCTATCCAAAAAGAGGCGTTAGCAAGCTAAGCGACATCAGATACAAAAAGAGCGCCATTTGGCGCTCTTATTCGTTGGGTCGCTTAAAAGTCGAGATCGTAATCGACAATCAGCGGCGCATGGTCTGAGAATCGCTCGGCCTTGTAAACACCGGCATTTTGAATCGTCTTACGCAGACCTGCAGTTGTAATCTGGTAGTCTAGTCGCGCACCTTCATTAAGCTCACGAGCGCGATTGTAATCGGGCCACCAAGTGTATTGGCGTTCAGATTTATTGCACTCACGCATCGCGTCAACAAAACCCTTCTCAACAAAGAGCTCTTCTGCCCACTCACGCTCTTCAGGTAGGAAACCAGAAACGGTTTGGTTGATGTACCAGTTGCTAAGGTCGACTGGCTTGTGTGCAATATTAAGCGTACCCGCGAAGATGAATTCACGACGCTTACGAAGAGTCTTGTCGAAATGGCCTGCGAAGTTCTCTAGGTACTGCTCTTTAGCCAACTGCGCGTCTTCACCACTCAAACCAGAAGGTACGGAGAAGCTGGCAACACTGAAACGGTCAAAATCGGCCTGAATAAAACGACCCTGTGTATCACACTGCTCAAATCCAAGACCTGTCATGACAGCCTTAGGCAGATGGCGTGTGTAGATAGCGACACCACTGTAGTCATCATCAAAAGCTTCAAAAAAGTAAGCTTCGTAACCTTCAGGATGGTAAATTTCAGCGTCAAGCTGATACTCGCGCGCTTTGATATTCTGGAGACAAACAACATCCGCGTCCTGCTTGGCCATCCACTCGAAGAAGCCATTTTCAGCCGCGTTTTTAATGCCTTGGCAGTTAAAGGTGATCACTCGCATGCGCGGGAGATACTCCGTTTTAATCAGTTATTTTTAGACGAAAGAAGCATTGTAGCTCCAGAGTTATAAAAACGGAATTTTTAACGTCGACTTTCACGCTATTTGGGAGTTCGGCCCGCTTCGGGTATCCTTAGCACCCAATAAACTATTACCGATATATTTCAACTAGAGGTTCCACTCCAGATGCAAAACTACCAGCGCGAATTTATTGAGTTTGCTATTGAAAAAGGCGTACTGAAGTTTGGTCAATTCACTTTGAAGTCCGGCCGTAAAAGCCCTTACTTCTTTAATGCTGGTCTCTTCAATACGGGTGGCGCGCTTGCAAAACTAGGTCGCTTTTATGCCGCAGCCATTGAAGATGCGGGCATTGAGTTTGACGTCATGCTTGGCCCTGCTTATAAAGGCATCCCACTAGCGGCTACCACCGTTGTCGCGATGGCGAACGATTTCGGTAAGGATGTCCCTTACGTATTCAACCGCAAAGAGGCTAAAGACCACGGCGAAGGCGGCAACCTCGTCGGCGCACCTTTGGCTGGCCGTGTCCTAATTATCGATGACGTTATTACAGCTGGCACAGCTATCCGTGAAGTAATGACACTGATCAACGACAACGGCGCGACACCTGCAGCGACCATTATTGCTCTAAACCGTATGGAGCGCGGAACTGGTGAACTCTCTGCAATCCAGGAAGTTGAGCGCGACTACAATATGCAAGTTGCCAGCATCATCTCACTGGATAATCTTGTTGAATATTTGGAAGAACTTGGCGATAAATCAAGCGAACTTGCAGCTATTCGCGCATATCGTGAAGAGTATGGCATCAGCGCTTAAGACATTAAGAGTGTTTAAGATAGCAGGGCTCACCGCCCTGCTTTTTGCGTTTCTATTACCACTGAAATCCTCTGCTGAAACTTTAACAATCTTCGCAGCATCCAGCTTAAAAAACGCGTTAGATGAGATTATTAACGTCTACCAAGCGAACTCTGAAGATCAATTAATCGTCTCCTATGCGGGCTCTTCAGCACTGGCTCGGCAGATTGAGATGGGCGCGCCTGCAGATATATTTATCTCTGCGAACGAAGCTTGGATGGACTATCTGCTAGAGCGCAACATGATCCTTCCTGAAAGTCGTTTCGACCTTGCACACAACACGCTAGTTTTGATTGGTGGACAGGATCAAACGTCTATCGAACTGGAAAATCCGGCGCTTAAACTCTCAGATTATCTTTCCGGAAACTACCTTGCTATGGCACTTACCAACTCTGTCCCTGCAGGTATTTACGGTAAGCAAGCGCTCACTTCCCTAGGCCTGTGGCAGGATGTTGAAACACAGGTCGCGCAGGCTGACAACGTTCGTGCAGCTTTGGCTCTGGTTGCAACAGGTGAAGCACCATTAGGCATTGTTTACAACTCTGATGCAGTGGCAGAGCCAAGAGTAAAAATATTGGCTACATTCCCAGCAGACTCACATGCAACTATCAGATACCCAGCTGCTATCACTGACTTAGGTAACAAGAGCCCAGCAGAAAGGTTTCTGAAATTTTTGCGCTCATCTGCGACTAAAGCGATACTAGAGCGCAACGGTTTTAGTGAAGCAACGGACACTCAGTGAGCGAATGGCTTGGTGCAGCAGAATGGGCTGCGGTAACACTCTCAATCAAGGTGGCACTTTGGGCAACGCTCATTAGCCTCCCCTTTGCTATTGGTGTCGCTTGGCTTCTGGCTCGCCGAGATTTTTTTGGTAAGCAGTTTTTGAATGGCTTAGTTCACCTCCCTCTTATTCTGCCACCTGTTGTAACCGGCTATCTTCTTCTCATCACCTTTGGGACACGTACACCGCTGGGAAGCTTTCTTGCTGAGTGGGGAATCCAGTTCGCTTTTCGCTGGAGTGGTGCTGCTCTCGCCGCCGGAATCATGGCATTCCCACTCATGGTCAGAGCGATCCGTCTCTCTATTGAGGCTATAGATCCGAAACTAGAGCAGGCTGCATCCACTCTTGGCGCTGCAAAACATAGAGTCTTTTTGACCATCTCTCTGCCACTGATGCTCCCGGGTATCATCGCTGGTGCTGTTCTAGCGTTTGCAAAAGCGATGGGTGAGTTTGGTGCCACCATCACCTTTGTCTCGAATATCCCGGGGCAAACGCAAACGCTACCCTCAGCGATCTACGCCTTTTTACAGGTACCAGGGGGTGAGAGCTCTGCGGTGAAACTGGTAATCATTTCAATCTGTATCGCGATGGGTGCCCTTATCGCCTCTGAGATTCTCTCTCGCAGAGTAAGCCGGAGGCTAGGCCAGTGAGTTTGGTTATCAATATTCAGAAGCAGTTTTCTAGCTTTCAGCTCGACGCTCAATTCGAAGTACCCAAGGGTATTACCGCACTATTTGGTAAATCTGGCTCTGGCAAAACATCTATCATTAACACCATTGCGGGTCTTGAAAGGCCTGATCAGGGCGAGATCATCGTTAATGGCCAGACTCTCTTTAACAGTAAAGAGAAGATTTGGGTGCCAGCGCATCAACGCCAGATAGGTTATATCTTTCAAGAGGGCAGACTCTTCCCGCACCTCAGTGTTAAGGAGAATCTTCTCTACGCTAGCAAGGTGACCAGCAAGCCGATGAAGCATCAGCAGTTTGATTACATCATTCAACTGCTTGGTATAGACCACCTGCTTGATCGTCAGCCAGCCCGCCTATCCGGCGGTGAGAAACAGCGCGTGGCAATTGGCCGAGCGCTGCTGAGCAACCCGCAGCTTATTCTTGCTGATGAACCTCTCTCTGCCCTAGATGAGTCACGTAAAGCGGAACTTCTCCCCTACTTTGAACGGTTGCGCGATGAACTAGAGATACCCATTCTCTATGTCACACACTCGGCTCAAGAGGTGCTGCGTTTAGCAGACTATGTTGTGGCTATCGATGATGGACGGGTGACCACGCCAGGGCCAGCGAGGGAAGTGCTTTCCGATAGTCGCATCAACAAGCAGGCTCATCGCGCTATGAGCTCACAATTCAAAGCGTCGGTGGTTGCACACCATCAAGATGGTTTAACAGAATTGGCTGCTAATGGTGTGACCCTATTTACACCTACAGTGAAGGCAGAGGTCGGTAGCCCACTATGTTTGGAGATATTCGGCCACGATATGCTTATTACGAGATTGCGGATTGCAGAGAGTTCAGCTCTAAATCAATTAGCAGGAAAGATTACTTCTGTAACAACGCCCGCACCGAATAGCATCTTCCTAACCCTGGAAACGGCCATTGGTGAATTAACGGCACGCCTCTCTGCACGTGCATTCCAGAAACTTGGTCTGGTAGCAGGTGATAACTGCCACCTGTGTATTCAGGCAATACATCAGTCCAACCGGAACAGTTGCGCTTAAACGACATCAACTGTCGAAATTAATCAAAGCTTATCTAAATTAGATATATATCAATTACCTTTCGCTAATAAACGAGGTAATATCCCTCTGTATTTTTGTGCACTACACACAAACGATCATAGAGATTAATTAACGTCATTGGAGGCATCCTCGATGATTTCAGAATCGGTAGTGGAACTATCACGTTGGCAATTTGCCATCACGGCGATGTACCACTTTCTATTTGTCCCTCTTACCCTAGGTCTCTCATTTCTATTGGCGATCATGGAGTCGGTTTATGTAATGACCGGTAAACAGATCTACCGTGATATGACCAAATTCTGGGGTAAATTGTTCGGTATCAACTTCGCACTGGGTGTAACCACCGGTCTGACAATGGAGTTTCAGTTCGGCACGAACTGGGCCTACTACTCACACTACGTGGGTGATGTCTTTGGTGCGCCTTTGGCTATCGAGGGTCTTGTTGCCTTCTTCCTAGAATCTACCATGATCGGTCTATTCTTCTTCGGCTGGGATCGACTCACCAAGGTTCAACACCTTGCAGTGACTTGGCTGGTTGCAATTGGCTCTAACTTCTCAGCGTTGTGGATTTTGATCGCAAACGGCTGGATGCAGAATCCAGTTGGAGCCTACTTCAACTTCGAAACCATGCGCATGGAGATGGACAGCTTTGCCGAGGTCCTATTCAACCCAGTTGCACAGGTGAAGTTTGTTCACACTGTCTCTGCGGGTTATGTAACGGGCGCTATTTTCGTACTGGCTGTCAGCAGCTACTTCATGCTTCGTAACCGCGACATTCCATTTGCACGCCGCTCATTTGCGATCGCGTCTGCATTCGGTCTTGCATCAGCAATCTCTGTTATCGTGCTAGGTGACGAGTCTGGCTATGAAGTGGGTGAGGTTCAAAAGGTTAAATTGGCGGCAATCGAAGCGGAGTGGGAAACACATCCAGCGCCAGCAGCCTTTACTCTTGTTGGCCTTCCTAACGAAGAGACCATGCATACCGATTACGCAGTTAAGATTCCAGGAGCTCTGGGTCTTATTGCAACGCGTTCTCTGGACGAAGAGGTTATGGGTATTAAGGATCTAGTGGCTCACGCTGAAGATCGCATCCGTAACGGTATTGTGGCTTACGGCCTGCTTGAGAAACTTCGTAACGGTGAAGATACGCCTGAAAACCGTGCTGCATTCTCTGAAGTTAGCGCGGATCTAGGTTACGGCTTGCTGCTTAAGCGCTACACCCAAGCAGTGGTAGATGCGACTGACGAGCAGATCCAGCTCGCTGCACGCGATACTATTCCGCAGGTTGCGCCGATGTTCTGGACCTTCCGTATCATGGTAGGTGCAGGCTTCACGATGCTGCTGCTATTCGTTCTATCTTTCTACTACACCACTAAGCGTAAGGCATACAAAACTCGGTGGTTGCAGTGGTTTGCACTGCTTAGCTTGCCGCTACCTTGGGTAGCGAGTGAAATGGGTTGGTTTGTCGCTGAGTTTGGTCGTCAGCCATGGGCGATTGGTGAAATTCTACCGACCTATGTCGCAACGTCTCACCTCACTGAACTGGATCTGTGGATGAGTATTGGTGGCTTTGTCGGTCTCTACTCACTCTTCCTCGTGATCGAAGTTTATTTGATGGTTAAGTACATCCGCAAAGGCCCTAGCGCGCTTCAAACTGGCCGCTACCACTTTGAACAGAACAGTGCAGAACAAGGAGCTTAATGATGTTTGATTACGAAACTCTCCGACTTGTTTGGTGGCTTCTTGTAGGCGTGCTGCTGATTGGCTTTGCTATCGCTGATGGCATGGACCTAGGCACTGCAATGATGATCCCAGTATTGGGTAAAACTGATACTGAGCGTCGTGTCATTATCAACACCATCGGCCCTCACTGGGACGGCAACCAGGTGTGGCTAATTACAGCCGGCGGAGCCATCTTTGCTGCTTGGCCACTTGTTTACGCAACTGCATTCTCCGGTTTCTACTGGGCAATGTTGTTGGTGCTATTCGCGCTATTCTTCCGTCCAGTTGGATTTGAATACCGCTCGAAGAAGGACAGCGTCGCTTGGCGTCGTAACTGGGACTACGCATTGGCTGTAGGCTCATTTGTACCATCATTGGTATTTGGTGTAGCGTTTGGCAACCTGTTCCTAGGTGTACCTTTCTACTTTGATGAGTTCACGCGTCCAATCTACACAGGCTCTTTCTGGGCTCTGCTTAACCCATTCGCGATTCTATGTGGTTTAGCAAGTGTAGTGATGCTTGCGCTACAAGGTGCTACCTGGTTGCAGATGCGCGCTGGCGGCGAAGTTGAAGGCCGTGCTCAGCGCATGGCGTCACTACTAGGTCCGGTACTTGCAGTGCTTCTAGCTGTAGCGGGTGCTTGGTTGTACTACGGCATTTCAGGTTACGAGATCACCTCTACTGTAGTAGGTGATGCTCCATCTAACCCGCTGAGCAAAACTGTAGCGACAACGGATAACTGGTTTGGCAACTACGCAACCTACCCTATGCTTTGGGCACTGGTTGCAGCGTCAGTTGTACTTCCCCTGCTTACTAGCCTCATGGCAAAAGCTGGCAAGAGCGGTTTTGCATTTACCCTAAGCTCGCTGTCGATCGCATCAATTATTCTGATGACTGGTTTTACGCTCTTCCCGTTTGTGATGCCTTCATCGACAAACTTGGCAAGTGCGCTAACACTTTGGGATGCAACCTCGAGTGAACTGACACTGACAATCATGTTCTGGGTCGCTCTATTCTTCGTGCCAATCATTTTGGGCTACACCTTCTGGGGTTACTACAAAATGTGGCGTCGAATTGAACCTGAGTTCATTGAACAGAACAGCGTTTCAAACTACTAGGAGATTAAGAAGATGTGGTATTTTGCTTGGATCCTTGGCGTACTCCTAGCCTGCAGCTTCGGCATCATCAACGCGATGTGGCTGGATGCTGAGGAAGAACAGCACGCAGAAGATTAATCTGCACGCGCTTTATACGCGTAAACAAGGGGCTTTCGGGCCCCTTCTTTTTCGATACTTGGCAGCGAATACAATTGGCTAGAAAACGTAAATCCAATCCAACCGATATTCTCGACCAGCACAATGCCGGTTTGGAGGGTGCTACACGCCTATCACTCCTGCTTGGACTGGTACAAACCCTCAGCACCCTGGGCTTTGCATACTCAGTCTCACTGCTTATTGGCATGGCTCTAGCAAATGAGCCACTGCCGATGAGCACAATGGCAGTGGTGGCGCTTATAACGGGCCTACTCGCCATCAAAGCCTTTGCCCAAACCTGGCAAAACACTCTAAATCTTAGCCTAAGCGTGACCATCAGAGATCGACTTCGCCAATCAGCGTTGAGCCACTGCTTTACGACCGGCATTGCACTTTACCCTCGCTTCAAGGCTTCAGAGCTAGCCAATCTTCTCGCCAGTGAAATCGATAAACTGAAGGATTACTTTGCAGAGTTTAAGGTCCAGAAACAGATGGCAGTCTGGACACCTGTTCTGATTCTTTTAGCAGCCAGCACCGTTAACTGGTTGGTGCCACTGATTCTGCTTTTAACCACTCCGTTAATACCGGTGTTCATGATCTTGCTTGGCAACAGAGCAGCCGAAGCCTCTAGAGCAAACCTAAAGGATATGAATCGATTAGGTCACCTGCTAGAGGACCGGCTTCGCAATTTGGACCTGTTGCAGCAGCAAAATGCCATTGAGCGGGAGACAGCTGCCCTTTATAGCCAGTCAGAAAATTTTCGTAAAAGTACGATGCGTGTTCTAAGACTCGCATTTCTTTCAGGAACCCTATTAGAGTTCTTCGCGGCTATCAGCGTAGCGCTTGTTGCTGTATACCTCGGGCTGCTCTTTTTAGATAAGTATGATGTGGGTGGCTGGAGTCTCGACTTCACCTTTGCAGATGGCGCCTTTCTTTTGATGCTAGCGCCTGAATACTACCTCCCGCTTCGCAAACTCGGCGCACTCTACCACGCCAAATCCAATGCTAAAGCGGTGGCCGAAGTGCTTAACGAGCTGGCCGACAGCGCCTCTCTCTCCACATCGAATATTCCTTCTATAGTGCCGAAAAACATCACTTCTCTTGAGGTTGAGTCCCTTGTTAGCGGAACAGACTCTGCTATTCACAGGCCAATCTCGTTTACCGTTATGACTGGGCAGACGCTTTTAATCGACGCACCCTCTGGCAGCGGCAAAACTACGTTACTTGATAGCCTAGCCGGATTAAGGACTTTTCACTCAGGGACTGTTCGCATCAATGGCGAACCCCTAAATCCCTTCCACAATCCTAAGTGGTTCTCTAGAGTTGGCTATATTAGCCAGCATCCAGAGCTGATCTATGGCTCCATTAAAGAGAACCTCATGCTAGGACGTAGCTTTAGCGAGGCCGAACTCTGGGATGCACTTCGCAGAGCGCAGCTTGAGGATGTTGTGGCGGCACTGCCAAATCAACTCGACTACTTCATTACTGATGCAGGAGACCTCCTCTCTGGTGGACAGATTCAGCGTTTGGCCATAGCACGTGTTTTCCTTCACCAGCCTGCGCTACTGCTACTAGATGAGCCTGTAGCCAACCTCGATCAGGAGACTGCAGAGGCCTTTTTGGTAGGTCTCAAGTTCCATACCGAACAGGGTGGTATTTTGATTATGGCGAGTCACCGTGTCAGCGAACGTTTCCAGTTCGATCAGCGTGTCGCTCTCATTAAGGAGACGGCAAATGGTTAAGCACTACTTGTACCTTCTAAAACAAGAGCGCGCTATTTTTCTGCTTGGCTTGGTGTTATCAATTGTCACGGCATTTGCAGGGATTGCGCTTCTCGCGGTATCAGGCTGGTTTATCAGCGCTGCAGCTATCGCAGGTTTGAGTGCAGTGGCTGCACACGCTTTTAACTTTTTTACACCGGGCGCGATTGTCCGTGGGCTTTCAATCACTCGAACAGCTGGACGCTACGGCGAACGACTCGCCAATCACGAAGTGACGTTTCGAATGATCAGCGCCCTTCGCCGTGATCTATTCAACGAACTTGGTAACAACCAGGGTGTCAGCGCGCTGATGAATCGTCACGACAGTGCCAGTCAGTTATTGAAGGATATTCAGAACGTAGAGGGTATCCACCTTCACTCATTGGTTCCTGCAGTCACTGCGATCTTATCCGCAGTTGGGTTCGTGCTTGTTACAGCCATTTTCCAACCTCAGCTAGCTATGGTTTCAATACCCATTTTAGGGGTGGCGCTTGTGCTGTTACCGCTACTCTATAGCCGCGCTGTTTTAGAGCCTGAATCTAGCCTTCATCAACAACGAAACAAGCTATGGTCTCAAGCGAGCTCGCTGTTTAGCAGCTTACGCCTGCTAACTCTTAACAATCAGTTAGAAGCGCAAGGGGAATCTCTGCGTAACAGCTCAACCGAGGCAAACAGAGTTGAACTGCGTGCACTGAAGAAACAGCAGTGGATTGCGCTTATCTCTCAGTTGGTCTATCTGCTTCTTATCGGTTGCTCACTCGGCTTCTCAATAACGGCTTACCAAAATAGTGAGTTGCAAGGGGCACTGATTTTCATGCAGTTACTGTTAGCGATGGGCGTGACGGAAATTCTCGCTGCTGCTAACAGCGCTATCGCCAGCTTGTTACTGGGCCATAGAGCTCTGCAACGACTGGATGGGCTAAAGCAAAATAGACCAGCCCAGGATGAACGAGGCATGCGAGTTGATGTTGATAAGGGCATTGAGGTTCGCCATTTAAGCTTTGCCTACAATGCAGGCCAACCTGTACTTAGCAACCTATCAATATCTTTCGGTTCTGGCTTTCACTGGCTACTCGGTAGCAGTGGTCGTGGCAAAACAACGCTACTCAAGATTCTTGCTGGCGAGATCGAGCAATACACAGGAGAAATCGCCGTTAATAAAGAGCAGCTCTCCTACATGCCACAGCGCATACAGATTATTCGCGCATCGTTAAGAGAGAACTTAGATCTACGCTCAGAGCACGATGACACAGAAATTTCAGAAGCGCTTGAGATGGCACAATTAAGTGAATGGGTAGCGAGCCTGCCAGACGGTTTGGATACCTGGATAGGTGCTGGTGAGTGGCAACCCTCGGGCGGGGAGCTGAAACGCCTGGGTATTGCACGCCTCATTCTCGAAAACCGTCAAATCATTATGCTCGACGAGCCTTTTGCTGGAATGGATAGTGCGCTTCAAACAGAACTACTGCAAAACCTCAGAGACCAATGGCAGGGTCGTACAGTGCTGATCATCTCTCATGATCTAGACCTAATCGGTAGTTCCGACACTAAGATCCAGTTATAAAATTGGCGGTTTTCCGCCAATTCACCCCAAAAAAGACGGGTCAAATACCGCCAAACCGCACACCAGCCTGGTTATATTTCGAACAGAGAAAAACCATAAGCTACTGATTTAAAGTGATTTTTAAAAACATGGCACGATAACTGCTAAGTAAAAGGGCTTTTTAAAAAAGGTCGCCACGACCATAAAACCAACTGGAGAGCATTAATAATGAAAAAATTGACTCTAGGTCTTTCTGCACTAGCCCTATCTGTTTCAGCTGCAACTGCACAGGCTAACTGTGACGCAGGTGAAGTTGTTGCAAAACTTAGCCACGTAACTGGCGGTACTACACACCCTAAAGTTGTTGCTGCTAACAACTTCGCTGAGCGTGTAAACAAAGAGATGAACGGTTACATGTGTGTTGAGGTTTACCCTAACTCAACTCTATTCGGTGACTCAAAAGAGCTTGAAGCTCTTCTACTAGGCGATGTTCAGATCCTAGCGCCTTCACTTTCTAAGTTCGGTTCATACACTCCAAAATACGGTGTATTCGACCTTCCATTCATCTTCAAAGACATGGATGCTGCAATCAACTTCACTAACTCTAAAGATGGCAAAAAGCTACTTAACGAGATGGAAGATGTTGGCTTCGTAGGTCTTGGCTACTGGATGTCTGGCATGAAGTACTTCTCTGCTAACAAAGCACTTCTAGAACCAACTGATGCTGCTGGCCTTAAGTTCCGCGTACAGTCTTCTGACGTTGCTAAAGCGATGATCGCTGCAATGGGCGGTACTCCACAGGCGATGGCTTTCTCTGAAGTATACGGCGGCCTACAGACTGGCGTTGTAGACGGTCAGGAGAACACTTGGTCGAACATCTACACTAAGAAGTTCTTCGAAGTTCAGGATTCAACAACTGAAACTAGCCACCAGCTTCTTGCATACCTATTCATGACCTCTAAAGAGTTCTTGGACAGCATGCCAGCAGACAAACGCGCTCAGTTCCTGAAAATTGCTGACGAAGTGACTAACGAAGCTAACCTAGCAGTTAAAGCGGCTGAAAACACTAACCGTGAAAACATCCTAAAAGCTGGCGGTAAGATCAATACGCTAGACGCAGCAGCTCGTAAGAAGTGGGTTGATGCTATGAAACCAGTTTGGAAACAGTTCGAAGATCAGATCGGTGCTGATCTAATCGATTCTGCTGCAAACTCTTAATCAACTAACCTAATTAGTTGATCTGGGTGGGCTCACTGAGCCCACCCTCTTTCCTTAACGGCTCGTTGAGCCCACCAAATTTGGAGTACAGACGTGGATTGGCCGCATCTTTACCTCTTGATCCTTATTCTTGTTATCTGGGGCTTGGAGAAACTCTTCCCTCGCTTTATGAACAAGCTTGAGGAGAACTTCCTTGTCCTCATCATCGCATCCATCATGGCCGTCTCTTTTGGCCAGGTAATTGCGCGTTATGCGTTCAATACCGGATGGACTGGATCCCTCGAATTCAACACCACAATGTTCTCTTGGTTGATTCTGATGGGCATGAGCTACGGCATCAAAAACGGCACACACCTCGGTGTTGATATCGTTCTTAATGCAGTACCTTCCAAGATCGGTAAAGCGCTATCCCTGTTTGGTGCTCTGGCCACGCTTGTGTACGCACTCCTCCTACTCGACTCTGCATGGCTTGCAGCGATGGGCGTTGATGTGCGCGGCGGGGCTATCGAATACTGGGCAAAAATGTACAAGATCAACATTGGCGTCGAAGAGATGCGCTGGCCTGACTTCATCATGGAGTGGTTTGGCGTTAAAGAGCGCGTACAACGTTGGTTAGTACTGGTGATTCTGCCTATCAGTTTGGCACTGCTTGCATACCGCTCACTTCAAGCATTTGCAGCAATCCTTACCGATAAACGCCATATGCTTATTGCTGGTCACGAGGCGCAAGACCTTGTCGAAGAGCATAAAGACGCACTTAAAGATTAAGAGGCCTATCAAATGGAAGCTTTGATTCTGTTTTTCATGGTACTAGGCCTACTCTTTGTGGGTCTACCAGTCGGCGTTGCCTTGGGTCTATCGTCGATTCTATTTATTACGTTCTTCTCGAACGACTCGCTATCATCAATCGCGATTTCGCTGTTTGGTGCGGGTAACCACTACACCCTACTGGCGATTCCGTTCTTCATCATCGCATCTGCGTTTATGTCGACCGGTGGTGTAGCGAAACGTTTGATTAACTTTGCTATCGCCTCTGTAGGCCACTTCCGTGGTGGTCTTGCGATGGCGTCTGTATTGGCATGTATGATGTTCGCAGCGCTGTCTGGTTCATCGCCTGCTACCGTTGTTGCGATCGGTACCATTGCTATCGCAGGTATGCGCCAAGTGGGTTACTCAAAAGAGTTTGCGTCAGGCATTATCGCGAACGCGGGTACTCTAGGCATTCTTATTCCACCATCAATCGTAATGGTGGTTTACGCAGCTTCAACTGATGTCTCAGTTGGCCGCATGTTCCTTGCGGGTGTTATTCCTGGCCTAGTTGCCGGTCTAATGCTGATGCTGGCGATTTATGTGGTTGCTCGTATTAAAAACCTTCCATCTGAAGAGTGGAAAGGATTCGGGGCTATCGTTCGTGGCGGTAAAGAAGCTGGCTGGGGTCTATTCCTAATCGTTATCATCATGGGGGGTATCTACGGTGGTGCATTCACGCCAACTGAAGCCGCCGTTGTTGCTGCTGTCTACTCAATTATTGTTGCACTGTTCGTCTACCGCGACATGGGGCCACTAAAAGGTATTCCATGGGTTACAGAGAGTGATTCAGCGCACGCTAAAGTGGGTTTCAACGGCAGTGTTTACGGCGTATCCATCTTTATGGTGTTTATGATTCTGTCGTTCTTTGCCACATCAGATCCTGAAAACACATCAACTGCTGGCGATCGTGCGATTTGGGGCTTAGCACTTAGTGCTGTTGTCACCATCTTCTACATCATCAAGCGCAGTGGACACCTAAGCGAATCTTTCGCGCAGTGTTTTGTCGCTGGCCTTGCGATATGGAAACGCAACTTCGTACTACTCGTTAAGGGCTTCTTCCCTGCGCTGTTTGGTGAAGAGACGCGTAAAACAATGCTAGAGGGAACTAAGACAACCGTGATGCTGATGTTCATCATCGCAAACGCCCTACTCTTTGCGCATACGCTATCTGCAGAACGTATTCCACAGATGGTCACAGAGTGGATGTTAGACGTTGGCTTTACTTGGTGGTCGTTCCTGATCGCAGTCAACATTCTGCTATTGATTGGTGGTCAGTTCATGGAGCCATCGGGTCTTCTTGTAATCGTAGCACCAGTCGTATTCCCAATCGCGATGGAGCTTGGAATAGACCCTATTCACCTAGGTATCATCATGGTTGTGAACATGGAGATCGGTATGATTACCCCTCCAATCGGTTTGAACCTGTTTGTAACTTCCGGCATAACCGGCATGAGTTTATCAAACGTAGTAAAAGCAGCTGCGCCATTTGTTGCGGTTCTGTTTGTCTTCCTAATTCTAGTGACTTACATACCTGCACTATCAACTTGGCTGCCATACAGCATCATGGGACCAGAGATTATTACCAAGTAATCAGGTACCGACAAAAAAGGCTCCGCCTCGAAAGAGACGGAGCCTTTTTTATATCTCTAAATTTTTAAACTGAAGGCTCCAGTACCAACTCGCGGTGTGTTAGCAGGTTACGGGTCAAACGGTAGAGTGCATAGACTGTAACCGTCTGCACCACAAAGAATAGCGAGATACCGATCCAGTAGATGACACCAAACTTAGCCACGATGCCTGTCGATACAAAGCCGATGTGCCACCAAAACATATTGAGCACAAAGAACGCTACACCAGGGCACACCAGACCGAAAGCAACTGGGCTGCGCTCATCACCGTGCAGGTAGTTATCTAGGTAGCCGTTCAGTTTCATGACACGGTAACCTACCGAAAGCACGACTGCCTGTAACATCACCATCAACGTCAGCATCTGGAAGTTATCTGCAGGATTCATCTTGGTATTAAACAGATGTGCCAACCCATGCTCCATTCGAATCCACTCTATACCCAATAGCGTGATAATCGGCACAAGCATCCACAAACTTGGTGTCGCCTGCTCCTGCAGACCGTGTTTCATCATTGCAGTGATGCCTGAAACCAACACGAATAGAACAACCAAAACAGCAGCCACTAAGAAGAGGTAAGAGAGCACCGATGCCGTAGCGATCACGGCTGGGATATGTGACATCGCAGCCGGTGCTGCAAAGCCTACCGAGATCATCGAGAAGGTGAACGCGGCCATCAATGGTGATAGGTGATTGTGCTCTTCTGAGCGGTAGCCACCTTGAGTCAGCATACGTCCAAGGTAACGACCGTACATTTTCAGCGCAAAGTAGCCAATCACGACAAAGGCAGCGATCGCACCTGGGAACATCCATTCAACAACACTCCAAAGTCCCGGTACAAATAGTGCACCAAAGATAAACATCACGTTCACGGTCATAGCAAGTGTAAGAGGAATCGCCAACATCTGAACTTCAGCAGGTGAATTCACCAGCTTATTAAAGGCCTCTGTACCCTTATGAGCGTTGTACTCTTTGATGTTCCAAACCAACAGCGCTATATGCAACAGACCTAAAGCCAAAATTGCAGCGACAGACAAGAGAACAATCACCTGCATAACTGGGGATGTAGTATCTGCCATCAATGCCTGAGTCCAGTGAGCAAAGGTTGGCATAGGTGTATCTTGGTGAGGCACCATCCAAAATAGGTACATAAAGAATGAGATTGAGAGTCCACCAGCACCAAGGGATGCAAGCCAGTAACTTGGGTGCCAGGGTTGAGAAGTATCGCGATTAAACATCTTGTTCACCTCTGAGGTTTCGTCTGATTCGTATCAGACATTAAATTAGATTCCACTAATATATTGGCAAGCCCTTATATTAGAAACTACTAATTTAATAAATCTTTTGAGCTGTTTGATAAATCTCAATGCAGTACGACTCGATAATTCAGATACTTCTCTCACCCTAATATGGTTATTTAACCATTGCTTCTTGTGGGGGCCTGCAGTGCCCCCCTTTTTTTTTGCCTCAACATCCCCACATCTTAATTTTAGCCAAGCAGTTCAACCGTCGCTTTTCATTTTGCCAAAATTTCTAATTGCGATTTTTCAATCTGCTAAGGCCCTTTCTCTAACATCTTGAGAAAACTCAATGCTTCCTGACTGCACAAAAAACGATACTGGTTTGGATTGGCGGTCGGCTGGCGATCGTCGCATGAAACAGAAGCTCTAAGCTTCGCTATTCGTCTTCAAAGGAGTTTTCTATGGAGATGTTGGGACTCTATCCAATCTGGTTCGAACCGACCCTGGGTTCAGGCTGGATTATTGGGATAATCGCAACCATTCACGTTCTGTTTTCGCACACATCAGTTGGTGCGGCACTTGTATTTGCCTACCTCGCTGTTGTTGCTTACCGCAAGAACCGTCCTGAACTACTAGAATATATCCGTCGTTACGGCTTGTTCCTTCTAGTGTTCTCATATGTCTTAGGCTCAATTACCGGCCCAGGCATCTGGTTCTCAACCACTGTTGGAAGCCCACGTGGTATTTCGGCACTTATTCATAGTTTCGTATGGAAGTGGGCAACAGAATGGGTGTTCTTCGTAATAGAGGTCATCGGCGTCTACATGATCGTCTATCTAGTTAATAAGGTAGATCAGAAGACTCATCTTCGTATCAGCATTATCTTTGCCCTTGCCTCATACACCACTATGCTGATCATCATCGGCATTCTGTCGTTCATGCTCGTTCCGGGCAAAGAGGCTTGGTATGTCGAAGGTGGCTACCTCAATGGTTTCTATGGTGCCAACACCTTTGCGCAATTAGCGATGCGTACAGCCTTCATGTTCACAATGACAGCTGTAGTAGGTGGTATTGTCGCCTCATCGATTAAAGATATGGCATTCCGCAAAGAGATGGTTCGTCGCTTAGCGTTACTAGGCCTAGTATCAACTGCGGCCGGGGTAGGTCTGTTTAAATGGTACCTCAGCACAATTCCAGCAACTGCTGAGTTAGTGATGGAAAATCGTCTACCTGAGTACTTCACTCCAGCTTTGATCGCGGTGATGGGCGGTATCTTCGCCTACTTCTTGGCCACACTACTTGCGCCTAAATTCCTGAAGCCTGCTATCGCCGGCGTGATGACTGTAGTTATCTTAGTGTTTGGTCTGTGGCCAGAAGAGGTTGCTCGCGAGTCGATTCGTAAGCCATACGTTGCAGGCGGCTACATCTACTCAAACCAGGTGGTAGCTCGCGATGTGCCAGGCTTAGGCATTAAAAGTGAAGTACCTAATATTGAAGAGCATGGTTTCTTGAACTCACTGATCTTCCTTCCAGAAAATCTCCGCACAGTGACTGCTGAAAACAAAACAGAGGTAGGTAAAGCACTTGCTCTGAATACCTGTTCGAACTGTCACTCACTGACTGAAACCGGTATTCGTCCTATCACTAACTACTTTGGTGAGAATGTTTCTGAATCTGAAATCGCACAGTACCTGCGTGCTGCCCTTTCTAGTGGCACAACCTTGTACATGCCAGAGATTCCACTCAAGCAGGATGAAGCAACTGCCCTGGCAGCATTCATTCGTCAGTTAAAAGATCAATCAAACGCTGTCGCAGCCAAGGAGTCTACTCCTGTTACTGTCGCACAGAGTTCTAATTAAGGAGAGGCGAGATGGATGCTCAAGCTTTATACGCACTCCGTGATGTAGCAGGCGTACCTTCGCACCCAGTTCTATTCTTGGTGTTAGGTGTACTTACCTTTGCTATGCACATGTTCGCTGTTCACGTCATGCTTGGCGGTGCGGCACTTACAATCAAAGGCGCTCTAAGCTCAGATGCTAACTGGCGCCGTCTAGCTAATACCATGCTATCAACCGCTAAGGTTGCAGTTTCTGTTGCTGTAGTCATTGGTGTGGCGCCACTTCTATTCGTACAGGTTATCTACGATCCGTTTTGGTACACATCAAACGTGTTATCAGCTTGGTGGGTCATTGGATTTATCCTAATCCTCTGTGTCGCTTACCTTCTGGTTTACGTTTTCTACGGTAAAAACCACGATTTCACGACAGCTAAAACTCGCTGCCCTGGCAGCATGATTCTTTCGCTAGCACTATTCCTAGTGGTTGGTTTGATCATGCACACGCTGACAAACCAGATGCTTTCACCTAATGAGTGGATGACTTGGTATGCACCAAACGGTCAGATTGACGCGAGCGGTACTCAGCTGCACTCAATTAACTGGGCTCGCTTTGCATTCATGATTGTTCTTGCTGCGCCTGTGACAGGTGCATGGCTATACGGCTACCGTCACTACATCAGCGTTCGTGATGATAGCGATAAGGAGTACCTAGACTTTGTAGCAAACTTGGCTAACAAGATGCTTAACATCGGTGGTCTGGTTGCTATCTTACTGGGTGCCGTATGGATGACTACCCTACCTGAAAATCAAGCTGCGTTTGCCACTAACCCACTGGTTTACCTAACAGCCCTAGTTCTTGTTTTGCTAACACTTGTGCCACAAATCTTAGGCACAAAAGTAAACAAAGGTTATGCAGCCTACTGGCTAGTAGCATTTGCGTTCGTAGCTATCGCAGTTGTGGCGGTGGACCGTGAAGTGATTCGCTGGGTAGCGCTGGTGATTGAATCTGGCTACAACCCAATGGACTACCCAATCAATATGGATTGGTACAGCACCATTCTATTCTTCATCACCTTCGCAGTTGTTGGCGGGATGGCGATTGGCTACCTACTCACAGTGGCATGGCAAGCGGGCCAGACTTCTGGCACCTACACACCATCAGCAGCCATCTCTCGCCTAGGTGATTGGACTATATACATCATTATTATCTGGATCATCCACTACTTCGCAGTGGGATTCTGGGTTTGGGCACAGTAAGGAGATGACGATGAAAACAGTAATCACTCTAGCTGTTGCGCTACTCGCAACCACAGCACAAGCGGATGAGCGTGCTGAGATCATGGCTAATCCATGCGCTGTCTGTCATGGCACAAATGGTCAAGTCCAAAACTCAGCATTTATGCCACTGGCTGGTATGAAAGCAGATATTTTTATCAAAACCATGTTGGACTTCCGCACTGGTGAACGTGATTCAACCTTAATGCGTGGTCTAGCACTTGCGTACAGTGATGACGAGATCGCTGCGATGGGCAAATACTTTGAATCACTTGAAGTTGGAGGTGAAAAATGATTTCACGTAGAGACTTCCTTGGCATGGCGCTAGCTGCTGGTGCAGCAAGCCTACTGCCACTTAACGCGCATGCTGCAACAGGTAAGGTTGTAGTCATTGGCGGTGGTGTCGGCGGAGCTACTTTTGCTAAATATATGAAGATGAAAGCACCTCAAATTGAGGTGACGATCATCGAACAGAATCCGATCTACATTCGTCCTTACGGCTCTTCAGAAGTACTCAATGGACACATTGATATGTCTGATTTAGAAGTGAGCTATGACGCACTTCGTAATAAGTATGGCGTAAATGTAATCATTGATAAGGCTGTAGGTCTTGATGCCGATAAACGTATTGTAACGACAGCATCAGGAGCTAAGTTCCCATACGATCGATTGGTTGTATCACCTGGCATTGAGCTTCTGTACGATCGACTTGAGGGTTATTCGCGTGAAGTTGCTGAGACCAAAGCGCCTTCAGGCTGGATCCCTGGCTCACAAACAGCACTGCTTCGCGACCAGATAAAGAACATGCGTCAGGGTGGAACATTTCTAATTGTAGCTCCACCTAATCCATACCGTTGTCCTCCTGGACCATACGAACGAGGAGCGCTAGTTGCTGAGTGGATGCAGAAATACAATCCAACCGGCAAAGTCATTATCACCGACCCTAAAAACGAATTCGTAACTGGTCCTGATATGCGTCTAGGCTGGAATCGTATGTATGGCTACAACGTACCTGAGGATCTCAAATCAGGAATGCCAACGCTAAAGCAGCACAATGAAGCTGGCATGATTGATTGGATACGTGAAGTTGATGGCGGACGTCCGCTTTCAATTGATGCTACTAAGATGCAAGTTGAGACTGAACAGGGCTTTATTAAAGCGGACGTTATCAACGTAGTACCGCCGATGAAAGCTGGCAAAGTTGCCACACTATTCGGTCTAACTGACAAGTCAGGCTGGTGCCCAGTTGATCCTTACACCTTTGAGTCTAAGCTAGTTGCAAATGTTCATGTGCTTGGAGACTCAGCTTCAGCCAGTCCACTTCCTAAATCAGGATTTGCGGCAAACAATGAAGCGAAAGTTGCAGCATACGCAATCATCAATCTCTTTGCAGGCCGCCCAGTTGAAGAGCCTTCATGGGAGAACACCTGTTACGCGCTTGCCGGCAAAGACTACGGTTTCATGGTCATTGGCGTCTATGGTATGCGTGATGGCAAGATTGCAAACCTTCCACGCCCTGGATTCCAAACACTGGATGTAAGCGATGCTAAACATCGTCTTGCCGCTGTTTACCAGCAGGCTTGGATGAAGTCGTTCACGGAGGACTCTTTCGCATGAACAAATTAATTATATCTGCGTTACTGATAGCCAGTTCAGTAAGCTATGCATCTGAAAAAACGGTTCAGTCTCAAGAGTGGAGCGCCAACTCCTTACGAAGCGCTATCGCAGCAAAACCAGTGGGTGATGTTTCGCGCGGGGCAGAGCTAAACACCGCTTTGATGTGTAGCTCTTGCCATGGCAAAGAGGGTGTTCCTCCAACTACTCGCTGGCCAGCGGTTGCAGGGCAGCTGGAAAGTTACACTTACAAAATGCTATTGGATTACAAATCAGGTGCGCGTAGTGAGGATAATCGTGCCAATGTCATGACCGCAATTGCCGACATGATGAGTGAGCAGGATATGTCTGATATGGCTGCTTACTATGCTTCTCTTGAAGCTCCAGCACACTCTGGAAAACAAGCGCCTTCACTTGTGACCAAAGGTGATAAAGAGCGACTTATCACGCCTTGTGCCTCTTGCCATGGTTTAACCGGCCAGGGCGGCATCAAGGGAACTCCAGCTATTTCTGGGCAAAGTGCTGAAACTATCAAGCGTGCTCTGGAGTTTTACAAATCAGGCGAGAGGTCTTCAGATCTTTATAGCGTTATGCGTCAAGCGAGCATGAAACTAACAAGTAGTGAAATTGATGCATTAGCAGACTATTATAGTGGCCAATAATCACTATTAGAGTTTCGCTATATGGGAACCCTCGTTGGACAAGGCAGGTGTTTAACCTGCCCAATTCGACCTCAGAGTCTTTTTGGCTGTTTGGAAGAGAAAGAGCTTAAGCTAATCGAAGACTTTCAAACTCGAATTATCAAGTTTGAAGAGGGCGATACCATCTATACCGAAGGCGAACGTCTCGGACTGATCTATACGCTACGCTCTGGTCACGTAAAGCTGACTAAGTTCAACAGCGAGGGTAATGCCCAGATTGTTCGCCTAGTTAAGCCGGGCGATCTATTCGGCTACGAAAAACTCATCGCTGATGCATCCTACATGCATACTGCTGAAGCACTCGAAGAGATCGAGCTTTGCCAGCTCTCTGTCGATAACCTCAATAAGTTGCGTGGTGAGAGCAGCGCTGTGAACCAAGCGATCACTGAGCGTGCACTAATGCAGGTGATGCGAACAGAAGAGCACCTAACACAAGTTGGTCTTTTGAAATCTAAAGCGCGCTTAGCTTGGTTTTTGCTTGATTGGGTGGGTAACAGTGACGAACCTGTTGCCATGCCATTGAGTCGTCGTGAGCTGGGCCAGTACCTCGGCCTAACCGTTGAGACGATCTCGCGTCACTTTGCTGAGTGGAAAAGACAGAGCATTGTTGCAGAGAAGCAGGGCACGCTTCAGATTCTTGAGCGTGACACCCTAAACGAGGTTGTTACAAGCGAGTAAGCTTCGCGTATTGGAATATCTGCGAGTTACCGCCAGGCGTAAGGTGCTGATGCACCAACTCATCATCCAAGCGCCAATCCCACTGGCTTAAACTGTTAAATGTCTCAAGTAATGCCTGTGCATCGTACTGTTGCACAGGTAAGCCTGAGCATTTTTGCGGCCCTGTTAGATGAAAGGTCGCAATAATGACCGTTCCATTCGCTGCTAGATTTACATCAACAGCAGCAATGTAGGCTTTGCGATCATTAGGTTTTGTTAGGAAGTGGAACACCGCTCTGTCATGCCAAACCTGTACCGGGAGATCTGTGCGCCAGCACTTGGCATCACCCACATACCAATTTACCAAAGCGGACTTTTCACCCAAGGTGGCACGCATATCATTAGATGCAGCTTCGGTCAGCTCAACATGTGTTAGCTGGGTAAAACCAGCATCCAATAGTTGCCCCAACAGCTTTGATCGACCAGCCCCTATATCAACGATATGTTGATCCGGTGAAGTGGAGTTGGTGACCCACTCACGAGAGATGAATGGATCCGACTCCGTCCATGAGAGGGCACTATCGGCATTATCCGAATAGCGACCTTCCCAGTGCGATTTGAGTGAGTCTGTCATTTAGGGTTTGTACGCTGCGTCCGTTTTCCAGCCGTTAAAGCCGGTCTGAAGTACAACGACGTTTTCACGACCAGCAACACGCAGAGCAAAGGTCGCCTGTGCCGATAGAGAACCTGTATTACAGAAAAGGATCACTTTACCCTCTTCAGGAATCTCATCGATGCGGTCCAGAACCTGGCGCCACTCGATATTGATAGCACCGGGAATAGTACCCGCTTCGAACTGGCCAGCATCGCGTGTATCGATAAATGTTGACGCCTCAAATACCGTCTTATCGATCTGCTGTGGCACCATGATGCCTGACTCATACTCTTGAAACGCCATGTAATCATTCATCGCTTCAATCGTCGCTTCATCAGCCTGAGAATAAGACGGTGTAATCGCCAAACAGAGCGAGAGTAGAGGTGCTGCAAATTGCTTCATGGTTATTAGTGCCCTAAAAAGTTAATGGCGCCATTTTACACGCCGGTTTGTATGGAGTGCAGTGACAGACTAGATCGATTAGTAGGAAAAAAGAAACGGAACTAAACCTATCGATATAGTAAAACTAAAAAGGGAGCAGCGCTCCCTTTAAATAATTGACTGAAGATTAAAGATCAGACGCTTTTCAGACGTCGAATGAACTTCTTCTCAATCGCAGTGATCATCGCCCCTGCTACATCTTTACCGGAAGCAGACTCAATGCCCTCGAGACCTGGAGATGAGTTTACTTCAAGTAGTAGCGGCCCTTTACGCGAACGAATGATATCGACACCCGCCACTTTCAAGCCAAGCGTTTTCGCCGCTTTAATCGCCAATCGACGCTCGTCTGGGGTGATCTTCACAGGCGATGCAGACCCACCTTGGTGAATGTTGGCACGGAACTCACCCGGTGCTGCGGTGCGCATGATAGAGGCAACGACTTTGCCATCAATCACGAAACAGCGCAGATCTTTACCATCCGCCTCTTTAACAAACTCTTGCACAAGAAGGTTAGCACGCAGCGCTTTAAATGCGCTGATTACTGACTCTGCCGCTTTGTCTGTCTCTGCGAGAACTACGCCCGTACCCTGAGTTCCCTCGAGAAGCTTGATGATTAGTGGCGCGCCGCCAACCATCTCAATCAGGTCATGGGTATCCATAGGCGAATTGGCAAAACCAGTTGTCGGAATATCTAAGCCGCTCTTCTGCAGTAGTTGCAGTGAGAAGAGCTTATCGCGAGAGCTGGTGATCGCATCCGCAGTATTCTGAACATGCACACCGATACTCTCAAAGTGACGTGCAAGAGCACAGCCATAAAAGGTCATCGACGGACGAATGCGAGGAATAATGGCATCAAAATCTTTAAGGATGGTGCCACCACGGTAGTGCACTTCTGGGTTATCCGCATCCAGCTTCATATAGCACTGTTTGATGTTCAAGAAGATCATCTCATGGCCACGCGCTTCACCTGCTTCGATAAGACGCTTGTTTGAATATAGATCTGGATTACTCGCTAAGACACCAATTTTAAGACGGCGCTTTGCAGCATCTGCAGTGATGCCATAGATCTGATTGATCTCGGTAAGAGAGCGGTCACCTAGTAGGAAGTGAGCGGCAGGATCGACAATCATTCGGCCTACCATCGCTTCACGTCCAAGTAGCATTCGGTAACCCATGCTGTCACGGTTTGTAAGTGTTAACTCACCCTCAAACACCTGACCTGCAATACTTATGTTAGTACGGACAACAAAGCGACGCTCCGCCTGACCACTTGAAGATTTAACCGTACGACGGTCCACCACAGGCGCTTCACAACGGATCACTACATCATCGTTCTTCTGAAGTGGGTGCACTTCAAATGAGACCCAAGCCTCACGATTACGCTTAAATGGACGAATGTTGATGGCATGCAGGGATGAGGTTTTGGCACCAGAATCGACACGCGCTTTAACAGCCGGCAAACCCAGCAATGGCAAGCCGCACCACTCTTCTGATCCAACAATAATTTTGTCCATAAGAACTCCTGAATTTAATGCGCGCACAATAGCCCAAAACTGAGTGCATACGTATAAATTTTACACGGTTTATAGATGATTAAATCTCACCAAACAGGCAAATATTTTACCCCCAATAAATTGGCTTTTTCTTTGATAAGGGTCTATTACTAACTCATAGTCTTATGAACTTCTGGCAAACAAGGGTAGGTTTGATGGATAGGCGTCGCTTTTTAAAGACCGCTGCTCTAATCCCGACTGCGGCAACGCTGGGTGGTTTTCCATCTATTCTCAGTGCATCAAACCGCAAACCGACTATTCGCGTAGTCGGTACCCACGTTACCCTGCAAGAGCCTATTCGCAAACGTGCCGAAGAGGAGCTTGGCATCAACATCGAGTTCTACCCTGGCGGTAGTGCCGAAGTTATTCTCCGTGCATCAACCAATCCCGAAAGTTTCGATCTCTATGAGCAGTGGTCTAACAGCATCAAGATTCTCTGGCAGGCGGGCTCTATCAAGCCGATCAAGGTTGACCGCCTCACCTACTGGGATGAGATTAACAATCTCGCCAAAACCGGACGTATCACCTCTAGAGCCAAAATTGGTAAGGGTGATGCACCCCACACCCTACTCTATGCACAGCCCGATGGTTCGCTCTCTAACACAGCGAGCAAAGAGATCAGTTTCCTACCCTATGTACACAACACCGACTCCTTTGGCTATGACAACAGATTCATACCGCGTGGCATACCCTATGAAACAGAGAGCTGGGGCTGGCTGCTAGATAATAACTACGCCGGAAAGGTTGCAGTTGTTAACGAACCGACTATTGGAATTTTTGATCTTGCTTTGGCTGCACAGGCGCAGGGGCTGATCAACTTCCGCGACATCGGCAACATGTCGATTGCGGAGATAGACCTTCTTTTCGAAATCGCCATCGACTACAAAAAACGGGGCCATTTTCGGGGTGTCTGGTCCTCAGTCCCCCACTCTATTGAACTCATGGAGCGGGGCGAAGTAATCATTGAGAGTATGTTCTCGCCCGGAGCCTCCGCCCTAAACGGCAGAGGGGTGCCCTGCACCTACGCCGCACCTAAAGAGGGTTATCGCGCTTGGCATGGGGTGATGTGCATGTCATCAGCAATCACCTCCGAACGAGAAGATGCTGCCTACCAGTTTATGAACTGGTGGCTCTCAGGTTGGCCAGGCGCATTTATCGCACGACAGGGTTACTACATCTCAAACCCTCGTCGATCTAAAGAGTTTATGACAGAACAGGAGTGGAACTATTGGTACGCAGGTATGCCAGCAGAGATGGCTCTGCATGGCACGGATGGTCGTGTATCGGTTGCGGTGGGTGATGTACGAACAGGTGGCTCATATCAGAGGCGTTTTGAGAATGTCGCGGTATGGAACAGCGTCATGGATAGTTACGACTACACCTTAGGCAAATGGAAAGAGTTTGTACTCACCTAGGAACTAACCATGCCTAAGCAACGCGTCCCCTTAACCACCCGCATATACAGTGGATTTACCGCTGTAGGCTCCATCACGCTTGCGCTGGTGATCATTAGTTTTATCGGTTTAGAGCAGCTCAAGCGTGAGTTCACTCAGATATCCGCATTTAGTGAGAGTCTTGAGGCGGGTATTGCTCTGGGTAAGGTTGCTACAGCAATGCAGGCCTCAGCAGAGTTTTTCGTTGAGACTGGACAGATCGCTGCAGCAGAACAGGTTCGCCAACACTATCAAACAGCCCTTAAAAATATAGACATCCTCGAGAGTAGCTCACTACTGCAAGACAAGACGAACTTAGCTCGAGTGAAGCGCCATCTCACTAGCTTTAGAAACACCTTCGACCAGGTTCAGAACCAGCGTTTCAAGCGCTCATTGGTTGTTGAAGAGACTCTTCCATCAATCACAAATACCTGGGGCGACCTTGTATCTGGCTACCAGACTCAGACGATTACCGCATGGTCTCTAGCGACTAGCAACAGCATCTGGCGTGAGCTTTTAATGGTAGAGAAGAATATGTCGAAGTACTTCGATACCCTCGACTACCGCTACGCTGCGAAGGTTGATGAGCTTTTTAATACAACGTATGAGAGCCTAAATTCTCTGATTGTACTGGAGTCCTACGAGCCCCAAATCAAGCAGTTAAATGCTATCAACAGCTCCATGATTGAGGGAGAAAAGGCCTTCAATGAGGCCGTACAACGCGTCCGTGGCTACCTCTTTCTTGTCAATGTGGTACTCGCTGCCGACAGCTATGAGATGCGCTTTTTATCCGACCAACTGGCGCAACAGATGCAACAGAGTGTGAACCAGAGCCAAGCCAGCTCCTTAGACACCATTGAAGCGCTCAATTTAAAACTCCTGATATTAGGGATGCTTTTTTTAGGCGCAACAATTGTTATCTCATATACAGTTGGGCGAAGCATCGTGCACCCTATCGCATACCTTCGTCATATTTTCGAACGTCTTGCTAAAGGCGAGCGTGATTTAACCGTGGTCGAATACAGAACTAAAGATGAGGTCGCTGCGCTGGCCAGGTCCGCAGAAGCATTCCGCCGTACCAATGTTCACACTCAAGAGCTGCTTGATAAGTACCAAGAGCTTAGTGCAGAGCTAGAAGATAAGGTTGAAGCGCGCACTGCAGAGCTTGAGCAGGCTAACAAGCGTCTTGCCGAACTCTCCATTACCGATGGTTTAACAGGCTTATTTAACCGCCGCCATCTTGATACTACCCTAGCTAAAAACTGGGCCATGGCTCGCAGAAGCAAGCTACCTTTGACGGTCATCATGACCGATATAGACTACTTCAAAAAATATAACGATCTCTACGGGCATCAGCAGGGTGATAGTTGTCTACAAGAGATCGCAAGGGCGATGAAAGGGGTCTTCTCACGCTCTACTGATTTTGTTGCGCGCTATGGCGGAGAGGAGTTCGTTGTCGTTCTCATGGATACCCATTTAAATGAAGCCAAACAACTTGCAGAAGAGCTTCGAGAGCGCATTGAGGCTCATAATATAGAACACAAAGATTCCCCTGAGGGACATGTCACATTGAGTATTGGCCTAGCAAGCTTTGAACCCGATTGTGATATCGACAATGTGGATCGTCTCGTTGGCCTTGCTGATGATGCACTCTATCAATCTAAAGAGAGTGGCCGTAATAGAGTTTCAGTTATCGGGGTTGAGCTGAAATAATTCAGCATCCTGACTTAAAATGATCGCTGCTGATTCGAAACCTAAGATAGAATCAAAGGATCGTTTTTAGACCACACTGAACTACTCGATGCTAAAAATTCTTAAGCACTTTTTTCCTAAGCGAAAGTCACCGCATCCAAGCGCGATTATTATTGGTATCGACTATCTGCAGCATCAGATAGGTGATTGGCTACAGTCACAAGGCTGGGAGTTGAGCTGTTTTATTGATGACGAGCCCTGGAACCACAAAACGAAAATGCTTGGCGCTCCCTTACACTACCCAAGCGAACTATTAGCACTTGTCAAAAAACACCAGGTATCCTTGGTTATCCAGATTAAAAACTCTGGCCCTGAACTTGTACCCCATCTGCTCGAAGAACTCGAACAGACAACAACACTGATAACTTTGGATGCATCTGTGACCGTTAACGATGCGTTAGAACAGCTTATAAGAGCCCTCTGATGTCACAAACCAATATACGCGCAACAATTATAGGCTTCTCCGCTATTGCTCTGTGGGGAACCCTTGCTCTGCTAACGCGCCTCACTGATGCCAATATTCCGCCCTTTCAATTAATGGCAATGACCTTCCTTATCGCCTTCCTGCTGATGCTAACTAAATGGCGAACTGAGGGACACTGGGGCATCAAATTTTTAAAACAACCTAAACGGGTATGGAGTCTAGGGATTGTTGGCTATTTTGGTTATCACTTCTGCTACTTCCTCGCGATGGCAAAAGCGCCAGCCGTTCAAGTAAGTCTGCTCGCTTACCTATGGCCACTGCTCATCGTTATATTTTCAAATCTTCTTCCAGGTCATAAGTTAAAAGCGGCCCATCTATTGGGTGCTATTGCAGCACTCTTTGGCTGTTATCTTTTGATTGGAACCGGTAATGAAGCCTTCTCTGATAACTACTTAGCGGGTTACCTATTAGCCCTAGCCTGCGCTTTTATTTGGTCTAGCTTTTCCGTTGCAAGCCGTCTAGTTGCAAAAGTTCCAACCGATGCTGCTGGCTGGTTCTGTGGAGGGACTGCACTACTAGCGCTGATCTGTCATCTAGCCTGGGAAAGCACAGTTTGGCCTGCAAATATCACTCAATGGGTCGGAGTTATCGGGCTAGGTTTGGGTCCAGTCGGAATCGCTTTCTTCACTTGGGATTACGGTGTAAAGCACGGCAATATCCAACTCTTAGGGGTATTAGCCTACTCAGCACCTATGATATCTGTACTTCTGCTGGTGCTATTTGGGCTGGCAGCACCCACCTGGACGCTCGCGTTAGCCTGCGTGGCAATTGTCGGAGGGTCATTGATTGCTGGACTAAGCGATCGCCCACAAAAGGGAGACCTGACAAATAAAAAAGCCGCTCAGTGAGCGGCTGAAGAAGTGACAAACAAGGGACAGATGCTTAGCCACTTCGAGGAACAAACTGTTTGTTAAAAAGCAGTACCAGCTTTACCGCCAAGCTTTTTAAGGATAATTGCCAATGGGCAGAAGCCTGTAAATGCAGTCTGGAAAAGGTTAGCGCCAACAAAAGCGGTAAACCACAACCAGTATTCACTTACGAAGATAGGGCTTGCAGCCACACCTAGTGCAAGACTTAGAAGAATCATAAAGCCAGCAAAGGCGAAAACCATACGTTCTACAGACATCGAAGAGTCCTCAACAAGAATTAAACTTTGCGCTATAGCGCCATAACTTGTGCTTATATTAGCTACCACTAATTAAATAATCAACTGTTTTAATTTCTATGTAGAGATCTATACCAGCATGGAAAAGGTGTAGAATAAGCGCACTTCAAAACAAAGCTTCAAGGTAGACCATGAACGAAATCACAATCACTCTTCCAGATGATCTTCACCTCCACTTCCGTGATGACGACATGTTGGGTGAAACGGTACCAGCAACAGCCCGCTGTTTTGGCCGTGCAATTGTGATGCCCAATACCGTTCCTCCTGTTCGCAATGCGGCTGAAGCGCAACGCTACAAAGAGCGTATTCTCGCGGCACGACCTGCTGGCTCAAACTTTGAACCACTCATGACGCTATACCTAACTGACCGAACCACGGCTGCAGATATTGCAGAGGCAGCTAAGGCTGGAATCAAAGCTGTTAAGCTATATCCAGCTGGCGCTACGACAAACTCTGATGCAGCAGTGACAAATATTGATGCACTGGGCCCTGTTTTAGAGGCGCTAGAAGCAAACAATATGCTGCTACTTGTGCATGGTGAAGTGACCGACGCTCATATCGACATTTTTGATCGTGAGAAAGAGTTTATCGATCAGCGCCTTGGCCCTATTACCCAGCGCTACCCAAATTTAAAATTGGTGTTTGAACACATCACCACGAAAGATGCGGCAGACTTTGTTCTGTCAGCTGGCGCCAATATTGCGGCAACCATTACACCGCAGCATCTACTTCTAAACCGTAACGATCTATTAGTTGGCGGTGTTCGCCCGCACAACTTCTGTCTGCCTGTATTGAAACGCAATACACATCAACAGGCACTGCGAGAGGTGGTAGCGACGGGATCTAACAAGTTCTTCCTTGGCACAGACTCAGCTCCGCATGAGCAGTCTAAAAAAGAGAACGCCTGTGGTTGTGCAGGTTGCTACAGCGCATGGGCCGCACTCGAACTCTACACGCAGATTTTTGATGATCTAGGCGCGCTAGATAAACTCGAAGGTTTCGCAAGCTTCCATGGTGCAGACTTCTACGGAATACCGCGAAACAAAGGCAGCGTCACCCTAATCAAAGAGAGCTGGACACTCCCAGAGAGCATCACCCTACCAAACGGCCGTCCAATCATTCCGTTTATGGCAGGCAGTGAAGTTGAGTGGAAGATCAAGTCAATCAATAATTGATCCGTTACACTATGAGCAGGTAAGATGCCTGCCCATCAAAGATCATGCGCCCGAAGCTCATCGAAGCGTCGACCGGCCGGATAAAGTAACAGAACCCGACCCTGATAGTCGGGGTTTCAATAAAGTTTAAGCGCCCGTAGCTCACCGGAACGCCGGCCGGCTGGATAAAGCAGCAGACCCCGCCCCTGTTGGTCGGGGGTTCAACAAAATTGTCTTGAACAATTTTGAACGCACTTTAGTGCGGGTCCGAAGGACCGAGGGCAGGACTGCCCGAGTAATCCCTCTGTGGAAAGCTCAAGTAGTCAAAGTTTTGCGCCTATAGCTCACCGGAACGCCGGCCGGCTGGATAAAGTAGCAGAACCCGCCCCTGTTGGTCAGGGGTTCAATAAAGTTTAAGCGCCCGTAGCTCAGCTGGATAGAGTAGCAGGTTCCGATCCTGTTGGTCGGGGGTTCGAATCCCTCCGGGCGCGCCATATAAACCAAAAGGCCCCGCATTCTTTGCGGGGCCTTTTGGTTTTTGCCTGTTAGATGTGAACCAACGAAGGGGGTTCGAAAAAATCGTCTGGAACGATTTTTAACAGCCTTTAGGCTGGGCCTGAAAGGCCGAGGGCATGGATAGCCCGAGTAATTCCTTCTAGGCGAAGCTAAGCCTCACCTTCTCTTACCACGCCCACCCGCACTCTTTGCAGGTTTACCGCCCTGTCCTGCTGCAGCGCCGCGTCTGGCACCGCGATCTGGGTGTTTGGTGGTTGGCTTTCTGACGATAGGTTTACCTGCTGCGTTGAGTTTCGGGCCCTTAGCAGCTGGTTTCCTGCCATCTGCTGAAGAGGTTCGCTTGCGACTACTCTCACCTTTGTTCTGGCTACTATTTCTCGGCAAGCTTTTGTTTGTTTTTTTAGGTCCACTAGATCGGGTACCGGGTTTTGCTTCGGATGAGGAGTGCTCTACCGATTTTAGGAGAGTCGTCAGCTCTTTATCTGTTAAATCGCGCCAATCCCCTATCGCCAACCCTTTCAGATCCACATTCATAATACGGGTACGTTCTAATTTAACGACTTCGTAGCCGAAGTGTTCACACATACGACGGATTTGGCGATTCAATCCCTGCACGAGGGTAATATTAAAGACACGCGCATCAACCCTTTTAACCGGGCACTTTTTGGTCATGGTTCCCAAAATAGGCACGCCGCCACTCATGCCATCGATAAAGGTCTGGGTGATCGGCTTGTTAACAGTTACGAGGTACTCTTTCTCGTGATTGTTACCAGCGCGGAGGACCTTATTTACCAGGTCACCGTTATTGGTCATGAAGATCAGACCCTGAGAGTCTTTATCTAAACGACCAATTGGGAAAATACGAACGCCGTGGTTTACAAAATCTACGATGTTATTGGGACGTGAGCTTTCGGTTGTAGATTCGATACCCACCGGCTTGTTGACTGCTATAAAGACGAAATCATCTGGCTCAGGCGGATCGATTAACTGGCCATTCACTTTGACATTGTCACCTGGGTGAACCTGATCGCCTATTTGCGCGCGTTTACCATTGATGTAGACATTACCCTGCTCGATAAAACGGTCTGCTTCTCGTCGAGAACATATACCGCTCTCGCTGATGAATTTATTGAGTCGCTTTGCTGAACCGCTAAACATGGCTTAGAGTAATCCTAGTTAAGTAGGGCACCATTGTACCGATCGATCTGCCCAACCAACAACCTAATAGACAAAGATACGTTTTGAGGTAGCCACATGAGATTCACAACATCCCTGCGCTCTATACTCCCCATCCTGGCTACACTCTCTATATTCGTCACTCCATCCGCGAGCGCTGAGAAAACGAATTACACCTTTATCTCTGGCCAAGAGGTGTTTGATGCACTCTCGCAGGAGTCGTGGATAGTACAGGGCTATCTTCTGGGTGTGACTGATGCGCTCAAACATAACGAAGATCCAACCCTATGTTTTGAGATCCCTCTGCAGCCTGATGCCGATAGAGTTATGCAGAGTGCATTTCTCGATTATTGGGCCTCTGAAGAGATTCCTAATTCTGGTGTAGAGGCGATTACAACCATGATGCTATCGAAGTTCCCTTGTACGTCTAAAGTCGAAAATAACTAAATTAAATATTAATCAATGAGTTATAAAAAATTAATCTAGGTATATTCTGACTAAAATTTGCGAATTGATATTTATCAATCTATTGTTACTTTTTAGGAGGGACGAAAAATGACACTAAAACAGATTTCCGCTCTTCTCACAGTGTTGATGCTTGCTCTTGGAAGCGTGACAACATCGGTCTACGCTGCTGAAGAGGGCACTAAGTCGATGTACTGTGATGATGGTTCACTTTGTGTACCTGAAGGCGATCCAGAGCCTGAGTGTGATTAACCTTAAAGTTAACAGACTCAGAATAACAATAAACGAGGGAACAATATGATGCGTAAAGCAATCGTAGCCGGCCTAGTCGGCGCACTTGCAACTGGTGTAGCAACTTTCGCTGCAGCAGAAGACAAACCAGTAGGAATTACTGGCAGCCTAATGAGCATCGAAGTGATGCACAACGGCCAGAAAGTAGAAATTTCACGTAATGCTGATAACCAAAACCAGGTTAACCCAAGCTTTGCGTTAACATCTCGCCCATGTCCGCCATTCTGTATCCAGCCTATGTCTCTAGCACCAGGTGTTGAGACCATCGGTGAAGTTGAGATGCTTGGCTACTTGGATGCGATGTCGAAAGGTGACGATTCAATTCTGGTTATCGACTCGCGTACTCCTGACTGGGCTGCTCGCGGCATGATTCCAGGCGCTGTTAACCTACCATGGACCAAACTAAACACCGGTAAGGGCGCGGATCCAATCTCTATCAGTGAGATCTTCACAGAACAGTTCGGTGCAACTGAATTTGACGGACTTTGGAAGTTTGGTAACGCGAAAACACTGGTTATGTACTGTAACGGTATGTGGTGTGGCCAGTCGCCAACAAACATCAAATCACTGCTTGATTTCGGCTACCCAGCTGACAAGATCAAGTGGTACCGCGGTGGTATGCAGAATTGGGAAAACCTTGGTCTAACCACTGTTAAACCTTAAGACGACGGATTAAGCACCTGTTCGTTGAGCGGCGACCCCTAGGTCGCCGTTTCTTTTTCCAGCTGCCGTTTCTTTATCTATCTTTTAAACGCTCTTTAGCAACTAAAGTCATCAGCAGACGATATAGCTTAGCTCTCACCCCAACAATAATGGCCACGACGACGATCGTGCCAACCACATCGCCAATCAAAAAGTGCATCCAAGCATCTGGATGAGAAGCTGATCCGTGAACTAAGACTGAGAAGAAACTATTTAAAAGTGATGCAAGAACAGCAATAACAACCGTTTTTCTAAAGAGTGTCAGCGGTGCCCGCTTCGCCCACTCGTCAGCCAGTTCACCACTATCTTTGTCTAAAAAGTTCACAAGCAACACGGGAATGTAGAGGGCAATCGTTGATACAAACGCGAACTGCGCACTAAATCCTAGGGCTTCGGTGTGCAACCACATGCCAAATAGAGTCGCTAAGAAAACAGCCGGTAGAGATCGCAATCCAAGGATAGTACCAAAAAGCACCTTAAACCCTGCTGGAATAAAGATCACACTCGCAACTTTTACTAGCTCTGGGTTGAAGATGAGCTGTTCAAAGGGATAGACCAGATTAATTTGAAGCAACCAAGCTAGCGCCATCAGCACAAAAAGTAGCAGGTTAAGGGAGAGAAGTTTCTTCAAAATAGTGCACTTTTTAGTAAATATTTCGTAATTTGAAATATTACCCAGTCACAATTGTCATGTCAGCTTAAACCTAAGAATAATAAGATCCGTAATAAGCGTTATTTCGCATATCTTAAATAGTCGTTATAATGCGCGCAGTTTTTAGAAGCGTTGCGCAGTAGCCAAAAGCTCCAAATGCGCAATTTGACGAATCTTAATTGAATGAGGTCAGGCCCGTGAAAGCACTAATTTCAAAAGCGGCATCAGCACTTGTAACAGTGGGTTTCACTGTAGCAGTTTCTCTAACAGCTCAGGCAGCAACTTCTGACGAAGCGATTGCAGCGCGCATCGCACCAGTTGGCAAAGTATGTCTTCAGGGCGACGCTAGTTGTGGTACTGCATCAGCTGCAAGCAGCGGCGGTACTCGTTCAGGTGCAGACGTTGTCGCGGCTGCTTGTAACGCATGTCATGGCACTGGCGTACTTGGTGCACCTAAAAATGGCTCTGGTGACTGGGCCGCTCGCGCTGACAAGGGTATCGACACCCTACTCAAAAATGCGATCAACGGTATCAATGCAATGCCACCACGTGGTACCTGTGCTGACTGTTCTGATGATGAGATCAAAGCAGCAATCGAGCACATGATCTCACTATAAAGATCCAAACGAATAACAGCGCCTAAGGGCGCTGTTTTTGTTAGTGTCGAATTCAAACTAATTAAAAATCGTCGAGAAGATTCTTAAGACCTGCCAAGGTCTGTTTGCCACGCGCCTTATTACGCTCCGGATCCATCTCGCCCTGCCCTTCACGCTCGATATCCTCTTCAGGCAGCTCATCTAGGAAACGGCTTGGTTCACAGCTCTGCCACTCACCAAATTGACGCCGTTTCTTTGCCAAGGTCATCGCTAGGGTGCGCTGTGCTCGGGTAATACCCACATAGGCAAGACGACGCTCCTCTTCGATGGTGTCAGATTCGATGCTGTTTCTATGCGGCAGCAACTCCTCTTCCATTCCCATTAGGTAGACGTGTGGAAACTCCAACCCTTTCGAGGCGTGCAGGGTCATCAACTGCACACGATCGGAGTCATCCTCCTCCTCTTGACGCTCAAGAAGGTCGAGCAGAACCAAACGGCTTATCGCATCCTCGATGCCGGCATCGGGATCATCTTCCTGAATACGCTCAAGTGAAGCGCGCAGCGAATCAACAAGGAACCAGACGTTTTGTATGCGCTTCTCGGCAATCACATCACTAGAAGCGTTCGCTTTAATCCAATCTTCGTAGCCGATCTCGGTAATCAGGTCACGCACTGCAGAGATAGGATCGCTCCCTAAACACATAGCGTGCAGGTGCTCAATCATGGCGCTGAATTCACGCAAGCGATTCAGTGCGGCCGATTTGAGGTGATGCTCTACCCCCAACTCGTCAATCGCTGCAAAGAGGCTTATGTGGCGTTCTGTCGCATATTCCCCAAGTGCTTGCAGAGTTGCAGGACCAATCTCGCGACGTGGCACGTTGATGATACGCAGGAAAGCGTTGTCATCATCACGGTTGATAAGCACTTTGAAATAGCTCATCAAATCTTTGATCTCTGCGCGAGCAAAGAAGCTGGTCCCGCCACTCAATTTGTAGGGCACTTTGAAGTTCTGCATCTTGATCTCAAGCAGACGCGCTTGGAAGTTACCTCGATAGAGAACAGCGAAATCTTTAAACGGAGCTCGCTCTCGCAAATGTCGCTCGAGTATTTCTGTCGCAATGCGCTCACACTCTGCCTCTTCATTCGGCAGGTGTATTAAGCGTATTGGATCGCCCATACCCATCTCGCTCCAGAGCGTCTTTTCAAAAACGTGCGGATTATTGGCAATGAGAGTGTTGGCCGCTTTAAGAATACGACTCGTTGAGCGGTAGTTCTGCTCAAGTTTGACTAGTTTTAAACTCGGAAAATCTTTTGCAAGCTGGACCAGGTTTTCAGGCCGCGCGCCACGCCAAGCATAGATAGATTGATCATCATCACCCACGACCGTTAAACCGGTACGGTGTCCAACCAGCTGACGCACCAAACGGTACTGCGACAAGTTAGTATCTTGATACTCATCCACCAACAGATAACGAATGCGATTTTGCCAACGTTGTAATACTTCAGGATGCTGATCAAAGAGACGCACAGGCACTAAAATCAGGTCATCAAAATCGACTGCATTGTATGCCCGCAAGTGGCGCTCATAGGCTTCATAAGCGCGGGCACATAAGATATCTAAGGGCTCAGTCGATGCTGCAATCGCCTGCTGCGGCGTCATCATCTCGTTTTTCCAATTCGAGATCTGACTCTGTACCACATTGATCTTATCGCTATCCTCTTTCTGATCGAGCAGAAGATCGCGCAGCAGAATACGAGAATCCTGATCATCGAATAGCGAGAAGCCTGGCTTCATTCCAAGGGTTTTATGTTCACGGCGAAGTATGGTGAGACCGAGGTTGTGAAACGTGGAGACGATCAATCCACGCGCTGCTTTACCACTCACAAGCGTATTTACACGCTCCTTCATTTCGCGCGATGCTTTATTAGTAAAGGTGACCGCTGCGATGTGACGCGCTTCGATACCACAGGTCTCAATCAAGTAGGCGATTTTACGAGTAATTACACTCGTTTTGCCTGAACCTGCACCCGCAAGAACCAGCAGCGGACCGCTAATATACTCAACTGCTTCTTGTTGACGGGGATTAAGACGAGACATCGACCTTGGACTGTAAATTGGAATGGGCGCACAGTTTACACTGTGTTACCCAACAGCCCAAGATCACTTAGCGACGATAACTCAACGCCTCCATCAGATGCGACACCTCAACTTGCTCAGCACCGATTAAATCGGCCAATGTAATCGCAACTCGCAAGGCCCTATGACAGGCACGAGCCGAAAGCTGCAGGCGCTCTGCCATTGTCATGAAGGGTTGTGTCAGGTGTGAATTTTCTTTCAGAAATTGCTGAAGTTCACCTGCAGATAAAGCTGAGTTCAATTTCCCCTGCCTCTGCAGTTGTCGCTGCTGTGCTGCCGCTACACGCGCTCGAACTGTCGCGCTCGACTCTTCATTTGAATCGCCCAGCAAGAGATCCCCTGTGGGAACGGCTGAAAGACCCAGTCGCATATCAAATCGATCCAAAAGCGGCCCAGAGACACGTCCCTGATATCTATCAATAGCAGACTGCGAACAGTGACATCGCTCTGTGCCGTCCTCGTAATAGCCACAAGGACAGGGATTCATAGCTGCAATAAGGGCAAAACGAGCAGGATAGCGAACGGTACCTGCCACTCTTGAGATTAGTATCTCACCTGTCTCAAGTGGCTCACGCAGCACCTCAAGAACAGATCGCGGAAACTCAGGCAGCTCATCTAAAAAGAGCACACCTTGATGTGCTAGCGAGATCTCGCCGGGTCTGGGTGAAGAACCGCCCCCCACCATTGCTGTCGAAGATGCACTGTGATGAGGTGAACGAAAGGGACGCACCCCTGCAAAAATACGCTCGATCTCCAGCCCAGCAACAGAGTGGATACTGGCTGCCTCAACACAGGCGGTAAGCTCAAGCGGAGGTAAAATCGTTGGCAGACAGGATGCGAGAAGACTTTTCCGCTTCCAGGCGGCCCGGAAAATAGTAGATTGTGCATTCCCGCCGCTGCCACTTCCAAGGCTCTTCTTGCCAAGGGTTGGCCCCGCACATCACGCAAATCTACAGAGAAGCGCTGTCTACTTGTTTGTCGTTTTTGAGGTTCGGTCTCTAAAAGCTTTGGCTGACTCAACAACTCACACATCTCATAGAGGGTATTGGCTGCTACCACTCGAGTTGCACCCGCAAGCTCAGCTTCCTGAGCATTTAAAGGTGAAATAACTATCCGTCGGCCAAGTTTTTCGCAGGCAAAAGCAGCAGGAAATAGCCCTTTTACCGGGTGAAGCTTGCCATCCAACCCAAGCTCTGCAAACAGCTCTGCTTCATCCAAATGAGTGGTACTGAGTTGGTTTGATGCGATCAAGATGCCTAATGCGATCGCGAGATCGTAGCGCCCTCCCTCTTTAGGTAGGTCGGCGGGTGATAGATTGACGGTTATGCGTCGATGCGGGTAGTCAAAGCCTGCGTTTAAAAGTGCGCTGCGAACACGTTCGCGACTTTCACGAACAGCAGTTTCAGCCATACCGACGATGGCAAAAGAGGGGAGTCCTCCTGAGAGGTGCACCTCTACTCGAACGAGAGGTGCATCAATACCGAGCTGCGCCCGGCTATAAAGTGTAGCCAATGACATGACACCATCCTTGTGTCTATGCAGTTAGGCTTATGTTCGGTTATTTAGCCGATTCTAGCTCCGCCACCTTGGCTTCTAACTGCTCTAATTTTTCACGAGTTCGCTGCAGTACAGCTGACTGAGCATCAAACTCTTCACGTGTTACAAGATCCAGTTTAGCAAAACTTGTCTGAAGCATAGTTTTAATCTGCTGCTGCACCATATCCTGGCCCGGCAGTTCCGCCTTACCTTGCATCAACTGTGTCATTGTTTGGCTAATGGATTCGAATACTTTTGGATCAATCATCTCTCTACTCCAACAATTTTAGACACTATACCAGAGCCCCTTTCTGAAGCTGTAGAGATGCCCCAGAAAAAAGCACCAAGCGACCGCACCAAATTAGTGCGCGCACCATTTTGGTGCTTGGTTTACGCACCAAGTTATGGATTTCCCAATTCACCCTAAGCACAAATAATAACATAAGCTATTGATTTATATATAAATGTAAAAAGTTGGCACGTTAATCGCTAGTAGAGATTCAACGGGAACAAATTTTAGCTCCCCGAAAATATCAGGGTTATCAAGGAGAAATACTGATGAAACTAGTGTCAGCCGTAATTAAGCCTTTCAAGCTTGACGACGTGCGCGAAGCGCTATCTGAGATCGGTGTACAGGGCATCACAGTCACAGAAGTTAAAGGCTTCGGTCGCCAGAAAGGTCACACTGAACTCTACCGCGGTGCAGAGTACGTGGTCGATTTCCTACCTAAAGTTCGACTAGACGCAGCTGTCGCTGACGAGATCGTTGATCAAGTTATCGAGGCAATCACTAATGCAGCACAAACTGGCAAGATCGGCGACGGCAAAATTTTTGTCTCATCCCTTGAACAGGTTGTTCGAATTCGTACCGGCGAAACCGGTAACGACGCACTTTAATTTTTGATTACTGAGCCTGTTTGGAGGGCATAGTTATGGAAGAACTACTCAATACAACAGCTGGAGATGTTACTCAGCTGAAGTACGCACTAGATACTTTCTACTTCCTAGTATGTGGTGCATTGGTTATGTGGATGGCCGGCGGCTTTGCAATGCTGGAAGCGGGTCTTGTTCGTTCAAAGAACACCACTGAAATTCTAACTAAGAACATCGCGCTATACGCTATCGCTTGTATCATGTACTTCGTAAGTGGTTACGCGATCATGTACGGCGGTGAATACTTCCTAAGCGGTATCACTGGCGATGGTTTCACTGGCGCAGAAGAGCCTGCTACTTACGCACCATCTGCTGACTTCTTCTTCCAGGTAGTATTCGTTGCAACTGCAATGTCTATCGTATCTGGTGCTGTTGCAGAGCGCATGAAGCTTTGGTCTTTCCTAGTTTTTGCTGTGGTAATGACTGGTTTCATCTACCCAATGGAAGGTTCTTGGACTTGGGGCGGCAACGCAGTATTCGGCATGTACACACTGGGCGACCTAGGTTTCTCTGACTTTGCAGGTTCTGGCATCGTACACATGGCTGGTGCAGCTGCTGCGCTTGCTGGTGTTCTTCTGCTAGGTGCTCGTAAAGGCAAATACGGTAAGAACGGCGAAATCAACGCGATCCCTGGTGCTAACCTACCAATGGCAACTCTAGGTACATTCATCCTATGGTTGGGTTGGTTCGGCTTCAACGGCGGTTCAGTACTAGCAACTTCTGATGTATCAAACGCTAACTCTGTAGCCGTGGTGTTCATGAACACTAACGCAGCAGCAGCGGGTGGTGCAGTTGCAGCACTAGTCCTAGCTCGGATCCTGTTCGGTAAAGCAGACCTTACAATGGCACTTAACGGTGCGCTTGCAGGTCTTGTAGCAATCACTGCTGAACCTTCAACTCCAACTGCGCTTGAAGCACACATCTTCGGTGCACTAGGTGGTCTTCTGGTTGTCTTCTCTATCCTAACGCTGGATAAGATGAAAATTGACGATCCTGTCGGTGCTATCTCTGTACACGGTGTTGTTGGCTTCCTAGGTCTAATGCTTGTACCAGTAACTAACGACGGTGCTAGCTTCTCTGGTCAGCTTATCGGCGCGGCAACTATCTTTGGTTGGGTGTTTGTATGTAGCTTGATCGTATGGGGCATCATCAAAGCAGTGATGGGTGTACGCGTAAGCGAAGAGGAAGAGTACGAAGGTGTCGATATCTCTGAATGTGGTATGGAAGCGTACCCAGAGTTCGTAACCTCACGTAAGTAAATGCTCATTCTCAATATTTAGGTTGTTGAAACCACGGGCTCAGGGATGGGCCCATTCTCCACCCCTACCTCCAAGGTAGGGGCTTTTTTCGTTTTACGACCTAGGACTCCTTGAGCCTTTTGAGAACAGAGTACATAATGCATAGCAGACAAAGTATTGAGACAAACTACCCGCAAGGCTAGTCTCACCCAACTATAGGAGAAACAGATGAAACTGGTCTCAGCTGTAATTAAGCCGTTTAAACTGGATGACGTGCGTGAAGCACTTTCAGACATCGGCATTCAGGGCGTAACCGTTACCGAAGTTAAAGGTTTTGGTCGTCAGAAAGGTCACACCGAGTTGTACCGTGGTGCTGAGTACGTAGTGGACTTCCTTCCTAAGGTAAAAATTGAAGTCGCTATCGACGACGAGATGCTTGAAAAAGTAATTGAAGCGATCAGCTCTACTGCTAACACCGGCAAGATCGGTGACGGTAAGATCTTCGTTACTCCGCTTGAGCAGGTTGTACGTATTCGTACAGGCGAAACAGGCTCAGACGCACTGTAAACCGAACAGACTAAACTGCCGTTCCCTACTTAGTAGCGAGCGGCAGTTTTATTTCTACCCTAAGGCCAGTGCCTTCTGGCGAAGTAAATATCACCGATCCGCCGACACGCTCCGCAGCACGCGCTACGATACTTAGCCCTAAACCATACCCTTTAGAACTTTTACCCCGTCGGAATGGTTCGGCCAAAGATGCCAATAGTTCAGGTGCGACACCATCACCTGTATCAGATACAACCAGCTTGAGCGTGTGTGCAGAGGATGAAGCCGACACTGTGACAGCCGTCCCCTCGGATGTGTGATTGATCGCATTATTAAGAAGATTGGAGAGGATTCTCTGCAGCGGCTCTCTCGAGATATTCGCATCAGCTCGCAACTCTGAAGTAACCAGTGAGAACGAATGATTCGGACCCAATATCTGGGCCTCTTCTATACTCTGTTCCAGCAGTTCAGTGACCGACTCTTGAGGAGAATCAGCCATCTCCTGCGCCTCTCTAGCGAGAGAGAGAATTTCAGAAATGAGCGCATCCAGGTTGCCACACTCACGCAGGATTCGCTGAAGTGACTTATCATCGACACCCCAGCGCTGTTCTGCGAGCCCAGCTGCCGCTTGCAGGCGCGCTAACGGTGCTCGCAGTTCATGTGAAACGTCTTGTAGTAGACGCTGCTGCGTATCTAGCGTCTGCTCTACATAGTCCGCCATGGAGTTAAACTCACGCGCCAGCTCACCCAGCTCATCACGACGCTCAACCACCTTACCTTCGGCTCGGGTAGAGAGATTTCGTTTAAGGTAGAGGTGTCGAACAAAGCTTCGCAAAATGTTGATTGGCCGCACCACGATCCAGGTAACCAACATACTGCTCAGGAAGGAGACCGCTAGCACCCACAGAACTTGGAAGGAGAGGACAAAGCCGACTAAGCGATCGACCAGTCGGGCCGTACGGGTTTTTGGATAGAATACTTTGTAGCGGTCACCATCGTAGGCGGTAACATCAAACTCAGCCAATTCACGATCTTGGGTGCGCTTCTCGCCATAGATAAAGTCATTATCTTTAACGCTATAGATCCAGATAGGCAGACGGTGCCCGCCCAAACGCTCTCTTGGTGTACCGTGTTCATAGTCGTTAATTAGCTCACGAGCTGTGGACTGGGCGCGCTCTTGGGTAATCGCATTCTCTTGATAGAGATCGGAAAAGGCTAGAAACAGTACCAAACTAACCAGGATGCCGAACATACTGACCAGCCAAACCGCACCGAAGATGCGCCAAAATAGGTGCTGATACCAACGCATCGATTACTGCCCCTGCGGCAGGATTAACTGGTAACCCTCACCACGCACTGTCTTAATCAAATCCGCCAATCCCGCTTCAACTTGATCCAATTTAGCTCTGACACGACTAACATGGACATCGATCGAGCGGTCGTAAGCCGTCAATTTGCGATGGAGTACCTGCTCGGTCAACCACTCCTTAGTCACGACCGTACCTGCCTTCTCCATCAACAGGTGGAGTACATTGAACTCTGCACTGGTCAGCGCTAGGGGCTGATCTTTAGCCATTACAATGCGCGTTTGTGTGTTAAGTAGAATTCCCGCTATCGAGAACTCTTCCGCCTGCTTAGGCGCTACCATCGCTGCAGAGCGACGTAAAACCGCTTTAATGCGTGCTAGAAGCTCTCGCGGGTTTGCAGGCTTAGGCATATAGTCATCCGCTCCCATCTCCAATCCCAATATGCGGTCTATATCATCGCCACGACCAGTCAGCATAATTACTGGGGTAGAGATCTTAGGGCGTATCTGCTGCAGCAACTCTAAACCCGAAATGCCTGGCATCATGATGTCGAATACACAGAGATCATATGCTTCCCCCGCATCAAATCGCGCAAGGGCCGCTTCACCTGAGTCTGCATAGGATATTGAATAGCCCTCATTCTCTAGGTACTCACCGAGCATCTCAGTCAGTTCAACATCATCATCAACAAGTAACAGATTAGCAGCCATTGGAGCTCCTTAAGCATTCGATACGAACAGTGTAACGGCTAATGGTTTGAACTCGAAAAACTTTACGCAACTTTACGCTCTCTTAACCCAACTTAGCATTTACATCGCTAATAATGATCTCAACGAAACGAGGAGAGATTCCCATGAAAAAGACACTACTTGCTACATTGACTGCTGTAACTATCGCAACTGCTTCTATCGCTGGTATCGCATACGCTGATGGCGGCAAAGGACCAGAAGGCGCAGTAGAACGACTCACAGAAAAGCTTGGCCTAACGACTGAGCAGCAGGCTGAACTGAAAGTCCTATTCGACCAGCGCATAGCTGACCGCAAAGCGATGCAGGAGAACCTAACTCAGGAGCAACGCGAGAACATGCGTGAAAATGCCCGCGACGGCATGCGCGATCAGATGCACGCTCAGATCAAGTCAGTACTGACAGAAGAGCAGCTAGCGAAGTTTGACCAGATGCACGCTAATGAAGGCAAAGGCAAAGGCAAAGGTGATCGTCATGAGCGCGGCGAAGGTGGCCACGGCGGCAAAGGTGGAAAACACTAAGCAACAATTCTCATCTGAATGAAGTTTTGAAACCACTTCCAAGGGAGCCTGAGGCTCCCTTTTTATGTTCAGGACGAACGGTATTCCGTGCTGCCATAGATGGCATAAAACAGTTATGTTCAGACCCAAAGCGCCAGTAGGGCCGATACTAACCCTATAAACAGAGTTTCGAGGGCAATGAGTATGAGTAACGGTTTACTTATCCCACGCAATTTAGACGGTTGAGTACGCAAACCAATTGCTGCTATTGCAGCTATCAAAAACGAACTTGAGAGAAGCTGAATATTTGACTGCAGCATTGGCGGAATATGACCAAGTGAGTTAACAGTCATTAACACAATGAATATCCAAAGAAAGCCCGGAACAGCAAACCCAGGCTTACCTTTCGTCACCCCTTTACGACTGTAAAATGTACCTAGCGCAAAAACAATTGGGGCTAACATTGCTACACGTATTAACTTGATTAATGTTGCATCATCACCGGTCTCAGGTGACACGCTGTAGCCTGCTCCGACGACTTGGGCAACATCGTGAATAGAAGACCCAAGAAAGAATCCCAGTTGACGATCATCCATTCCGAGCCAGTGACCTAAAAGCGGATAAGCAACCATAGCTATAGCGCTCATTACGGTTATACCAATAATCGTTACAGCAGCGGCACGCTCAGAATTTTCATTTTTCGGGGAAACAGCGGCAATCGCAACTGTCGCCGACGCTCCGCAGATACCTACACCGCACCCCGTTAGAGTTCCTAAATCACGTTCTAGACCTAAAAACCTTGCGATAAAAGTGCCAAACATGATTGTGGCAACAACCATGAGAGCGAGAAGGAAAAGAGTAAATGGACCGAAGTGGAGTAGAGCATCAAAAGATATTCTAGCCCCAAGTAGCGCGACACCTGCACGTAAAAGCGTTGTGGCACTGAAGTCCACACCTAAGGAAACACCTGGTGCTTCATACAAAAAATTGGTCGCCAATCCTAACAGAAGGGACAACAACAAAACGGGAGTACCATAATGTTCTCCTAAAAAGGCAGCGGCTAACGCCACAATACCGACGACCAAAAAACCTGGCAGCCTTCGTTTAAATGCACTCATCGCTTCTGTAATTTATCTATTAATTCTGGTTCATCAAGCAACTTGAGAAACTCAATGATTTGCTCGATCTCGCTCTCGTTCAATCCAAGGGGCTTCAAATCCACTGAACGTTTAATTCGCTCTAACTCCCGTTTATCGTTAAAGCCGATCCAATCAATTACTTCGATATGCGGAGCATTGGGTAAAACCGCCTGCTTACGATCATAATTTTCGAGCGCTTGAATTGGGTTGTTATGATGTTGAATCATCCCTTTTAAACTTGCATAGGCACCGTTATGACCATAAGGCGAGGTAAATGAAAGATTGCGCAGGGTAGGCACACGAAATGCGTATGCGTCATCTGCATTATTCGTCACGCCCATACGTCCCACATCACGAGCCCATGGATCCCATTGACGAGTTCGACCAGGCCCCATGGGAGGCATGGCCAGGGAGTAGAATTTGCCATCACTAAAGAGCGGTCCTGAGTGACACTCTCCACATTGACCCTTGCCATAAAAAAGCTCCATTCCTTGGCGTTGATCACTGGTCAGATCAACGGATTCTCCACGGGAGAGCTTATCAATAGGGGCATTGAAACTACGAAACTCAGAGTTGATGTAGTCTCCAATCGCATTCGTTAGATGTGTAATATGGGTGTCGCGTCTATTCTGAAGCTCGGGATAGGCCGCTTTAATCAAAGCCCAGTAGTTATCTTCTGCAATAACCCGTTCAACAATTACAGGCCAAGCATAATCAATACGCTGCCTCACAGCGCCAATAACTTCATTCTCACCTGTATTACCAGCCATCTCGAACTGGGCAGTCAACGGGAGGGTCGCCTGGACCGCAGACAGACTTTTCAAGCCGTGTGGCAGCCAAGCCTCTGCTGGACTGTTAAATCCAGAGGGTGCGTCAGGATCTATTGAGATACGTCCATCCCAAAACTGTGCTGTTATAGACTTGTGACCGAGATTGAAAAGATGCGGTGAATGGCGAGGAACTCGTTTCTTAATTCCACTATTAGCTATTCGCTCGGTGCCAATGCCCATAGCACCTTCACCTAGCCCTAGCGACAATCCATCACCGGTTCCAAAATCAGGGTGATGGCAGGTCTGACAAGATATATTTTTGTTACCACTAAGTATCTCATCAGCAAAGAGTTTTCGGCCTAACTCGACAGCTTCAGGACGAGTGGTAAGATAGTCATCTATAACTATAGGCGGCCAAGGTAACTGCGCCGATACAGGCAAAGAGAAGAGAATAAAAATGGTAAAGAATTTAGCTTTAACGATCTGCATCGCTATATCAACTCCGGTATTTGCTGTCGATGTTGAAGATGCAAAAAACATGATGGAACGTGGCGAATACAAACGTGCCTATGATGTTCTTTACCCAATGGCTCAAACCGGCAATGCCGATGCGGAGGAACTCATTGGCAGTATGTATGCGTTGGGTACAGGCGTGGAGCGCGATGACATTAGAGCCTTTGAATGGTATCTGCGTGCCAGTTTGCGTGGTCACCCAGGTGCCCAGTCGGGTATTGGCTGGTATTACGAAGTCGGCCGCGGAATGCCCGCTCCTGACCTTGTACGCGGGTACGCTTGGTATACGCTCTCGGCTATCGGCGGCGATCCGGACGCTGCAATCAGTCTGGAGGAGATCGTCAAAAAAATGACTCCCGAACAGATTCAACAGAGCCTTATCATAGTTAAAGACTACCGAGCACATATTTACCCATTCCAATAAAAGCGGGGGACCCGAAAGCCCCCTTATCTAGTCAACACAATTTACTTAAGGTCTTTTTCGTACTCTGCAGCAAACTTAGCTTCTGCTTCTTTAGACGCGGCTTGGAATGCTTTAAAGAAACGGTCGCCTTCGCGAACATTTGACTGGAACCAGCTGTAAACTGGCTTAGCTGCTTGTGCAAGAGCGGCTTTCTGATCTGGAGTCGGAACGTAAAGCTCTCCACCGATCTTCTTGAACTCCTGGTAAGCCTGAATAGATTTACGTTTTGGACTTGCAAATGTTGCCTGCTGAAGTGCAGCGAAACCATCAACAACGACCTTACGCATCTCTTCTGGCATTGATTTGAACACTTCGTTGTTCATCATCCACAGTGCCGCCATATAAGCGTGACCGTCTAGAGTTACATATTTAAGGCCAGCTTCTGGGAACTTCATACCCATGATGTCAGTAATACCGTTTTTAGAACCATCAACAACACCGGTCTGGAAGCTAGAGAATAGCTCTGGCCATGGGATTGGAGTTGGACTAGCGCCAAGCGCTTTTACCAGCTCCTGCGGCAGATCAGCAACAACTGTTCGAATTTTCAGACCTTTAAAATCTGCTGGCGTACGAAGGGTTCGCTTGGTGTTAGCGAAGTTACGCCAGCCACCAGTGTTACCAATCGTCATTAGGCGAACAACACCGTCTGAATCTTTCAAGATTTGGTCACGTAGATCACGAACGAAAGGACCCTGTAAAACCTCTTCCGCAACACGGTCGTTCGCCATTACGTATGGAAGGTCAAACATCTGAACATACGGGAAGGTACTAGCAACGCCGCCAGATGTTGATACATATATATCAACACTACCGTCTTCAATTGCCTGTAGACACTCTGTACCGTTAGCACATAGCTGAGTACCAATGTATAGATCAACTTTAATTGCACCATTACTAGCCGCTTCTACATAATCTTTGAAGACAACAAGACCATCATAGTCCTCGTCATTCTCATTTGAGTTTGCGACTGCTCGAAGGTTGAAATCAGCAGCGGCAGCAGCGCCAGATAAGGCAATGCTCGAGCCGATTAGGGCTGCACTCAACAATTTTTTTGTTTTATTAAACATGTTGTTTCCTCTTGCTTGCTTTGTGAGGTCTTGCCTCGGTTTTAATCAGGGTTAGTTTGCTAGCCCTAATAATCTTGGAATTGTCATCGATATCGCAGGGATGTACGTGATCAGGAATATCACCAATACCTCCACTGCTAAAAACGGCAAAATAGCGCGACTAATCGTCTCAACTTTTTCTCCTGAGACCGAGCTCGCCACAAAAAGCACCAACCCCATGGGTGGTGTCGCCAATCCTACCGTTAGGTTTACGCTCATGATTATCGCGAAGTGAATAGGATCAACTCCCATGCTAATAAACACGGGGCCAAGAATAGGACCAAGAATAATGATTGCTGGACCTGCATCTAGGAACATCCCAACCACGAAGAGCAGTAAGTTGATCATAAACAGAAGCATGTAGACCGAATCACTCAAACTCAGCACGTACTGAGCAAGGTCCTCAGCAATATGGGACAAACTTACAACGGTCTTGAATGCAATTGCAGCTCCTACAAGTAGGAGCACTACGGCACTCGATATCGCAGCTTTATTAAATATTTCAGGCAGCTCACGGGCTTTAAGCGTTCGCGTAATGAACAGGCTTAGTATCAGAGCATAGGCAACAGCAATTGCGCTGGCTTCCGTAGGGGTAAAAATACCCCCCAAAATACCGCCTAGAATAATCACAGGAGTGAGCAGAGGGAGGAATGCTCCTCGGGCAGCCTCACCACGCTCGCGCCAGGTAGCTTTCTTGCTAGCCACTGGGAAGTCATATTTGCGAGCCATCACTGAGGTAATTGCCATCAAAGCTAAGCCGACCAAAATCCCCGGCACAAGACCAGCAGCAAAAAGAGCAGCCACAGAAACTTCCATGGTGTAGGCATATATGATCATAATTCCGCTGGGCGGAATAATAGGCCCAATCACTGAGCTAGCAGCTGTTATAGCAGCAGCGAACTTTCGCTTATACCCATTTTTTTCCATGGCCGGAATCAACATCGAACCAAGCGCGCTTGTATCAGCTACAGCACTGCCCGAAAGACCAGCAAAAAGCATGGAACTAAATATATTCACATGCGCTAAACCGCCACGGATATGCCCCAAGAGCGATTGGCTAAAATGAACTAGAGATAGCGTTATGCCACCGCGATTCATCAGTTCGCCTGCCAACATAAAGAAGGGGATCGCCATGAGTGGAAAGCTATCTATACCGTTATAGATATTGCGGAACAGAAGCGGGATATCACGTTCCATATCCAGCAACATTAACATGGATCCAGGTGCAGCCAGCATCGCAAAGAAAACAGGCATTCCAATCAGAATAAGTATCAGAAAGAGAGGCAAAAATAGGGTCAAACTCATGACTCAACCTCCGGGCTAACGAGAGCTTTCAGATGCTTCAAAGCCATCTCTATGGTCACGAAGAGCATTGTGAAGTAGCAAACCGCCATGGCCAGATAGACCCAAGCACGAGCAAGATTAAAGCTCGCTGCACGAGTACGGAAGCCTCGTTGGAAAAAGTCTATTGAGATATCACTCAGAATCCACAAAATAGCGATAGCAAAACAGGTCAGAACCAATCTCAAAAGGCCACTGATAAAACGAGGTAGAGAATCTGGTAGAAGAGTAATAGCTACAAAATCACCCCGACGCAAAGCGGGCGCAGCAACGAGTGCCATCATCCAAATCATCAGAGCGCGAGCGACCTCTTCAGGCCATGGAAGGGCGTTATTCAAAACATAACGCATAAATACCTGCAGCAAGATGGTTGCAACCATTACGGCCACCAGAATCCAGGCTATACCTAAACCCAACTTGCTTAAACGATCATTGACCCACCCCAAGAGGAGCAACGCCTTATTCACGACTATCATCGACTGCCCTTGTTTATATTTATTATTAAACGCTGTTTTGATAACACCAGAGTGGCTTATTCAGTCTGAAATGAGACACTCAATCTATTCTTTACGGCACCTCTTGCCCTGCAGCAGCAGTCCACAACTCATACCAGGTTTCACGATCTAACTTGATGTCTAAAGCCTTAGATACACTTTTAATACGATCTAAGTTGTTAGTACCGATCACAGGTAATATTTTTGCTGGATGGGCCAGCAACCATGCCAGAGCAATTAGGTCAGTGGTACAACCCTGCTCCGCCTGAATGCGAGAAAAAATGGGCTGCAAACGTATCGCAGCGTCTGTACCACCAAACAAGGAACCACCACCCAATGGCGACCAAGCCATCGCACTCATTGCGTCTGACTGCATTGCCGAAAGCGTGCCATCGGTAAACACACGACGCTCCAACAGGCTCATCTCTATTTGATTAACCACCAAACGGTTACTCATATTCTGCTGAAGCAACTTCCAGTCCCAGACCTGAAAATTGGAAACACCAACTTGCTTAACTTTTCCGCTATCAATTAATTTATCGAGCGCAGCACCTGTTTCAACTGCGTCCATAAATGGATCTGGGCGATGGATAAGCAACAGATCCAGATAGTCTGTATGTAAATGCTGCAGACTATTTTCCACGCTTGTGTTGATGTACGTCTCGCTAGTGTCATAGTACTTCACACGTCGAGATGGGTACTTTTCAGAAATGAGGGCAATGTCGCACTTGCTCACCAACTCCATTGAGTCGCGAAGGCTCGGCTGCTCTTTCAACGCCTCACCAAAAAGGCGTTCGCATTCATAGTCCCCGTATATGTCAGCATGATCAAAGCTAGTAATGCCCTGACTCAAGCATGCATCAATTTTTGCACGCACCGTAGCAGGAGATTGATCCTTACCATCAGCCAATCGCCATACGCCGTATACAAGACGGCTAAGCGAAAGATCTGAATTACCAAGTGTGACACGCTGCATTTTTTACCCTCAGACTAAAAACTAAAACAGATTGATGTGCGAAAAACTGTGTTCTAATTTCGCTTGATCCTAACAACGACCTGAAATAATGTAAATGAATTATGAATGTATTTTCGTTATACTTTCGAAATTGTTCGAAATCAACTAAGAATTGATCATATGTCGTTATCAAATACAAAACAGACGAAGAAGCTCCCAATCTACCAGCAGATCACAGAGTATCTCAGCAGGGAGATTAGCTCAGGGCGCTGGCTTGCTGGTGATCGCTTACCCATAGAAGCCGAACTTGCCGCCAATCTCGGTGTAGCGATCGGCACGCTTCGCAAGGCTCTAGCGAAACTTGAAGAGGATGGGCTAATCGAGCGCCGCCAAGGGTCAGGCACCTATGTCTCACGTGCCCCGGATGGAAAACCAGTGTATGGATTCTTCCATCTAGAGTTGCTTGAGGGGGGCGGAGCACCCTCAGCCAATACGCTGATTGCAGAACAACGAGACGTCACTTTTCTTGCTTCTACTTTCCCAGGCGGATCTGTTTGGAGCATCCGCCGAGAGCGTATGCTTAACCGCCGACTAGTAGCCATGGAAGAGATCTTTTTCAACGCTGCCCATGTCAGATCCCTGAAGGTTGATGATCTGCACGAATCCCTATACCTACACTACGAAACCCAGTTCGGCTTCTGGATCAGTAAGGTTGAAGACCAGATCGACTGCGCGAAAGCGCCCACATGGGTCTGTGAGGCTCTGGGGTTTCCTGCTGGAACAGTCCTTCCTCGAGTGCAACGCTGGAGCTGGTCCAATGAGGACAAAGTAGAAGAGTTCTCATACACCTGGTTCGATCCCAACAAAGCGCGCTACATAGCCCGCTGGCGCTAATAACTACCTCTTTTCGGAGCATAAAACTCATGAGCAAGCTAGTAAGATACGGATTACTTGGTTCAGGAATGATGGGCCAAGAACACATCCGCAATTTAGCATTAATCGATGGTGCGCAGGTCGTGGCAATAATCGAACCCAACCCACAGATGCGCGAGCGCAGTCTAGCCCTTGCCCCCGGTGCAGCTACCTTTGACTCTTTAGAAGAGATGCTGCAGAGCGATATCAAAATTGACGCACTCGTTATTGTTACCCCCAACTACCAACACGCCGACCAACTGCTGACACTATTTGAACGTACTGAACTACCTATACTGGTCGAGAAGCCGGTGGTTACTTCTCTCGAACAAGCCGTCAAAGTGCATGCTGCAGCCAGCAAACATCCCGCCCCAGTTTGGGTAGCGATGGAGTATCGGTATATGCCGCCAGTAGCCAAATTCCGTCAACAAATTAGTAGCGGGGACCTTGGCGATATGAAGATGCTATCCATCCGCGAACATCGCTTCCCGTTCCTTGAAAAGGTAAACGACTGGAACCGTTTTAATCGTCAAACCGGCGGAACACTCGTTGAAAAGTGCTGCCACTTTTTTGACTTGATGCGTCTTATTGTGGAGTCGGAAGCGGTTCGTGTGTACGCATCCACAGGGCAAGATGCGAACCATCTAAATGAGAGCTACTCAGGAGAAATGCCCGATATCATCGACAACGCATACGTCATTGTCGATTTTGCTAATGGCAAGCGCGCTTCCCTCGACCTGAACATGTTTGCCGAGGGATCACGCTACCAAGAGGAGATCTGTGCGATTGGCCCCAAAGCGAAGCTAGAATGCTTTGTCCCTGGCCCAGGTCGATTCTGGCCTACAGATACACTTGGACCAGCACCTATACCCAAGGTTGTCATCAGTCCGCGGAATCCAAAAGGACCAATTGAACTGGATATTCCTGTGGATGAAACCCTTCTTGAAGCAGGTGATCACAACGGATCAACCTTCTATCAGCACCTTGGCTTCTACAAGGCGATCACAGAAGGCAACAAAGTTGATGTAACAATCGAAGATGGTTTAAAGGCGGTTGTTCTTGGTCTTGCAGCCCAAGAATCGGCACGGACCGGCCGTGCTATAGAGATCATTGAAAACGGATTAAGTTATCAATAGCGAAAATTCATTCACTAATCATTTACAAAAACGAACATATTATGTACTGTGCGTAAATTCATTCACTATTGATATATAAAATAATAGAGGTAAGTGGTCATGAGTATTCAAATTTCGAAACTAGCAGAACAGAAACAAGTCGACGGACTCGACTTCCCTCTGCTAATTACACCGCCAAATGCTGATGTAAGTAATAGCGAAGAGGCTACTCTGAAATGGATAAAAGAAAATAAAGCGGATCTTCACAAGCTTTTGATAAAACACGGAGCCCTGTTGCTACGCGGGTTTCCTGTTTCTAGTTCGGACGCCTTTGAGCGTATGCTAGACAACACCGATTACGAAAACATGCCGTATATCGGCGGTGCCGCTCCTCGCACACAGGTAACGGCCTCGCGCATTGTGACGGCGAATGAATCTCCAGCCAGTGAGAAAATTCCGTTTCATCATGAGATGGCTCAAGTTCCAACCCCTCCGGGATATATCTTTTTCTACTGCGATATACCTTCGCCTGTGGGTGGAGCAACTTCCATTCTGCACTCAGCTGAAATCTGTGACACTTTCTTCGAGATAAATCCTGAATTCGCAAACAAGGTTGCCGAACAGGGTGTACGTTACATTCGAGTGATGCCAGAAATTACTGACACTAGTTCAGCTATTGGACGCTCTTGGAAAGACACCTTCCAGGTTCAAACCCGTGAAGAAGCGGAGCGAGTGATGCGTGAAGCGGGTATGGATTGGGAGTGGATGGACAATGGTGATTGTAAAACTTATACCAATGTACTCCCAGCTATACGCGAAGACTCTGAGACCGGCCGCAAGGTGTTCTTCAACTCTTTAGCGGCTGTCTACACAGGCTGGAACGATAGTCGTAACAAGGGCGAAACCGCAGTACTTACTGCGAATGGGGACACTTTAGACGCAGAGGCTATGGCTCAATTGGTTAACGCCATGGACGAGAAGTGTGTCAACTTCAAATGGGAAAAAGGCGACGTCATGTGGATCAACAACCACACCGTACTGCACGCACGCCAACCATTTGAAGGAGATCGCCGCATTCTTGCTTCGATCGCTTTTAAAGAGAGCGCCTAACGCACATTGTGGGAAATACCGAGTAGCGGTATTTCCCACCTCAACTTTAAACCTTGGTTAAAACCCGCCCAACCGCGTCCAACCATCCAGCATAACGTTCGTCAGCATCCTGCGAACTCATTAGCGGTTCGAAATGCCGCTCTAGAGCCCAGATTTGTGAAAACTGCTGTTGCGCAGGATAAATTCCTGCTCTGTAACCCGCTAACCAAGCAACACCTACTGCTGTGGTCTCGATAACCTGAGGGCGGTCAACCGGGGCTTGGAGAATGTCGGCTAAGGATTGTGCCATCCAATCATTGGCAACCATACCACCATCAATACGCATCACTGCATTGGCAGATTCGCCACTACTCTCCTCCCAGTCAGAACGCATTGCTTCATAGAGATCACGAGTTTGATAGCCAACTGATCGCAGCGCCGCACGAGCTAAATCAGCAAAGCCAGTATCACGAGTTAATCCAAAAATAGCGCCACGACACTCACTATCCCAATAAGGCGCTCCCAAACCTGTAAACGCAGGCACAAGGTAAACGCGATTCTCGGGATTTGCTCTGCTCGCCAGTGCTTCAGTCTCACTGGCACTTCGAATTATCTGCAAACCATCACGCAACCATTGGACAACCGCACCGGCAATAAAAATGGAACCTTCAAGTGCATAGGTAGGCTTGCCATCCAGCTGGTAAGCAATGGTAGATAAGAGCCTATTACGCGATCGCACACATTGATCACCGGTATTTAATAGAGCGAAACAGCCTGTGCCATAGGTAGATTTGAACATACCGGGTTCAAAGCAGGCCTGCCCGACTGTTGCAGCCTGTTGATCCCCGGCAACACCGTATATTGGTAATGCATGCCCATCGAATAACTCTTTACGAGTAACACCAAAGTCAGCAGCACAGTCTTTGACCTCTGGCAGCATAGACATAGGTACACCGAGCAGATCAAGCAACTCCTGATCCCAGCGACCCTCGCGAATGTTGTACATCAGAGTGCGCGACGCGTTAGTGGCATCTGTTACAAAGGAATCCCCGCCCGTAAGCATCCATATCAGATAGGTATCCACTGTACCGAACAGCAGCTCTCCACGCTCAGCCCGCTCACGAGCGCCGTCTACATTGCTGAGGATCCAGTTTACTTTTGTGCCAGAGAAATATGGATCTAGTAATAAACCAGTTCGCTCCGTAAAGAGAGGTTCATGCCCCTCTATTTTAAGCGATTCACAGAAATCTGCTGTTCGTCGATCTTGCCAGACGATCGCGTTATAGACGGGTTCTCCAGTGTTTTTATCCCAAACCAGGGTTGTTTCGCGCTGGTTTGTAATACCTATAGCTGTTATTTGCGACGGGTTAATCCCAGCCTTATTAATAGCAGACCCACATACCGCAAGAGTAGATGACCAAATCTCCTCAGGTTTGTGCTCTACCCACCCCGACTTAGGAAAGATCTGCTCAAACTCCTGCTGCCCTGTTGCTACAGGTTTTAACATTGAGTCGAAAACAATTGCTCGACTTGAAGTCGTACCCTGATCAATCGCCAATATGTAATCTGCCACGGAACGCCTCCACTCTTATTCGATTTATCTCCTGATATTCTCAAAGCTCCACATACGATTCAATAGAAAATAAACGAACAATTTAAATCTATTTATTTTTGAATTATTTAAAATACGAACACAAGAGCGGGAATCTAGGCTGAATTCGAACAGAAATTCGAGTATTCTGGGCAAAGTGTGAAAAAATGAGACAGAGCATATGCGCCAACACCAGCGTCACGACCACATTATTGAGCTCGTAGAGAACCAAGGTTTTGTAAGCATCGACGAACTCGTAGAGACCTTAGACGTCACCCCACAAACTATTCGCCGCGATCTAAATCAGATGGCAGAACGGAACCTAATCTCTCGCCACCATGGTGGTGCAGGCCCATTGGAGTCTTCCACTGAGAACACTTCGTACTCCACACGCGTGAATTATGGTTCGAAAGCTAAAGAGCGCATTGCGGCTCGCTTAATACAAGATATTCCTGACGGCGCGTCTATCTTCATCAATATCGGCACTACTACAGAAGCGGTAGCACGCGAACTCCTACAGCGTAAAAACCTCAGCGTGATCACAAACAACCTCCACGTAGCAGCAACTTTGTCTGAACGAGACGACTACCGAATTATAGTTGCAGGCGGCGAGGTACGCGCACGCGATGGGGGAATCATTGGTGAGGCTACAGTAGATCTTATCCGCCAGTTCCAGACCGATTATGCGATTATCGGAGTCAGTGGCATTCAAGAGGATGGCACCCTACTAGACTTCGACTACCGCGAAGTACGAGTCTCTCAGGCGATCATGGAGAATGCTCGCAAGGTTATTCTTTGTGCTGATATCAGCAAGTTCGGACGCAATGCCATGGTGCGACTAGGACACGTTAGTAGCCTAGATGCACTTTACACCGACACACGTCCCTCAGAAGAGTTCGCCGAACTACTGGAATCAAATGGTGTTGAATTAATTACGGCGTAATTTTTCACTTTATTTGATCAATAATATTCGTTAATGTTCGTTTTATATTAAAACTTACATTAGCGAAGCTATGAATCTATCCTCAAAGTCCCCAGAATATTATGACGTCGCAGTTATTGGCGCAGGCGTGAACGGCGCAGGCATTGCAATGGACGCAGCCGGCCGTGGATTAAAAGTCGCACTAATCGACATGGATGATCTAGGCGCGGCAACGTCATCCAACTCAAGCAAGCTTATACACGGCGGCTTGCGCTACCTGGAGCACTATGAATTCCGATTAGTCAAAGAGGCACTAGCAGAGCGGGAGTCCTTACTCCGCAACTCTCCGCATATTATGTGGCCTTTGCGCTTTATACTGCCGCACCGACCACATCTAAGGCCTGCGTGGATGATACGAATCGGACTCTTTCTGTATGACAACCTCGCTAAACGCGAGACTTTACGAGCTTCAGAGGGTTTTCGGTTTGACCAAGACTCGGATCTCAAATCTGAAATTACGAGGGGCTTCAAATACTCTGATGGCTGGGTCGACGATGCGCGACTAGTAATTCTCTGCGCCCAAGCCGCTCAACAGCATGGGGCAGCCGTTCTACCTCGCACCAAGGTGATCAACGCGAAGCGAGCCGACGGGCTCTGGGAAGTCGAGCTACTCGACCAAATCAACGGCACCACACGAACACTTTTCGCCAAAGCAATGGTCAACGCAGCTGGTCCTTGGGTTAGCAGCCTATTTAATAATGCCATGCAATCCCAGGCACCGCGTGAAATCAGAATGGTCAAAGGAAGTCATATTGTTGTACCCAAAATTTTTGACCACGATAACGCCTACATTCTCCAGAACGAAGATAACCGTATTGTATTTGTGATCCCATACGAAGAGGACTACTCACTTATTGGTACAACGGATGTGGACTACCAAGGCGACCCCAAGGCCGCGAAAATTTCCAAAGATGAGATTGATTACCTTATAGGCGTCGTAAATACCCACTTCAAAAAACAATTAAGCGAAGAAGATATGGTCTGGAGCTATTCTGGTGTCCGCCCGCTTATGGATGAAGAGGGTGGTTCGGCACAAAAAGCCTCAAGAGATTATAGTTTTGAATTAGATGCTTCCGACGGAGCAGCACCACTACTATCGATCTTTGGCGGCAAAATTACTACTTACCGCAAGCTGGCCGAAGCAGCAACAAATTCTATCTGCAAGCATTTTTCTGGAGCTGGCTCTGCGTGGACTAAATCTGCAACGTTACCAGGAGGAAACTTTAAGGATCATCAGTCACTAAACAGTGATCTTGAGCGCTTATATCCTTGGCTACCGAAAGAGGTACGCAAAAGATATGTCCGCACATACGGTACACTTTCACACCAAATTCTGATGGGAATACAAACAATAGAACAAATGGGACTTCACTTTGGCGGCACCCTTTATGCCTGCGAAGTGGACTATCTAATTAAGTATGAATGGGCCTATAAAGCTGAGGATGTATTGTGGCGAAGAACTAAGCAAGGCCTTCGGTTAGATGACCATCAGCAAGCTACACTAGAAGAGTACATAAGAAACTGTTGACCCATTCAGATGCGCGTAGTTAAGTAACAACATCACTATTGGAGGTATTTATGCGCTTGCTTCGAGTTGGTCCGCGAGGTTCCGAGAAACCTGCAGCTTTGGATTCAAATAGAAAGATACGAGATCTCTCTTCCATCATTAACGATGTTGATGGGGTAGCGCTCGCTCCTGATTCGCTGGCTATACTGGCCGCAACGGATTTAACCTCACTCCCCGAATTAGATGCAAAGTCCCGAATCGGCGCTTGCGTTGCAAAACCTGGCAAGGTTATCTGCATCGGCCTTAATTACTCGGATCACGCTGCAGAAGCGGGTATGGATTTGCCGACCGAACCAGTTGTGTTTATGAAGGCGACCAGCGCGGTCTGTGGTCCAAACGACTCTATAGAGATTCCCCGAACATCAGAAAAGTGTGACTGGGAAGTTGAGCTTGGCGTGGTGATTGGATCACGTGCCAAATATATCTCGGAAGATGAGGTCGACTCTGTGATTGCTGGCTACTGCACCGGCAATGATCTTTCCGAGCGTGCTTTCCAACTTGAACGACTTGGTACTTGGGATAAGGGCAAGTCACACGACTCGTTTGCACCACTTGGTCCGTACCTCGTCACCAAAGATGAGATACCAGATCCACAAAACCTAAAGCTCTGGACGCGCATCAATGGCGAAACCTTACAGAACGGAAATACCAGCACGATGGTGTTCAATGTCCGCCAAATCGTTGCATATCTTAGCAACTTCATGACATTAGAGCCTGGCGATGTGATTCTAACGGGCACTCCACCTGGTGTTGGTATGGGACAGAAACCACCCAGCTACCTGAAGGCAGGGGATCGAGTAGAGATTGGTATTGAAGGGCTAGGCGAGCAAGATCAGACCTGTATTCAGGCCTAAACTGTAGTACAGCTATCGTTAAAAACCGAGGTGGACGACAGACTCCCCTAAGTTTGTCACAGCCATAACAGGGAAGCGCTCCGGATGCGTTGTCGCTTCCCGCAACTCCGCTTCGCTGGTTGGCAAAAGGTTAGCTTGCAAGAAGTAACCTACGAGCGCCTTTCGTATCTCAAACGCCGCAAGTTGCACCAGATCGAAATCTTCACGCACCAACTGCTGCTGTGCGTCACTCAAGGCATCGTTTACAACCAAACGGATATAGACGCTCTCTTCCCATGCACTGTCAGCTGGGAGCTCTTCACCGCCACCACCTTGCAGCGTCAAGGTGCCTCGGAAGCGACTTAGAACGAAATCGCGATAAGCTTTGCGGTCCCAGCAGTATGCACGCACATGAAGACGGTTGCTGGCACTGATAATAGCGCAAGGGGTAATGGTACGCGTTGCACCTGTTGGGTTCTGCATAGAGACATAGACCGCCTCTATACGACTACGGTTCTCAATCGCAGAAAGAATCGTAGCCAAAGCACCCGGCGCCGTTGAACGACTCAACACTGGCACTGAATGGAAGTCAGGGTTTACCGGTGTCGAAAGGCGCGCAATGGTAATCAAGGAATCAGCAGAATCAGGAATTAAGCGCGGTTTAAAGACAGGACTTGGCTTATAGGAGCGGTCATTTGCAGCGTAAGGTCGAAGATTCTCAGGAGCAAACTCACGGTAGGTGTAGATCGCATCTTGCGCTTCGGGGCGCGTAATACCAAAGGCTCCAACCAGCATGGCAGCTGTCACCTCACGCTCCCAGAGCAACTGACGCTCTATAAAGCGCAAGCGTTGCAGTTGTGGCCATGAGGTTTCGTTAATGGTGACTGCCATCTATCTCTTCCCGTTCTCTTCTGTTTGTAGCTACTTATCTCGAAACTATTTATCAGTAAGGCGCTTTTTCGCAAACGCTGCCGAGATGTAATAGATCAACAACAGAAAGGCGCCAATTCCATACTGCAGCAGGGAGACATCAAAGCGAGGCACGCCCGATGTTGCATTCATATAGCCGCCGGCGATCGATGCAACCATCCAAGCTAAAGGCAGGGCAAAGAGCTCCCGTTTGGGTGACTCTTTTTTCTTAAACAACAAGTTACTGAATAGGAATACGAGAAACCAAACACTAATTAGCGAAGTAAATACTGCGATTAAAAGGGTCGTCATTGTCTCTCCTATTCTTTTAGTAACTTGAGTTTAGCTCGGCTTATCTTCAGCCTTTTTAACACGGATGTTGTTACGACCTACTAGCGTGTCGTTAAGGCTCTTCATGGCTGCTTTAGCTTCGCCCGACTTTGGCATTTCAACAAAACCAAAACCTTTCGAACCGCCGGTCACTGCATCCATCACCAAAGTACAAGACTGAACCATGCCATAGCCTTGGAATAGCTCTAATAGTTCAGCTTCGGTGGTGTTGCGATCAAGGTTACGCACTAATAATTTCATACTTTCCCCTTAGGAATTAATTACAAAAGGTGTCGATATAGAGTTGCTCTACCTTATCGCGCGCCCACTGTTGTTTTCGTAAAAATTTGAGCGACGACTTAACCGATGGATCAATCTGAAAACAGTTGATATCGATTCGATCGCCAAGTTCATCCCAACCATAGTGCTCGACTAGCTTCTCAACAACATCTGCAAGCTTCACGCCGTGCAGCGGATTGTTTGGCTGGTTATCCATTTTAGCTTACTCGCTCAAACATCAGATCCCAAACACCATGACCAAGGTTCTCACCGCGTTTCTGGAATTTGGTGACTGGTCGGAAGTCTGGCTGTGGTGAGAACTGTCCCTCGCCCGCTTGGTTCTTGTAACCCTCTGCGGCAGACATAACCTCCATCATATGTTCTGAGTAGGGTTCCCAATCAGTTGCCATATGGAAGACGCCGCCAATTGCCAACTTCTGACGAATGGTCTGGGCAAACTCTGGCTGAACGATACGACGCTTATTGTGCTTTTTCTTATGCCAAGGGTCTGGGAAGAAGAGCTGTACACCAGCAAGCGAACTATCCGGCACACACTGCGCAAGTACCTCAATCGCATCTTCACAGTAGACGCGGATGTTTTCGATACCATCTGCTCGGGCATCAGCCAACAGGCGACCTACGCCCGGTGGATGTACCTCGATACCAACAAATCCTTTCTCTGGAGCGCGACGAGCCATCTCAACCAGTGACGCCCCCATACCAAAACCGATCTCCAAAACAACTGGGCGGTCATCGCCAAACAGGGTTTTGAAGTCCACCATGCCATCTGCAAGCTCCAGGCCATAGATAGGCCAGTTCTCTTTCATGGCACGCTCTTGGCCTTCGGTCATCCTTCCTGCACGCACAACAAAACTACGAATGGTGCGACGAGGACGGTTATCTTGGGTTTCACTCATGTTCTATTTCCTAAAGCAGTCACTATTTAAAGTGACGAAGCGACCAGGCAAAAAGCGCCCAGCCAATAATCATTAATGTTCCGCCAATTGGGGTAACTGCACCCAACCAACTAATACCTGTGTATACCAACAGGTATAAACTACCACTGAAGATCAGTGTGCCGATAAAGAGGAGTAGCCCTGCCAAATACCAGCGACCCTTCTCCATCCTGCTACCCGCCAGTGCAACAGCTAGCAGACCAAGTGCATGCCAAAACTGGTATTCAACAGCGGTTTGATAGGTAGAGAAGCGATCTGCTGTGACGACATCTTTAATGATATGGGCGCCAAATGCGCCAAAAATCACCGAAAACATCGCTAAAATAGCACCTAACTGCAAAAGTAATCTGCTATGCATTTTTATCTCTAATTCGAAACAGACCCTATTATGGCTCTATCCATAAAAAAAAGCCGCAAAAGCGGCTTTTTTCAGGTCTTAAATGCACTAGATAACCATGAGTGCATTTTTAATCTTTTTCATCGCGTTCTTTTCAAGCTGACGAATACGCTCTGCAGAGACCTCATATTTTGCTGCAAGTTCGTGCAGGGTCGCTTTCTCATCAACAAGCCAGCGCTGTGCAAGGATATCGCGGCTACGCTCATCTAACTCGCTCATCGCATCAGCCAATTGACGCTGTGAGTTATCTTCCCAATCTGCATTCTCTAGCATCAATGCTGGGTCTGCAGAGTGGTCTTCAAGATACAGCGATGGCGCAACGATAGACGACTCTTCACCATCGTCATCTGCTGGGGCATCAAATGCGAGATCAGTTGCCGCCATACGGCCTTCCATCTGACGAACAACCGCAGCATCAACACCAAGATCAGAAGCGATCGCCTCGACCTCATCATTGTTCATCCACCCTAGGCTCTTCTTCTGCGAGCGCAGGTTAAAGAACAACTTACGCTGCGCCTTAGTGGTAGCCACTTTAACGATACGCCAGTTACGCAGAATGAACTCATGCATCTCAGCTTTGATCCAATGCACTGCGAAACTCACCAGACGGACACCCATGGTAGGATCAAAACGTTTAACCGCTTTCATCAAACCAACGTTACCCTCTTGGATTAGATCGCCCAGTGGCAGACCGTAACCCTTGTAGCTACGTGCAATGTGAACAACAAAGCGCAGATGCGACATGACAAGTAGACGTGCCGCCTCAAGGTCCTGCTCAAAATGCAGACGCTCTGCTAGCTCCCTCTCTTCCTCTGGAGTGAGGATAGGGATAGTACTCACATTCTGCACGTAAGCGTCGAGATCACGCCCCGGTGTCAGATGTTCAACTATTTGCAAGCTAGTGCCCATATCTCGTTTTAAACCTCAAATTCAACTTAACGATTTCTACTTCGTTAGACCCAATATAGACCAAAAAGTTCATTAGAAAATACTAATATAGATCAATATCGGATCAAAAAAGATACCAGACTCGCCAATAAACGCAACTCCTTGCGCTTTGGATCATCAGGTATCGCTGTGCAATTGCCCCATTTGGCGTGACACTGCGATATATGCACCGATCCAGCCTAAAGCTGAACCGCCACCAATCAACAATCCCAACAACCCTAATTCCGGGCCTTTGAGATCAAATCGCCCTACATAGAGTGCTGTTAGATCGCTCAAGGGCGACTCGACAAGCGCCAACGAGAAGTAGACCAAACACAACCCCAACAGGGCGCCAAAAAATCCGTAGAGCAGGCCTGTATATAGAAACGGGCGCCTTACCCAAGCGTGCGTTGCACCGATTAAAAGACTGACCTCAATCTCCTCTTGGCGGGCACTGATTAGGGTTCTAATCGTATTTGTCACAACCAACAGGACAGTTAGCGCCAGCAACAATGCAAGCACCAAACTGATATTGGCAAAGGAGTTGATGATCGTGCCCAAACGCTCGAGCCACTCAATATCTAATTCTGCCACCTCAACCTCAGGCAACTGAGCAAGCTCAGACTGCAGAGCTTTCATCGACTCAGGTGACTGATCACGTGGTATTGCAAAGATAACCGCCGGGAGCGGATTATCTTTCAACAGTGAGATCAACTCACCCAGATCAGAGAAGGCCTTAAACTCAGCAGCACCCGTTTCACTACTTATGAGTTCAACAGATACCAAATCATCTCTAAGCAATAGTGTACGACTGAACCTGTCAACCGACTGAACATCTAGAGCAGGATCTAAGTAGAGGGCTAACTGGGGTTCAAACTCAGCACCCGGGGTAAGCTGCTGCAGATTACCTAGAAGCGAATACATGAAGGTTGGCACAGCAAGCACTACCGCAAGTAAGAATAAAGTTACTAAGGTTGAAACCGGGGCTAATAGCAGTCGTCTCAGCGCCTCTCGACTCTCTAGTTGATGCTGCTTGAACCAGTGCCCCAAACGCTGTCCTGGGGTAACAACGATGCCACTTGCGCCGCGAGAGCGCTGTTCACTCTTAGACATTACGCAAGCGCCCCTTATCTAAAATCAGCACACGGTGACGCATACGCTTAATCAGCGCGACATCATGCGTTGCGATTAGGACCGTGGTTCCAATGCGATTGAACTGCTCAAAAAGATGCATGATATCGAGCGATAGACGCGGATCTAAGTTACCTGTCGGCTCATCGGCAATCAGTACCCGCGGCTTGTGAACTATTGCACGGGCGATACCAATACGTTGCTGCTCACCACTAGAAAGCGCTTGTGGATTTTTATCCTCAGCCTCCAAAAGCCCAACACGATCTAACGCAGCTCTAACACGGCGCGCTATATCATCCTCGTTGTAGCCTGCAATACGCAGTGGCAACGCGATGTTTTGAAAAACTGAGCGATCTTCCAGTAGGCGATGGTTCTGATAGACCACACCCAGGGTACGACGATAGTGCGGAATTTGACGGCGGCTCAACTCAGATAGATTCTGATCACCAACCAACACCTCACCCCGACTCGGCTGCTCTACACGGGTCAAAAGTTTCAACAGAGTACTTTTACCTGCACCAGAGTGGCCTGTTAGGAATGCCATCTCACCCGATTCCAATTCAAAATCGACACCACGCAACGCCTCCTGACCGGAGTCATAGCGCTTGCTTACATTGTTGAATTGGATGGCTGCCATGATCTGCGTCTCAATTAATCAAAAAGCGCATCAACGAAGGCTTTTGCCTCGAATGGACGTAGGTCATCCGCTTGCTCGCCAACACCAATAAAGCGAATTGGCAAACCGAACTGCTTAGCGATAGCAAAGATGATGCCGCCTTTCGCTGTGCCATCAAGCTTAGTTAATGTGATACCTGTTACACCAACAGCATCTTTAAACTCTTTAGCTTGGCTAATCGCATTTTGGCCGGTACCGGCATCAAGAACCAACATCACCTCATGCGGTGCTGATGGATCGATCTTCTGCATAACACGAACCACCTTCTGCAGTTCCTGCATCAAGTTGTCTTTATTCTGTAGTCGACCTGCGGTATCGGAGATCAGAACATCAATCCCTTTAGCCTTAGCAGACTCAAGCGCATCGTACAGCACTGACGCTGAGTCAGCCCCGGTATGCTGTGCAACAACCGGTACGTTATTGCGCTCACCCCACACTTGAAGCTGCTCAACTGCCGCCGCACGGAAAGTATCACCCGCGGCCAACATAACCGACTTACCTTCACTCTGGTAACGCTTGGCAAGCTTACCGATGGTAGTTGTCTTACCCACACCATTTACGCCAACCATCAGAATTACGGTAGGTGACTTATCAGCTGGAATCTCAAGTGGTTGGTCAACAGCCTCTAACAACTCAGCAAGCTCAGCTTTGAGGGCTGCCTGAAGTGCTGCGCCATCGTTCAGCTGTTTGCGCTCAACTCGATCTGTTAGACGCTTAATAATTTCAGAGGTCGCTTCAACACCGATATCTGCCATAAGAAGCAGCGTTTCGATCTCTTCAAGTAGATCATCATCGATCTCGGGGTTACCTAAGAAGAGCGATGAGATCTGCTCAGTTAGGCCAGACTTCGTACGGCCCAACCCTTCACGCATACGTTCGAAAAAGCTTTTAGCGGGAGCCTGCGGTGCTGGCTCTGGCTCTGGCTCTGGCTCTGGCTCTGGCTCTGGCTCTGGCTCTGGCTCTGGCTCTGGCTCTGGCTCTGGCTCTGGCTCTGGCTCTGGCTCTGGCTCTGGCTCTACAGGAGCATTTTCAACAACTGGCGCAACTGCAACAGGCTCTACAACCTCAGGCGCTTCCGATACTGCTGTTTCTACCGGATCAGCAACTTTAACTGTAGAGGCAACTTCAACGGCAGGGGCACCTGGCTGCTCTTTAGCTAACTGCTCTTTAACCAACCCATCGTCAGATGCATCTTTAAGCTCTTCAAATTTAGACTCTTCAATCTTACTTTCAGTAACCTGAGGCTCAGTTTTATCCCCTTTGAGGTAAAACATAATCGCCAAGAGTATAAAAAATGCGATCGCTGCAAAGATGTAGGGAAGTGTTGCTGGGTCATATCCATTTGCCAGCATCCAGTTGTAGAGTGATTCCATTAGATTCGGTATCCAAAGCCCCGCAAAAACAGATATTGACGGAGCAAAAATAAGATTTGATACGCTCAAACATGAGCACTTAAATTTGTGGGGCCTATCTTACCATAGGGTGCGCCAAGGTTAACCTGCCAAGATAGTCAGGATTAGGCTAAACTCTCACCAAATTTTGAAGAACAGACACTATGGCTCCAAGACATAACCATCCAGCGAAGCAGCAGCGCAAGTCACAGACAGAGATAGACTCATTTGTTCGTATCATTGGCGGTGAGTGGCGCTCGCGAAAACTCGCTTTTCCTGAAAGCGAAGGTCTGCGCCCAACTCCCGACAGAGTCCGTGAAACTCTCTTCAATTGGCTGCAGGGCTATACTGCAGGCGCGCGCTGTCTGGACCTATTCAGCGGCAGTGGCGCCCTATCCTTTGAGGCTCTATCACGAGGCGCCGCTCATGCCACGCTAATCGATGCGTCAGGTAAGGTTTGTCAGTTTCTTAAACAGAATCTACACACCCTAAAAGCACAGAACGCTGAAGTTCTTCAGCTCGATGCTGCACAGTGGTTGAGCCAAAAAGCACTCACGGGCACGACCCCTTTTGACTTAGTTTTTCTAGATCCGCCCTTTAACAAGGGATTTCTAGAGCCTACCTGCCGAATGCTTGAGGAAAATCAAATCCTTGCCGACGGAGCAATGGTATATATTGAGTCTGAATCAACCCTAGGTGTGCCGCAGGTACCAGAAAACTGGTCTCTGCACCGGGAGAAGCAGGCGGGACAAGTAAGTTACCGCCTCTATAAAAGAGATCTTTAATACCCAAAAGGAATATAAATAATATTTAATATTCTTTTTTAAATATAAAGAACTTCTCTAAAATTTGTCGCGAACCTGCATTTCAGCTAAGATCCGCGTGTTTAATGCCACTGTCAGGAGAAATTGCGATGAATAGGGTCGCTTACCCAGGCACATTTGACCCGATCACAAATGGTCACATCGATTTAGTTGAGCGTGCTGCAAAGCTGTTCGACACCGTAGTTGTGGCAGTGGCGGAGAGTCCAAAGAAACGCCCGTTACTCCCTTTGGAGCAGCGAGTTGCACTAACTAAAGCATCACTTGCGCATTTGAAGAATGTCGAAGTGGTGGGCTTTAACTGCCTGTTAGTACAACTTCTAAACGAGCAAAACTGTAACGTTATCCTTCGTGGTCTACGTGCAGTTTCGGACTTTGAGTATGAGTTCCAACTTGCGAATATGAATCGCAAGTTAGCGCCAGAGGCAGAGAGCCTATTTTTGACGCCGGCAGAACACCTCTCTTACATCTCGTCGACCCTTATTCGCGAGATTGCATCCCTTGGGGGTGACGTAAGTAAGTTTGTTCATCCGGAAGTCTCTAAAGCGCTAGTAGAGCATTTTTCAAATCAGTAATGGGACGAGAGGTCCCGAAGTGAGGAAGCCAACATGGCATTGATGATCACTGACGAATGCATCAACTGTGATGTATGTGAGCCAGAGTGTCCAAACGAAGCGATCGCTCCAGGCGACGAGATCTATGAGATCGATCCAAAGAAATGTACTGAGTGTGTAGGTCACTACGACACCCCTCAGTGTGTTGAAGTCTGTCCTGTTGACTGTATTCCTAAAGACCCAGACCACGTCGAGTCTAACGATCAGTTGATGGCGAAGTACGAGAAACTTATCGCGCAGGGTTAATCTGCGAGATGATTAAAAAACGCGACCCATGGTCGCGTTTTTTTTATTAAAACTCCAACGCCAGCTCGTTCAACTTAAACTCTGCATCCAGTCTCTCACCAACCACACTTGGCTCAATCAGGTGATACGCATAGTTCATATGCAAACAGCGCACCTTATCCCAGTTAGCGATTCCGCCAATTCCGACTTCGTTAAACATTGCCGTAAAACCAAGCTCATCGATTCGCGCTTTATCGGAAGGATCCATCAACTCCCAACGACGCTCCATGTAGCGGCGCTGTTGACCCATGTAAGTTTCACGTAAGGCAGCATCTTCCTGAAGCTCATCTTCAAAGCGTTTGATCCAGCCAGTCATTTCAATACGGCTAATTTCACGGCTTAAATCACGGCTCGACATCCAGTAGAGCGTAGGGAAAGGCTTATCGTTAACCAAAGAGCGCATTTGAAGAATCAGCGGCACGCCCTTCTCGTTTTGGTAAGCAATCGCAGCTATACCGCGCGGCTCACGGCCAATCTGTTCACGAATAATCTCTAACTGTTGGTAATCTGGCTGCATTCTCTAAACCTGTGCATATTGGTCTGCGTCATTAATCCAACGATCACAAAGCAGACGTGCTGTACCTGAATCCGAATCAAAGCGCTGGGCGCACTCCTGAACATCATCCATAAGATCTGCGTCACGTTGCAGGTCAGCAATTCTAAAACTCATCACTCCAGTCTGGCGGGTACCTAAAACCTCACCGGGACCACGCAACTCAAGGTCACGTTCAGCGATTTTAAATCCATCACTGGTATCACGCATGACACTCAGGCGCTCTCGCCCTTGCTGCGATAGGGGCGCATGATACATCAGAACGCAAAAACTCTCTCGCGAACCTCGACCTACACGGCCACGCAACTGGTGAAGCTGGGAAAGACCTAGGCGTTCTGGGTTCTCAATAATCATTAGACTGGCATTAGGCACATCGACACCCACCTCAATCACGGTAGTTGCGACGAGCAGATCCAGCTCATGGGCTTTGAATTTTGCCATCACTTCGGCCTTGTCGGCGGGCTTAAGGCGCCCATGTACCAAGCCAATACGCAGATCTGGCAGCGCCTCTTGTAGCTCAATCGCAGTCGTTTCAGCAGCCTGACACTGCAGGGCCTCAGACTCCTCTACGAGTGTACATACCCAGTAGGCCTGCAATCCGCCCAAACAGTTCTGCTGAACACGCTCAATCACCTGCTCACGACGACCATCATCCAGCACCACGGTTTGCACTGGGGTGCGCCCCGGCGGAAGCTCATCAATAATTGAGCAGTCGAGATCAGCATAAGCGCTCATCGCCAATGTACGAGGAATCGGTGTGGCCGTCATTATCAACTGATGAGGCAACTTACCATCTTTTCGCCCCTTTTCGCGTAACGTTAGACGCTGATCGACACCAAATCGATGCTGTTCATCTATCACCACCATCGCCAACTCTTTAAACTCGACCTCGTCCTGGAAAAGCGCGTGGGTACCAACAACAATCTGCCCCTCCCCTGATGCGATCTCCTCAAGCACCGCTTGGCGCGCTTTACCCTTTACCTTGCCCGCTAACCAAGAGACCTTAATACCCAACGGCTCTAACCAACCACTAAAGTTGATAAAGTGCTGCTCTGCTAGGATCTCAGTCGGCGCCATCACTGCTGCTTGATAGCCATTCTCAACAGCTTGCAGGGCCGAGAGTACAGCGATCATTGTCTTACCAGAGCCCACATCACCTTGTACTAACCGCAACATAGGAATAGGGCGTGACATATCTCGCGCCACCTCTCTAGCCACACGAAGCTGCGCGTCGGTGAGTGAGAATGGCAGCTGATCTAAAAAGGGGCGACTCAAGCGACCAGAGGGTTTCAGTTGCGGCGCCCCTAATATCTGCAGGTTTTGCCGAACGGTTCGCAAAGAGAGGTTGTGCGCCAGCAGCTCCTCAAACGCGAGTCGACGCTGCGCCGGATGCATACCTTCCATCAATGCAGTTTGATCTGCCCCGACTGGCGGCTGGTGAATATAACGAATCGCATCCGTTAATGGTGGGTAGTTAAAACGCTCTAACTCAGAGTGAGGCAATAGTTCATCAAGCGGTTCTGACCCCAAAGCTTGTAAAACCTGACTAACCAGACTGCGCATCCGCGGTTGCGTTAATCCCTCGGTCGCGGGGTAGATTGGCGTTAGGGTCTGTTCTAAAGCCCCCTGCTCACCCTCTTTAAGCACCTTGTACTCTGGGTGAACAATCTCAAGACCTGAAGGACCGGGCCTCACTTCACCAAAGCAGCGAATGCGTGAATGGTTAAGCCCACTTTTTTGCGCAGCACTGAAATGGAAAAAACGAAGTGTCAGCGTGCCCGTGCCATCTTGTATGCGACAAAGAAGACTTCGGCGCCTTCCCATCACGATATCCGCGGCAACTACATCCGCTTCAATCACCACCTCATCACCAGGACGCAGAGCACCAATCGCAGTGATTCGGGTTCGATCTTGGTAACGCATTGGCAAATGAAAAAGGAGATCTTGGTAGTTCTCTATACCCAACTTCGCAAGCTTATTCACCAGCGCAGCACCAACTCCCTTAAGGTCAGCAACAGAGCGCGCAGCGATGGATGAGGTTGAGCGATTAATGGTCTATCACTCCGTCTCTTTGTGACAGCTAGCGATAGCTTCAACTAGAACATCAATCGCTTGTGGACGCGGGAAACTTGCGCGCCAAGCTACAGCCACAGTCCGGGATGGCTTGGGATCAACGAACGGAACCACTTCAACCAGGGTGTTTGATGGGTGGTTTTTAATAGCCGACTCAGGGAGCACGCTGGTACCAAGCCCCGATGCTACCATCATGCGTATCGTCTCTAGTGAGCTACCCTCAGTGACACGGTGCTGATCATGGAAAGATTGATTGAGGCTTGGGCAAGACTCCAATACCTGGTCACGAAAACAGTGCCCCTCACCCAACAACAACATATCCAACTCGTTCAACTGTTGTGAAGAGACAGAGCCGGCTTTTGCGAGCGGGTGTGCTTTAGGGGTGATGAGGCTGAAGGTCTCATCGTAAAGCGGACGTGTCAGCACATCAGGCTCATGGAAAGGGAGCGCAATAATTATTGCGTCTAACTCGCCGGTACGTATTTTCGAACGGAGCGTTTCGGTGAAATTCTCTTCGATATAGAGCGGCATCTGCGGCGCAATTTTCTGCACCTCAGGAATCAATTTTGGAAACAGGTAAGGTCCAATCGTATAGATAGCGCCAACTCGCAACGGACTTGCCAACTGATCTTTGCCTTCGCGTGATAACTCCTTTATCGCTTCAGCCTGCTCCAACACCCGCTGCGCTTGGCGAACAATTTTCTCTCCGATAGGCGTGACACGCACGGCATTCTTGCTGCGTTCGAAAAGCGCCACACCCAACTCATCCTCTAATTTTTTCACGGCAATTGAGAGTGTTGGCTGACTGACAAAACAGCGTTCTGCTGCGTGACCAAAATGCTGTTCACGCGCGAGAGTAACGATATAGCGAAGTTCGGTGAGCGTCATGATAGAACCTCTGATAATCTTAGCCCTACAAAGAGGGAGCTAAATTGACCGTGCAAAAAACCATTCTCATCGCAGGCTGTGGCGACTTAGGTAATGCGATCGGCACACGCCTAATCGAGTTAGGCCACCGTGTGTATGGCCTTAGACGTAATATAGACCAGCTATCAGAAAGCATACAACCAATAGCTTTCGACCTGTTATCAAATAATCCACTTCCTGCCCTTCCGGCGATCGATTTTCTAATTTACACCGCCGCCGCTAAGAGTCGTGACGAGGCCACTTACAGGCAAATCTACTTGGAAGCACCACGTCAGTTAGCAGATGCCTTAGTGGGTCAGAGCTACCAGGCGATTTTAGTCAGTTCCACAGGTGTCTACAGCCAGGATGATGGCAATTGGATTGATGAAAGCTCCCCGGCCGAACCTAACAACCCTTTTGGCGCCCTAATGCTAGAGGGAGAACTCGCACTCGCAGCCCAAACACCGGAATGCTCTGTCGTTCGAAGCTCAGGTATCTACGGTCCCGGGCGCAATCACCTTATAAAGCGCGTCCTCAGCGGCACCCTTGCACCTGAGGCGCCCATTCACTTCAGTAACCGCATTCATCGTGATGACCTGGCAAGTTTCATCGTCCATCTAGTTTCAAAGCGGGCATCAGGCGAAACCTTGCAGCCACTCTACCTAGCCTCAGATGGCGAACCAGCGCCCATTCACGAAGTGACCTCATGGCTTGCAGAGCAATTAGAAGTTACGCCACAACAGTACGAGATGATTCAACGTGGCGGAAATAAGAGAGTTGCGAATAGAGCGATGAGGGAGAGTGGATTTGTCTGCCGCTACCCCAACTACCAGTCGGGATTTGCGGCAAACATTGAAGAGTTTAAATCACGCTAAGAAGCTAAGCCTGCTCTTTAAGTAGACGGGCAGCTTTAACTGCAAAGTAGGTCAAGATGCCATCGGCGCCAGCACGTTTAAACGCGAGCAGAGATTCCATCATGACAGAGTTCTCATCCAACCATCCGTTCTGAAACGCTGCCATATGCATCGCATACTCGCCACTAACTTGGTAAGCGTAGGTAGGAACCTGCAACTCAGATTTAACTCTGCGCACAATATCAAGATACGGCATGCCCGGCTTAACCATCACCATATCTGCCCCTTCAGCTAGATCCAGCGCCACCTCATGAAGTGCTTCATCACTGTTTGCTGGGTCCATCTGGTAGCTGTACTTATTACCTTTACCCAGGTTTCCTGCTGATCCAACAGCATCACGGAATGGGCCATAGTAAGCACTTGCATACTTGGCAGAGTAGGCCAGGATTAGAGTATTAACATACCCATGCGCTTCTAAAGCTTCACGAATTGCTGAGATTCGACCATCCATCATGTCACTCGGCGCGACAACATCAGCACCTGCTTCTGCATGCGACAGCGCCTGCTTTACCAACACATCAACGGTAATGTCGTTCAATACATAGCCTGTCTCATCGATGATGCCATCCTGACCATGTGTGGTGAATGGATCCAACGCAACATCAGTAATGACACCAAGCTCTGGCAGTTTAGCTTTGATAGCGCGAACTGCACGCTGAGCCAAACCCTCTGGGTTGTATGCCTCTTCAGCCATCTCTGATTTTGCTGAAGCGGGCGTCACAGGAAAGAGTGCGACAGCAGGAATACCCAATGAGTAGGCCTCTTCACACTGCTCAACCAACAGATCGATACTGTAGCGAGTTACTCCCGGCATTGATGCAACCTGCTCAGTCTTCTGCTCACCCTCAATAACAAACATCGGGTAGATAAGATCCTGGGCGGTCAAATTGTTCTCGCGCATCAGATCACGTGAAAATGCATTGGCACGCATACGACGCATACGCGTTAAAGGGAAAATACGCTGGCTTGGATCGAATGCCACAGTGACACCTCATAAACTTAAATTACTGGGCCAAGTATACCCTGTCTCAAGGTTAAGTTGCGACGCTGCAATCAGGCCGCACTGAACAGCGTAATTAAGATATTCTAAAACGGTATTAAAATTTAATGTTTTTAATACATTGAGCTCTATGAAACTTTCGTCGAAATCATTAAAATACACGCCATGGACTGAGCGGGACCGAGGGATCGGAAACGCGAAATCACGGAATTGATTTCACTGAGGTTTGTAGCAACACAGGGACATCGCAGGAGCGACTTGGTTGCAGGGAATTCAAATCTCGAGAGGCGAGCTACGGATTGGCTCGCCTTTCTTTTTTTTATAGGTTGTCTTTAGACAACCTATTCATGGTTCAGCGTGACATACGCTAGTTTCAAGATAATCTTACGAACAAAACTCTCACTTCGAAAACAGTTTTCAATTGTCACGCCCTTCGGCGTCTTCCAGACTGCCTTATCAACTTCGTTGGGTCTTTTTGACTTAGCTCCACTAAGCCTGCAAATCCCCGCCTAGCTGACAAACCAATCTGAAAGCCTGAGACATAAATAGGCCATCTAAAAACGCCCTGGGGCTATCGTTTACCGAAGCACAACAGCTACTTTGTTAGCTAGAAGCGCAGGGTCATCCCAAGGCAGCATGTGGCCTGCGCCGGGAATTACTTCAACATGTATTGGTTGTTTTACGTAGTTCGCGACTCGGTATGCGTATTCAAGTGATAGCACTTCATCTTGGTCGCCCTGGAGTATGGTGAGTTCGAAGGGGTAGGAATGGGTCGCTATGCCAGCGCGATGAGTAAAGAGTGACGAGAGCGTTCCGAGTGGGTAGTCGAAAATAATCTTGGGATCTTGGTTTATGTAGGGGCCTGCTGGGTGATCACCCAAAAGAGATTCCCAATCGATAAAACTCTTCAATGGCACTCGAGACGCCGGGAACCACAGGGCGCCAAAGCTTGTCCATGACCAACCCAAAGCGTGCATAAAGTCGGGTGGCACCTCAGTTAGCAAAAGAGTATCGCACACCACTTTTTTAATTCGCGGATCATGTTCAGCAAGCGATACAGCATGGAGAGAGCCAATTGAGTAACCAAATACTGACCAATCACCTATGAATCTATCACTCACACGATCAATCACATGAGTGAGCTGATGTCTGAACTGTTCAACGCTATAGCGTCCTTTATCCCCAGCACTGTAGCCATGCCCAGGTGGATCGACAGCGATGACGTTAAAGCCCTGCTCAACCAGTTTCACTGCCAGCTCTGCATAGAGCTCAACATAAGTTCCTATGCCTGCTAGAAACAGCAAGTTAGGTGCATCGTCAGAACAGCGATAGATTTCGACATTTACTGCAGCATCGTAGCGCCACACTTCACGCCGTTTAAGATCTTCACGGATTCCAAGCCCATCACGTAAAGCTCGCTGCTCGGGGGTTTCAGATAGAACAACCTGCTTCCAACTCATTAACGCTGACACCCACTACAGAAAACGGTTGTGCGCTGCCCCATTCGTATCTCTTTAAGTGGTTTTTCACACTGCTTACAGGGCTCGCCACCGCGTCCGTAGACAGAGAGTTCTTGGGCAAAATAACCAGGTTTACCATCACTCGATAGGAAGTCGCGCAGGGTTGTTCCACCGCGCGTGATGGCATAGTCCAGTACAGTTTTTATCTCATCTACCAGGCGAGCATAGCGCTGCTTGGTGATTTTGCCTGCCGGTTTTCTAGGATCGATACCTGCCTTAAATAGCGATTCGTTTGCGTAGATATTACCAACACCCACCACCACCTCTGAGGTCATGATGAACTGTTTCACAGGCAGTGAACGGTTACGCGAAGCCTTGAAAAGGTAATCGACATCAAAGGCTTCAGAGAGAGGTTCCGGTCCCAATTTTGAAAGCAGCGGATGTGCGGATTCTTTGCCTTGCCAGAGGACTGAACCGAAGCGGCGAGGATCCGTAAGTCGCACCAACTTGCCATTATCAAACTCAATATCAACATGGTCATGCTTAGCTGGCGGCGTACCTGTAGGTAAAACACGAAGACTGCCAGACATGCCAAGGTGAATCATTAGATCCCCTTCATCAAAGCGAATCAGCAGATATTTGCCACGACGCGCCACTGAGCGAACCTGCTGATCCAGAATATATTGAGGGATCTCTGCAGGTACGGGCCAACGCAGACGAGGCTCTCTGACAACAAAGGCAGTCACGGACTGTTGGTCGACGTGAGGCTCTATGCCGCGTCGCGTGGTCTCAACTTCTGGTAATTCTGGCACCTAATTTCCTAATTAAAACTGCTCGATCTATAGCAAATTATTCTCGAGCTTAGACCTATTTAGAGATGAACCTTAACCTACTAGACGGTACAGTATCACTATCTGCAATTCATCAAGAAAGAGAAATCTATGAAAAAAGTGATGCTACTCGGTTCTGGCGAACTCGGGAAAGAGGTTGTTATTGCTCTGCAGCGCCTTGGCCATACCGTAATTGCTTGTGACTCTTACGAAAATGCCCCAGCGATGCAGGTTGCTGATGGCTTTGAGGTCTTCTCAATGCTGGATGGCGATGCGCTAGACGCCGCTGTCGCTAAACATGCGCCCGACATCATCGTGCCAGAAGTTGAGAGTATCCGTACCGACCGTTTCTACGACTATGAAGCGCAGGGTATTCAAGTGACGCCTAGCGCCAAAGCGGCCAATTTCACAATGAACCGCAAATTGATTCGTGATCTTGCGGCTAAAGACCTTGGGCTGCGCACCGCTCCTTACGACTACGCGACCAACTTTGAAGAGTTCAAAGCAGCCGTAGCAAAAGTAGGAATCCCGTGTGTCGTTAAGCCGCTTATGTCGAGCTCTGGCAAAGGGCAATCTGTAGTGAAGAGCGAAGCGGATATGCAGTTCGCGTTTGACTATGCTCTTGAGGGTTCGCGCGGCGATATCAAAGAGATGATTGTTGAGGGCTTTATCGACTTTGATTTCGAAATCACCCTTCTGACAGTGACTCAAAAAAGTGGCGATACGCTCTTCTGTGCGCCTATCGGCCACCGCCAAGAGCGAGGTGATTACCAAGAGAGCTGGCAGCCATGTTATGTAGATCCGGCGCAGCTTGAAGAGTGTAAAGAGATGGCCGCCAAAGTGACTCAAGCCTTGGGCGGCGCTGGCATCTGGGGTATCGAATTCTTTATCTCTAGTGATGCAGTCTACTTCTCTGAGCTAAGTCCACGTCCACACGATACAGGCATGGTTACGCTTGCGGGCACACAGAACTTCAACGAGTTTGAACTTCATGCGCGCGCTCTGCTTGGCCTGCCTATCCCTGAGATCGAACAACGTTACCCAGGTGTAAGTGCTGTCATTCTTGCAGCTCAAGATGGTGTACCCAACTTCTCTGGGATCGAAGAGGCATGCAGCTACCCACAGGCAGACCTTAAAATCTTCGGCAAACCAACAACACGTCCATACCGTCGTATGGGTGTAGCTCTCGCCTACGACCGAACTGGTGATGAGAGTATGGATGCACTGCGTGCCCGTGCTGCAGAGATCGCCTCTAAAGTGAAAGTGCACTAAGTCTGATTCAGACTGCAAAATAGCATTAAAAAGGGGAGCGTCAGCTCCCCTTTCTTTTACAATTTGTAGATCACGCCTGTTTAGTTGACGCCTTTTGTGTCAGATAGACACCCAATACGGTGACCACCACGCCTAGAAGAGTAAGAGCGGATAAACGCTCATCAAAGAGATACCAAGCCTCCAACGCTGTAGCAGGTGGCACAAGGTAGAAGTAACTCGCGACCTTAGCGGACTCACCCTCGCGGATCATCAGCAGTAGAAGCAAGATTGCAGAGACTGACAGACCAAATACCAACCAGATCAGGCCGCCAATAAGCTCTGGATCCCACACAACTTCACGGGTCTCAAAAGTGAATGTCAGCACACCCATCCAGACAGCTGTGGCGACATACTGGATAAACGAACCCGTCAGAAGATCTGCTCCAGTACCGAAACGCTTCTGGTAGAGCGTACCAATCGATATAGCAAAGAGCGCGACAATTGCGGCAACCACAGCGCCTGCATTAAGTGTAAAGTTGTGATCAACCAGTCCAGATCCCAACACAATCACTACACCGAGCAGACCTAACCAAAGACCAAACCAGGCTAAACGGTTTAAGCGAGCGCCTAACCAGTACTTCGATAGAAAGGCGGTTAGAAGAGGCTGAAGACCGACGACAATGGCTGTTACACCAGCCGGCATGTCCATCTTAATAGCGGCAAAAACACCGCCAAGGTAACCAGCGTGGATCAGCGAGCCTGTGACCAATTGATGTTTAGCGACATCCCACGATGGCCACTTAGCTCGAAATATCTGAATAAGAATAAAGAACGCGCCCAAGGTAAGAAGCATTCTGATGAAGAGATAGTTGAACGGCTCAATATAGGGCAGGCCAAAACGTGCCCCGATAAAACCGGTACTCCAGAGCAGCACAAAAGCAAAAGGTACAACACTCATCCATGATTTTGTCATCTGTTAATCCCAATCAAAAACCGCAGGCAAAAAAATACCCGCGTTAGCTTAACTAAACGCGGGTATTTTCAGAAGATAAAAATCTTATTTGATTTTAGCTTCTTTGTAGACAACGTGCTTACGTACTACTGGATCGTATTTCTTGAATTCGAATTTATCCGGAGTGTTACGCTTGTTCTTGTCAGTTGTGTAAAAGTGACCTGTACCAGCAGAAGAAACCAAACGGATCTTTTCGCGTGCGCCTTTAGCCATGATCTAGCTCCTTTGCTTAAACTTTGATGCCACGTGAACGAACATCAGCAAGAACTGTATCGATACCGTTCTTGTCGATGATACGCATACCTTTAGAAGATACACGTAGACGTACGAATTTGTTTTCGCTTTCTACCCAAAAACGGTGCCAGTGCAGGTTTGGTAGGAAACGGCGGCGTGTTTTACGTTGTGAGTGAGAAACGTTGTTTCCCGTTACTGGTGCTTTACCAGTAACCATACATACTCGAGACATTTTTAAACCTCATCTATTAACTCTGTCAGATGTTTATTGATATCTGCTAAGCAGATCTCTCAGGCGGAGCGTCCAATCAAAGGACAAAAACCCATACCGGTGAGACAGAGGCGCACAATAATACAGAAGATCCGCCATATGCGCTACCCTTTTGTTGGTTTTTTGAACAAAGAACTAGGTCGCGGTTTTTCGCTTTGCTCAAATTAACTCCTACAACATCGCCCTGTAGGAACGAATTGCGCAGGCAAACCGTGACAGTTACAAAAACCCCCGCTCGGCAAAGCTGAGCGTTTGGTTACCAGCAATAATAAGGTGATCCAGAACTCTAATATCCACTAGATCAAGCGCTGCGATAATGCGATCGGTGATTTGCTGATCGGCAAGTGATGGCTCTGACACACCTGATGGGTGGTTGTGCGCCAGGATTATCGCGCTGCAATTAAGCTCCAGCGCCTCTTGCACAATCACTCTGGGATAGACCGCAGCCGCATTAATTGTGCCGGAGAAGAGCACGCGCCACTCGATAACACGGTGCTGAGCATCTAGAAATAGACAACCAAAATGTTCACGCACTTGCCCTGCCAGCTGGGTTTGTAGATAACGTTTCACATCATCAGGATTGTTCAAAGCAGCCCCAACTGCCAGCTGCTCTGCAAGGTAGCGCCGTCCGAGCTCTAATGCAGCTTGAAGTAGCACATAACGTGCATCACCGGCACCCGCTAGCTGCTTAAACTGCTTACGATCCCTGTTTAACAACGATCGTAAACTGCCTGAATCTTTCAACCAGTTACGCGCTAACTCAACCGCATTACAGCCCGGCAACCCCTGCCCGACAAACAGGGCAACAAGCTCTGCATCACTCAAAACTGATGCATCTTGGTTCAAAAGACGCTCACGGGGCCGTTCATTAGCGGGCCAATCAAGTATTTTCATAACACCTCCCTGTGTTTTTCACTACTCTGCAATCAGTATAGGTGATAATCTAGCAACCAGTTTCAACTCAGGTTTCATAGGGCTCCCGGGGTATGCATAGACTTACTAACCGCCACATTCTTATTGGTATTACTGGTGGTATCGCAGCGTATAAAGCAGCGGAATTGACCCGCCTATTCAAAGGTGTGGGCGCTGAGGTGCGCGTTGTTCTTACTGATGCAGGTGCTGAATTCATCACGCCACTGACCCTACAAGCGCTCTCTGGCAACCCTGTGCACCAATCGTTACTGGATCCAGAAGCCGAACAAGGGATGGGCCATATTGAGCTCGCGCGCTGGGCAGATCTGATTATTGTGGCGCCAGCGACCGCTGATTTTATGGCGCGTCTCTCCTCTGGAATGGCGAACGATCTTCTGACGACACTCTGTCTCGCAACTGATGCGCCCATCGCATTGGCACCTGCGATGAATCAAGCGATGTGGCGTGACCCACGTACCCAGCAAAATCTTGAAGCACTGCTTTCACAAGGTGTAAACATCTTTGGCCCAGGCAGTGGTGAACAGGCATGTGGCGATACAGGTCCAGGCCGAATGTTAGAGCCAACGCAGATAATGCAAGCCTGTGCAAATCTTATTGCGGCAGGTCCTCTAGAGGGAAAACGAGTTGTTATCACTGCCGGTCCTACGCGTGAAGCGCTCGATCCGGTGCGTTTTATTTCAAACCACAGCTCCGGCAAGATGGGTTATGCCCTAGCAGAAGCTGCGGCTAAAGCTGGCGCAGCTGTCACGCTAATAAGCGGCCCTGTTGCTCTTGCCACCCCTAAGGGTGTGCAACGAGTAGGTGTTGAGTCTGCGCAAGAGATGTTAGATGCATCACTTATCGCTGCATCAGCTGCTGACATCTTTATTGGTGCAGCAGCCGTCGCTGACTACCGTCCAGTGATGGTCGCTGATCAGAAGATTAAGAAAGGCGCAGAAGAGGTGATGGAGATTCTGCTAACCAAAAACCCTGACATCATTGCGACTATAGCCACACTAGAACCACGACCATTTATGGTCGGCTTCGCTGCCGAGACAGAGAATGTGATCGCCTATGCTCGTTCAAAACTGGAGCGTAAGGGGCTAGACCTAGTCATCGCCAATGATGTGTCACAAAGCGATATAGGTTTTAACTCAGATGACAACGAGGTGGTGGTTGTCGGTGCAGGCGGAGAGATTGCCATGCCTCGCGCCTCGAAAGCTGCACTGGCTGAAAATTTAATCGCTCTAATTGCTGAACAGATAAATTGATATGAAAAAGCTACAAGTTAAGATTTTAGATAGCCGCCTAGGCAACAGCATTCCAATGCCGACCTACGCTACCGAGGGCTCTGCTGGTTTGGATCTGCGTGCTTGTGTAGAAGTACCAATGACTTTAGAGCCTGGCCAGACCGAACTTATCCCAACGGGCATGGCGATCTATATTGAAGACCCTTCACTTTGCGCAATGATCTTGCCACGTTCTGGTTTGGGGCATAAGCACGGTATCGTACTGGGCAACCTAGTGGGACTCATCGACTCCGATTATCAGGGCCAGCTATTTGTCTCTTGTTGGAATCGCGGCGATACAACCTTCACCATCGAACCTGGCGAGCGTATTGCACAGCTGGTTCTTGTGCCGGTAGTACAGGGCGATTTTGAGATTGTTGATGAGTTTACCGCGACTGACCGCGGCGAAGGCGGCTTCGGCTCTTCAGGTCGTCACTGATTAAGCACACCTTTGGCAATTAACTCTTGATGAACAACTTTCGCGCACCGTTGACAGAATTCGATCCCTCAATATTTAGGGCATACGATATTCGTGGCCGCGTCCCAGAGCAGCTTAATGCGCAGACTCTCTATTGGCTCGGACGCATCATCGGCCATGTTGTTGGTTTAGATAACAGCGCACCTGTCGTTGTCGGATGTGACGGTCGAGTATCCAGCCCGGATCTTAAAAAAGCGCTGGTCTGCGGCTTTCGCGAATCGGGACGCGATGTGATCGATATCGGTTTTGCACCAACGCCGCTGATCAACTACACCGCTGCTAATCTCGCTCACAACAATGCAATTGCGGTGACTGCCAGTCACAATCCAGCCGATCAGAACGGGCTGAAGATCACAATCGGCGGTAAAGCGTTGATGGATGATGAGATTGCGCAGTTAGCATCCCTGCTAGACCAGCCCTTAACGACTGGCGCGGGTCGATTAACTGAGCAGTCTCAAATTGCCAATTACAGTTACCAGCTGTGCCGCAAAATTCCACTTATGCGCCGCTGGAAGCTGGTGGTCGACTCAGGTAATGGCATTGCAGGGCCGCTTGCGAAAGCCGTATTTGAACGCCAGGGTTTAATTGTCATTCCCCTGTTTGATACTGTGGATGGCAGCTTCCCGAATCACTCACCGGACCCCTGTGTCGAAGCTAATTTAGAGCAACTGAAAAAGCGTGTCGTTTCCCATAGCGCCGACCTTGGCATCGCATTTGATGGCGATGGTGATCGTGTCGTTATCGTCGACGAGAATGGTGAAGTACTAGCAGCGGACCATCTTTTGGTGATTCTTTCCCAAGCGGCACTCGAGCGCACACCTGAGGGTACCGTTCTTTTCGATGCTAAGTGCTCCTCTGTTGTCGAGGAATTGATTCAAACTGCAGGTGGCAATCCACTCATGGGACGCACCGGACACTCGCCGATGAAGCGTCTGATGAAAACGAGCAGCGCAATTTTTGGCGGTGAACTTAGCGCCCACTACTACGACGCCGACTGGTATGGTTTTGATGACGCCATCTACACAGCCTGCCGCCTAATGGAGCGGCTTGAGCAGCTACAAACCACTGCTGCCCTGATCAAACTCGGCATCCCAAAACGCGATGCCACTCCAGAGTACCGAATTGAACTCACAGCGCAACAACATCAGCAACTCGATAGCCAACTTGGCAGTTTTGCATTTGCTTGTGACGCTATAGATCATACCGACGGCGTCAGACTCAGTTATCCGGATGGTTGGGCACTTGCTCGATTATCAAACACCGAACTTGCCCTCGTACTCCGCTACGAAGGGCACAACCGTTTAGCGCTCGAGCGGATTATCGAGCACACTAATAACCAACTCCGACACATTGACGCATCCCTCACACTTCCGGATGCATTATCGCTTAACACTTTATGAGGTCTACACTATGCCTTTAACACGCGAACAAGCCATCTCAACTGCCAACGTACTCTCTGAAGCGCTGCCATATATTCAGCGTTTTGTGGGTAAAACTCTAGTCATCAAATACGGTGGCAATGCGATGACTGATGAGTCACTGCAGGCAAGCTTCGCTCGTGACATCGTCATGCTAAAACTGATCGGCCTTAACCCTATTGTTGTTCACGGTGGCGGCCCACAGATCGGCGATCTGCTTGAAAAACTGAATATCGAATCGCACTTTGTAAACGGCATGCGCGTAACAGACTCAAAAACGATGGACGTTGTAGAGATGGTACTCGGCGGCATGGTTAACAAGGATATCGTTGGCCTAATCAACTCAGCAGGCGGTAAAGCGATCGGCCTAACTGGTAAAGATGGCGACCTACTGCGTGCGCGTAAACTGACGGTTAAACACAAGACGCCAGAGATGGAAGCGCCTGAGATCATCGATATCGGCCACGTCGGCGAAGTTGAGCGTGTTAACGTTGGCGTACTTGAGATGCTTGTTAACTCTGACTTTATCCCTGTCATCGCGCCTATCGGTGTGGGTGAAGATGGAGCCTCTTACAACATCAACGCTGACCTGGTTGCCGGCAAAGTCGCTGAGGTTCTTCAAGCGGAGAAACTTATTCTTCTAACTAACATCGCAGGCCTCCTAGACAAAGAGGGCAACATCCTGACCGGTCTCTCAACCAAGCAGGTTGATGCGCTGATCGAGGACGGCACTATCTACGGCGGTATGCTGCCTAAGATCGACTGCGCACTCAGCGCTGTTAAGTCGGGTGTTACCTCAGCACACATTATTGATGGCCGTGTAGAACACTCATGCATGCTTGAGATCTTCACCGATGAAGGTATGGGCACACTGATCACCAACAAATCATTAAAGGTTGAATGATGAGCGAGATCAAAATCTCACGTCGCGACCAGATCTTACAGTCTCTAGCTCAAATGCTAGAGACTAACCCTGGCCAGCGAATCACGACTGCAGAGTTGGCGAAGACCGTTGGTGTATCTGAAGCGGCTCTCTATCGCCACTTTCCAAGCAAGGCTCGCATGTTCGAAGGCCTAATTGAGTTCATCGAACAGACACTTTTTTCACGAATCAAGACGATTACCCAATCAGATGTTGGTTCGATTCGCCAGGTCGAGCAGATCATCACTTTGCTGCTGGCATTTTCTGAAAAGAACCCGGGAATGTCTCGCATATTAGGTGGCGATGCCTTAGCTGGGGAAAATGACCGTTTGCGCCAACAGATCAACCAGCTATTTGAACGTATTGAAACCCAGATTAAACAGATTCTGCGTGAAGCGGAGTTAAAAGAGGGTATTCGCACTGAGTTGCCTGCCGGCTCTACAGCGGGTCTCATCACCGCGACCGCAGAGGGCAGAATTCGCCAGTACGTTCGCACCGAGTTTAAGAAGCGTCCAACAGAGCTTTGGCCTGAACAGTGGAGTCGCCTATCGGTGGGTCTGTTTCGCAAGGTGAATTGATAATGCAGAAGGGGCATTTCGAGTCACACTCGCTGAAGTTTTTCTTAGCCATCTTTGCTCTGATGCTCGCCGCTGCGAACCTGCGCGGAGGGCTCGTAGTCATCGGTCCGCTTGTTGCTGATATTCGGGCATCGCTTGATATCTCTGCAGCGGCTTTTGGCTTCCTAATGACTCTGCCTCTGCTCTGTTTTGCAGGCTTCTCGTTGATTGTCCCTTGGGTCGCGAATCGATTGGCACCGATGCAGGTGGTTGCGATATCACTGCTTGTTCTCGCTATAGGTGCAATAGCGAGGGTCTTTGGCGATTACAGCATGATGGTTGCTGGCACTCTTGTGTTGGGGGCTGGCATCGCAGTTTTGAACGTACTCATCCCATCTCTCGTGAAAGGGCTATTTCCGGGGCAAGCGAGCTGGTTAACCGGTGTTTATACGCTCGTCCTGACCACCTGTGCAGCGTTTAGCTTCTACTCGGCCATACCTTTGCGAGACTACTTTGGCGATTGGCACGCGCCTATGTATATCTGGGCAGCACTCCCGCTTTTAGCATTAGTGGTATGGCTACCGATGCTTAAAGTGAGCTTCAAACCAGCCGCCCCAACCAACGTCAGTAGCAGCGTTTGGCGCCTGCCGAGGGCCTGGTCACTCGCCTTCTTTATGGGGCTACAGTCGGTGCAATTCTATGTATTGGCGACCTGGTTACCGCGCATATTCATGGATGCTGGTTTGAGCGATAGTGAATCGGGACTTATGACCGCGGTCTTTACCGTAATTGGGGTTCCGGCTGCACTCATGACACCGGTCATTGCCGCTAAATTACGCACCCAGCACCCTATTATTTTTATCATTACCCTGTTCGGTTTGATCGGTGTTGGCGGGCTGTGGGTTGCTCCCGCTGAGGGTCGCTATCTATGGGTTGTCTGCCTTGGTCTTTATGGCGGCTCTTCGCTTTCTCTTGCGTTGGCTTTAATTGCAATGAAGTCACACGACATGCGCCAAGCGACTGCGCTATCAGCAATGGTTCAGGGATTTGGTTATTTCCTAGCGAGCTTCGCACCGAGTCTGTTTGGTGCACTCTATGACTGGCAGCAAGATTGGTTACTGCCCATTGCAGTTCTTATCGCCCTACTCTTTGCTCAGGCAATTGCGGGCTGGCCTATTGCCAGCGCCGGTAAAGTAGATGAGCTAGCGTAGCCAAAGTGAAAGAAACTGCAGTTTAGCGTTTCAATACATTAAGGGCTTTTAGCATGGTGTATGCTTGATATAGCTGAAAGTCCTCAACCGCAAGACGATCGTCATCGATCACCTCAGCAACTTTTGCATCAGTTGGGTTATCTAAATGCCCCTCTAGGTCCGCTTCGCGAATCTGACCTACCGGCGCATTCACCACATCAAGCTTATGCTCTTTAACGACGATGTCAGGCGTAATGCCCTGGGCTTGGATTGAGCGTCCATTTGGAGTGAAGTAGCGAGCAGTTGTGATCTTCACCGCACGCGAATCAGATAGTGGCAACACAGACTGTACAGAGCCCTTACCGAAACTCTGAGTACCCATCACAACTGCACGACCCTGATCCTGAAGAGCTCCCGCGACGATCTCTGAAGCTGAAGCGGATCCGCCGTTGATCAGAACCACCATTGGGATATCTGGAACGGCCGTTTCTGCCGTGGCATTAAACTCCATCGCAGCACGCTCTACTCGGCCCTCTGTGTAGACCACAAGTCCTTCACTTAAGAAGGCATCGGATACCTCAACCGCCGCCTGCAAGACACCACCTGGGTTGTTACGCAAGTCGAGAACCAAGGCTTTCAGTTCGTTTTTTTCGTTCAGTTTTGTGATGGCGCTCTTTAGATCAGCACCCGTATTGGCTTGGAATTCACTGATGCGGATAACGCCGTATCCAGGTGCCAGTTCACGAGTACGCACACTGCGGATTTTGATTGCCGCGCGAACCACCTCAAACTGCAAAGGGGCATCTTCACCTTCGCGCATGATGGTGATTGCGATGGGCTCACCTATCTTACCGCGCATAAGGTCAACCGCTTCGCTGAGACTCATCCCCTGAATTGAGATCTCACCTAGCTTGATAATCAGGTCGCCCGACTTAATACCTGCCTCTTTTGCTGGCGTATCGTCGAGTGGGGTGATGACGTGGACAAAACCATCCTTCATACCCACTTCGATGCCGATGCCGCCAAACTCACCGTTGGTGTGTTCCTGAAGATTTGAAAAATCGTTATCGGCCAGGTAATCAGAGTGAGGATCAAGCCCAGAAACCATGCCTCGAATAGCGTCTTCGAGAAGTTGCTTATCAGTCACTGGCTCGACATAAGAGGCTTTAATGCGGCTAAAGACCTCCGCGAACATACGAAGCTCCTCTAACGGAAGTTCCGTGCTCTCACTCATAGGGAGTGCGGTATGTGGCACTGGCTCAGCAGCAACGACCGAAAACGATAGGAGTGTCGCAAAAATTGCTGCCAAAGGTTTCATCTGTGCCATGTTCAAATCCTACTTCTGTTTAGCCAACCAAGGGATAGGGTTGAAGCTTTTACCATCTCGTCGAAGCGAGAAGTAGAGGCCGCTTTTATCGTAACCGCCGCTATCGCCTGTCAGTGCTATCGGATCGCCTGCAATCACCCAATCACCGGTATTACGTAACAAACTCTGATTGTGACCATAGAGTGAGAGGTAACCACCACCATGATCAACAATAATCAACAAGCCGTAACCACGCAGCCATTCAGCGAAAACCACGCGGCCTGGATGAACTACTTTAACGCTCTTACCTGAATCTGCGCTGATAAAGATACCATCTTTAGAGAGGGCGCTCTTTTGGCTACCGTAATTCAACTCAAGACGCCCCTTAATAGGCCAGCTAAGCTTGCCTTTACGCGTCGCAATATCAGGCGCATCAACATCGATTAGATTATTTGCTAGCGACGCCTCCAGCTCGACAATCAGTTGCTCTAACTGCTTCTGATCCTGCTGTAATTTATCGATTTTGCTCTTTTCGGAACCGATTGATTGGTCAATTGAATCAAGTGTCGCCAGACGCTTTTTATACGCCTCTCTAAGCTGCTCTTCACGCTTCTGAAGAGCCGACATCTCCTCCTGAAGCTGCGACTCAGACTGGGTAAGCTCAGCCTGGTTTGAATCAAAACGTGCCAGAAGTTGCTGATAATCCTTGAGCCTGCTCGCAAGAACCCCACTAAAGTGGTCGTAGTAGCGAAGCATACGGTCTGTAGCAAGCGGATCTTCACTGGAGAGCAGCATCTTCAACCTTGGTTGCCGACCCTGTTGGTACTCTTCTCGAACCAGTTTAATCAGCAGTGTTTTTTCCCGGGCTAAGGACTTTTGAAGTTGCTTCTGCTCGCCATTTAACGAGCCCACTCGTGAATTGAGATTGGCAATTTTGGCTTCGATTTCGCGTTTCTGCGCAGCGATGTCGGCGATCTGCTTCTCATCATCTCGAAGATCTCGCTGCAATAGCTTCTTATCGCCTAAGCGATCTTCCACTTTTGATGCGAGCTGCGAGATATCTCTCTTGAGTCGCTCAAGGCGCTGGCTCGCCTCTTCCGGTGTCTCAGCGAAGGCTGATTGAACTAGAAGAAGCGAACAGCAGATTGCGAGGAGCTGCTTGTGCAAAGCTAGACCTTAAGACCTAAAACTTAGCCAGATTGTGACCGGTCATCTCTGCAGGTGGCTGAATGTCCATCAGCGCGAGCAGTGTTGGTGCTAGGTCACATAGCGCACCATCTTCAAGTTTGAGCGCAGCTTTGCGAGGACCGTCGTAGATCAGCGCCACTGGCCAAGTTGTGTGTGATGTGTGTGGCTGGCCTGATTTAGGATCCACCATCAACTCAACGTTACCGTGGTCGGCCGTTATAAGGGTTTCGCCGCCCACTTCAGCCATGGCTGCAAGCACCTTTGCTAGTGCTGCATCGACTGCTTCACAAGCTTTAACTGCTGCATCAAATTTACCGGTGTGGCCCACCATGTCACCATTGGCGAAGTTACAGATGATCAGATCATATTTGCGAGCACGAATCGCTTCACATAGCTTCTCTGATACCTCTGGCAGACTCATCTCTGGTTTTAGATCGTAAGTTGCCACATCAGGAGATGGCACGAGGATACGATCTTCACCCGGGTAGACCTCTTCCTGACCGCCGTTAAAGAAGAAGGTCACGTGCGCATACTTCTCAGTTTCAGAGATGCGTAGCTGGGTTTTACCCATGCCCGATAGGAACTCACCGATATCATTCGAAAGCTTCTCTGGAGGGTAGGCACAAGAGGCCGGTATATCGGCAGCGTACTCAGTTAGCATTACGAAATCAGCAAGTGCTGGGCGCTTAGTACGGACGAAACCATCAAAGCTGTCGTCTGCAACAAACGCACGTGTAATCTCACGTGAACGGTCTGGGCGGAAGTTGGCACAGATCACAGCATCGCCATCATTCACAGTTCCAACAGCTGTTCCATCTGCATTAACAACTACTGTAGCCGCAACAAACTCATCGTTCTCATCGCGGGCATAGGCTGCAGCAAGAGCTTCTTGTGCTGAAGCGGCACTCTGCACACCCTGACCGAGAGTCATCGCATCGTAGGCTTGCTGGACACGGTCCCAACGGTTATCGCGGTCCATTGCATAGTAACGACCAACAACCGTTGCGATTGCACCGATACCCAGTTCGGCAAGCTTCGCTTCAGTCGCAGCGATTGACGGCTCTGCAGAGCGAGGCGGCATATCGCGACCATCCAAAATCGCGTGCAGGTAGATTGCTTTAGCGCCACGCTTAGCGGCTAATTCCGCCAAAGCTAAAATGTGATCTTCATGGCTGTGGACACCGCCCGGTGATAGAAGACCGGTAATGTGCACCGCACCGCCATTAGCAACAGCCTTATCGATAGCGCTACAGAGCACGCTATTCTCGAAGAAATCACCATCGCTAATCGCTTTAGTGATACGCGTAAGATTCTGATAAACCACACGGCCAGCACCAATGTTCATGTGGCCAACTTCCGAGTTGCCCATCTGGCCATCTGGAAGACCAACCGCCATTCCAGAGGTTTGAATACGAGCATTTGGATTATCTTTTAAAAGAGCATCCCAAACAGGGGTATTGGCCGCCGCAATCGCTGATGATTCAGTCGCCTCTACTCCATAACCATCAAGGATAAGGAGTGCTCTTGGGGTACGCATATCACTCATGAGTATAAAAAATTCCGTTCTAATACTTTAGGATGAGTCGATTCTACCGAACACTGGGGGGTAAAACCATTAAACCTTGGTGAATTTTGCCCTAAGCACTTATCGATAAAGCCCGCGCAGGGTATACTCTCGCGCTAGAAAAATTTGTAGGAAATCCTTACATGGAACAGCTAATCGATTTTATTGGTAACCACACGATGATGGTTGTTGCCTGGGTTATGACTCTAGGCATGCTGCTTTTCACCGAAAATCTTAAATCTGGCAAGTCGGTTTCGGCTGCAGAGGCGACTCGAATGATCAACAAAGAGAACGCTGTTGTTCTCGATATTCGTGCCACTAAAGATTTCAGTGCAGGTCACGTAGCCAACTCGATTAACATTCCTCTTGCCGATTTTGATCGCCGCATGAGTGAGCTAAATCAGTACAAGGATAAGCCTGTTATCGTAGTGTGTAACATGGGTCAAACGGCAGGCACTGCATGCCGTAAGATGAAGAAAGCTGGCTTCAGTCAGGCGGTTCGTCTATCAGGCGGTATCACTGACTGGCGCCACCAGAACATGCCTGTGGTAGCTAAATGACAATTGAAATTTACAGCTCTGCTCTATGCGGTTTTTGCATGCGCGCCAAGATGTTGCTTGAACATAAGGGTGTTGAATACAACGAAATCAGTGTAGATCACGATCCAACAAAACGCGCTGAAATGATGGAGCGCAGTGGCCGTAGAACCGTGCCACAAATCTTCATCGGCGAGCACCATGTTGGCGGATGCGACGATCTGTTCGCACTTGAGCGTGCTGGTGAACTGGACGGTCTGCTCGCAAACGCGGGCCAATAATTAGAAGTAGTAAAAATAATAGGGAGCAACGATGTCTGAAGAGAATCAACAGGCACAACCACAGTTCGGCATGAAGCGCGTTTACCTTAAAGACGCTTCACTTGAGACGCCGGCTGCGCCAGCAGTATTTAACCAGCCATGGGCACCACAGGTTAACCTAGACGTTAATTCACAGGCTAACCAGCTTGATGAAGAGCACTACGAAGTAAACCTTACGCTAACAGTGACTGTTGTTAACCAGGAGCAGACTGCATTCCTGATTGAAATCCAACAGGCTGCGATCTTCATGATCTCTGGTTTCGAACCTGCTCAGCTACACCACACACTAGGTGCATACTGCCCTAACCTACTATTCCCATATGCTCGTGAAGCAGTGGATAACCTGGCAACCAAAGCGAGCTTCCCAGCTCTTATGCTTGCCCAGGTAAACTTCGACGCTCTATACGCTGCAAAAATGCAGGAAGTGATGGAAGCGCAGAAAGCTGAAGGTGAAGCAGCAGAGTAATCTGCACTTTGCTTTGCAGAAGGAGGCCTCGGCCTCCTTTTTTGTTGGCAGTAAATTGACCTATCTCCTATCAACTCAAGCCAATCATTGTTAAGCTGTTTCTAATATATGCATTTAACAGGAGATAAGCATGGCAATTGTTGAATTAAACGAAGCGAATTTTGAAGAGGTTGTATCGGGTAACGACTTTGTGATCGTTGATTACTGGGCGCCTTGGTGTGGACCATGTAAATCTTTTGCACCAACTTTTGAAGCAGTATCTGAAGAGTTCCCGAATATTGTATTTGCAAAAGTGAACACTGAAGCAGAACAGGGTATCGCAGGCCACTTCCAGATCCGCTCTATCCCAACCCTGATGATCTTCCGCGACAACATCATCATCTACAGCGAAGGCGGTGCCCTTCCAGCCGGTCAACTACGTGAGCTACTCACCAAAGCAAGCGAGTTGGATATGGATGAAGTGCGTAAGCAGATTGCGGAGTCTCAAGAGAGCGGAGAGTAATCACATCGCGGCTTGCCTCTTCGAGGCAATGCGCTCCTACTCAAAGCTTCGAACAGAGCACCGTAGGAGCGCATTACCCGAAGGGGAAGCCGCGAAAATATTGAAAGCTACACCAGCTCCCCAGTCTCTCTATCCCGCTTCGCTAGCCGTCCACGGCTCGCTACGTAGTGTTTATTGAATCGATCGAAATAGGCTGCGAGATGATCTGCTGCAGACTGATCTTCCATCTGCTCTAACAGGGCAACAGCCACCTCAGCGGTACAGAGCTGCCCTTCATGGATCGCTTTGCGCAAACCATAGTTTGACACTCTCATCTCATCAAGACTGATCACAGGCAGGTTCTGAAGGTAATCTGAGTGCCTAAACATTCTTCGCGCTTGGCGCCAGGTGCCATCAAGAAGAATAAATAGCGGCTTACGTCCGTCGGCCAATACCGCAGCCGAACTTGTCATTCTATCGAGGTAATCCTCAGAGGGTGGGAATACGATAATCGGCTGATAACTAGGATCATTAAGCAGTGATTGCAAAACCTCACCCGGCTCTTTACGCCCCTGCCACTCGATAGTACGCGTATTGGCGATGGAGTCTGCGATAAGTCGACCTGTATTGGTGGGTTTATAGGTTTCATAGCGATGCATCAGAAGAACAAACTCAACGGATGCTTCTACTTCAGATCGATATTCACAGATACAGGTACTGATTGCCAAACGACACTGTTCGCAGCGGCGCACATTAGCGCCGCGCGTAACAAAGGGTTTACGAGGAGGGTTTTCGACCTGTGCCATTGCTATTAGAGTTTAGCTTTTAGCAGACTCATCATCCGACGCAGAGTCGCGATTGGCGTTATCTTCAGCTTCAGCCGCTTCAAACTCGTCATCAAACTCTTTATCGCGATCTTTGATGAAGATACGACCGAGTACCAGACCTAGCTCAAAGAGAAGCCACATCGGGATCGCAAGCAACGACTGTGAAATGATATCTGGCGGCGTTAGCAGCATACCAATAACAAAACAGCCAACAATAACGTATGAGCGCTTCGCACCCAGATCTTTCGGAGTAGTAACGCCGGTCCAAAGAATAAGTAGAGTCGCGATTGGAATCTCAAACACCACACCGAAGGCGAAAAATAGCTTCAGCACGAAGTTGAGGTAGCTACTAATATCGGTCATTACCGCAACGTTTTCAGGCCCTACACTGGTGAAGAAGCCAAACACCAACGGGAACACAACGTAGTAGGCAAAAGCGATGCCGCAATAGAAGAGAACGATAGATGAGAGTAGCAACGGAACCGCTAGGTGCTTCTCATTCTCATAGAGACCCGGCGCGATGAAGCCCCACACCTGATGCAATATAAATGGGATACCAATGAAGATCGCCAAGACAAGTGCCAGCTTAAACGGAGCGAAGAATGGCGAGGTGACATCCGTCGCAATCATGCTTGTACCTGGCGGCAACAACGCGGTTAACGGTGCCGATAGGTAGTCGTAGAGATCATTGGCGAAATAGAAGAGACCCGCAAAGATCACCAACACAAATAGAACAATGCGCATTAAGCGCTGACGAAGTTCTATAAGGTGAGCGATGAGGGGCTGCTCGTTATCCGATGTTTTTGTGTTGCTCATTTGGCTCGCTGTTATCCGCTAGCTGCTCTGATGGCTGATCACTTGATGAGGTTTGGTTACCCGCATCAGCAATCTCTGCAGCGCTCTCTGTTTGAGCATTATCTGTAGTCTGTTCATCCTGCTTAGGTGCATATGCTTCTTGATACGCTGCCACTACATCAGGATCGTTTGTCCAAGCTGCTGGATTGAATTCCGGCTTAGGTGCATCTTCAGCGGTTTTGCTGACGGCAGAGTCATCACCAAACGAGGGGCGCTTAAACTGATCAGTTACATCACCTAACTCTTCGGCAAGTCTCTCTTTAGTCATAGCCGTTTTACGCTGAAGCTCTTCAACTTTAAGCTCTTCAGAGATTTCACGCTGAATTGAAGTCACCGATCGGCGAATACGCCCAACCCACATACCAATAGTACGTGCGGTGCCAGGAAGTTTGTCGGGTCCAATGACAATTAGCCCGACAAGTCCGACCATTAACAGCTCGGAAAAACCGATATCAAACATCTTAGATTAAGACTTAGATTCAGTTTTTTCTTCAGTCTTTGCAGCGTCTGCAGCTTTGAATTCTGCGTCTTTCTGCTCCTGTTCGATCTGTTTCTTAGGCTCTTCAGCTGAAGCGTCATCGCTCATCGCTTTTTTGAAGCCTTTGACAGCAGAACCTACGTCACCACCTAGGTTACGAAGTTTTTTAGTGCCGAATAGCAGAATGATAATGCCAAGTACAATTACCAACTGCCAAATGCTAATACCACCAAAACCCATTACATTTCTCCTAACGCGTTGTTGTTCTTAATTGTTCTACACCTATTATTTGGTGCGGTTTGCTTTTTCTTCAAGGCCTGACAGACCAAAACGGCGTGCCAGCTCCTCTAAAACTTGTTCTGCAGGTACGCCCAGATGCGCCAAAGCGACCATCGAGTGAAACCAAAGATCAGCAGTTTCGTAGATTAGATCCGAATTGTCACCACTCTTTTCAGCATCTTTTGCAGCAAGAATGGTTTCGGTCGCCTCTTCACCAACCTTCTCCAGTATTTTGTTGAGTCCCTTACTGTAAAGACTAGCAACATAACTAGAGTCTGCTGAAGCGCCTTTGCGAGACTCAAGAATAACCGAGAGTTCACTAATAACGTTATTCACCTTTTGTCCCCTTGTTTCCATAAAGCTCTTCTGGATCTTGGATCACATCTGCATCAATCACCCACTCACCAGAAGTGACATCTAACTTGCGGTAGAAGCAACTGCGACGGCCTGTATGACAAGCAACGCCACCGATTTGCTCTACTTCAAGAAGCAGTACATCGGCATCACAATCTAGGCGTAACTGATGTAGACGCTGAACATTACCCGACTCTTCGCCCTTGCGCCAAAGCTTTTGCCGTGAACGCGACCAATAGATAGCGCGCTGCTCTTGAATACTCAACTCAATAGATTCACGGTTCATCCAAGCGACCATAAGAATTTCGCCTGTTTTGTGATCCTGAGCGATAGCAGGGATCAAACCACGATCATCCCACTTAATTTCATCTAACCAAGACATCTCTATTTCCTATGCTCGCCAGATCAATAGCCAAGCGGCTGCAGCCGCGGCCCAACCGAACCAGGGCATCTGCTGCGCCCACTGGTTGATAGCTGGATCTGTTGAAACTGCCAGCAAGCCCAGTGAAGATGCTAATAACATCATTCTACGGGTTCTCTGAGCCTGCTTCTGTTTAAGACTCTGTTCATGCTGAATACGTTGCAGCTTTTGTTCATGCGACTGGCGGCTCTGTTGTAGAGAGTCGAAAACCAACTGCGGAAGCTGAGGTAACTTCTCAATCCAATCAGGGGCCTGCTGCTTAATGTTTTTCAACATCGCTTTGACGCCCATTCGCTCACGCATCCAATTTTCTAGGAACGGCTTACCCGTTTTCCAAAGATCGAGATCCGGATAGAGCTGACGACCAAGGCCTTCAATGTTCAGCAGGGTCTTTTGAAGCAGAATAAGCTGAGGTTGCACCACCATGTTAAAGCGTCGTGCTGTCTGGAATAGGCCCAAGAGCACCATACCAAACGAGATATCTTTGAGCGGCTTCTCAAAAATCGGTTCACAGACACTACGAATCGCAGTCTCAAAGGCGTGCACATTGGTATTTGCTGGCACCCAGCCTGAATCGATATGCAGTTGTGCCACTAACCGGTAATCACGCTGGAAGAATGCGAGAATATTTCGAGCAAGGTAACTCTGATCTTCAGCTGACAATGACCCAACGATACCGAAGTCGACCGCAATATATTGTGGCTCACTCGGATTTTCACGAGAGACAAAGATGTTGCCTGGGTGCATATCCGCATGGAAGAAGCTGTCTCTGAACACCTGGGTAAAGAAGATCTCCACTCCGCGTTCCGCCAGTTTCTCCATATCCGTCCCTTGCGCATGCAGGGCTTCAATATCGGCCACCGGAATACCTGATATGCGCTCCATTACCATCACGCGCTGGCGTGTCAGATCCCAATAGATCTCTGGCACATAGAGAATAGATGAGTTCTCAAAGTTACGACGCAGCTGAGTTGCGTTGGCCGCCTCTTTGCGAAGATCCAGCTCATCAAAGATGGTCTGTTCATACTCTTCAACCACCTCAACCGGACGCAAGCGCTTACCCTCTGACCAGAGATTTTGAACCATGCGAGCCATGACATAGAGAAGGCCGACATCCTGACGAATAACACGCTCTATACCTGGGCGAATAACCTTAACAACAACCGATTTACCATCTTTAAGGCGTGCCGGGTGAACCTGAGCGACAGACGCCGATGCAAGCGGCTCTGGATCAAACTCTGCAAACAACTCATCAACAGTTGCACCCAATTGCGACTCAATAAGCGCGCGTGCTTTTACACCACTGAAAGGGGGCACTCGATCCTGCAGCTGCGCCAGCTCAATTGCCAAATCGGGCGGTAGCAGGTCACGGCGGGTCGATAGGGTTTGTCCAAACTTGATGAATACTGGACCCAGTGCGATCAACGCAAGGCGCAGACGAGACTCTGAAGATCCCTTAGCACGGAAGAAAATTCGCCAAGGCAATAAAGCGACGATAACTCGTACATACCAAGGCAGGCGCGCGCCAATCAGAAAGGTATCGAGACGAAAACGGGCGATGACCCAGTAAATTTTTAAAAGTCGGAAAAAGCTTTGCACGCAGAGCCCGCCAGCGTCGAAGGGTTAATTAACTCGGCTATTATGCCAGCTAAAGCGCAGACAAAAAACAACCGTGCAAACTGCAAAGCAGCGGCACGGTTGAATCAGTGCTTCGTTTGGAGAACAAACAATGAGAAGTTACTTAGCTGAACGCTCTTTTTCGATCAGATAGTCGGCAACTTTCAACATATTTTCGTGTGAACCCACCATATCTGAACTGATCAGGTATTTACCGTTCACAATTAAGCTTGGTACACCTTGAACCTGGTAACCACGCATACGTGCATCACCCTGTTTCAACTGCATACCAACAGCGAAAGAGTTGTACTGTTTCATGAAGGTCGCTTCATCAACACCATAGTTAGCAAAGATTTTTGCTAGATCTTCTGGGCCGCGGATACGCTCACGCTGAAGGTGGATTGCATCAAACAGAGCCTGGTGGGTCTTCTCTTTAACGCCAAGCAACTTAGAAACGTAATAAGCGCGCGCTAGAGGTTCCCAGCTACGACCAAATACAACAGGCATGTTTTCAAACGTTACATCAGACGCCAGATTCTCGCTCCAGCTGTGTAGCATCGGTTCGAATGCATTACAGTGCGGGCAAAGGTAACCAAAGGCTTCAACCACCTCTACCTTAGATGCGTCAGCTGTCGGTACAGGCTGTGGCAAAACTTTGTAGTGCTCATTAGCCTTCCAGTCCGCTGCAACTGCAACAGTTGACCCCAGCGCTAACAGGGCAGCTGCAAATAAATTGAATGTACGTCTTAACATGACCTGGTTCCTTGAAGTGGATCTTTAAAAGCTAAGGTAAAGAACTTGGCTGAATTGAAGCTGAAATCAAAAAAGGCAGCCGAAGCTGCCTCTATTTTAACTGTTACGATTACTCGTAAAGACCCTGAATGTAAGCAGATACCGCTTTCATTTCAGACTCTTTCATCGCTGCAGCGACTGTGCGCATCATAGCGTTAGGGTCGTTAGCGCGCTGTCCTTTAGAGAACTTAACTAACGAGCTCTCAACGTAAGCAGCGTGTTGACCAGCGAGTGCAGGGAATGCTGCAGAATCTACGCCTTTACCTGCCGGGCCGTGACATGCAGTACATGCAGAGACACCTGATTTCTCGTTACCGGCACGGTAGATCTTCTGACCAAGCTCAACAAGGGCTGGATCAGCCTGGCCGCCCTGCATCTTCTTACCAGCATAGTGAGCTGAAATTGCAGCAAGATCGTCTGCACTCATTTTGTCTAGAAGACCTGTCATTTCAGGAATTGCACGCGCACCTGATTTAATGTCATTTAGCTGTTTAAGAAGGTAACGCTCACCTTGACCTGCCAGCTTTGGAAAAGTTGGCACCATGCTGTTACCGTCTGGACCGTGACAGCCAGCACATACAGCAGTTAGTTGAGCTACATCTGCAGCCTGAACACCGCTAACCAAACCAAGGCTGATTAGCATTCCGAGCAGTACTTTTTTCATAACAATCTACCCAATCTCATCATTGAAGAGGTATACGAGCCCAGTTTTGCTGAACTCACTGAATCCGTTCGACTGTTTTTAACGATCACTTTTGGTGACGCAAGACAGGTAACAGCACTAAATTTGGGCGGCATTATAAACCGAATCCGCTATAACGAAAACCGACCTTGGTCAAAGAACTTCAATACCTTTTCGCTATAAAGTTATTACTTCGCAACCAGTAATGCGCTTGGAACAACTCCTGAGAACGGCTAGTACCAAAACTCGGAGTAATACATAATAGGCACTTAGCTAATCTAAACCGAGTTTTTCATGACCCAAGAGTTGCCAAAAATACACTACAACACTGCACGCTTTCTAATCAGTGCAGCCAAACTCAACCAGTGTCCTGAAGATATCGGTTCTGAAGTTGCCTTTGCAGGCCGTTCAAATGCTGGCAAATCCAGTGCAATTAACTCGCTAACTCAACAGACACGCCTTGCTCGTACCTCTAAAACACCGGGCCGAACGCAGCTGATCAACTTTTTCGACCTGAACTTGGATGGTTGTCGCATCGTCGACCTACCTGGCTACGGCTACGCGAAGGTACCCATCGCGATGAAAGAGCATTGGCAGCAGCACCTCGATGAGTACCTACAAAAGCGCGCATGCCTAAAAGGTGTAGTGCTGGTGATGGATATTCGCCATCCGATGAAAGAGTTCGATGAGATGATGGTGCAGTGGTGTGAAGCGACCGGCATTCCTCTTCACATTCTGCTTACAAAGTCAGACAAACTGAAACGTGGCCCTGCCCAAGCAACCATGCTATCAGTGAAGAAAGAGCTGAAAGCACGTCTTGCAGATAAGGTGAGCGTACAGACCTTCTCGGCACTTAAAAACGATGGTGTCGAGGCATTACGCGCCCGCTTAGATACCTGGATGCTCGCTGACCTAATTGAAGAGTTAGAGCAGGAAGAGGGCTAACCCTTTTCGCGCAGCTCATCACATCATTAAATAGTGCAGGCTAAAGTAGATAACTAGGCCTGCCGCAATCGATTTCAGCATATTCTGCGTCCAAATCCCTATCCCAAGAATTACGAGTGCTGAGATTATCCTCGCCGGTTCAATCCCTATTCCAGGCGCCTGCAAAACCACCGGTGCGGCAAGTCCGGGCAATACCGCGACTGCCGTGTAATTGAGCATCTGTTTGAAGTAGGTCGGTAGCGGTTTATCGCCTATCAGCCCAAGAAACGAGAAGCGAATTAGCCAGGTACCAAGACCAAGCAACACAATTACTGTCCAGAGATACGCTTTATCTTCCATCTCATACGCCTCCCTTTTTCGGAAGGCGACGCTCTATCTCAGACCCCACTAGCATCGCAGCAAGAGCCGCAATCAATAGCCCAGTGTTAAACGGCAGAGATTGCAGTAGCAACGTCCCTAAAACAGAGACGAAAGCGGCAGCCAAGTGGGCAGGAGAACGCAGCAAGGGGGCAATTAGCGACAGAAAGGTTGCAGCAATTGCAAAGTCCAAACCGATATTGGTTGGGAAAAACTCGCCCAAATAGGCGCCAATAAAGGTAGCGCTGTACCAGAAGATCGAGAGCGGAATCCCAACCCCAAAAAAGAATCCCAATCTCTCATCGACAGAGCGGTTTGGATTTTTCTTTAAATCTAGGGAGGTAAGAGCGAATGGCTGATCAAACAACCAATAACAGGCCAGACTTCGCTTCCATAGCGGCAACTTACCAAAGGTGGGAACAAGGGCGGCTGAGTAGAGCCCCATTCGAAGATTAACGGCAAGAGAGATAGCTAGAACAATTAGGACTGGGGCATTTTCGCTCATTAAGCTGACAGCAGATAGCTGCGCAGCGCCTGCGATGACCAATACCGAAAACGCCATCACCTCATAAATATTGAGGCCCGCTTCAGTCGCTACAACTCCAAACAGCATGCCAAAAGGCACCAGCACGAGCGAGAATGGCAAACCACTAAAGACACCGTCACGAAAACCGCGATAGAACAAACCTGATGTTGCCACTAGCACCCCAGCAAAGATCGCCTAAAATAGCGTAAAAAGAAATTAGTGAGCCTGTTCCCAATTTTCACCGACACCCACTTCGACAACCAAAGGCACATCAAGCTTAGCAGCGCCCTCCATCAATCGAATGATCTCTAGCTTAAACTGCTCAACCTGCCCTTCTGCCACCTCAAATACCAACTCATCGTGCACCTGCATAATCATGCGTGCATCGAAACCGCTCTCATTGAGCCATTGATCAACGGCCAGCATGGCCAACTTGATAATGTCTGCAGCCGTCCCCTGCATCGGGGCGTTAATAGCGGTACGTTCGGCCGCTTGGCGTAACATTGGATTACGCGCTTCGATATCTGGAAGGTACAAACGACGGCCAAACACAGTCTCTACAAAACCTGCATCACGAGCTTGCTCGCGCGTGCGTTCCATATAGTTTTGCACGCCGGGATAGGTCGCAAAGTAGTGTTCGATGTAGCTAGCAGCTTCACCACGTGTTGTCCCAAGTTGTTTCGCCAAACCAAAGGCAGACATGCCGTAGATGAGACCGAAGTTGATCGCCTTTGCACTGCGACGCTGATCATTTGTAACCTCCAGAGGGGTCACTTTGAAAACCTCTGCGGCCGTTGCGCGGTGAATATCGTCACCCGCTGCAAAAGCGTTCACTAAACCGGCATCGCCTGATAGATGCGCCATAATGCGAAGTTCAATTTGCGAGTAGTCGGCTGCCACCACTTTGTAGCCCTGAGGTGCAACAAACGCATGGCGAATCCGGCGCCCTTCCGCGGTACGCACTGGAATATTCTGCAAGTTAGGGTCGGTAGAGGATAGACGACCCGTCGCGGTCACTGCCTGATGGTATGAGGTGTGAATGCGGCCCGTGCCCTTATCAATCATCAACGGTAACTTGTCGGTGTAGGTCGACTTTAGCTTCGTCAGACCACGGTGTTCCATAATCAACTTTGGAAGTGGGTACTCAAGCGCCAGCTCCTGCAGAACCTCTTCAGCTGTTGAAGGGGCCCCTTTCGGTGTCTTCTTGATCACGGGCAGGCCCTGTTTCTCAAACAGAATCGCCTGAAGCTGTTTCGGAGATGCGAGGTTAAACGGCTCACCCGCCGCTTCAAACGCCTCTGCCTCCAGCACTTTAAGACGAGCTTCTAACTCAAGACTCTGCTGCCCTAGCATTGCCGCATCCACCAAAGCACCGTTGCGCTCGATTCGTGACAAGACAGGAATCAGTGGAATTTCAATCTCGTTTAACACCTTAGCAAGCGGTGCGACATCTTTCAGATTCGCTTGTAGCAGCTCGTGCAAACGCCAAGTAATATCGGCATCTTCTGCAGCATACTCGCCAGCAGGTTCAATCTCGATCTGATTGAAAGTGAGCTGGTTTTTACCCTTGCCCGCTAGAGACTCAAAGCTAGTGGTTGACTCACCTAGATAGAAATTCGCAAGGCTATCCATATCATGACGCGTCGCCGTGCTGTTGAGTACATAAGACTCCAGCATGGTGTCACTACCTATGCCTTTAACGTCGATTCCGTAACGCGCCAAAACATTCATGTCGTACTTAAGATGCTGTCCCACTTTCTTCAGTGACGCATCTTCAAGCAGTGATTTTAATTGATCCAACGCCCAACCGAAGTCGACCTGGGCTGGGGCACCTACATAGTCATGTCCAAGCGGAAGGTAAGCGGCCACGCCCGCTTCACAACAAAAAGAAACACCGACCAACTGAGCTTCCATGTAGTTCAGACTGGTTGTCTCAGTATCAAACGCAAAAGTCCCCGCAGCACGCAGCGTATTAAACCAACGCTCCGCATCCGCTTGAGTAAGAATCGTCTCGTAACGACGCTCAACCACCACTTTAGTTGTTGCTGGTGCTGCTGATTCGACTACTGCAGTTTCAGACGAGCCCTCAGGAGCACCCTCTAAAAGAGTCGCCCATGAGCGGAATTCGAAGCTTTTGAAGAGTTCAATCAACGCAGTATTATCTGGTGCAGGTTTGGTGATGTCGTTCAGTGAAATATGCAGTTCGACATCGGTTTTGATCGTTGCCAATAAGTAAGAGAGCTCCGCTGCTTCACGGTGCTCTTCAAGTTTAGCCGCCATCGTTTTGGCGCCACGAAACTCGAGCGTCGCAACCTTATCCAAATTCTCATAGATCGACTTAATGCTACCGATACCCTGCAGCAGACCCAGAGCAGTCTTTTCACCAACGCCAGGCACTCCGGGAATGTTATCGACCTTATCACCCATCAGCGCTAGGAAATCGATGATGAGTTCTGGTGGGATACCGAATTTATCGACAACACCCTGAGGGTCCATGGTTGTTTCAGTCATGGTGTTGATGAGCGTCACCTTATCATCCACCAACTGCGCCATATCTTTGTCACCGGTAGAGATAACTACATTGAGGTTATGCTGTTCAGCCTGACGCGCTAGAGTACCGATAACATCATCAGCTTCAACGCCCTCCTCAACAAAAAGAGGAATACCCATAGCTTTAATGATGTCATGTACTGGCTCCACCTGTAGTCTAAGATCGTCAGGCATAGGTGGGCGCTGTGCTTTGTACTCTGGATAGATCTCATCACGGAAGGTTTTACCCTTGGCATCGAAGATGACCGCAACTGGAGAGTCAGGATAGCTCTTTAATAAGCTTCGCATCATCGAGGTTAGAAGACGGATAGCACCCGTAGGTCGGCCATCAGAGGTACGCAAATTTGCACGCTCTGAAGCGAAGTAAGCACGGTAAAGATATGAAGAGCCGTCAACGAGGACTACAGGAGCAGATGCATCAGCCATAAGTAACTATCTATTGTATTTTTTAACAAGGCACACAATCATAGACAAAACCCCGTCAGCACCCAAGTGATTGGCTGACATTTAATCGCGATTAGAGAAAAGCATGGCTGTTTACACCCAAGTAACTGACGAACAACTTCATCAACTGCTAGCAGACTTTGATTTGGGTGAGGCGATCGCTTTGAAAGGGATCGACGGTGGCATCGAAAATACCAACTACTTCCTCACCACGTCACTCAACGGCCAGCAGCATGAATATGTGCTCACCCTTTTTGAGGAGCTAAACCGAGATGAGGTGCCATTCTTCGTTGAACTTGGTAGCTGGTTGGGCAAACGCAATGTTCCGGTTTCTCACGCGCTTGAAGATAGAAATGGGATCGGCTTAAAAACTGTAGCTAAACGACCTGCGATTATTCAGCCACGTTATCCTGGTGCACACCTCAACCGCACCGAGCTGACAGCCAACCACTGTGCACAGATAGGTACTGCACTTGCGCACTATCATCAGGGGGGCAGCGACTTCTACCTAAAACGCCAAGCACATCGTGGCGTATTCTGGTGGCGCCGTGAAAGTGAGCGCCTTGCACCACAAATCGCTAAAGCTGATGCAGAGCTGCTAACCGAAGAGGTCCGCCGTTTTGATGAGCTGCGCGATCAATTTGGCGAGCAACTTCCCAGCGGCATCATTCATGGCGATCTGTTCCATGACAACGCTCTCTTTCATGAAGACCGTCTCACAGCCATTTTAGATATCTACAATGCAGCAAGCGCATACTACCTATTCGACCTTGCCATCGTTGCCAATGACTGGTGTATCGATAGCAATCTACAAATCGACCCGCTCAAAGAGCAGGCACTGCTGAAAGCCTACGCAGCGATTCGCCCATTCAGTGATGACGAATACAAGGTCTGGCCACAACTGACTCGCACTGCAGCGATGCGCTTTTGGCTATCTCGTTTAGAACCATGGGTTGAGGCTCACCAAGGAAAAGGCAGCGGCAAAACGCTTAAAGATCCGGATGAGTTTAAGCAGGTGCTTTTGCATAGGATTGCGAAGCCGAGTTCAATATAAAATGGTCGGGGCTTGCTGCGCAATTCCCTCCTACAACACCCTGTAGGAACGAATTGCCGCAGGCAAACCGTGACCGCTCTTACTTTGGAAGGTGACGCTGCATACTCCTTCTCGTATACTGTACGCCCATTCAGTAGAACCCGAAGATTGAGCCATGGACGTTACCCATATCATCGACTCCCTCAACGACGCACAACGTGATGCTGTGACGGCGGATATCAGTAACCTCTTGGTGCTGGCGGGAGCGGGTTCCGGTAAAACACGTGTGCTTGTTCACCGTATTGCATGGCTTATCGAAGCCGAGCAGATCTCGCCCTACTCCATCCTTGCCGTAACCTTTACTAACAAGGCCGCTAAAGAGATGCGAGGCCGTATCGAAAGCCTACTTAACATCAACGTCCAAGGAATGTGGGTAGGCACCTTCCACGGTTTGGCGCACCGCTTACTTCGTTCTCACTGGCAGGATGCTGGGCTGCGAGAAAACTTCCAGATCATGGATAGCGATGACCAACTGCGGTTGGTTAAGCGACTCTGTAAAGAGATGGGTTTAGATGATTCACGCTGGCCTCCAAAGCAGATTCAATGGTTTATTAATGCTCAAAAAGATGAGGGGCTTCGCAGCCATCACTTAGAGCGCACCGGCGACCTAGTTCAAGACACGCTGATCCGTGTCTATGAAGCGTATGAGCAGGCATGTGACCGAGGCGGCATGATCGATTTCGGTGAACTACTGCTGCGCTGTTTAGAGTTACTTCGCGATAAAAATCCACAGCTACTCGCCCACTATCGTGACCGTTTCCGATACGTGCTTGTCGACGAGTTTCAGGATACCAACGCCATTCAGTACGCCTGGCTACGACTTCTTTGTCAGGGTGAACACAAGCTGATGGCGGTGGGTGATGATGACCAATCAATCTACGGCTGGCGTGGCGCGCGCATTGAGAATATCCAAAACCTAGAGACTCACTTTAGCAACCTGCGCACCATTAAGCTGGAGCAGAACTACCGCTCAACCAGTAATATTTTGACGGCTGCCAATGGTGTCATCAGCAATAACTTCGGCCGCTTGGGTAAAGAGCTCTGGACCGATGGCAATCAAGGTGAACCGATTAGCCTCTATGCCGCCTTTAACGAGCAAGATGAGGCGCGTTTTATAGTCGATCGCATCGCTGCTTGGATAGACGAAGGCAATCGCAGAGACGAGAGTGCCATTCTCTACCGCTCCAACGCCCAGTCACGCGTGCTCGAGGAGATGCTGATTCGGGCGGGTATCCCATACCGCATCTATGGTGGCCAACGCTTCTATGATCGTTTGGAGATCAAAAACGCGCTGGCATACCTGCGCCTAGTCTCTAACCGAGATGATGACACCGCAATGGAGCGTGTCATCAATGTTCCAGTGCGCGGCATTGGCACCAGTACTATCGAGAAGATTCGCGACTATGCGCGTGAACAGGGTATCTCGATGTGGCGCGCGAGTAATGAGATCGTCGAGCACAATGCACTTCCCGCAAGAGCCAATAATGCTCTGCAGGGTTTTTTAGATCTCGTTAATCGACTCGATACAGACACCGAAGAGACATCTCTTCAAGAGCAGACCGACCACGCGATTAAACTCTCTGGCCTTATCGCTCACCACGAAAAGGAGAAGGGAGAGAAAGCGCAATCACGTATAGAGAACTTAGAAGAGCTTGTGACAGCTGCCCGCCAGTTTGAGCAACAGTGGTCTCTGGAAGAGAATCCAGAGTTCCCATCAGTCCTATCTGCATTCTTAGACCAAGCCGCTTTGGATGCTGGCGAAGCACAGGCGGATCAGTTCACCGATTCGGTACAGTTGATGACTCTGCACTCCGCCAAAGGCTTGGAATTCCCACTAGTATTTCTTGCAGGCATGGAAGAGGGTCTGTTCCCGCACAGCATGTCTGCAGAGGAGCCTGGTCGTCTCGAAGAGGAGCGCCGCCTCTGTTATGTAGGCATCACACGCGCCATGCAGAAACTCTTCCTAACCTACGCTGAGAGTCGTCGCCTGCACGGACAAGATAACTACAACCGCCCTTCTCGCTTTATCCAAGAGATTCCAATGGAGACGATAGAAGAGGTGCGTTTGAATGCCACCGTTCGCCGCCCCTACTCAAGCGGCTCCGATGTGGAGTTCACCCCATCTAAAGCCTTTGCCAGCGAAGTACCCGACACCCAGCTCAGTTTAGGCCAACGCGTTAACCACCCTAAATTTGGTGAGGGCATGGTCATCAATTTTGAAGGCTCGGGTCCTAAAGCACGCGTACAGGTTAACTTCGATTACGAAGGGACCAAGTGGCTGGTTGTTGGGTTTGCAAATCTAACCGCGCTTTAATGCATTTGGACTATATTGCAGATTGTTTAAAGAAAAATGACACTCGTGTAACAATCGTGTAACAAAAGTGTTTTTAAATAGTCCGTAATTGAGTGATACGTCACCCGAAACGTTTAAACGCAAACCTAACAAGAGGAGATACTCTTGGACATTAAACAGATGAACAAGCTTGAAAAAGCGACGGCTTCAAATCAATCAGATGTGATGCGTATCGGATACGCTCTACTATTCATGGTTGGTATCATTCTATATATCGGCGCACAGGCTGCAGACATCCCAGGTGGCTTCACGCTCATCGTCGCTGCTGTAGTTGGCGGCTACATGGCAATGAACATTGGTGCCAACGACGTTGCGAACAACGTGGGTCCAGCAGTAGGCTCTAAAGCTCTTTCGATGACTGGCGCTATTATCATCGCGGCTATTTTCGAAGCGAGCGGTGCCCTCATTGCGGGTGGTGACGTAGTTAGTACAATCAGTAAAGGGATTATCAACCCTGCTGCGATTGGTGATGCTGATACCTTCATCTGGTTAATGCTTGCAGCACTTTTAGCAGGCGCGCTTTGGCTGAACCTTGCAACTGCTGTCGGTGCTCCAGTTTCGACAACGCACTCTATTGTGGGTGGTGTACTAGGTGCTGGTATTGCCGCTGGCGGATTTGGAATCGCAAACTGGGACCAGATGAGCGCCATTGCGGCAAGCTGGGTAATCTCCCCTGTCCTTGGCGGTTTAATCGCAGCGGGTTTCTTGTACCTGATCAAACGCACCATTACCTATAAGTCAGACATGCGTGTCGCGGCTAAGAAGATGGTTCCTGTTCTTATTATGATCATGGCTTGGGCGTTCTCTACTTATCTAGCGCTTAAAGGCCTAAAGAAGATCGTCAAATTGGATTTCATGACTGCTCTAGGTGTTGGTCTTGCGATCGCGGTTGTTGTTTACGTTATCGTTAAAGGTTTGGTTAGCAAGGCCGCTGACAAGCTCGATAACGACAAAGCAGGTGTAAACAAACTATTCACTATCCCACTAATCTTCGCTGCTGCACTGCTAAGTTTTGCTCACGGTGCTAACGATGTTGCGAACGCTGTAGGTCCTCTAGCTGCTATCACAGATGCAATCATGAGCCACGGGGTTTCAACTAAAGCGAGCATTCCTCTTTGGGTTATGATGATTGGTGCTATCGGTATCGCCTTGGGTCTTGCCCTATTCGGTCCTAAACTGATCAAGACTGTTGGCTCTGAGATCACTGAGCTTGATCAGATGCGTGCTTTCTCGATTGCGATGGCTGCTGCGATCACCGTTATTGTTGCATCACAGCTCGGTCTTCCAGTGTCATCTACTCACATCGCTGTGGGTGGTGTATTCGGCGTTGGCTTCCTACGTGAGTTCCTAAAGTCTAGCCATGCTCGCATGATCAATGAAATCAAAGATCATCACCAGGGTGCAGACCAGGAAGAGGTAGAAGAGTTCCTAGCTAAGTTTGAGAATGCATCGATCGATGAGAAAGGTGCAATGCTTAAGCAACTGAAGAAGAAAACAGCTTCTGCAGAACTGAGCAAAAAAGAGCGCAAACAGCTTAAGAAAGCTTACAAGCAAGAACTAGTGAAACGTTCTGCAGTCTACAAAATTGCTGCAGCATGGATCATCACTGTACCTGCTTCAGGCGGCCTAGCAGCGATCCTATTCTTCGTAATTCGTGGTGTAATGGTCTAAAACCATTCATCTTCTAAAAGCCCCTTCTGGGGCTTTTTTTATTTTTATATCATCATGAAATTGTCATAAACGCTTCACAGAGTTGTAACAGAGAAAACTTCTAATAGACATCAGACAGGTTGTGATTGAAACAACCTTCAGATTTCTAAAACAAGGAGTTGGATATGATTCTACGTGTTGCAACCGCAGCGGCTACAGTAGCTGCTCTAATGAGTACTCCAGCAATGGCTCGTGACAATGTGAGCATCGCTGGTTCTTCAACAGTTCTTCCTTTCGCAACGATCGTTGCAGAGCGTCTAGGTCGTAACCCAGCATTCAACACTCCAGTAGTTGAATCAGGTGGTTCTTCTGTTGGTAAAAAAGGTGTTTGTGACGGTATCGGTACTGAGTTCATCGATATCGGTAACGCCTCTTCACGCATGAAAACTAAAGAGCTCGAGTACTGTGATACCAACGGCGTAAAACTTACTGAGATTAAAGTAGGTTACGACGGGATCGTTGTTGCTAACTCTAAATCAGCGCCACAGCTAAAAGTTTCACTATCAGATCTTGGTAAAGCTCTAACTGCCAAAGTGGCTATCGACGGCAAGATGGTCGATAACCCATACAAAACTTGGAACGATGTGAACCCAGCGCTGCCAAATATCGCTATTCGCGTATATGGCCCACCAACAACTTCAGGTACTCGCGCATCTTTCGCAGAGATCGTGAACGAGAAAGCATACTGTGGCAAAGATGCAGATGCTAAAGCAGCTCTAAAAGCGGCAGGCCTAAAATCTAAACAGTGTCGTGCGATGCGTACTGATGGCGCGTACATCGAAGCTGGCGAGCAGGACAACCTAATCGTACAGAAACTACAGGAAGATAAAGATGCTTTCGGTATCTTCGGTTTCTCTTACCTAGACCAGAACTCAGACAGCATCCAGGGCTCTGAGCTAAGCGGCGTTGCTCCAACGTTTGAAGCCATTGCAGACGGCTCTTACAAAGCTTCACGTGCACTCTACTTCTATGTTAAGCACCAACACATTGGTGTAGTGCCAGGTATCGAAGAGTACATGGCTGAATGGACTAAGTACTGGGATGAGGACGGTATCCTTGCTGATGCAGGCATGATTCCAATGCCAACAACTGAACGCGAAGAGATGGCTGCACGCATGAAATCTCTACCTGTTCTTAAGGCAAGTGATCTTAAGTAAATCAGACTCTGGTTTATCGATATCCGACCTGTGATTCAGGTCGGATTTTTCTACGTCTGGATAACCAAATGACACTCACATCAATACTGCTCACTCTTGTTGTAATTGCTATTGGCTTCTACGTTGCTGGCAACAAGTCTGTGAAGTCAGAGCTTGTTCAAGGGATTAAGTTCCACTCCTTAACCAACTACTATGGTTTATGGAATGCAGCGCTTGCATTTTTCCCAGCCACTATCGTTTTAATTCTTTGGTCAACGATAGATCTTCAACTATTCAAAATTTGGATTAGAGATTTTTATCCAGTCAGCACTCTTGAAGCGGGTGGATCAAAGGAGATTGTGGCACTTGCCATGATTGAGAACCTTATCGCCGGTATTCAATTCGGTGAGCCCGAACTCTGGGTCAAACAGGCCGCCGAAGCTTGGAGTCAATGGGCATCTATCTCTACTACCCTAAAGACGATTGTAGTTCTAGCCCTTGCAGTTATTGGGGGGGTGTATGGATACCGACAAATAGATCCCAGCTTCCGCGCCCGCAATAACGTTGAAAAACTGATTTCGTTTGGTCTTATAGCCGCTTCGACTATTGCGATTTTGACCACTGTAGGCATTGTTCTATCAGTTATTTTTGAAACAATCCGATTCTTTCAGTTAGTCCCACCTACAGATTTTATATTTGGCACTGAGTGGAATCCCCAGTTTGAAGGCGCTGAACGCGCGGGATCTGGTGGCGGAACGGCAACCTACGGCATGCTGCCAATGTTTGTAGGCACTCTTTTAATATCCTCGATTGCTCTTTTCGTCGCAGTTCCGGTTGGACTGGCTAGTGCTATCTACTTAGCAGAGTACGCATCACCTAAGGTGCGATCTACAGTGAAACCGCTTCTAGAAATTTTGGCTGGCGTACCCACTGTTGTGTATGGATTTTTCGCAGCACTTACCGTCGCGCCAGCACTTAAAACTTGGGGAGACTCTCTAGGGGTAAACGTCTCCTCAGAATCTGCATTAGCTGCTGGTTTAGTCATGGGGGTAATGATCATCCCATTTGTCTCTTCACTCTCAGATGATGTAATAAACGCAGTGCCTCAATCACTTCGCGATGCTGCATATGGTCTTGGTTCTACTAAAAGTGAAACCACTCTGCAGGTCGTTATCCCTGCAGCGCTTCCTGGCATTGTCGCAGCGGTTATTTTGGCTGTGTCACGTGCAGTAGGTGAAACCATGATCGTCGTCATGGCTGCAGGTTTGGCTGCAAATTTATCATTCAATCCACTGGACGCTGTAACAACAGTGACATCTCAGATCGTTACTATTCTTGTAGGCGATCAAGAGTTTGAGTCTGCCAAAACTCTTTCTGCTTTCGCGCTCGCCACAATGCTGATCATTTTGACCTTAGGTCTAAACTTTTTCGCACTGCAGATTGTTAAGAAGTACAGGGAACAATATGACTAAAAGTTCGTTTACAAGCCTCTCTCCTCAGGAGGCTAGCGCACTGGTCGAAGCATCACTGGTGCAACGCCGGAAAAAAGAGAAGCGATTCCGCCTTCTAGGCTTATCTGCTGTCGCCATCTCGCTCGCGTTCCTGGTCATTCTATTTTCTGGGATTCTAAGTAAGGGTCTGCCAGGAATGTTTCAGTACTATGTTGAGCTGGAAGTTAACCTCGATAGGACTCGCTTGGATCCGCAGGGGGACCTATCAGATGTCTCAATGTTTGCAGGTGAAGCAGACCAGGTCATTCTAGAAGCCGCTCTTAAATCAATTGGCGAAGAGGGCGGGCGTAAAACCAAAAAAGCACTAAGAAAAATGCTGTCATCTGGCTCTTCACTGCGCCTTATTGAGTACGTTCAACAACATCCTGAACAATTTGGCACCAACCAATCCCTTAAGTTTGCGCTAGATGATGATATCGACTCACTGCTACGTGGTTTCATAAAGAGAGAGACTCCAGAAGCGGACCGCCGCATTAATGACTTCACCATCTCAATCGTCGATAAGTGGAGTGATTCTGGACTGATTAGCTATGAGTTAAGCGACTATCTATTTTTTGGTTCTGCATCCCGAGACGCCGAAATGGCGGGCATTAAAGGCGCACTCATTGGTTCACTTCTGACCCTAGTTATCTGTGTCAGTATCGCCTTTCCTCTAGGGGTCGCTGCGGCTGTATATCTCGAAGAGATTGCGCCAAAAAATCGTTTTACTGAGATCATCGAGATCAACATTAACAATTTGGCAGCTGTACCATCTGTGGTGTTTGGCATCATGGGGCTGGCGATCTTTATCGTTACCTTCGGTATGCCTCGTTCGGTACCCTTGGTGGGGGGCATAGTGTTAGCTTTGATGACACTGCCAACTATCATCATCTCGTCGCGTGCAGCTATTCGTGCAGTTCCACCGAGTATTCGCGACGCAGCGCTGGGAATTGGTGCATCGAAGATGCAGACCATTTTCCACCATGTTATCCCGCTGGCCATGCCTGGCATGCTGACAGGTACGATAATTGGCATGGCACAAGCGTTGGGTGAAACGGCACCACTTCTAATGATTGGCATGGTTGCCTTTATCGTGGATATTCCGGGTGCTGTCACTGATCCTGCAACGGTACTTCCTGTTCAAATTTTCATGTGGGCTGACTTTCCAGAGCGAATGTTCGTTCAGAAAACCAGCGCTGCAATTATTGTTCTACTGGCATTTCTTATCACGATGAACGCATCGGCTATAGCGCTGCGCAAAAAACTCGAAAGACGTTGGTAAGGACTACAAGATGACCAGTTTTACACAGATAAACTATTCGGCGGACAAAATGATGGAAACACTTAAAACCAAAACGACCGGCAATGTATTTGTTGATACGCCTAGAATTACCGCGCGAGATGTGAACATTTATTACGGCGACAAACATGCAATCAAAAATGTAACGATTGATATTGGTGAACAAGAGGTGATTGCATTTATCGGCCCATCAGGTTGCGGTAAGTCGACCTTCCTTAGATCTCTTAACCGCATGAATGACACCATTGATATCTGCCGAGTTGAGGGTGTGATTAAACTTGATGGCAAAGATATCTATGCCCCATCTGTTGATGTCGTTCCACTTCGTGCTCGTGTTGGCATGGTTTTTCAGAAGCCAAATCCGTTCCCAAAATCGATCTATGACAACATTGCTTATGGCCCACGCATTCATGGCCTAACTCGTAACAAGAGTGAGCTGGATGACATAGTCGAATCGGCACTTGAGAAAGCCGGTTTATGGAGTGAAGTTAAGGACCGATTAGACTCACCTGGAACGGGGCTCTCAGGAGGACAGCAGCAGCGCCTATGTATAGCTCGCGCTATAGCGGTCAGCCCAGAGGTAATTTTGATGGATGAACCTTGCTCTGCGCTCGATCCAATCGCCACAGCTAAGGTAGAGGAGTTAATCGAAGAGCTTAAGACTCAGTACACGATTGTTATCGTGACCCACTCAATGCAGCAGGCTGCTCGAGTGTCCGATCGTACCGCCTATTTCCACCTTGGTGATTTAGTTGAAGTTGGCAAAACTGAGCAGATATTCACCAACCCAGCTCACCAGTTAACCCAAGATTACATCACCGGTCGTTTCGGATAAGGTCAGAGCTGAAACTCTATGCGCATCTCAATACCAAACTGCTTCAAGTATGACTCTTCGCGCTCAAGGTCAGCTATGAGGAGTGGGTATTCATCCCCTATCGATGCATTGATGGAGAGCGTCAAAAGCTCACCATTAAATTCGACTGAGGGGAGCTCCGGAAATTCAGCACTTCGACTTAGATGCCAAAGCACCGAGAGGCGCAGCAAGATGATTAAGGCAACGGCGTGCTTTTTCGACAGCATGCCGAGATTAGTCACCAAAGAGCGTTTGATTCTCTTACGATGCAATCGAACCATCAGCGCGACAAGCTTCTGCTGGTCGAAGCTAAAGCCCGCCAAGTTGGAGTGTTCTAGGATATATGCTGAGTGTTTCTGCAAACCGCTTGAGTTGATATTTAAACCGATCTCATGGGTCAGCGCTGCGTATTGAAGGTAACGCCGCGTAAACACAGGCAAGCGCAAATCAGGGGCAAGCTGGCGCCAGAGTTTAATCGCCGTGTCGGAGACTCGCTCGGCCTGTGCTACATCAACATGATAACGCGCCATTAGGGAGCGGATCGCGCGTGAACGTGTATCCAGTTGGTCGCTTGCTGCAGAGTTAAATTCAGCTAGCAGGCCTTCGCGCAACGCACCAGAAGAGAACTTCGCCTCCTCTATACCTAAGCTTGAAAATACTGCATCAAGAATCGCTAAGCCGCCTACGAACAGCTGCATGCGTTGTGAGCTAATCCCCTTAGTCGCCTTGCTTGATAACTCATTTTTAACGGCTAATTTACGCAGCTCTTTGATCGATTCGGGAGTGATTTTCCCCGCTTCAAAACCGATATTTTCGCTGGCCAACGCAATTGCTTGGGCTGTACCAGAAGTACAACGGACCTGATTCCAACCGATAGCAGAAAAATGTGCGGAAAAACGCTCTAACTGCTGTTGTGCATAAAGTTTAGCGCGCTTGTAGGATGCCTTATCGACACCCTTCTTGAAGAAGGCCTCAGTAAAACTAACTGACCCCATGGTATGAGAACGACCTAGCTCAATTGAGCTCTCGCGACCCAAAGCAACCTCTGTTGAGCCGCCGCCTATATCAATCACCAAGGTATCGCCGACAAGATGTTCAGAGCTAGATACACCAAGGTGAACTAGGCGCGCCTCCTCCTGACCACTAATAATTTCAATATCGTAGGGAAAGACCTGGCGAGCTAACGCAAGAAACTCACTGCGATTTTTGGCGACGCGAAGAGTGTGGGTTCCGACTACGCGCACCGTGCAATTGGGAAAGGAGGTGAGCTGCTCTGCAAAAGTTTTCAGGACAGCAACGCCGCGCTCAATCGCCTCATCTGAGAGGTTATTTTTGGCATCCAAACCCTGAGCAAGGCGAACACGCTCTTTGTGTTTAAAGAGATGCTGGACATCATCGTGCAGTTTACGCACAACAAGCATGTGAAAGCTGTTGGATCCTAGATCAATAGCAGCAAAATGACGATTTTCGGACTCAACCTTGTCGTTCACGCGAGCGCTCCAACTGTTTTAAATAATCATAAATTGCCATTTGTGAACGCACTCGCTTACGGTTGCCACGCTTAACATAACCATTGCTTTGATCTGCATCCAAAACACGGGCTTTAATATTATCGCGCCACTGCAAGTCCATCTGATCTTTGATAATTTTGCGCAGGTTCTTATCTAAAATTGGACAACCGACCTCGATACGATGGTCAATATTTCGTGTCATCCAATCGGCAGAGGAGACGATCATCTTACGCTCACCGCCAGCATAAAACAGAGCGACACGCGAATGCTCTAGATATCGATCAACAATACTGATGATTTTTATATTTTCACTCTGGCCTTTAATGCCCGCCTGAATGTTACACATACCTCGAACGATAAGACGGATTTTCACACCCGCTTCACTGGCCTCATAAAGTTTATTAGACAACCCCTCATCGACCAGGTTATTTACCTTGAGGAATATCTCTGCCCTATTACCGTTACGCGCGGCTTCGATCTCATCATCGATAAGCGCATAGATTGGCTCACGGCTATAGTTTGGACTGACCTGAAGGTGTTTAAACTTAAAGTTCTTGTAAGGGTTGATAATAAAATCAAAGACTTTCGCTAGCTCTGAGGTAATTTCTGGGTTTTTAGTGAAAAGACCAAAGTCGGTGTACACGCGGGCCGTCTTCTCGTTCAAGTTACCGGTACTGATGTATCCATAGGAGACCTCTTCACCCTCCTCTTCGCGAATAACATGAATAATTTTGGCATGACATTTCAAAGAGGAGACGCCAAATTCAACGACTACGCCTGCTTCCGTTAATTCACGTGCCCACTCAATATTTGCCTCTTCATCGAATCGAGCACTCAGCTCAACGATGACAATAACCTTCTTGCCGTTCTTAACCGCCTCAATTAACGATTTAAGAATTTGGCTATTGTTCGCAACACGATAGACGGTAACTTGAATCTGCTTAACTGCCGGATCGAAGGATGCCGCTCGCACAAAATCGGTTAGATAACGAAATTTGTAGTAGGGATAGTGAAGTAAAATATCCTCTTTACTAATCGCATCGAACACATTGATTGCACTATCGAATTGGGAGCTGTTGAGTGCTGAGAGTTTCTCATTTTCCAAATAACGCGGGCCCATATTTGGAAATTTAATGAAGTCTTTAAAGTTACGGTAACGACCACTTGCCGTAGTCTCTACCCCAGGCTCCAGCCCCAAGTTTTCACACATGTAGTTGAACATGTAGTCTGGCATCATTTCATCGTGAACCAGACGGACTGGACGGTTTGTATCGCGCTGTTTAATACCCTGAGACATCTTCTCGAGAAGCGACAGCTCAACGTCACGTTCAAGGTCGTAATCCGCATCACGGGTCACTTTTACGGCAAACATCTCTGCAGATTCAAACTCGATAAAGCCGTCGAAAATGTCATTCACACAGTAACGAATCGCGTTATCAAGAACGATAATGGGTTTGCGGCGCTGACCCTTAATGCGTGGCAACTGAATGAAACGGCTAGTTTGATCCGATGGGATATCTAACAGCACGTACTGTGTCTTATCGCCGTTATGAAGTGCACACATTAAATATGCATCTTCATCGTTCATGACATTAGCAAGCTTTGTGTTGTCGCCAATCAGGATCGGAGTTATATGGTGTAGCACCTCATCGCGAAAGTACTTACGAAGCCACTCCCCCTCTTTCTCATTCAACTGATCGTTGTTAATCAGGAAGATATTGCGTCTTACCAGCCCTTTAATGACCTCAACATGTATCTCATTGAATCTAACCGCGAGTGACTGAACCTTGTTGTTAACACGTTCAAGTAGCTCTTCTGCTGGCATACCCTGCGGCTGCACTTTGCCTGCTTGTTCTAAACGTAAACGGCGATGCAGATCAGCAACACGTACCCGAAAGAATTCGTCTAGGTTGCTTGAGTAGATACCAAGGAAACGAACCCTCTCTATAATAGGGACGCTCGTATCGGCAGCCTCTTGGAGCACACGCTCATTAAAGGACAACCAACTTAACTCTTTCTCAAATAGATGCATTACACCTTCCGGGTTTAGTTAGACTCAATGCGATAGATAAGTCTGTTCGGTATTAATCATCATAAGTTTTCTGAGGAGCTAAGCCTACCCTTTGAGGATAAATTTTCCCTTTAAATCAAATGCAAACGCACTGTCATAAATCTCTAACATTTCTCTGCAATACTGCTTCGTCAACGATATTAAAACGCCTTTAGAAGAGGGTTAGAAATGAACGAGAGTAACAATATTTACTCACAACACACCTCGCATAAGTTTAATGAAGAGCTAGAAAAACTCCGCTCGGATTTCTTAGAGATGGGAATGCTTGTTAAGCAGCAAGTTAAAGACTCTCTGCATGCGCTTTTAAATCGAGATGTCGCCCTTGCTGAGTTAACCGAGCAGCTTGACCACAAGACTAATAAGTTTGAGAACTCAATCGATCGTGACTGTGAACATATCATCGCTCTGCGTCAGCCAGCGGCTGTTGATCTTCGCTTGGTGCTATCGATCAACAGAGCAGTTGTGGATCTGGAGCGCATTGGCGATGAAGCTTCACGCGTCGCTAAGCAAGCCATCGACCTGACCAAAAATGATGGGCGCACCAATAGCCTCCATGAGGTGAGCCACATAGGGGAGCTTGTCACTGAGATGCTTAACAGCGTTCTCGTCGCATTTGAGACTGGTGATGTTGAACTTGCCTACAAGGTCGTTAAAAGCGACCACGATGTAGACCGCGAATATCAATCTGCAATGCGCTCTTTGATTACCTTCATGATGGAGGATTCACGTGCAATTAGCAGCGTCCTCAATATCATCTGGATTCTCCGATCTTTGGAACGTATTGGCGATCATGCTTGTAACCTTGCAGAACAGGTTATCTATCAGGTCAGTGGCACCGATGTTCGTCACATGGATACAGGTGAGATCAAAAAGGTGGTGAGGGAATAACTGTACGACCGCAGAGGCCACCTCAGGGTGGCTTTGTTGTTTTCATCTCTTTCGCGCTTCATACTATCTCGCATGAGATACGAATTAGAGCGCTCCCGTGATTACTGCCGATAAACTTCATGCCGCCTGGCAGCTTATGCGTGCTGATAAACCGATAGGCACCTATTTGCTCCTCTGGCCAACGCTATGGGCGCTCTGGATCGCTGCTGAGGGCTTTCCACGACTCGATCTTCTCTTCATTTTTGTTGTAGGTGTGTGGGTTACACGCTCTGCTGGATGCGTTATTAATGACTTTGCTGATCGTAAAGTAGATGGCCACGTTAAACGCACTAAAGACCGGCCTTTACCAGCAGGCAGAATCACCAGCAAAGAGGCAATTACGCTTTTTGTAAGCTTGATGCTGGTCGCTTTTGTTCTGGTTCTATTTACCAATACTGCAGCCATCATGCTCTCCCCCATCGCGCTGTTGCTCGCTTTTAGCTACCCCTTTATGAAACGCTACACCCACTTCCCACAGGTGGTGTTGGGCATGGCCTTTGGCTGGGGAATACCAATGGCTTTTGCTGCGACCACAGGTGAAGTTGGGCTAATTGGCTGGCTAGTCTTCTTAGCAAAGATACTCTGGACCGTTGCTTACGATACGCAATATGCCATGGTTGACCGTGATGATGACCTGAAAATTGGCATTAAATCGACTGCCGTCTTCTTTGGCCAATACGACAAGATAGCAATTGCGGGCCTGCATGCTGCATCAATTCTCGTACTGATTTATATAGGCCAGCTCGCGGGGCTGGGATTCTGGTTTCATGCTGGACTTGTAGGTGCAGTAGTGTTCTTTATTTACCAACAGTGGCTGATTCGAGACCGTGATCGAATGCGCTGTTTTCAAGCTTTTTTAAATAATCATTATGCAGAACTGGTGGTCCTCATCGGTCTTGCGATTGATTACGCCATATAACTGATTATTGTCATCTTTTTGTCATGAAAGCATCATTTAATGAAGTCATCGAAAACAGTGAGAGAGTGACGATGAGTCGAGCTAGACGCATACTAATTGTCGATGATGAATCAGCGATTCGTGAAATGATAGTCATGGCCCTAGAGTTAGCTGGGTATGAAACGCTAGAGGCAGGCGACGCTAAAACGGCACATGCTATGGTCGTTGATGAGCAGCCTGACATGATGCTATTGGATTGGATGATGCCTGGAACAAGCGGTATTGAACTGGCTAAGCGCTTACGTTCAGATCCAACCACTAAAGACCTCCCTATCATCATGCTGACCGCAAAAGCAGATGAGGATAATAAGGTTCAAGGTCTTGAAGCCGGCATAGATGACTACATCACCAAACCTTTTTCACCCAAAGAGCTTATTGCTCGGCTCAAAGCGGTTTTAAGACGAAGCTTACCTGAAGAGGATGAGGGCTCAATCTCTGTTGGCGGAATTATTTTAGATCCTGTTTCACACCGCGTATCCGATGCTGCTGGAAATTCACTAAGCCTTGGCCCAACAGAATTTAAACTTCTACATATGTTTATGACCCACCAAGATAGGGCATACTCACGTGGCCAGCTTCTCGATATGGTTTGGGGTGGTAATGTCTACGTGGAAGAGCGAACCGTTGATGTTCATATCAGACGGCTTCGCAAAGCACTTGGGCCAGACCTGGGCAACTTAATTCAGACAGTCCGCGGAACAGGCTATCGCTTCTCGACCAAACTTTAGGATCCAATAGTGACAAGATCGATCATACGCCAACTGTTCACTTTACTGAGTTTCTTACTCTTAGGTGTATTGATCGGTTTTATCTTTGAGCTAGATCTTGCCATTTCGACTCTGGCTTCCCTCACTATCTGGGCAATCACATACATCCTATTAATCGCAAAGCTCGTTGCTTGGAGCGATCGTGGCTTCAACTCCGAAGAGCCAACTTCGTTGTTTGAGTTCCAAAAACTGAGTACCGCATTCAAACACTATCGTGATCAAACAGAGGCTGAGTTTGACGAGATACACGAGGATATAGACCAGTTTCAAGCGGCAACTGCAGCGATGGAAGATGCCATCGTAATCATCAATAAAGATGGCACGATTGAGTGGTGGAATAACTCGGCTGAAGAGTCCTTAGAACTCACGATCGAGCAGAAGCACAAAACTGTTCCAGAGATTTTTTCTGATCCTGAATTTCTTAATTTCTACGAAAATAGCGACGAGAAGGGCTCATTTAAGAGCGAATCGGGCACTCATCAGCGCATTTTAGAGTTCAGGGTACATCCGTTTGGTGCTGGCGACAGAGTACTTGTTGCCCGCGATATTACAGAGAACGAAAAGTTCGAGCAGATGCGTCACACCTTCCTAGCTAACGCATCTCATGAGCTAAGAACGCCAATTACAGTTATTCACGGTTATCTAGAAACGCTGCAGGATCAGGAGCTTGCTCTGCCAGTAAAACGTGCGATTCAATCTATGCAGTCACAGAGTAATCGCATGGTCGCACTCATCTCCGATCTACTTACGCTATCCCGTCTCGAGACCAGTGCTGAGAATAGAAGCCGCCAGCCGATTCACGTGCATCAAATGCTTAAGTCGATTGCAGATGAGGCGCGCGAGGTCTCTGGTGATAATCAACACCAGATATCCCTCTCAATGGACGATGGATTTGATATCTTAGGTAATGAAGGTGAGTTACGCAGCGCACTCTCAAACCTCGTCTTCAATGCGGTGCGCTACACTCCAGCGCATGGCTCAATCGAAGTTAAACTGGAAACAGTGGATAAAGGGGTCCTCTTCTCCGTCACTGATTCAGGTGTGGGAATTGCAGCAGAGCACATTCCGCGTATTACTGAGCGTTTCTACCGCGTTGATGAGGGGCGTTCTAGAGATAACGGTGGTACAGGGCTTGGATTGGCGATCGTTAAGCATGTTCTTGTAAGACATAACTCGAAACTGGGGGTTTCAAGTAAACTTGGTGAGGGCAGCCGTTTCAGCTGCATCTTCCCAGCAGAGCGTGTTACTCAGAACAGCAATCTTTCTGAAGCTTAAGCCCAGCCATCTCTGGCTCATACTCCTCCACCCAAAACAGGGTCGCGCCAATAACGGCCGCTGGCATAAGGATGAGATTTAAAAGCGGCACTAGCATTCCCAACTGAACAACCGATCCAAACCCCAGCGCAGACCAACGACGCTGGCCTAACAGACCCTTCATCTGCTTGAAACTCACACCGTTGTTATCCATCGGATAGTCGATGTACTGAATCGCCATCATCCAGGCTGAAAAGATAAACCATAGCACCGGAGTAACTAGGTTAATCAGCGGAATAAACCCTATGATAAAAAGAAGCACGAGACGCGGGATAAAGTAGGCCAATTTTGCCAACTCACGCACGATAGCGCGTGGCACCATGCGCCATAAACTTGGAGGTTCACTGAGTATCGCACCACGCGCACGCTGCTCTACTCGCTCAGCCAAGATGCCGTTAAAAGGCGCTGCAATGATGTTGGCTATTACTGAAAATCCGTAATAGACCAAAAGCACTAAAAGCACCGCAAAGAGAGGCCAAAGTAGAAATACTAGGTACTCCAACCACCCCCAATCCGGTAGCCATAATTTAATTAGGGCATCGACCCAAGCCGAAAAGTTACTGACTAGAGCAAAGATGGCGAAGGCGAAGATAAAGGTGTTAATTAAAAGCGGAACAAGTACAAACGCTCGCAAGCCAGGCTCAGCAAGCATTTTCAGGCCTCGCGCTAGATAGGCGGGGCCGGATAGAGGATTATTCACTCTCATTAAGCGAAGAAGTTCAAATAGACACGAATCACAACCGCTAGGATCATCAAGCTAAGACCACTGCGATTAATTTTGAACTCAGTCGCTGAGTAGTTAATCAGCGGTTCCCAGAATCGAACGATTGCGCTCCACTCACCTGTCCGTTTGCCATACATAACTAACGAGGTTGCAAACACGGCAAGGCCAACCCAGAACAGGAATGGTTCAATCGTTGCGAGTAGTTGATTCATTAGGATCCCCCTTCTAATTATTGTTTACAGAATAGCTGCTTCTGGCGCATCAGCAGACGACAGCCATCACTGCGTGCATTCAAATCGTAACAAGCGAAGCGCGCCCACTCTTTCTCATCATTGGTCGCCTCTTCGTTATAGGCGGGTACGTCTGCACAAAATCCCTCTGAGGCAGTCGCTGCACTCCAGCACCCTCTTAGGTAATGACCTGCATCGATCGCTGTTGTTGCCTCTAGGTCCTGGGCGATCTGCTTTACCGCGTCATCCATACAAGCCTGCTGGTTTTGCACTTTGCCCTGCTCTAACCCCTTTTCGTAGAAGGCAGTGGCCGCTGCGGTACGTTCAGCATTGAAATCTGCTAACCACTGGTCACCAGACACCTGTGCCCAGATAAAGAAAGCAACAACCGCAGCGAAGATAGAGCCCCAAATCAACTTTTTCATTCTGTTCTGTTAACTCTTGATGGCTTGTATAAGCCGATAATTGTCATGAATAGGCCGACAACACTCAACAACATGCCGCCATTGACCAATATTGGGTAGCGCACCATAAAGGGTATAAATGGGTGTTTTGCTTCTAGATCACAGAGCGACTCTTGGTAGTTCCAGGAACCACCGCTAGCCAAGCAGGCTTGAATATCACTCTGCTCCATCATAAAACCGGCCATCAATGCGACAGCCGGAATGCAGAGAAGAAGGAGACCGATGCGCAGCATTAATCGTCGTCGCTGATACCGATGTTAGAGATGCCCTGGTTTTTGCCCAGTTCGCGCAGCGCTTTGATTGTGCTTGGCGATTGCTTAGCGCCCTTGATGAGCTCTAGCACCTCTTCTTGGAAAGCATCTTCGTCTTGCGTCAGGTCGTGGGTATTGATGAGACGCACAACCTCTTCATCCGACATCTGATCATTCGCTTCAGCAAACTCGATGTAGGCCGAGATAGTTTCGTATGACAGGTTAGAGACAGCTACCGCCTCACCTGGCTCTTTCTCGATCTTACACACCAATGTAGCAAAGAGCGCCAGCATCGCATCACGCGCTGGAATGGCACCAAACATGTCGTACTCATCCAGATCGACAATGTTATCTTCAACATGATCGATTTGAACTTCGTAGTTCATCTTGCTGCCGGTTAGAGCCAGCTCATCCCACACACCATCTAGGACTGTTCGCATCTTCTTCAGATCACCGAAGTCGATTAAGCGGGCAAAGAGAGCAAAGTTTAGGAACATTCGCTCAGTGAGGGCCGCACAGAAAGCGACCTGTTGCCAGGGCTCTAAGTCACGGATTTCGTTTTCTAGCTCGTTGGGGTCTAGCATCGCTTCGCTCTCTTGCTCGTTCGTAGTTGAGGTTTAAAGACGTACTTCTATGCCACGCTCACGCATGTAGGCTTTCGCTTCTGGCACAGTGTATTCATTAAAGTGGAAGATCGATGCGGCTAAAACAGCATCTGCTTTACCCTCGATACAACCTTCAACTAGGTGATCTAGATTACCCACGCCACCTGAGGCAATCACTGGAATGTTGACCGCTTCTGAAACAGCGCGTGTAACACCCAAGTCATAGCCATTTTTAACGCCATCTTGGTCCATTGAGGTAAGAAGAATCTCACCTGCACCAAGCTCTTCCATCTTTTTCGCCCACTCGACAGCATCTAAACCTGTTGGCTTACGACCACCGTGAGTGAAGATCTCCCAGCGACCCTCTTCATCAGGTGCTGAGACACGTTTAGCATCAATCGCTACAACGATACATTGGCTACCAAAACGATCGGCTGCCTCTTTCACAAACTCTGGATTGAATACGGCAGCAGTATTAATTGAGACCTTGTCAGCGCCAGCATTAAGTAGCGTACGAATATCTTCACAGGTACGCACACCACCACCTACAGTCAGTGGAATGAAAACCTGCGAGGCCATGCGCTCAACGGTATGCACCATTGTGTCGCGGCCCTCATGGCTTGCTGTTATATCTAAGAAGGTTATCTCATCTGCACCCTGCTCATCGTAACGACGGGCCACTTCAACTGGGTCACCTGCATCACGGATATCGAGGAACTTCACGCCTTTAACAACGCGCCCGTTCTCTACATCAAGACAAGGAATAATTCGCTTAGCCAGAGCCATTCAATAATCCTCAGTTACCCGTTAGCGAATCGCTAAGAGTCTGTGCTTCTGCAACATCGAGTGTGCCTTCGTAGATAGCACGGCCGGTGATAGCACCAAGAATGCCCTGATCTGCCACTTCAGCCAGTGCACGAATATCATCTATGTTCGTTACTCCGCCAGAGGCGATCACTGGAATGCCGCCCTGCACTGCAAGGTCGACTGTCGCTTCCACATTCACGCCCTGCATCATGCCGTCACGTGCAATGTCGGTGTAGACGATTGAAGAGACGCCGTCATCGCGGAAACGCTTCGCAAGATCAACCGCCATTACATCAGTCACCTCTGCCCAACCATCAATCGCAACTCGACCATCCTGTGCATCTAGGCCAACAATGATATTGCCCGGAAAGGCTTTACACATATCAGTGACAAACTGTGGCTCTTTAACCGCTTTAGTACCGATGATGACATAGCTAACACCTGCATTAAGGTAGGCTTCAATCGTCTCTGCAGAGCGGATACCACCACCGATCTGAATGGGCAGATTTGGGTAGGCTTTAGCGATTTCACGAACAATCTCACCATTGACTGGCTCACCCGCGAATGCGCCATTGAGGTCAACCAAGTGAAGGCGACGGCAACCAGCATCCACCCACTTAGCCGCCATATCGACTGGGTCATCAGAGAATACAGTCGAGTCGTCCATACGGCCTTGGCGAAGGCGCACACACTTACCATCTTTAAGATCAATCGCAGGGATAATCAGCATCGAAATCAATTTCCTTTGGAGCGTTAAACGGGATTAAGGCTGCCCGTTCCAGTTAACAAAATTCTTAAGTAGAGCAAGGCCCGCTTTAGAGCTCTTCTCTGGGTGGAACTGCGTTGCAAAGACATTATCTTTAGCCAGCGCAACATCAAATGGCACACCGTATTCACAGGTGCCTGCCACTAGCGTTTTGTCCGCCAAGTGTACGTGGTAGCTGTGAACGAAATAGAAGCGCGTATCATCTTCGATACCTGCCCATAGAGGGTGATCCATCGTCTGCTTAACTTGGTTCCAACCCATGTGCGGCACTTTCAGTTTTTCACCGTCGGCGTCCTTTAGGTCTTTACCAAAAAAGTTCACACGACCGTCAAACTCACCGAGACACTCAACACCGTCATTCTCCTCAGAGAAGTTGGTAAGCGCTTGATAGCCAACACAGATACCGAGGAATGGCTTGCCAGACTCAATCGCTTCGTGAACCTCTTTGTCCACACCAAGGCGACGCATCTCAGCCATACAGTCACGAATAGCGCCAACACCTGGTAACAACACACGATCAGCATTGCGCACTTTGACTGGGTCTGCTGTCAGAATCACTTCAGTGCCATCGTTGGAAACCAACTCGAGTGCCTTAGCAACCGAGTGAAGGTTTCCCATACCGTAGTCGATAACGGCAATTGTGCTCATAACTTATAGACACCCTTTGGTCGATGGCATCATGCCAGCAGCACGCTCATCAACTTCCAGCGCCATACGAAGTGCACGGCCAAATGCTTTGAAGATTGTCTCAGCCTGGTGGTGCGCATTCTTACCGCGAAGATTGTCGATGTGCAGCGTTACGCCCGCGTGGTTCACAAAACCGTGGAAGAACTCACCGAATAGATCGACATCGAATTTGCCGATTGAACCGCGCACGAAATCAACATGCATCTCCAAACCCGGACGGCCAGAGAAGTCGATAACAACGCGTGAAAGAGCCTCATCGAGTGGCACATAGGCATGGCCATAACGACGAATACCCTTCTTATCACCCACTGCCTGCTTGAAAGCCTGGCCAAGAGTGATACCTATATCTTCCACTGTGTGGTGATCATCAATGTGTAGATCACCCTTCGCTTTCACGTCGATATCGATAAGGCCGTGACGTGAAATCTGGTCCATCATGTGCTCTAAAAACGGTACGCCTGTGTCCGCTTTAAATTCACCGGTACCATCTAAATTGATCGCAACGCTGATCTGAGTTTCCAACGTATCACGTGATACGTTTGCTGTGCGTTCGGTCATTCCTAACTCCGCTACTGATGCGCAAAGCGCAAGTATACCGTGAAGCTGCGGATCCTGCGAACAAGAAGCGTGATTTTATGGCGCACACAACGAGAAAACTTAAGCACATCTCGCTAGGTTTTTTTGAAGTTTGAACTACACTTTAGTGAGTCATCCTATTTTTGGAGTTTTTATGAAAGCGCTCGTCAAAGTTTTAGCCGGCATCGTTGCTCTTTTTGTTATCGCTATTGCAGGTCTCGCGGCCTACATGACCTATCTATTTGATCCCAACGAATACCGTTCTCAAATAGAACAACAAGCTAAAGAAGAGGCTGGTATTGAACTGAAAATCAACGGCGATATTGGCTGGTCGATCTACCCTTGGCTGGCGATCGATGTTGCTGAAATTAGTGTTCGATACCCTAACCAACCCGAGCTGGCAAAACTGACCTCAGCGAGTGCAGCGCTTAATATCCCATCACTCCTGAGTGGTTCAGTTGAAGTTGATCGCGTTTTGGTAGATGGCCTAACCCTCAACTTGGTATCCGACAAAAAGGGGATGACCAACTGGGATAATGGCCAAAAAGCTAAGTCTAAAAACACCCAAGAGCGCTCCGATACTGAGACCGTTGATACTCCAACGATGGCACTGGCAATCGCTGGAGTTGAGCTTCGTAACGCGAAAATTGCTTATGTAGATCAAGCCGCTAACCAAACCGTTCAGCTAAACGAGCTCAATCTGATCGTAAGTCAGTTAGAGCTTGGCAAGGCAGTACCAATTCAATTTAAGACACGCCTATCTGTTTCAGCAGATGGCAAAGAGAGTCTTAACATCCCAATTGATATGAATACTAAGCTGACACTCAACTTAGAGGCGCAGACGCTTCAAGTGAGTGACCTAACACTCAAGCTGGATGAGACTACCCTGCAAGGCCGTGGCCTCTACAATCTGGTCAAACCTCAAGTATCTCTGAATCTGCAGGGCGATATTCTTAACGTAGACAAGTACCTGGTTAATTCTGAAGCAGCAGCTAAAGGACAATCCGGCTCAGCAATGCCAAGCTCAAAAGGCTGGTCGAAGGATCCTATTCTGCCGCCGCTACCTATAGGTGCCATCGATGCTGATATCGCATTGAGCTTTGATAAAGTGATCGTGCAGTCTCAAGAGATCACCGACATCACCCTGAATGCCACCACAAAAGGGGGTGTACTCACGGTTTCAAAACTGGATGCAAAAGCATTTGGCGGAGCGCTGACCTCAACAGCCAAAGTGGATGGGCGCAAAAATACCCCTGTGATGAGCTTCTCGCCTAAGCTCACGAACATCAAAGCAGAGCAACTCATGGCATTAGCAATGGAAGATCCAGCGCTCTCTGCGAATATAAACCTGACAGCTGATCTAACTACTTCGGGGGTATCGCTCTACGACTTTGTAAATGGCCTCAACGGTAGCGTCAACATCAATGCTGAAGAGGGGGTGATTAAAGGGATCGATATGGCGCAACAGTTGTGTCAGAAAATTGAGAACATTACAGCCCTTGGCTACAACCCAGATCAGGTTGATATGACCACGCCAATAGCAGGACTCAATAGTGACTACACAATCAAAAACGGTGTCGTAAGCAACTCTGCACTAAATGCTTCAGTCGATGCGGCTAATTTGGATGCCAAAGGAATCATCGATATTCCAAAACAGGCCTTCGATTACAATCTAGGCCTCACAATCACCGAAGATCTTTTCAAAAAGAGCTGTGGCATTAATCCAGCACTTCGCGGTACGCGTATCCCTGTGGATTGTAAGGGTAACTTTGACACAGACCCTGTTAAACTCTGCAAACTTGATACACGTTTCGTAGGAGAGTTGATCAAAAAGGCGGCGGGCAAAAAAGTCCAAGCCGGGATCGACAAGAAAAAAGCCGAGCTCGAACAGCAAGCAACAGAGAAACTTCAAGACACCCTAAAAGATCAACTGGGTGACAAGCTGAAGGGGCTGTTCGGCAAATAATTAGCCGAGATTGAATGTCCGAAAAGCAATTCGCTGCGACCGTACTTAGTTGGTTTGACCAACACGGTCGCAAGCATCTTCCCTGGCAACAAGAGAAGAGCGCATACAACACCTGGATATCGGAGATCATGCTGCAGCAGACTCAAGTTGCAGCAGTGATCCCCTATTACCAACGCTTTATGGCGCGCTTTCCGACCGTAAATTCGCTAGCAGAAGCGCCAATCGATGAAGTTCTCCATCACTGGACAGGCCTAGGTTACTACGCTCGCGCGCGCAATCTTCATAAAGCGGCACAGATGGTGGTTCGCGAATTTAATGGCCAGTTTCCTCAAGACCCTCAACTCCTAGAGCAACTTCCTGGAGTAGGCCGTTCAACCGCTGCAGCAATCAGCTCAATCGCATTTGGCACCCAGGCAGCCATACTCGATGGCAACGTAAAACGAGTGTTGGCACGCTACCTAGCTATCGAAGGGTGGACAGGCTCGACCTCGGTACAAAATCAGCTTTGGCTTGCTGCCGAATCACTCACCCCAACATCAAGAAATGGGGACTACACCCAAGCGATGATGGATCTGGGAGCGACCCTATGCACACGCTCAAAACCTAAATGCAGCCAGTGCCCTCTCGTTGAGAGCTGCAAAGCCTATGCAGAGGATAGAGTCACCGAACTACCAACCCCTCGTCCTAAAAAAACACAGCCCGTTAAACAGACACACATGCTTGTTATTCGGGATGGGGATAGCTTCCTACTACAGCAACGCCCACCCACAGGCATTTGGGGCGGCCTCTGGTCATTCCCAGAAACACCAGATTTACGAGACCTAGAACCAGAATGGCAGTTTGATAGCTCAAAGGCACAAGTCCTTGCGCCATTCAGGCACACCTTCTCGCACTATCACCTCGACATAACACCCGTGATAGTCGAGAAAAACCAATTAGATCTCAGCCACGTAATGGAAGCACGCGCCACACTCTGGTATAACACCGAGCAACCACAAGAGATTGGATTGGCGGCTCCGGTAAAGGCACTTTTAAATACCCTCGGATCCGCACTATAGGGAGATAGCTATGTCACGCACCGTATTCTGTCGTAAATTCAAAGAGGAACTAGAGGGCCTAGAGCGCGCCCCATACCCAGGCCCACTTGGCCAAGAGATTTTCGACAACGTCTCTAAAAAAGCCTGGGAAGAGTGGACTAACCACCAGACCATGCTAATTAACGAAAAACACCTCAATATGATGGATGCCGCAAGCCGCAAATTCCTTCAAGAAGAGATGAAAAAGTTCCTCGACGGTGAAGATTACGCACAAGCCGAAGGCTACGTAGCACCAAAAGCATAATTTTTCACTGGAGGCTGTTGACACCCAAACCCAAACTCGGTTTAATACGCGCCTCCAATGAGTTGCCTCGATAGCTCAGTTGGTAGAGCAGAGGATTGAAAATCCTCGTGTCGGTGGTTCGATTCCGCCTCGAGGCACCATACAAAATAGCCGCGCTAATCAGTGCGGCTTTTTTGTATGTGCCGTTTGGCGGATGAGGCCGCCGACCGGTGGTTCGACAAAATTGTATGGAACAATTTTGGACGTCCAAAGGACGGGCTCGAAGAGCCGAGGGCAGGAAAGCCCGAGCATTCCTAGCCTCGAGGCACCATCCCATTTTAATTAAGCCATGTAAATCAAATGATTACGTGGCTTTTTTGTTTCTGATACCGTAAATAATACCGTTTTTAAGATTGGTTTTTAGAGGTCATTCTTAGACTTCTGAAGACTTTATCCTGCCCTACTCCTCTGCACTCATAGGAAACTATGTGCGCAAAACATAGACAGCCCTAAAATTTTTTGGAGCTAAGTGCGCAATTCTGCATACCCTTAAGTGCTCAATATTGCGCACCCTAAATCTCTAATAACTGTCTAATCAATTGCTCAATGACTCCTATCCGGTATATTCAAATAACTAGATGGAGAGATTAGATGTGCGGTAGATACAACCTAGAAGATAATGACGATACCCAGGCTCTGATGGATGACCTGCGTGTTTCGTTTGGTCGCACTAACATCCCTAGCTTCTTTAACTTGGCTCCAACCGAACAGATACCAGTCGTATCTGAAGAGGAAGGTATTAGAGCTTTAAGACCTATGAGATGGTGGTTAACGCCTGTTTGGGCTAAGGAGATAACTACACAGTACTCTATGTTTAATGCGCGTGCTGAGACTCTAGATAAAAGCAAAGCATTCCAGGGTAGCTTTAGGCATCACCGCATCATAATCCCAATGACGTCGTTTATTGAATGGCGTAAGGAGGGGGCTATCAGACAGCCTTATCTAGTTAAGTATGAACACGATTGTATGGTTGCAGCAGGGGTATGGTCTCAATGGACTGATGGCGAGATTGTTCTAGATACATGTGCGATGGTAACTACAAACGCTTGTAAGGACTTTAAAGCATTCCACTCTCGTCAGCCCTTGTTGCTGGATTCGGAACAGGCAAATGCTTGGTTAGAAGAGAGAGCTGATTTAAAGGATCTACGAGAGCTCCTGAAAGCTCCTCTACCGCAAAATATGCTCATTAGAGCAATAGATCCTTCAATTAATAATAGTCGGCTAAAAGAGGCTCCTAGTGTCCTGAACGGTAGACAAGAGATTGTAGTATCCAGCTGACTGTTGAACGGCGGTTCACGACCCAAAGCAGACTCTGATAACGTATTATTTTTAGAATTTTATGAGTTTTGGATCTTAATAATGATGTATGTAGATTTTGAAAAAACTTGCTTCAGACAGGTGATTTCTCTTTTTAACGAGACGTTTACTGCATCTGAAGGCGAGACTGAAGGTAAAGTGGTAGCTGATTTGGTTGAGCAACTCTTGAGTCTTCCTGTGGATGAAAAAGTCATTTGCTTCTGCGCTAAAGAAGATGAATCTATATTGGCAGCTGTACTTTTCACGCAATTAACCTATTCAGATGACTTGGTGGGTTGGCTCCTTTCACCTTTGGCGGTGACACCGAGCAGGCAGGGTGAAGGTATTGGTCAACAACTCCTTAGGCATGCCATCAGTAAACTATCAGATCGACATGAATCATTTTTGGTCACTTATGGTGATCCCAGCTTTTATTCCAAGGTGGGATTTCGGGCTGTCGAAGAGACTCGGCTTCCAGCTCCCTACAAGTTATCTATGCCTATCGGATGGCTAGCGCTGCCGCTCTCAGATTCTGAAATACCCACTTCCCAAGAGGTCCCTAGTTGCGTTGCTCCATTTCGTAACCCAGAGATTTGGTAGGTTTCACAGAGCCTAAATACCCACGAGATTTATTGGAAGTCGCCTTTGTGCCGGTAACAGCCCCTCATTGTTACTGGTACATAAACCAAAACTAGTCCTCCTGAATTACCTACACGACCATACACCTAGTTCTCAAATTCTTATCCAAGAACCTTTACATACAAGCCTCTACACAGAACAGGTTTTGACGTACACGAACGTACAGAAAATGGGGACTAATTCGCAATTTCCTTAGGTTTTTTTAAGGTGAATGTAACCAGCCACCTATTAACAAAAATAAACAGCTTAGAAATCCTAATATAGGGAAAACAAGCGATACTTGGATCGTTCCTAACTTTGCTTTTTCCCCTCTTAATTTAATGATCACCAACCCTAAATTTACCAGCGTAAAGACAAAGAGTATCAATTGCGTTGTGAGGGTGGCTAATGTATCGATCGGGAAGAAAAGCGCCGATATTAGGGTCAGTACTGTAATCAACAGCGTTGCAGCAATTGGAGTTTGAGTTTTGGGACTAACCCTACCCAAAAAAGTGGGTGCTCGGCCTTGATGCGCCATTCCATAAAGTACACGTGCACCGGTAATAATTTGAATCACCACACCATTAAGCGTTGCCACTATAGCTACCAAGGTAATCACAAAGGACGGTAGGCCTGTCAGTTTGTTGAACATCAAGCTGATAGGCGCCTTACTCTCAATTAATTCTTGATTTGGAATAACTAGTACAGCTATAGCGACCACTAAGAAATAAAGTACTGTTACAACTACTAATGTAACGACTATCCCGATCGGCATCACTTTGGTGGGATTACGAACCTCTTCTACCAAATTGACCACATCATCAAAGCCTATAAAGGCAAAAAATGCGATTAATACCGTAGAAAATATGGCGATCATCGCGGAATTATCATTAAAGCTCGGAATAACGTCTGGTAATTGCTCCAATACTTCCGGGTGTACCCATAGCCCAATCCCAATAATCGCTAATAAGCCGGACAATTCAATTGCTGTTAAGATACCCGCAAATACAACTGATTCTAAAATGCCATAAACGGCCAGCAAGCCCATCAGAAGAATTAGAGCTGAGACAATTAGTGGTTCTGGTAGATCAATCAGATGCTGAATATAACCCGCGCTTCCGACTGAAATTGCAGCAGCCGCTACAATCGCAGCCACTGAAATTGATCCACCTGTTAATATCGTCAGCCAAGACCAGCCAAAACTCTTCTCCACATAGATAGCCTCAGCTGCACTATGTGGATAACGACCAGAAAGCTCTATAAAGCTTGCAGCGGTAAAGCCCATCACAATAGCAGATACAATAAAGGCTGTTGGCGCATATATCCCCGCTTCTTCTATAGTCAGGCCTATCAGTACGTATATACCGGCACCAATCGTCACGCCAAGACCATAAAGTACTAATAGCGGAAGAGTAATTCTGCGAGCTAGTTGAGTTGGCTGAATTGATGACATGAAGCCTCATAAGTCTTGGATTGCAAGTGAAGTATGTTCCCACACGCAATTCTATAAATATAAATAGCTTAACAAGCTTATTTTTGACGTACACGGAAGTACGGACAAGTTAATGTATAGGAACTCTGACACCTAGAGTACACATCAGCATGTGCGATAATTTCTTAGTAATTAACATATAAACTCGTTTATAGCGAACTGTTGTCATGGATTTGTTCTATGTTTCCAACTGAACGAATTACACGGTACTACGAGATCTGTGAGGAGCTTCTAGACTTTCAAGGGCTGTCTTGGTGGCTCATCGACTTGGAAGATGATCCGGGTGACGGTCTCCCGCCTTTTTGGTCCATAATAAATGAGAGTTTTGGGCATGCAAATGGCTCAATTTTGCCGTCAACAGGGCAACTTTTGAGCCACTTTAAAACTTTTAAAAGCTAGCTCATGGGTTAATTAACTTGCTATCTGTGTCTGTAAAGAAGGATACTTCTGTAAGTTGAACCCTAGCTATTTTAGTGAGTTGTCTTTGTCTATAGTTTCGTTACCACTGATGGTAGTACAGACAATGCTGCTATTGGCAGCCTTCCTAATTCAATACCAAGTCATGTTTCCGATTGAGTCTCTATTCATTGATCTCGCGAGCAGTTCAATCGTAAGTTTTGTATTTCTTCCCCACGGTGTAAAAACAATTTTGTTAGCGCTTACGGGTCCAGCTGCAATTATTCCTGTCTTTCTTTCACAGCTTATTTCAGATTTAGTGCTTGGACATACACTCAACTACAGCGTTATATCCTCATTTGAATCTGTGATTGCCTTGATAATCCCACTCATGCTGCTGAACTATATGACGAATAATAGAACGCTAGCTTCGCTTCGCTTGGATATGGATTACAACTTAAGCTTGATACGGATAGTTTTGGCATTAGCTGTCATGCAAGGCCTGATAAACTCATTGATTCGAAGTGTAATTCACGAACAATCCGGACTGTCACTGCTTTCATTCCGTTACCTATCAGGAGACATAGTAGGTACTATTCTGGTCTTGGGTCTGGTGATACTTTTAAGAAGACACATAATCATGGGGCTTAGAAAGCTTATCTAAGCAAGGCGTACCGCGAGCCTCTACCATAAACGAAACCCTTTTATCCCCCTCGCACTTCCACCCATTTGACTCGAATCCCTTCAACATAGAAACTTAATCAACGTTGAAGAGGTACTCATGCGATTCATTCCCTTAATTCTGATCTCTGCCATTATCTCAGGCTGTGCCACATCTCCGCCCCGCAGTGTCGAGAACGCTTGCAGCATCTTTCGTGAGAAGCCGGATTGGTTTAAGGCGTCGCTTAAGACTGAGAAGAAGTGGGGTCTTCCTATGCAGGTTCAGTTGGCGATCATGCGGCAGGAGTCTAGTTTTAGGCACGATGCTGCACCTCCGCTTGATACTTTCCTTGGCATTCCTATGTGGTGGCGTGTCTCTTCCGCTTATGGGTATGCACAGGTCAAGGATGGTACTTGGAAATGGTACAAGGATAAGACCGGTAACTGGATGGCGAGCCGCGAAGACTATGGGGATGCGGTCGACTTTATGGGTTGGTACACCGACATTTCTCAAAAGAGCTTGGGAATTTCAAAGTGGGATGCGTATAACCAATACCTGGCATATCACGAAGGGCATGGTGGCTGGAAACGTAAAACCTACGAGAAGAAAGCCTGGCTAATGGGGGTTGCGAAAAAGGTTGATGCCAATGCCAGAAACTACGGCGCCCAACTTAAAGAGTGTAAAGAGAAGTTAGACAACACTTGGTGGTAGCAGTTATGCCCTACCCCTGCTCTGCTTTAGACTGAAGCGCGCCCTGAATATGGCTGGAGTTAAATACTGAAGTCAGTATCTGTAGATACTCATCACCAATTTCAGAATAGCTACCTAGTGTGGGAATAAGATCGACAGTTAAAAGCGGACGATTACTGTTTCGTATCGACAAGCGCTGCTCTCGTAATGGTAGGTATGCGCTGTGGGTATTAATGTTTTGGTAATACTCAGCAACAGCATCACCAATGGTGTCAAAACTTCTCACCTCTAGTGATGGGTTTGAACTCGACTTGGGCTTAATGCCACACCCCTCTGAATAGCACTGAATCCCAAAGTAGTTGTTACCTTGAACAGCAAAGCGTGACTTACCCCAGCCCGATTCGATAGCGGCTTGAGTTGCGACTAGCGCTGGCGAAAGTCCGTCCACGCGAAGGTAGAGCTTCTCCTCTATCTCTTCGAGCGGGAGTGCAGGATCGATTTCGAAGTGTTTTAGCAGTAGATCCAAAGCTGGATCGATCTCTTTCTGCTCTTCTTGGCGCTCTACAATTCTTGGGATAAAAGCACGCGCTAGCGATAGACGTTCATTTTCATGCTCGGCGTAATCCATGATTAATCTTGCGAACTGTTGCTTAGGTTCGGTCAGCGTAGTGTTTGGCTTAAGCGATGGGCGCGGCGACTCAATCAAAGTCTCAAGCGCTTTGCGATCGGTTTCAGCGGCACCTGGATCTACTATCGATACATTGTAGAAAATAGTCGCTGCACTGAGGGTCACAGCAAAAATCGAACGTTTAATCATGCGCGGATTTTAAAGTATTTTCTGATGGCTTACATAAACTTCGATCGAAAAATAAAGAATACTGCGCCTAATAGGCATAGTCCTGCCCAAAGGTAGTCGAGTTTTAGGGGCTCTTTCAGGTAGATAACAGCGAATGGAACAAACACAGTGAGGGTAATTACCTCTTGTAGGATTTTGAGTTGGCCGACATTCATTGCTGTGTAGCCAATTCTATTTGCTGGGACCTGTAGAAGGTATTCAAATAGCGCGATCCCCCAACTGACCAGAGCTGCAATAATCCAGGGCTTGTGATTCAGCTCTTTAAGGTGGGCATACCAAGCAAATGTCATAAAGACATTACTGCACAACAGTAATCCTATGCTGACGATTATTGGATTCACTTATCACCTCAACATGAGCATCTATCCATTTGCGGCGAGTATGCATCCAAGCTGAAATAACTCGCAATAAAAATTCACTTCGAATACGAAATGTAGAATTACCCTTTGACCTGTGAGCTACACCTAGGTTTATAGTAGGCACTTAATTGAGTCCTTTACGAAAGAGCATGCGTAATTTGAAGAACATCTTAGTTGGCACAGCTTTAATTGCCTTAACTGGCATAGCGATCTACTTCAACTTCTATTCGGCCAGCAACCCAACTATGTTTCCTTACCTAGATCCGAAGGCTGTTGCTGAAGGGAAAAAGATCTACCTTGCCGAGTGTGCAAGCTGTCACGGGGTCAATCTTGAAGGGCAGGCCAATTGGAAGATTCGGGATGCTGAAGGTTATCTACCTGCCCCACCCCATGATCAAACTGGTCACACTTGGCATCATGACGAAGCTCTGCTTTTCAAACTTACAAAACACGGCATTCAGGCGATCGCTGGCGCTGATTACAAATCTCGTATGCCTGCATTCAAAGATAAGCTTTCAGATGAGCAGATTCTTAGGGTACTTGCGTATATCAAATCAACTTGGCCTGCTGAAGTTGCCAGGGAACCTGCGAATTAGTCCATGGCATCTCAGCGAGACCTGAAATGTCTAAGAACAAATAGAGGAATTAAAGATGAGCACTAATTACAGACTACATATTGAAGATATGAACTGCGGCGGCTGTGTATCTTCCATTCAAGAAGCACTAGAGGGCATTGCGGGAGTATCGAATATCAATATCGAGCTAGCTTCCAAAACGGCGGCATTTGAGACAAGCGTTGCTTTAGATTCAGTCCTAGCAACCCTAAAGGATGCAGGATACGAAGGAACCCTGGTATCTAACTAAGAATTGAGTATTTATTCTCCTGACCTAAAGACCGAAAAAATTCGTAACTCCACAAAAATGAGGAGTTACGATGTCTACAAATACCCAATCAACAGATAACCGCCCACTGCCATGTCGCGGCTGTACCGCTAGTTGTCCAAACCGAGATAAATGTCAGGGCAAGCCTTGGCGTAAAGCGTAAGATTTTCGAACCAATCGGAGACGAACTTTAATATTGTCGTATACTGCATAAGAATCAGACTCATCACTATAGAGCCCTAACCATGCCAGATATTTCGACAATCTCTACGTTCTACTACGAGAATCAACTGATCATAGATATTAGCGGTGTTTTAATTGCCAGTATCTGCGGAATGTTGTTTATCTGGTTTCTGTTTGCTGCTCTCCCCTCTCACTGGAGTGCTAAACAGACTCGCTTCAAGACATCCCACCTAGTTCGAATTGCGCGACTTCCTGCCGTCTATTCAATAGGTATGATCGGAATCGGTCAGCTTCTGACCTTTACGCCAGATGGGCTCAAAAGCACACTGAACTCTGTCGTTCTTACCTTAGCGGTTATTTTGTGGGGACAGTACATCTACAGGGCATCTCAGTTTCTATTAAAGAACATTAGCTCTCAGAGCCCTGAAGAGGGAATTATTCGCCCTCATACACTGCCATTGCTTGAAAATCTCGCGGCTGTTATTAACGTCCTATTAGCTGTCTACCTCATCTTTTTGGTGTGGCACATAGATATGACAGCCTGGTTAGCCTCAGCAGGTATCGTGGGTATTGCAGTTGGTTTCGCCGCAAAAGACACCCTGGCAAACTTGCTTTCAGGTGTCTTTATCTTGGCAGACTCGCCCTACAAAATTGGTGATTACATCGTTATTGATACTGGCGAACGCGGCAAAGTGACCCATATTGGTTTGCGATCTACTCGACTACTCACTCGCGATGATCTAGAGATTAATATCCCGAACGCGATCATTGCGAACGGAAAAATCATTAACGAATCGAGTGGGCGACATGTTAAATCTCGTGTCAGAGTTCCTGTATCCGTCGCTTATGGTTCTGATCTTGAGCAGGTCAAAGCACTACTGCTAGAAGTTGCTGAGCAGGAGTCTCAGATCTGTATAGATCCAGAGCCACGCATTAGATTTAGAGTGTTTGGCGCTTCAAGTCTAGATCTTGAACTACTGGTATGGATCGACGACCCCGAGATTCGTGGACGAGTTGTAGATGCATTAAATACTGCGATCTATAACAGCTTTAATGCCAATCATATTGAGATCCCGTATTCCAAACAGGACGTCTACATCAAGTCTCTACCGGAACAAAAATAGAGCCCACAAATCTATCCAAACTATCGCAGCGTAAACGAGTTATATGCTCTAGGAATCACACAATGAAAAGGTTAACTCTAATTATCCTGACTGCGATTGTTTTATCGGGCTGCTCAACTAACGATTGGCGCACCGCTAAACGAGACTCGGCTGGTATTGCGCCTCTGCCAAATGAGCATTCTGATGCTGTCATTCAAGCTTATGCTGCTGATCTATTTGGTTTTAGGGGCTACTTTGCTGTGCACACTTGGATATCGGCTAAAGCAAAAGGAGCTGACAGTTATACTGTCTATGACGTGGTTGGCTGGCGAACAAGCCGCGGGCTGCCAGCCCTCAAGATTGCTGACGACATTCCAGATCGCTACTGGTACAACTCGAAGCCTGAGGTACTACTCGATATTCGCGGTGAAGCAGCAGAGAGGCTCATTCCAAAAATTGATGCAGCCGCTAAACGCTACCCTTGGGCGGATGAGTACCGTTTAGTCCCAGGACCTAACAGCAATACCTTCCCTGCGTGGATAGCCAAAGAGGTACCAGAGCTTGGGCTGGAGTTGCCTTTCAAAGCGTTTGGTTCTGGTTACGCAAGCAAATAAAAAAACCGGGCTCAAGTAACCTTGGCCCGGTTTCATGCTTAGAACCGATCTTAGTCGCGAGCAACCCAGATCATGTTGTTCTCATGTTTAGATGTATCTTCACCAATCAGCACAACACCGTTACCAAGAGGCCATAGGTTGTCAGGGTTTGAGATACCTTCCGTAGAACACACTTTTCCTTCTGGCTTTCCAACAACCCAAGGGGTCATCTTAGATACGTTGAAGTTAGCATCTAGACCCATGTGGTAAACGATGCCACATTTGTTCTCGGTAACCTGGACGTCGCCTTTACCATCGCTCATACCTTTAGCAACTTCAGACATAGCCATGTAGAGATTTTTGCCTGCAGCATCTGCGCGCACGACTTCCATCTTACGGAATTCGTTTGATGCACCTTTAGCTGCAGCTGCTTTACGAGACTCGAGGAAGGCTACGCGATCATCTTTTGCATTACCTGCAGCCCAATCTGCGATCTCTTCATCAGAAATGAAACCACCCTTATCGTACTCAGCTACCCAAGTATCGATCTGAGCTTTTGTACCATGAGCCAGTTTAACCCACTCAATATTCAGTGATTCATCTTTGTTGGTTGAAGCTTTAGCAGCGTAAAGCGTACCTGCAGTTAGGTCTGCAGCTTTGTCAGCAACAAACTTAAAGAATACGGTATTGGTGCCATCATCAGACTGGTAAACCGTTTTCTGATCATTCATTACAGAAACGTTTTCGTGAGAGAAACGACCAAGTGTGGTCAACTTACGAGGTGTTGCTTTGCCTTTTGGATCAGTGATCTCAACGTTCCAACCTACACGGTATGGGTTAGTCTGAGTACCTGCATATTTATTGTAGGAAGCAACGCCATCCCACTCTTCAGCCTTAGGGTTAAACCAGTCTGCAGTGTTATCCCAGTAAAGCTCTTCAGATGAAATTGGTGTTCCCCATGGGCTTACAGAACCTGCACAGTTGATCCAAGTACCACCCACAGACGTGAAATCTAGCATCTCAACTTTCTTAGCGACCCAAGCGTTACCTTCACGCTTGATGAACATGCGGCTCATACCACCCGGTGTGTTTTCCCAGTTAGTGAATAGGTAGCCTTCAGTTTGAGCATCATTTGTTGGGATGAAACCGTTGAAGTCTGGATCATCAGAAGCTTCGTACTGTGAGCCATCTTTACGCTTAAGTAGGCCTAGACCATTCACACCTGACTGACCGATGATTCCGTAGTTACCACCAGCAACAGTTACAGTCTCTTTTGCCAAGCCCTGAGGTAGTTCAAGTTTCTGGCTGAAATCTGCGTTAGCAACGTAGCCTACAGTAGCAAGATTAATCGTCTTGTTATCGATCTCTGGGTGCTGCACGTTAAAGAATAGATCATCTTTAACCATCGCCATACCAGTTACTTCTGCACCAAGCGGCACAGTTGCGTAACGGTGAATTTCAACAGCGTTTGCAGTTGCGCTTGCTACAGCAAGAGCTAGAAGTGAATAACGAACAGATTTCATGGTTTTCTCCATTAGCCATTAATGTTGTCTGTTATGGAGAATTTAAGACGTGATTAGTTACAACTCCGTTACGGTAAAACGAAGAAATAATTAAAGCTCTGTTTCACTTTTGTGATCTGCTGACTTACCTAAATATTAGGGAGCCAAGCAGCTATCAAACTGATCAACCAATCCTGCGATGAAGGCCACATAGCCACCCGCTTGAACGTTTATACCTGATGCTAGCGGATCTAACTTACCTTCATTGATGTTCAAACCACGGGTAATTGCTTCAATTACTGCTGGGCTAAATTGAGGCTCTACAAATACACAGCTGATCTTATTCTCTTCTAATTGAGAACGAAGTTCGCTGAGGTGTTTTGCACCCGGTTTACGAGATGGGTCTAAGGTGAAGTAACCGACCTGGTTTAATCCAAAGTGGCTAACCAAGCCTTGATAAGCATCGTGGAAAACGAAAAACCCTATGGTTTTCTTGTCCGCTAGCTTCGCCTCGGACTCATTGTTTAACAATTCGACACTTTCAAGAAACTTAGCAAGGTTTTCTTCGATTTTATCAGCATCTTCTGGATATTTAGAAACCAATAACTCTGTAATTTGTTCAGCAAAATGCTCTGCACTTTCGGGACTTAACCAGGGGTGCATCGCTTCGTGATCGTCATGCTGGTCCTCTTTATGAGGCTGTGACTGATCTTGGCCAGGTTCATGTCCACCCTGAGGTTCGTCAGCATGCTCCTCCCCCTCTTCTTGCCAGGCCAACGCGTCGATATCTGAAGCCGCAATAATCTTCTCTAAATAGGGCTCAGTTTGCGGTCCCACCCAAATTAATAGATCAGCTTCTGCTATACGACGGCGATCTGAAGGGCGAAGTGCATAGTCGTGCGGGGATGCACCCTCCGGTAATAAGGTATCTACCTCTGCAACTCCCTGCAGTAGATCGGCTGCTATTAGGGAGATCGGTTTAATACTGCCCATCACAGTGGCAGCGCTGGCGGCTGATGAGAGTAGAGCAGAAAAAACCAGAGCAATTGGTAGAGAGAGTTTCATTCACAACAACCTATCAAAGAGGATTAATGCACTGTTATAATATAACACTTACTGGAGGCGCATTATGCTCGAAGCGATTAACGCATTCAACAGCCAACACAATCATCAGCACTGTATAAGCTCTGCTTTAAAGAGCGCTAAGCAGCTATGTAAAGCGCGTGGACAACGGTTAACGCCTATCCGTGAGTTAGTGCTGCGCTTAGTTTGGCAAAGCCACAAACCGCTTGGTGCGTATGAGCTACTCCCCAGTCTTGCTGAAGCGGGTTTTAACTCAGCGCCACCTACCATCTACCGCGCATTGGATTTTCTTCAAGAGCTAGGGCTCATTCACCGTATTGCTTCTATGAACGCCTTTATCGGTTGTACCAATCCCGATCATCCGCACCCGAGTGGCTTTATGATCTGTAAAGTATGTAAAACAGCAGCAGAGCTTGATACATCTGAGCTTAATAGCGCATTTGAATCAGTCGCAAAACGTATTGGATTTGCCATTCAGGATGAGACTGTCGAACTGGTCGGACTTTGTCAGCAGTGCCAGGAGTTAGAAGCATGAGCCATCCAGATCTAGCTCGTCTAGAGAACGTCACATTTCGGGTGGGTAATAAAGAGATACTGCACAATGTCACTTTGCCGCTGCACAATGACTGTATCACAACACTCATCGGGCCTAATGGCGCTGGAAAATCGACCCTCGTTAAAATTTTGCTAGGCCTGGTTAAACCCAGCGACGGAAAAGTTTGGTTAAAGCCCAATATCAAAATTGGCTACATGCCACAGAAGATTCAAATCGACCGAACCCTGCCTTTAACAGTGCGTCGTTTTTTGGAAATTCCCTTTCAGCCCTCTATCTCTTCGATTAAAGAGGCACTTGCCGATGTTGGGGCTCCGCACTTGCTGGACTACTCTATTCATGACCTTTCCGGCGGGGAGATGCAGCGCACTCTTTTGGCGCGAGCGCTGCTCAGAAATCCGGATCTTCTAGTGCTTGATGAACCTGTGCAAGGCGTTGATATCAATGGACAAACTGAGCTTTATCGACTCATCACGGAGATTCGTAAGAAGCGCCGTTGTGGTGTCCTAATGATCTCTCACGATCTCCACTTGGTAATGGCCTCAACAGACCATGTCATCTGTTTAAATACGCATGTCTGCTGTACTGGACACCCAGAGGCGGTCAGCATGGATCCGGCCTACATTGAACTGTTTGGCGCATCGCACGCTGCTACCTTGGCGCTGTATAACCACCACCATAACCATAGTCACGATATGCATGGCGATGTGGTTGAAGGTGCGTGTTGTGGAGATCATCACCATGGCTGATTTTCTAATCTATGCGTTAATCGCTGGGGTGGCTGTGGCACTGGTCTCCGGTCCATTGGGGGCTTTTGTTGTTTGGCGTCGCATGGCCTATTTTGGCGATACCTTAGCCCACTCAGCACTTATGGGTATCTCGTTAGGCATTCTGCTAGACATCAACCTCAGTCTCGCTGTGATTCTCTGCTGTGTTCTTTTAGCTTTGGTTTTAGTTGCGATGCAGCGCCAGCATTGGGTTGCCACTGATACGTTACTGGGCATTATGGCGCACAGCTCTCTCTCGGTTGGCTTAGTCGCTGTATCACTTCTGGATAACGTTCGGGTTGATCTACAAGCCTACCTCTTTGGTGACCTACTGGCGATTACACCTGATGATCTCATATGGATATTACTAGGCGGCGCTTTAGTTTTAGCCGCTATCTATCTGCTTTGGCGGCCGCTTTTGGCTATCACCATCAATGAAGAGTTGGCGCAAGTTGAAGGGCTTCCAGTCGCTCGTTATCGCTTGGCGTTGATGCTTCTGATCGCGATGGTAATCGCTGGCGCTATGAAGCTGGTGGGTGTGCTACTGATCACCTCTTTGATGATTATGCCTGCAGCAGCGGCACGTCGTATTGCCAATACACCAGAGCAGATGGCACTTGCGGCAAGTCTATTAGGTTCGCTGGCAGTGGTGGGTGGTATTTCACTATCATGGTTTATAGATACCCCTGCAGGGCCATCTGTCGTGGTATGTGCACTATCAATATTCTTACTTATCTTCCTAGCGCCTAAAGCTTCAAGATGAGCCCCTCAGCCACATCAATGAATCGGCAAGTCTGGGCACTTGCCTGGCCGATGCTGCTATCAAACATCACCGTGCCACTAGTGGGATTAGTTGATAGCGCAGTTGTTGGCCACCTTGATGACCCTAAACACTTAGGGGCCGTTGCAGTCGGCGCGATGCTATTCACAACGATCTATTGGGCATTTGGATTTCTGCGCATGGGCACAACGGGCTTAGTGGCTAAAGCCTATGGCCGCGATAACGATGCTCAAAACAAAACCCTGTTTGCACAAGCCGGAGTTCTCGCTTTAATACTTGGACTCGGGATGTGGTTACTGCAACAGCCATTGCTGACCCTAGGCCTTAATTGGATGGGACCGGAAGCGAGCGTCCACAGCACCGCCAGAGAGTATTCCGATATTCGTATCTTTGGCGCACCTGCTGCCCTGTTCAACTATGTTCTCATTGGCTGGTTTGTGGGAAACCAAAACACCCGCGTTCCTTTGATACTGCTGACAGTTATCAACCTCATTAACTTAGTTTTAGATCTTATCTTCGTGATGGGTTTTGGCTGGGGAGCTGGTGGGGTTGCAGCAGCGACTATCTGCGCCGAGTACTCGGGCTCTATCCTAGGCCTTTATCTAGCGTTACGAATGGTTAAACAGCTCGAAGGAGATCTGAATCGAGAAGCACTGACTCATCTCAAAGGTTATTCGGATCTCTTTCAGGTTAATAAGTACCTATTTGTTCGCACGGCCTCACTGCTTTTTATGTTCGCTTTCTTTACTGCACAGGGCGCTCGACTTGGGACCGATACACTATCGGCTAACGCGCTGCTTCTGAATTTCTTAATGCTGATCTCCCATGCGCTAGATGGCTTTGCACACGCCGCAGAAGCTGTTTGTGGACGCTACGCAGGTGCAGGGCAACGCGATAAGTTTTACGAAGCGGTGAAGGCATGTACCCGATGGTCAATCGTATTTTCCCTGCTTCTATCTCTCATTTTCGTGATTGGCGGCCAACAGATTTTGAGACTGATGACCGATATCGAATCGGTACTGGCAGTTGCTGATGAGTACCTTCCGTTTATCTGGCTACTGCCGTTAATTGCTGTATGGAGCTACCTTCAAGATGGCATTTTAGTCGGGACAACCCAGTCCAAAGCGATGCTCAAGATCATGTTGATTACCGTGTTCGTCACCTTCCTTCCGGTATGGTGGTTCACTACTGACCTGGGGAACACCGGGCTTTGGATCGCCTTTCTAGCAGCCTTTGTTGCACGAGCAGCAACGGGGTTTGTGATCTTTAAACGATTTGATCGTGATGGGGTTTGGTTTAGAGCCTAAGACCGGTCGGGGCCTTCCCCTTTGGGGCAGGTCCCTCGTACAGGGTGCTTTCGTAGGAGTGACCTGCTCTCGAAGAAAGAAAGCCCCGATATTTTTGTTATTGAGAAGTAATTTAGATATGAATGAAGAAGATATTAACAAAGAGATAAACGAGGCCTTTTCACGTTTTGATAAAGGCCAAGCTCGCTTTCTAGAAAGCAATGCCGCTGAAGTTGAAATGGAGAGGCGTAAAGCTTTGATTCGTGCTGAGAATCGTAGAAATAGAGTAGAAGCGCCTTAATCGGTCACGGTTTGCCTTTGGCAATTCGTTCCTACAGTCAGGGTCTTCGGCTGCGCCGCAGATCCCTCGTACAAGGTGCTTTCGTAGGAGTGACCTACTCTCGAAGAGAGAAGGCCGCGACATCTATCAGTTTTGGGTGCAGGATTCGAACTGTGGGCAGGTGATTAGGTGATCGTTTACGAAACCGGTGGCTTGCAGGTAGGCGTAGACTATTGTTGAGCCGAAGAAACGAATTCCGCGTTTTTTGAGATCTTTAGCGATCTGTTTTGAAAGTTCTGTCTCTGCTGGGATATCTGCCATTGTTTTGGGGTTAGTTACGATCGTTTTAGTGTCCATAAAGGACCAGATGTAGTTCGCAAAACCACTAAACTCCGCTGAAATTTCTAAAAATATACGCGAATTGTTTATAGATGCTTCGATCTTGGCACGATTTCGAATAACTCCTGCATCTGCTAGCATCGCCTCAATCTCTTTCTCACCAAATTGAGCTACTTTGTGCGGATCGAAGTTGCAGTAGTGATGGCGATACCCTTCTCGCTTATTCAGCACTGTTCTCCAGCTTAAACCTGCTTGGGCAGACTCTAGGATCAAAAACTCAAAAAGGGTGTGGTCATCTGTTCTAAGCCTACCCCACTCATCATCATGGTACTGATGCTCAATCTCTGAGTGGCGGGCCCACCCGCAGATTTCACTGTCAGCCATCTTAGTGGTCTTTTGCCTGTGGGTTTGGATAGAACTGCAGCGGTTGCGCAGTCACTTCGGTTTCTAGTGTCTTAGTCAGCGGATCGGCGGCGCCTTCATGATTAACCCGCGTCTCTAGCTCTTCGGCTTCGGGGCGACCATCTAGGCGAAGACTATCCTCGAAACCACACTTCACACACTCACGATATTCGCGCTCTTCGTCACGATACATACGGGTGGTATCCATCTCTGCACAACGTGGACAGACTACACCCGCGACAAAACGTTTTACGACAGACATTCTTATCTCCTGATTTTATGCGGCAATGCCTGAATGACGAAGTAGTGCATCCACTTCAGGTTCGCGACCGCGGAACTCAACAAAGAGCTCCATAGGCTCTTCTGAACCGCCCTTCTCAAGAATCGCTTTACGGAAGGATGCGCCGGTCTCTGCATTGAAGATCCCCTCCTCTTCAAAACGTGAGAAGGCGTCTGCAGATAGCACTTCTGCCCATTTATAGCTGTAATAACCCGCCGCATATCCTCCAGCAAAGATATGGCTAAAGCTGTGCTGGAATCGGTTAAAGCTTGGCGGTGACATAACAGCGACTTCAGCACGTACCTTGTCTAACACTGTTTGAACTTCAGTTCTGCCCGGCTCAAAGTCACGGTGCAAGATGAAATCAAATAGCGAAAATTCTAACTGGCGAACCATCATCATGCCGGACTGGAAGTGCTTAGCCTCCAAGAGACGATCTAGTTTCTCTTGGGGTAATGCTTCACCTGTTTGGTAGTGAGCTGAGATGAGCGCAAGCGCTTCAGGCTCCCAACACCAGTTCTCAAGGAACTGACTTGGTAGCTCGACAGCATCCCAAGCGACACCATTAATACCGCTGATATCCGCATGCTCCATCTGGGTCAGCATGTGATGGATACCGTGACCAAATTCATGGAATAGCGTAGTGACTTCATCATGAGTCAGTAGCGCTGGTTCACCTTTCAGTGGCGGTGTGAAGTTACACACCAGGTAGGCAACTGGCAGCTGAACCGTACCATCCTTTTGACGGCGCACACGGCAATCGTCCATCCAGGCACCACCGCGTTTACCTGAACGAGCAAATGGGTCTAGGTAACAGTGCGCCAATACCTCACCATCGCGCGATAGCTCAAATAGACGCACATCAGCATGGTAGGTATCAAATTCAGCAATCTCTTCAACTTTTACACCGAATAGACGATCAGTAATCTCAAATAAACCGTTAAGCACACGTGGCAATGGGAAGTAAGGACGAAGCTCTTGCTGCGAAATATTAAAGCGCTGCTGTTTCAGCTTCTCTGCATAAAAGGTGAGGTCCCAAGCTTCAACACTCTCTAGGTTACCCGACTCTTTAGCAAAGGCGCGAAGCTCATCGAGTTCGGTAACGGCTTGTGGGCGACTGCGAGCAGCCAAGTCCTCTAGGAACTGCACAACCTGATCTGTCGATTGCGCCATCTTTGTAGCAAGTGAATACTCTGCATAGTTTGCAAAGCCCAGTAGTTGAGCAAGCTCTAAACGCAGCGTGAGGATCTCCGTAATGAGATTCGAGTTATCCCACTGGCCTGCCGTTGGTCCCTGATCAGAGGCACGTGTTGCATAGGCTGAGTAGAACTCTTTACGCAGTTCACGGCTCTCCGCTTGCAGCATCACTGCGTAGTAGACAGGGAAATCCAGAGTGAGAACCCAACCCTCAAGCTCGCGCTCCTCGGCAGCAGACTTTGCGGCAACTAAGACATGCTCTGGAAGACCAGCTAGGTCTGCATCATCGGTCACATGTTTAACCCATCCCTGGGTTGCGTCGAGTACGTTTTCAGAGAATTTTGTAGTCAGTTCAGAGAGTTTCAACTGCAGTTCTGCGTAACGCTGCTGCTTCTCTTTTTCAAGACCGATCCCCGCCAGACGGAAGTCACGCAGTGAGTTAGTAATCACTTTCTTCTGAGGCGATGATAACTTTTGAAAAGCATCACTTGCCGAAAACGCTTCAAAGGCTTGATAGAGTTTTTCGTTCTGGCCAAGCTCCGTAAAGTACTCAGAGAGCTTAGGAAGACAGGCATTGTAGGCCTCACGCACCTCATCTGAGTTACGCACTGCATTGAGATGAGAAACTGGAGACCAAGCCTGAGCAAGCTCGTCATTGAGGTGCTCAATTTCACCAACCAGGCTCTGCCAGTCGGTCATGGGTTGTTCTACCAGTTCGGCAATGCGCGCTCGGTTTCGCTCTAAGAGGTGCTCAATTGCGGGCACCATATGCTCTGCTTTAATTGCACTAAATGGAGGTAGTGCAGCCGGTGTTAACAACGGATTACTCATTAAAATCTCCGAGTCTCTAATTCAATCTACTTACTATACAATGGGGCGATTAGATCATTTATTCAACTGGCACCTCAGGATAAAGGAGCAACTCATGAAACTTCGCCCATTTAAAGGTATTACACCCACCCTTGGTGAACGCGTATTTGTGGATCCAAGCTCCGTGGTACTCGGCGATGTGGTGCTAGGTGATGACAGCTCTGTTTGGCCGCTTGTCGCTATTCGCGGGGATATGAATCACATTCGGATTGGGGCTAGAAGTAATGTCCAGGATGGTGCCATTTTACATATCACCCATGCCAGCAGTTACAACCCTGATGGCTACCCTTTACTCATCGGTGACGAGGTAACGATTGGCCATATGGCGATGCTGCATGGCTGCACAATAGGCAACCGGGTGCTCGTTGGCATGTCTGCAACCGTGATGGACGGTGCCGTTGTCGAAGATGACGTGGTAATTGGTGCGGGCTCACTTGTACCACCAGGTAAGCGCCTTGAGAGCGGCAAACTCTATATGGGCCGCCCCGTCAAAGAGGTGCGAGATCTCACCGAAAAGGAGCTGAGTTTCTTTAGCTACTCAGCCTCTAACTATGTGAAATTGAAGGATGAGCACCTTCAGGAAGATTGGGCGGGGTAAGCCTTCGGGGCGTTAATGATTACGAAGCGTAATTAGAAAATGGTGTCAGACCGGAGGTCAGACACCGGAGCTTCGAAATAATTTTTGGCACCGGGGTCTGACCTTTGGTCTGACCCCACTCTTGAACCCGGCAGAGACTAAGCTTTCGCCTTAGCCATCTCACGCAGTCGTTTAACCACTTCAGCACCGATTGAGCGCTGGTTGAATACACCATCCGCCTTCTCTTTGCCGGCATCTCTGCCCATCAGCAGTTCAAGCGCTTGATCCACTGTGGCAACTGAGTAGATTGAGAAAACACCTTGGCGAACGGCATCCACTACCTCTTGCTTCAACATAAGGTGTCTTACGTTAGCCTGAGGAATGATGACACCCTGTCGACCCGTTAATCCGCGAGTTTCACACAGGCGGAAGAAGCCTTCGATCTTCTCATTAACGCCGCCTATGGCCTGCACCTCACCATACTGGTTGATGGAGCCGGTCATCGCAAACTGCTGCTTGATAGGAATATGGGTCAGTGCGGAGATGAGGGTACAGATCTCAGCCATTGAGGCGCTATCTCCGTCGATATAGCCATAAGACTGCTCCATCGCGATACTCGCAGAGATCGCCAGCGGGAAATCTTTTGCATAACGGTGGCCGAGGTAACCGGAAAGAATGAGTACGCCTTTAGAGTGTATCGGCTGCCCGAGTGTGACCTCTCGCTCGATATCAACGATACCGCGGCTACCCGGGTGCACAGTTGCGGTGATACGCGCAGGTGTACCAAAGCTAACATCGCCGACTTGAAGTACCGTTAAGCCGTTCGATTTACCAATCGCCTCGCCGTCAGTATCGATCAATACGGTCTCATTGGTAATACCTTCATGAATCTTCTGGGCAAGGCGACCGGTGCGGCGCTCTTTGGCAGCAAGCGCTGCGTCGACATGGTGGGCGTCGATGTATTTATCCTCGACGCTGTTACGTCGGTAATCCGCTTCGCAGAGTAGATCTTTAAGCTCACCAATGTGTGCTGAGAGCATGTCCTGATCACCAGCAAGCCGTGATGAGTGCTCTACTAACCGCGCCACACCCTCACGCGTTAATGGTGCCAACTTCTCTTCATTAGCGAGGGTGCTCATCAACCTCGCATATTGTCGAATGGTGGCATCGGTGCGTGGCACATCCTCTTCAAAATCGACAACAACTCGGAACATCTTCTCGAAGTCATGATCTAGATCTTGGAGTAGGTAGTAGATATCTCGACCACCTATCAGCACCAGCTTCACGTTCAGATCTATCGCTTCTGGCGAAAGCGTTACTGTGCTAATACCGGTGAATTCACTGGCCGGATTCTCGATTCGAATTTCATGGGCTTTGAGGGCACGTTTAAGCGCTTGATAAACAAAGGGCTGTTCAAGGAGCTTCTCTGCTTCAATGACTAGGTAACCGCCATTAGCACGATGCAAGGCGCCCGAACGAATCAGGCGGTAGTTGGTAACCATAGCGCCCATTTCTGAGTTGTACTCAACACGGCCAAATAGGTTTTCATAGCTTGGGTGCGCTTCGTAAACGACCGGCGCACCTTTGGTCCGCTCGTTATCAACTAGCAGGTTAAGCCCATAATTATCGTTCATGAACTCACGACGGGCGGCTTCTGATTTACTTTCGAAGATCCCATCTGCAACCATTTCACCAGCGTTGCGAATCAGATCATGCTCGACATCATTCAGATAGTCATTCACACCGGATAGGTTTGAATACTCAGTTCGCACCTCATCAAAGAGTGGAACAAGCGTGTGACGTGCGGTATCGCGGTCTAGATAGCGAAGTGCATCAGCTGCTTCACGGCGCCAGCGAGGCATCTCGGTGAGCTGCTCATTCAACAGCTCTTCAAGTTCCGAGATGTGTAGATTGAATGCATCACGAATCTCTTCTGGTAGTGCCGAAAAAACAGCCTCATCAATTGCCTGTCCCTCAGCTACTGGTGTAAAGCCAATGGTACCGGCATCACGATAGACGGCGATCGAGTACTCGCGCCCTTTACGCTCAACAACCTCTACAGCAGCATCATAAAGTCGCGCAAAATCACGTTCTATGGTGCTCTTTTGGCGTTGATAGGTTGGGTTTTCAAAGGCAGCTGGCAGCTCTGTTATGGCACGGTTCAACAGCTTGCTTAGGTCTCGCTGTAGCTTAACCCCTTTACCTGCAGGCAGTTTTAGAGCCTTAGGGTAGCGAGTATCTGAAATATTCTTGAGATAGCACCAGTCGTATGGTTTGTTCTGTCTCTTCGCTGCAGATTTTAGATTCTCCATCGCGAATGAGAAACGGCCGGTATGCGGCGTGCCCATCACGAAGAGGTTATAACCTGGACGTACCATACCGACCCCAAACTCCATCGCTTCAATAGCGCGCTCTTGGCCAAAGAAGCCACTGTAGCCTTCTAGGTCATCGGTGGTTTTGAAAGGGAGTAACTCGCTGTCGCAAGTACGGTAGAGCTGATCGACGGAGAGAGGAGCGAGCTTTTCCATGTGGGTATCCCTAGCAGCGAATGGATACCCTAAGACTGACGGTCATGCCACGCTAAGTCAACGCTAAAACGGTGTAATTTTAGAGAAATTAACCAGTTTTAAGGCTGCAGTTCAGAGCGTAATTCAGCCAGAATCGCGGCTGTTTCAGGCTTCACACCACGCCAGATAAAAAATGACTCAGCTGCTTGTTCAACCAACATCCCCAGACCGTCGATTGCACGGGCATTGTGAGCTTCACACCACTCACAGAATGGCGTTTTAGTAGCGCCATACATCATGTCATAACCGCAGGTATTAGCATCAATTGCTGCATCTGGAACAGGCGGTAACTCGCCTCCAATACTGGCTGAGGTGCCGTTCACAATCAGATCAAAAGCGGGACCGGTGATTTCCGCATAGCTAATCGCTTTAAGCGGCGCACCAGGGAAGATATCGACAATGGCTTGGGCACGCTCAACGCTTCGGTTAGCGATAATCACTTCAGTCACACCCGCATCAAGCATCGGCTGAATGACACCACGCACTGCACCACCCGCACCTAGTATTAACACTCGGCGATTCTCGAGCTCTAGTCCGAGGTTATTTTTAAGATCGGTCAGTAAACCAATGCCGTCTGTGTTATCCGCACAGATCTGGCCCGCGTCATTCAACCAGAGAGTATTTGCAGCGCCTGCGGTCTCTGCTCTGGCCGTTCTAACTTCAGCCAAAGCCCAGGCCAACTCTTTAAATGGCAGGGTTACGTTACTCCCCAAAATTTCACCGCTGGTGAGCTGGCGACGCAAATTATCGGTAAAGGTCTCAGCCTCCTCCAACTGCGCTGTATACTCAATCGGCTCACCAGTAACCTGCGCAAAGTGCGCATGAATACGCGGCGAAAGGCTGTGTTTGATCGGATTACCCGTTACACGGTATAGCAGACTCATGCCTCTAAGCCCAGCCAATCACGAGACTGTAGGAAGTACTCTGTCAAACGCGCTTCTGCTGTGCCAGGCTCTGGTGCCCAGTTGTAGTCCCAACGCACTTCAGGTGGAAGAGACATCAAAATAGATTCGGTTCGCCCACCTGTTTGAAGACCAAACAGGGTACCGCGGTCGAACACCAGGTTAAATTCAACATAACGACCGCGACGATGAAGCTGGAAGTCGCGTTCTTGTTCGCCATAAGGGTCATTGCGACGACGCTCAACGATAGGCACATACGCTTGCGCATAGGCATTACCGATCGACTGCATGAGTGCAAAACTCTGATCAAATCCAAGCTCGTTAAGGTCGTCAAAGAAGAGACCGCCGATACCACGCGGCTCACCACGGTGCTTCAAGAAGAAGTAGTCATCACACCACTTTTTGTAACGGGGATATACATCACTGCCAAAAGGATCGCAGGCATCTTTAGCCACCTGGTGCCAGAAAACACAGTCCTCTTCGTTACCGTAGTAAGGGGTAAGATCGAAGCCACCACCAAACCACCATACTGGATCTTCGCCCTCTTTCTCAGCAATGAAGAAGCGAACGTTGGCATGTGATGTTGGAATCATCGGGTTGGTTGGGTGCATAACCAAGCTGACACCCATCGCTTCAAAATTACGACCCTGCAACTCAGGACGATGGGCTGTTGCTGAAGCTGGCATCTGATTGCCGTGAACGTGAGAAAAGTTAACGCCGCCCTTTTCAAAAATAGCACCATTAGTGATGACACGGCTGCGACCGCCACCACCCTCTTCACGATCCCAAGAGTCCTCCACAAACTTAGCTCCGCCATCTGCAGCTTCAAGTGCCTGACAAATGCGATCCTGAAGATCCATTAGAAAGGCCTTCACCTCTGCAACATTTGGTTTACTCATGGAGTTCTCCTTAATCTCGAATAACGGTTTGAGTCAGAGCATCACGAATCAATGACGGGCGAGATGAATCGCCTAAAGCACCCTGCACTCGAAAATCTAAATTTGAACCGAAGTAAGCGCTCACTCTCAGCTTTGTTCTTGCAGGTGTTGATCCTGCTGGATTTGCCGAGGTAGAGACTAACGGCATTTTAGCGGCTGCACACAACCTCTTTACAACAGGATGCGCGGAAACTCTGACAGCTACGGAGCTAAACTTGCCTTTAACCCAAGCAGGAATCAAGTTCTCTTCATCAGGCAGTAACCAGGTGTTTGGACCAGGCCAGCTATCGATCACAGCTGCACGTTGTGTAGAGGTCAGACCATAAAGAAGGGGTTCGATTTGATCAACATCACTCGCCACTAAAATGAGGCCCTTTTCTACCGGCCGGCGCTTAAGAGCGAGCAGCCTCATTACAGCAGCCTCGTTCCACGGGTCACATCCAAGGCCCCAGACAGCCTCTGTTGGATAGGCAATGACACCACCTTCACGGACAATCCTAGCTGCTTGATGGATATTCCAATGATTCAACATATCTCATTCGCTCAGAAATTCAGAGTGACATTCTACCTGAGCTGCTGACTAAAACGAATCGTACACCCTCCCTCTGAATTACTCCCTGCAGTTCATACTCGGTCAATTTGATCTGTAACTCTGAAATTGCCATGCCAGACATAAGACAAAGCTGATCCAGTGAAGGCTGCTCTTTGCCAATCAGATGTAATAGTGGATCGAGTGGTGAGTGGTTGTTATTGACTGGAGCGCTTTTTACATAAGGGGTAAATTCACGCAAATCTTTGTGCAGAGCAAGAAGTATATCTTCAACATTTTCGACAAGTGCTGCGCCCTGTTTAATGAGGTGGTGACACCCCTGCGCACCTGGGTTATTCAAAGCGCCCGGAATTGCCATCACCTCTCTGCCCTGCTCAAGCGCTAATTTGGCGGTTACTAATGAGCCACTTTTAATTGATGCTTCAATAATTAACGTACCCAGGCTAAGCCCAGAGATGATTCGATTGCGCTCGGGAAAAAGAAAAGGACGAGGCTGGGTGCCGGGAATCTGCTCAGTGATGATCGCCCCTCCAGAAACGAGTATCTGATCAGCAAGATTGGCATTTCGTGTTGGGTAGATTTGATCTGGCCCAGTCGCCATTACAGCGACAGTTTTTCCGAAGCGCTCGCTCGTTTGAGATAAAAAATCTTGGGCCGTCTGCTTATCCGATTTAGCATCCAATCGCACACTGTGTGATATGGCTCCACGATGGGCTGCGGCATCTATCCCCAATGCTAAACCGCTTGTAACGTGTATACCGGCTGTGGCTAGGTCTGTGGCAAGACGTTCAGCCGTTGCCCGTCCAAGCGAACTCGACTTACGACTCCCTACTATCGCAACCTGCGGCTCTGCAAGGATTGCCGGATCGCCTCGAACAAAAAGCACTGGCGGAGGGTCAAATAGGGTTTTAAGCAGTGGTGGATAGGAAGCCGAATCCAAGGCGACTGCAACACACTCTAACTTTGCGAGGCGCTCCAAAAGTTGCTGACTTCGTTCGGCAAGTCCATCAAGTTGTGCGAGTGAGTAGCGTCCAGTGGTCGCTTCAATAAGAAACTGTTTCAGGCCAGATGGGTCCCGAATAAGCTCGTTCCAGTGGGGTATCTCGAGTAGCATTTGAGCTACTCTGGGTCGCAGCGCCAACAGACGCAGGGCAACCCAATCCTCTAGGGCTGGTGGCATCCTTGCTCTCCAATTTTTATGAGCCGATCCTTGGCTCATTATTTAGATATTTGTTTTAAGGGGTGTGTAGCTCATCTCCAAGCTTAATCACCTCATGGGCACGCATCACGATTGCGTAGCTCACTTTTTCGAAGGCTTTGAATACCATCAACTCGCCTGCTCGCTCTGAGGGCAGTCGCAGGGTTTCTCCGGTTTTCGGGTCTCGAATTTTTTCGCCACGATTGAAGATCGCAAACACATCCCCTACCGAGACACCCTCTCTGAGGCCTGCATTCACTGTCAGTGTGTCAAACTGCCCAATATTAGCTACGCCGTTATGAACAGCGATGATCTCAACGTTTTCGAGCTCAGGACCCGCTTTGGGGGTAAACCGAGTGTTAAGCGCACTCTCTTCACTCGGAATGACCTGGTCCTTAATACGAACCTCTTCGACAGCATTGGCCACATCAAGCTTGATTGTTTCGGACTCAAAACCACGCACCACAACATCAGCGACGCGGTGCAACTCGAAACCTAGCTCCTCGCCAGTGTGAGGATCTTTATAGGTTTTTGATGGGCGGTAGATAGCTTGCAGCTTCTCGTCGCCAACGAGCGTGCCACGTGCATAGACACGATCGCCGTTCGCGGCAAGAATGCGCTGATTCTTGCCACCAAGAATATAGGGCGCATTGTCGAGTAGATCTTGAGAAACCACTTGGTTGTCATGCAGGAAGGCGCGCAGGTCTCGTAAAGGGATGGTTTGAATAGCCTCTTTACGAGGAATCACCTTAACCTCAGGTGTCAGTACTACGGTACCTGTTGGCCCTGAAGGCTGCTTAACGCCTAGGCGCGGCTCACCGTTTTGCCAGTAGAGGTAGATCACATCACCGGGATAGATCAGGTGTGGATTAAAGATCTGTGCATTCGCCTCCCATACCTTTGGCCAGAGCCAAGGGCTTTGCAGAAAACGAGCAGAGATATCCCACAGCGTATCGCCTTTCACAACGACGTATTCATTGGGTGCATTGTCAGCCAATTTGATCGTTTCAGCTTGTATCTGAAGCACAGAGCTACAAAGCAGTAGCGCGACAAATCGATTTAGAAACTTTTTCATATCACCTCTTCGAGTAACGCCAAAGATCAACCCCTTCAAACAACCCAAGGGAGATACCATGCAGATCATCTTACAATTACACTTTGCCAGTGACATGCAAAGCAGAATCTATGGGTTATAATAGCCCAAATTTTTAACATTGGACGAAACTCTAAGCATAAACTGCAAGAGAGTAAGAAAATATTGATATGGCACTACTGAACATCCTTGAATTTCCAGACCCACGCCTGCGCACAATTGCTGAGCCAGTTGAGCAAGTCGACGATGAGATTCGAACACTGATCGATGATATGTTCGAGACGATGTATGCGGCACCAGGCATCGGTTTGGCAGCAACGCAGATCAATGTCCACAAACGCATCGTTGTTATCGATATCTCTGAAGAGGGCGATGAGCCGCTGGTTCTGATCAACCCAGAGTACGAGCTTCTGACTGAAGAGCTAGACCAGATGCAAGAGGGTTGCCTGTCAGTGCCTGGTTTTTATGAGAATGTAGAGCGTCCAGAGCACTTGCGTCTTAAGGCATTGGATCGTGATGGCAAGCCATACGAACTTGAAGCGAAGGGGCTGCTTGCGGTCTGTATCCAGCATGAGCTTGACCACCTGAATGGTAAGCTGTTTGTCGATCATATCTCTCGTTTAAAGCGCGATCGTATTCGCTCTAAACTTGAGAAGAAACACAAATTCGAAGCACAACACGCGTAATTTACTAAACAGGTTTGCCCAGCAAGCCTGTTTTTATTTTAGGAAACCGATTTGTCGAACATCATTTTCGCAGGCACACCCGATTTCGCTGCAACACACCTGCAGGCACTTCTTGATGCGGGCATTAATGTCACCGCTGTTTATACCCAACCCGATCGTCCTGCTGGCCGTGGTCGCAAATTACAAGCGAGCCCTGTAAAACAGGTTGCCCTGGATGCTGAGATTCCGGTGTTCCAACCCCTCACTTTGCGTGATCCCGACGCACAAGCTGAACTGGCAGCCCTTAAGCCGGATCTGATGATTGTTGTCGCTTACGGTCTAATCCTGCCGCAGGTTGTATTGGATACACCAACGCACGGTTGTGTGAATGTTCACGCATCACTCCTGCCACGCTGGCGCGGTGCTGCACCTATTCATCGTGCGCTACTTGCTGGTGATGCCGAAACCGGTGTGACCCTGATGCAGATGGAGGCGGGACTTGATACTGGCCCAATGCTAGCCAAGGTTACGACGGCAATTACCGAAACCGAATCAAGCGGTGAGCTACATGATCGCCTTGCTGTTTTAGGTTCAGAGATGCTTGTTGCACAACTTCCAGCCCTGCTTGCCGGCGAGCTTGCACCAGAAATTCAGGATGATTCGCTAGCAAACTACGCTGAAAAGCTAGAGAAAGTCGAAGGTGCAATCGATTGGACCTCAAGCAGCAATGATATTGCTCGCCAAGTGAGAGGCCTATCACCCTGGCCAGTCGCTTACACCAACCTTGGCGACAAGGTAGTTCGCATTTGGCAGGCTCAATCTGTGACTGATAACTCTGGCAAACCTGGCGAGCTCATCAAAGCCGATAAACAGGGCATTCTGATCGGCTGTGGTGAGGGCTCGTTATTGATTAAATCGATTCAGATGCCTGGCGGTCGTGCCACTGATGCAGCAGCACTGCTCAACTCAAACAACCACCCTTTCCAACCAGGTATGAAGTTTGAGTAACTCTTATAATCTTCGCGCGTTGATTGCGCAGTTACTAACTCAGCTGCTGCAACATCAAGGCTCTATTGCCAGTAGGCTGCCCGCTGCATTAGCGCAGGTTGAAGGGCGTGATAAGGCGCTGTTCCAAGAGATCTGTTACGGTACTTTCCGTTATCAGCCACAGTTAGATGCGTTGAGTCAGATGCTGCTTCGCAAGCCGTTCCGTGATGATGATCTTGATATCTACGCGCTTCTTATCAGCGCGCTTTACCAGATTCGCCACCTCTCGGTTGGCGAACACGCCGTTATCAACGAAACTGTAGAGGCAGCTAAGCAGTTCGATAAACCTTGGGCGGGCAAACTGCTAAATGCAGTGCTGCGCCGCTACCAGCGCGAATCAGAATCACTAGAAGCAACACTCAAACACTCAGAAGTGGCACAGTGGAATCACCCAGAGTGGATGATTGCTAAGCTAAAAAATAACTGGCCTGATCGGTGGCAAGCGATTCTCGCCAGCAACGATCAAAGTCCACCCATGTGCTTGCGTGTAAACCGCCAAAAAGTTGAGCGCGAGGCCTATATTCAACAACTCGCCGATGCTGGCATCGAGTCGCGTGCAGGCCAGTTCTCGACTGATGCTATCTACCTGCAGACACCCTGCGGTGTTGATAAACTGCCGGGCTTTTTTAATGGCTTGGTCTCAGTTCAAGATGAAGCGGCACAACTTGCAGCTCAGCTTTTGGCACCAAAATCAGGCGAACGAGTACTCGATGCTTGTGCAGCACCTGGCGGTAAACTCTGCCATCTTCTTGAACATACACCAGATATTGAAATTGAAGCGGTTGAGCTAGAACCACGCCGAGCACCTCGCATTGAAGAGAACCTTGAGCGACTAGGCCAACAAGCAGCTTTGATTATCGGCGATGCGGCTACGAAGGATTGGTGGAGTGGCGAGCCCTATGACCGTATCCTGGTAGATGCCCCCTGTAGTGCAACTGGGGTGATTCGTCGCAACCCAGATATTAAGGCGTTGCGTCGCAATGAAGATATTGTGCCGCTGGCCAATACCCAGCTGGCAATACTCGATAATCTCTGGGATATGCTAAAGCCCGGTGGTACATTGCTCTATGCAACCTGTTCAATCTTCCCACAGGAGAATGAACGCGTGGTCGAGAGGTTCTTGAAAGATCATATTGACGCATCAGAATTAAAAATTGATGCGGATTGGGGAGTGGAACGACCACGCGGTCGCCAACTCTTCGCCCAAGAGAGCTGGCATGATGGTTTTTACTATGCGTGTTTAACACGCGCTGAGGAGGCTTAGGCTTCAATGAATGTCGTAATCTTAGGCGCGGGCCAGGTCGGTGGCTCACTGGCTGAACACCTAGCTAGCGAAGCGAACGATATCACCGTTGTCGACGTGGATGGCAAGCGCCTTCGCGAACTGCAAGACCGCTTAGATATCAGAACAATTGAAGGTCAGGCCTCTCTACCAACTATTCTTCTCAGTGCTGGCGCCGATGATGCCGACATGTTAATTGCGGTGACCAACAGCGATGAGATCAACATGATCGCTTGTCAGGTCGCTTGGTCTCACTTCCGTGTTCCGAAGCTTATCGCACGTGTTCGTGATCAGGCTTACAACTTTGATGGCGGCAAACTCTTTAACGACCAGAAAGAGAATAATGGCTCGGGCATACCTATCGATGTTTTGATCAGCCCAGAGCAACTCGTCACCCAACATATTGCGCGCATGATCCAGCATCCAGGTGCGCTTCAGGTACTAGACTTTGCGGGCGGTCGCGCCCAGTTGGTTGCTGTAAAAGCCTACTATGGCGGCCCGCTAGTAGGACGTGAAATTGCGTTACTGCGTGCACACATGCCAAATGTCGACACACGTGTTGCAGCTATCTTCCGACAAGACCGACCTATCATCCCAACGGGTGATACCGTCATAGAGGCGGATGACGAGGTTTTCTTTATTGCGGCTGCTAAAGATATTCGTTCTGTGATGAGTGAACTTCGCCGTCTTGATAATCCCTACAAACGCATCATCATCGCAGGCGGCGGTAACATCGGTTTCCGACTTGCTGAATCGATCGAATCGCAGTTCCAGGTCAAAATTATCGAACGCGGTTTAGAGCGCTGTCACCGCCTGGCCAATGATCTACAAAACACCATCGTATTGCATGGCAGTGCGAGTGATACCGACCTTCTCCTTGAAGAGAATATCGAAGATACCGATGTATTCTGTGCTCTGACCAATGATGATGAAGCGAACATCATGGCGTCGATGCTCGCCAAACGCTTAGGTGCTCGCAAGGTAATGACACTGATCAATAACCCCGCCTACGTGGACCTAGTTCAAGGTGGTGTAATTGATATCGCCATCTCGCCACAGCAGACCACTATCGGTGCGCTGCTTGCACACGTGCGTCGCGGTGACGTTGCAGCCGTTCACTCTCTGCGCCGAGGTGCGGCTGAGGCTATTGAGGCTGTAGCACATGGCGACCCATCAAGCTCTAAAGTGGTCGGCAAGGCTATTGAAGATATTGCGCTTCCAACGGGTGCAACCATCGGGGCTATTGTTCGTAATGATCAGGTGCTTATCGCACACGATGACGTTGTTGTGGAAGATGGCGACCACGTCATTATCTTCCTAGTTGATAGTCGTCACATTGCCGATGTAGAGAAGCTCTTTACTGTTGGCCTAGGCTTCTTCTGAGGACGTTATGCACTTTAAAGTCATCCTTCGAATCCTAGGTCTGCTGCTGATGATATTCAGCTTTACGCAGATTCCCCCGGCAGCAGTCTCCCTAATTTATGATGATGGCAACCTAGCAGCCTTTGTTGGTGCATTTGTCGTTACCCTACTGACTGGCTTCCTCATTTGGTTGCCGGTGATGCGCGTTCGCCAAGATCTTAGAATTCGTGATGGCTTCCTTGTCACCGTAATGTTTTGGAGCGTTTTGAGCCTGTTTGGTTCGCTCCCTATCCACTTTTCGGAATCGATTACACTGAGTTTCACCGATGCACTGTTTGAGTCCGTTTCGGGCTTAACTACCACAGGTGCAACCGTTATTGTTGGCTTAGATGAGCTACCTAAATCACTGCTCTACTACCGCCAACAGCTGCAGTGGCTTGGCGGCATGGGTATCATCGTGCTGGCCGTCGCCATTCTTCCGATGCTGGGTGTCGGCGGTATGCAGCTCTACCGTGCAGAGACTCCGGGACCAGTTAAAGATTCGAAACTCACACCGCGCATTACTGAAACCGCAAAAGCCTTATGGAACATCTATCTCACGCTAACCATCGCGTGTGCACTTGGATACTGGTTTGCAGGGATGGATCTATTTGATGCGATTGGCCATAGCTTTGCGACTGTTGCTATTGGCGGTTTCTCGACACATGACGCGAGTATTGGTTACTTCGACAGCGCCCTGATCGAATCGATTGCGATAGTCTTCATGATCTTATCTGGCATTAACTTCAGCCTTCACTTTGCAGCTTGGCGTAGCAAAGCGGTGGCCCACTACTTCTCAGATCCTGAGTTTAAGTTCTACATAGCTTCACTGCTGCTACTGGTGCTGTTCACGCTCTTCATTCTTGATTTCACCGATACGTATGAGTCGATGGATGCACTACGCAAGTCAGCGTTCATGGTCGTCTCAGTGGCTACAACCACGGGGTTTGCTACAGCGGACTTTGCTCATTGGCCAGCGATGCTGCCATTCCTGCTATTTGTTGCAGCCTTTGCCGGCGGATGTGCCGGGTCAACGGGCGGCGGTATGAAACAGATACGTCTGCTTCTGATTCTTAAACAGGGTTACCGTGAGATTGTTCGTCTGATCCACCCAAATGCGATCATGCCTGTTAAGTTGGGTCGTCAACCCATTTCAAGCAAGGTGCTAGAAGCTGTATGGGGATTCTTCTCGGTCTACCTCATGGTATTCGTCTTGATGATGATCGCGCTTCTCGCGACTGGCCTAGATCAGGTCACTGCCTGGTCTGCTGTCGGAGCTACTTTGAATAACTTAGGTCCTGGCCTTGGCGATGTTGCCGAGAACTACAGCAGCATCTCAGACCCTGCTAAATGGATACTGGTCTTTGCGATGTTACTAGGCCGTCTTGAGGTCTTTACGCTACTGGTTCTGTTAACCCCCGCTTTCTGGCGTCGTTAATCACTTCAGCTATTCGCCGCTCTACCCCACATATGGGGTTTTGGTGTACAATCCTCGGCTAATTTTTTGCAAGAAATCCTAGTCGAGGACCTCTGTCGTGACCGACACTGTCAAACCAGATGTAAGTACATTCCAAGGCCTGATTTTCGCCCTACAACAGTATTGGACTGAACAGGGCTGTGTCATCGTTCAACCGCTTGATATGGAAGTGGGCGCGGGTACCTTCCACCCAGCGACAACTTTACGTGCGATTGGCCCAGAGAGCTGGAATGCTGCCTACGTTCAACCAAGCCGCCGTCCTACAGATGGTCGCTACGGTGAGAACCCAAACCGTCTTCAGCACTACTACCAGTTCCAGGTGGTAATGAAGCCAAACCCAGACAACTTCCAAGAGCTATACCTAGGCTCACTTGAGCGTGTTGGCTTTGACCTACTTACTCACGATGTTCGTTTCGTAGAAGATAACTGGGAGTCTCCAACACTTGGTGCTTGGGGTCTAGGCTGGGAAGTTTGGCTCAATGGCATGGAAGTGACTCAGTTCACCTACTTCCAACAGGTTGGTGGTCTTGAGTGTTACCCCGTCACTGGCGAGATCACCTACGGCCTTGAGCGTCTTGCGATGTACATTCAAGAGGTGGATAGCGTCTACGATCTCGTTTGGTCAAAAGCACCAGACGGTACCGTTGTAACCTATGGTGATGTTTTCCACCAAAACGAAGTAGAGCAATCGACCTACAACTTCGAATATGCCGATGTGCCTCACCTGTTCGCGAACTTCGAACACTACGAGAAGGAGTGTCAGAAACTACTCGACGTTAATCTGCCACTACCAGCCTACGAGCAAGTGATGAAAGCATCTCACACGTTCAACCTGCTAGATGCTCGTCATGCTATCTCTGCTACTGAACGTCAACGTTACATTCTTCGTGTTCGTACCCTGGCTCGAGGCGTTGCTGAAAGCTACTTCAACAAACGTAAAGAGCTTGGCTTCCCACTAGCTGAAGAGAAGATTCGCCTCGAGGTACTAGCCTCACTGGAGGGAGCAGAATAATGAGCACTAAAGATTTTCTATTCGAACTAGGTACTGAAGAGCTACCACCAGGTGCCCTACTTACCCTCTCTGATGCCCTAGGCAAAAGTATTGAGAGCCAGCTTAAAGATGCACAGCTCTCTTACACGGGAATTGAGCTTTTTGCAGCACCACGTCGCTTAGCTGTAATCATTAGCGCTCTGGATGCTCAGCAACCGGATCGTTCAATTGAGAAGCGCGGCCCATCAGCTAAAGCACCTGAACAGGCAGCGAAAGGCTTTGCTGGTAGCTGCGGTGTTTCTCTTGAAGATCTAGAGATTGAAGCTACCGATAAAGGTGATTACTACGTTTACCGTGGCACTGAAGAAGGCAAAGCGACAAGCGAACTTCTGCCAGCTATTTTAGAGACTGCGCTTGCTGGTCTACCTATCCCTAAACGCATGCGCTGGGCAGCTAGCCGTATGGAGTTTGTCCGTCCGGTTAAATGGATTGTGGCATTGCTGGGTGATGAAGTACTTAACTGTTCACTATTGGGCATTGAGTCAGGCCGTAAGTCACGTGGCCACCGTTTCCACTACCCACATGATATTGAGCTGATCAACGCTAAAGATTACGCAGAAGCGCTTCTAAATACCGGCAAGGTAGTTGCTAGCTTTGAAGCACGTAAAGAGATGATTCGCTCTCAGGTGCTTGCTGAAGCTGCTCGCATTGGCGGCACAGCAGAGATTGATGAAGATCTACTCGACGAAGTGTGTGCGCTTAACGAATGGCCTGTTGCGCTTGCTGGCCGCTTTGAGGAACGATTCCTTGAAGTACCAGAACAAGTTCTTATTCTTTCGATGAAAGAGAACCAGAAGTATTTCCACCTTGTGGACAGCAACAATAAGTTGATGCCTTACTTCATCACCATCTCAAATATCGAGTCTAAAGATCCACAGCAGGTCATCGCTGGTAACGAAAAAGTTATCCGCCCTCGCCTAGCCGATGCTGCATTCTTCTTTGAAACAGACAAGAAGGCTCCGCTAATCAATCGCCTAGAGAAGCTTAAGAGCGTCGTTTTCCAAAATGAGCTTGGCACGGTTGCCGCTAAAGCTGAACGTATCGAAGCGACTGCTAAACAGATTGCGGCTAAGATTGGCGGCAATGTTGAGTTTGCTTCACGGGCATCTCTTCTAGCTAAGTGTGACCTTTTAACTGATACGGTTTATGAGTTCACAGAATTGCAGGGTTTGATGGGTTACCACTTTGCCCTTCACGATGGTGAGGAGACCGAGGTCGCTCAAGCAATTTATGAGCAGTACATGCCTAAGTTTGCTGGCGATGATCTACCTGCAACTAAAACGGGTATCGCTGTCGCGCTTGCTGATCGCCTAGATACACTTGTTGGTCTATTCGCGATTAACCAGCCACCTACCGGCTCTAAGGACCCGTTTGCTCTTCGTAGAGCGGCTCTTGGCGTGCTTCGCATTATCGTTGAGCATGAACTGGATCTTGATCTGAAAGAGCTATTATCGATTGCTGCATCAAACTACAGCGATCTGCCGGCACTAGACAATGCCGCAGAGCAGGTCTTTGAATTCATGCTAGAGCGCTTCCGTTTCTGGTTTGAAGAGGAAGGTATCAGCGCTGAGATCTACCTCTCTGTCCATGAAGTTCGCCCATCTAAACCACTCGACTTTGTTCGTCGTGCGCGCGCCGTTTCTAAATTCTTGGAGTTAGAGTCTGCAGCTTCTCTTGTAGCTGGTAACAAGCGTGTAGCTAATATTCTTGCGAAACTTGAATCACCAGTGACTGCTGTTATTGATCAGTCGCTATTGAGTGATGCTGCTGAAATTGAACTTGGTTCGGCACTAGTTAACCTTCAGTCTGCGGTTTCTACAATGACTGCAGCGGGTGACTACCAAGGTGCTCTTCAGTCCCTTGCGGACCTACGCACACCAATCGACCGATTCTTTGAAGAGGTTCGAGTTATGGCTGATGAAGAGCAAATTCGTAACAACCGCTTGGCTGTCCTTAGCCAGCTACATGCGCTCTTCTACGGTATTGCAGATATCTCAAAACTAGCTTAAGAGCTCGCTATGGTACTAAGACGCCCTCTTCTGAGGGCGTTTTCATTTCTCTATTTTCTTATTTTTGTTTTAGCTCAGCTTGTTCTGAGTGCCATGTTTCACGTGAAACATATCAATCTATAAGCCATCCAAATAATCAGCAGCGGCCTGCCCGGCACGATATCCAGTTGTAAAACAGCCCGTTAAAAGATAACCACCGGTCGGCGCATCCCAATCAATCATTTCACCGGCAACAAAAATGCCTGGTTTAGAGATCACCATCAAGCCATTACTCAAGGTTTCTCTATCAACCCCGCCTATGGTGCTGATAGCCTCATCCATTGGCCGCGGATTATTAAGCCGAATGGGATATCCCTTAATCCTATCTGCGAGCTGCAAAGGGTTCAGTTCAGATAATTTAACGCCCTCATTAAGAAGCGAGATGACAGTAACATTTAGACGGAACAACTTGCGCAATTTGTTCGCCATGCTCTCTTTTTTGGACGCGAAGGTAAGTTTGTCGGCAATAGCATCACGGCTATGTTCTGGCAGAAAATCAATTAGTAGTGTCGCACCATTATCCCAATTCTCACGGATAATTTTATTTGCAGCATATACGCCTGTGCCTTCAATTCCGTACTCAGTTAGCATTACCTCGGAGATTATCTTTACTGATGGATCCTCAATATAGAGACTCACTTTTTTTAGGGGCTGACCAGATATCCGTTCTTTAAGGTAATCAGACCAATCGACCTCAAAGCCAACATTTGAAGCAGCAAGTGATTTAACATTTACGCCCACCTCTAGTAGCACATCAACCCATGAGCCATCGGAGCCTAGTTTTTTCCAACTACCGCCACCTAATGCAAGTATCAGAGCATCGAATTGGACATAGCTAATTTCGCCCTCTGATTCAATCAAGATGCAATTATTACCAGCGGCACTTTTTTGCTCACTCCAGCCTAGCCAACGTGAGCGTGGGTGAAAGCGAACGCCTTGCTCTACTAGCTTCGCTTTCCAACGTCGCAGAAGTGGTGCCGCTTTCATCTCTGCAGGAAAGACACGACCAGAACTTCCAACAATCGTCTCTACACCTAAGCCATGAATCCAATCGATAAGTTCGGCAGGCCCAAAGCTATTTAGCATTGGGCTAAACCAATCAGCGGCATCGCCATACCTACTGATAAATTTATCCATAGATTCCGAGTGGGTGATATTCATGCCACCTATGCCAGCAAGAAGGAACTTACGTGCGACACTTGGCATAGCATCATATAGATCCACTGTATGACCACGTGCAGATAGTTGCTCAGCTGCAAAGAGCCCAGCCGGACCTCCACCAATCACTACAGCTCGCTTACTATTCATTTATGACTCCAACAAGATGTTTCACGTGAAACAAAAAACGGCCCGAAGGCCGTTTTATAAAATACCATAACGAATTAAACGTCTAGGTTAGATACGTTAAGTGCATTCGATTCAATGAAGTCACGACGAGGTTCAACTTCGTCACCCATCAGGGTAGTGAATAGCTGGTCGGCACTGATTGCATCTTCAATGGTTACTTGCAACATGCGACGAGCGTCTGGATCCATAGTCGTCTCCCAAAGCTGTTCTGGGTTCATCTCACCCAGTCCTTTGTAGCGCTGGATGTTTGAGCCACGACGAGCAAGACCCATCAGCCACTCAATGCCTTCACCAAGTTCAGTAACGTCCATACGACGCTCACCACGCTCTAGGTACGCACCATCAGCAAGAAGACTTGTAAGCTCACCACCGAGATCGACAATCAGATCATAGTCACGCGAACGGAAGAAGTCCGCTTCGAAACGGTAGCTAGTAGTAATACCATGAAGAAGTACATTCACAACTGGAACGTATACGCTGCGCTCTTGATCGAACTCTACAGTCACTGTGTAAACTTCAGAACCAGAAGTGACAGTTGTATCCAACTTGCTCTGAAGCGCTTCAGCCCAAGATTTCACCTGCGCTTCGTTAGCTAGCTGATCAGATGCTAGACGAGGCACGTAGAGCGACTGCATAAGCGCCTGGCTAGGGTAGATTCTAGATAGACGAGCGATCATTGCCACGACACGACGGTAGCGCTCAAATAGCGTCTCAAGTGCCGCACCAGCAATCGCAGGAGCACCTTCTGAAGGGTATAGGGATGTACCCTCTAAAGCGCCCTGCAGTAGGTATTTGTCCATTGCATCATCATCTTTAAGGTACTGCTCTTGCTTACCCTTCTTCACTTTATAAAGTGGTGGCTGTGCTATGTAGATGTAACCTTTCTCAATCAGCTCTGGCATTTGACGGAAGAAGAAGGTCAAAAGCAGGGTACGGATGTGAGAACCATCGACGTCAGCATCGGTCATGATAATGATGTGGTGGTAACGTAACTTCTCAATGTTGAACTCATCACGGCCGATACCACAACCCAATGCGGTAATCAGCGTACCAACCTCGGCAGATGAGAGCATCTTATCGAAGCGCGCTTTCTCGACGTTTAGGATCTTACCTTTTAGAGGCAGAATCGCTTGTGTACGGCGGTCACGGCCCTGCTTAGCAGAACCACCCGCCGAGTCACCTTCGACGAGGTATAGTTCAGATAGGCCTGGGTCTTTCTCCTGACAATCAGCAAGCTTGCCCGGTAGACCCGCGATATCAAGGACACCCTTACGACGAGTCATTTCGCGCGCTTTACGTGCTGCTTCACGAGCACGCGCAGCGTCCATCATCTTCTGAACTACCGCTTTAGCTTCAGCTGGATTTTCAAGCAAGTAGGAGTTGAAGTGTTCAGCCATTAGCTGCTCAACCGCTGTTTTCACCTCAGAAGAGACAAGCTTATCTTTGGTCTGCGATGAGAACTTAGGATCAGGAACTTTAACAGAGATGATCGCTGTTAGACCCTCACGGCTGTCGTCACCACTGGTGCTTACACCACCTTTCTTGTTGAGGGACTCAGACTCAATGTAGCTATTTAGACCACGAGTCAGTGAAGCACGGAAGCCAGATAGGTGGGTACCACCATCACGCTGCGGAATGTTATTTGCAAAACAGTGAATAGACTCTTGGAAGCTATCGTTCCACTGCAGCGATACCTCAACACCAACACCATTCTCATGCATCGCATTGAAGTGGAAGATACTGTTGATAGGTGATTTGTTGTGGTTCAAGAAATCAACAAACGCAGCCAAACCACCTTCGTACTCAAATACCTCTTCACGGCCAGAACGCTCATCTTTAAGACGAATACGCACACCTGAGTTTAGGAAAGATAGTTCACGAAGACGCTTAGCTAGAATCTCATATTGGAATTCGATGTTGGTAAACGTTTCTGGGCTTGGCCAAAAACGAACGATAGTGCCTGTGCTACCTGTTTCGCCCACAACCTTAAGAGGCTCAGCTGGTACACCGTGGTTATAAACCTGTTCATGGACCTGACCCTTACGACGAATCGTTAGGCGAAGCTCTGTTGAGAGTGCGTTTACTACAGATACACCCACACCATGAAGACCGCCAGAGACCTTGTAGGTGTTGTCATCAAACTTACCGCCTGCGTGCAGAACCGTCATGATAACTTCTGCTGCAGAGACACCCTCTTCTTCGTGAATGTCGGTAGGGATACCACGACCGTTGTCGCTTACCGTAACACTCTCATCCGCGTGAATAATAACTCCGACCTCAGAACAGTAACCGGCAAGCGCTTCATCGATACCGTTATCAACAAGCTCAAACACCATGTGATGCAAACCACTGCCATCATCGGTATCACCGATATACATGCCAGGACGCTTACGGACCGCATCTAGGCCCTTAAGTACCTTGATGCTCGATGCGCCATATTCTTGGTTTGACTCACTCATCTGACTCTCCAAATCTCTGCTTAGCAGTTAACTGACCTGATTCTAACTGAATTAGGGCACCATCAGTTTCTGTACCCCAAACTTCCAGCATCGAGCTTGGCTCGACACAGGTTATAAAACATTGGCTACCACTCTGCTTCAGATATTCACAGAAGGTACCTAGGTGACCGCGATCTAGCTCAGCTGGTAGGTCATCAATTAGATAGACACAAGGCTGGCCACGCTGGGCAGCATATAACTGCCCTTGCGCGAGTTTTAACGCGCTCACCACTAACTTCTTTTGGCCGCGCGAGAGGTGCTCAGCAGCGGCACGATTTCCAACCTTAAAGCGCAAGTCCGCTCGTTGAGGTCCTACAGAGGTAAAGCCTTGGCGCATGTCACGCTCAAAACTCTCATCCAGCAGTTGCTGGAGACTCTGATCGGTATCCCAACCAGGTGAAAATTTAAGCTCCGTTTTTACCTCACGCACCAACTGTTCAGATATCTCTGCAAAGTGCGGAAGTAGGGCCTCAATGTAGGCACGACGAAGTTCTGTAAGTCGTTCAGCGTGAAGGATAAATTCACGATCCCACACCTCTTTTAACGACCGCTCAATAGTACCACGTTTAAGTAGAGAATTCCTTTGTTTTAAGGCCCTCTGAAAGCCTCTCCAGACAGAAATAAAGCCTGGTGTATGGTGAAAAGCGCCCCAATCAATAAACTGCCTACGCACAGAGGGAGAACCATCTAAAAGATTGAAGGTATCGGAGTCGATAACTTGAAGCGGCATTAACGAAGCTAGGGTTGTTAAATCGATATCTTCACCGCGATAACGGACACGTAATTCACCTTGCAGCGTTCTCTCAATACCCAGAGAGCCACCGCCGTCAGGCCCATCAATCTGCGCGAAACACGTCGTTAGCGGCTGACCTTCGGTGATGACATGTCGACTTTGATGGGTGCGAAAAGAGCGAGCGATAGAGAGAAGGTGAATCCCCTCGAGAATACTGGTTTTACCGCTGCCGTTAGGGCCATGAATAATATTGATATCGGGCGCCGCATCGAAACTGAGAGCCGATATAGAACGAATGTTAGAGAGTTTTAATCGCGAAATGCGCATAAATATAGCGCTGCCCACTCAGAGATGAGCAGGCAGCCTGGTAACACCAATTACATGCGCATTGGCATGATAACGTAGGTAGAGTTTGGATCATCAAACCCTTGAACCAGTGCAGAGCTGTTAGCGTCTGCAACGGTGAAGCGAACCACGTCCGCGTTGAGAATAGAGAGAACATCCAGCAAGTAGTTAACGTTGAAGCCGATATCCAAAGCAGGACCTTCATACTCAACAGCTACTGTCTCTTCCGCCTCTTCCTGCTCAGGGTTATTAGCGGTTACTTTAAGGTAACCATCGCTAAGCGTTAGACGCACGCCGCGGTACTTCTCGTTAGAGAGGATAGCGATACGCTGGAATACTGCACGAAGTTCTTGGCGATCACCCAGAATCACTTTATCGCCATTCTTAGGAATCACACGCTGGTAATCAGGGAACTTGCCGTCTACAAGCTTAGAGGTGAATGTAAAGTCACCAACATTCGCACGAATGTGCGAAGAGCCAATCACCAAGGTCACTGGTGAATCACCGCCCTGGAGAAGACGAGCAAGCTCAAGAATACCTTTACGCGGTACGATGATCTGATGCGAACCACCGTTAGGGACATCTGCAGAACATGCTGAGGTAGCAAGACGGTGACCATCAGTCGCAACCGAACGAAGTGAGTCTTCACTCACTTCTAGAAGCATACCGTTAAGGTAATAACGCACATCTTGCTGCGCCATAGAGAAGCCTGTCTTCTCGATCAACTGACGAAGTTCAACCTGCGGCAAGCGAAGCTCAAATGTCTGCGGGCTATCTTCAACATTAGGGAACTCTGACGCTGCCAATGTTGATAGTGAGAACTTAGAACGGCCAGATTTGATAACCATCTTCTGCCCTGTCAGCTCCATCTCGATACGCGCATCATCTGAGAGTGACTTACAGATATCCATCAGCTTGCGCGCTGGCACAGTCACAGAACCAGACTGAGCAGGCTCATCTAACTGAACACGGCCAATCAACTCTACTTCAAGGTCGGTACCTGTTAGCGAAAGTTGATCACCCTCAGCAACAATAAGAATGTTGGAGAGCACTGGCAGAGTTTGACGGCGTTCTACAACACCAGCAACAAGCTGCAGCGGTTTAATCAAGGCTTCACGAGTGATAACGAATCTCATGCGTATTCCTGTCCCAGTTCTCAGTTAGGTCGTCAGATGACGAAGCAAGTTTTTGTAATCTTCCGCGATCTCGGCGTCACTGTCACGTAACTCTTTGATCTTTCTTGTCGCATGTAACACTGTTGTGTGGTCTCGACCACCAAACGCATTACCAATTTCAGGCAGACTGTGGTTTGTCAGCTCTTTCGACAGTGCCATTGCAACCTGACGAGGCCGAGCAACCGAGCGGCTGCGACGCTTTGAGTGGAGATCTGCTACACGTATTTTATAGTACTCAGAGACCACTCGCTGAATGTTATCAATACTAACCTGTTTGTCCTGTAATGCCAGCAAGTCTTTCAACGACTCTTTAACAAAAGTGGTGGTAATTGGACTGCCAGTAAAGTGAGCATTCGCTATCACGCGTTTCAGCGCACCTTCTAACTCTCGAACATTACTACGGATTTTTTGTGCAAGGAAGAAAGCAGCGTCATCTGGAAGCTTAATACGCGCCTCTTGCGCCTTACGTTTCAAGATAGCAACGCGCGTCTCAAGCTCGGGTGGTTCAATCGCAACTGTGAGACCCCAGCCAAAACGGGACTTGAGGCGCTCTTCCATACCGCCAATCTCTTTAGGGTAGCGGTCACTGGTCAAAATCATCTGCTGGCCCCCCTCTAACAGTGCGTTAAAGGTGTGGAAGAACTCCTCTTGCGAGCGATCTTTATTAGCAAAAAATTGAATATCGTCGATCAACAGTGCATCGACTGAGCGGTAGTAACGTTTAAAGTCATTAATTGCATTGAGTTGCAGCGCTTTCACCATATCTGCAACAAAGCGCTCTGAGTGCAGGTAGACGATTTTAGCGTTTGGATTACGCTTTAACATTTCAGCACCCACTGCATGCATTAAGTGGGTTTTACCTAGACCGACACCACCATAAATAAAGAGTGGGTTGTATCCACCGCCTGGGTTATCAGCAACTTGCTGTGCAGCAGCCAAGGCAAGCTGGTTCGACTTACCCTGGACAAAAGATTCGAAAGTGAAACTTGGATTAAGTGTGGTGTTATGACGCAGTCCACCCTCAACCTGAACAGCGCGCTCTCCAACATCTGAGAGATCCGTTGAGGCGTCATCATCAAAATCGAGTAGCTCACCAGTGACTGGCGTTGCTGTTGCGGTCGTTGAATCGATGTTTGCACCAGTCATGGCTGGCGAGGTTGGTTTCAAACGCACAGGTGCGGGACGTGAACGTTGCGCACGATCCATAGGTGCTGCAGCACCTGCAATTCCTATTTCAACGCGAGGTGCATCGAGGCCGGCAAGTCGCTCTACAACCTCTTGGATGCGAGGTACAAACTTGTCATTAACCCAGTCCCTAACAAAACGGTTAGGCGCCAACAGACGAAAATCAGCATCCGAACTTTCATCATAGGTGAGCGGACGAACCCAGGTATTAAACTGCTGTTCGGGCAACTCATGACGAAGCGTCTCAAGTGATTTCTGCCAAAGCTGAAGGGACATTACTGCTCCAATGAAGCGGGGTTATTAAAATTATTCACAGATCTTATCCCCATCTCCAACAATTATCCACAGAAACCGTAAAAAATAATTAAATCCTGCCAATTTTAGAACGATTTATTGATAAGCTAGCCACAGGAGGATTATCGAATTAGCAGGGCCTAGGGTAATATATACACAGATATAAACATCTTAGTCATATTTTGTTAACAGAGATATCCACAGAAAGCCTTTAGCTCGTAATAAAAAAGGCCGCCTAGGCGACCTTTCTAATTTGGAGTTATCACTACTTCCAAGGATCGGAAGCACCCCAGTTATCTCCACCAGATTCACCGCCAGCACCGTCTCCACCTGTATCATCTGCCCAGCTATCACCATCTAGAGAGATGCTGATTGTGTCTAGATCAACGTCCAATGGTGGATCAAGGTTGTAGGTCACGATCTCTGGGAAGAGGAAGATCAGTGTGAGTGACAACAGCATGATCAGGATAAATGGAATCGCACCCTTATAGATCTCCTGGGTCTTCATGCCATGAATGTTCTCACCCGTCACAGCATCTTGGTAATCATCTTTCGGCGCGACACTGCGCAGATAGAAGAGTGCAAAACCAAATGGTGGTGTTAGGAAAGACATCGACATGTTAAGACCAACCAATACAAGGAACCAGATCATATCGATACCCATATTCTGGGCTACAGGCCCGATCAATGGCATAAGAATGAACGCGATCTCGAAGAAGTCGATGAAGAAACCAAGAATGAAGACGATGACGCTGACAAACAGCACAAAGCCCATCTCACCGCCTGGAATAAAGCTGAATAGATGCTCAATCCAAAGGTCACCATTAATTGCTCGGAAAGAGAGTGCAAAAATTGATGAGCCAACAAGAATGAACATTACGAAGGTCGACAATTTAGCGGTTGAATCCAACGCACCCTTAACGACATCCCAAGTAAGTCGGCGACGAAGTATAGAAAGCAACAGCGCACCCACAGCACCCATTGCACCACCCTCGGTTGGCGTAGCCCACCCGATGAAGATTGTCCCCAGCACAAGGAAGATCAAAATAACTGGTGGCAGCATCGCTGTCAGAATTGAGATGTAGAGTTCAGAACCGCGCAGAGTGCGTGCATCTTCCGGCAGTGGCGGAACCATCGAAGGCTTAACAATCGACAGAACAAACATGTAAATCAGCAGGAAGCTCACCACCATCAAAGCTGGGAACAGTGCACCGGTGTAAGCATCTTTAACCGATACCGATAACACATCAGCCAGTACGATGAGGACCAGTGAAGGGGGTATGATCTGAGCAAGCGAACCCGCGCCCGTCAAAAGACCTGCAGCTGTAGGGTAGTGATACTTGTAACGCATCATCACTGGCAGAGAAATCAGACCCATCGAGATAACCGAAGCGGCTACCACACCAGTCGTTGCTGCAAGTAGTGCACCTACAAGTATAACTGCATAGCCCAAGCCACCCGGTACACGACCAAATAGCTGACCGGCTGACTCTAGAAGGTCCTCCGCCATACCGGAGCGCTGCAGGATAATCCCCATAAAGGTAAAGAACGGGATCGCCAGGAGAGTATCGTTCTGCATAATGCCGTAGATACGCTCAGGAATAGCCTGTAAAAGAACAAAGTCTAGAAGCCCAAGCTCATGACCAATGAGCGCGAAAAGAATACCATTTGCTGCAAGACTAAAAGCAACAGGGAAACCAGAAAGAAGGAAGAAGATCAGCGAGCCGAACATGATCGGCGCGAGGTTATCCGTTAGAAACTCCATTTATGCTTTCTCCTTCTCATCGTCCATGCTGACGGTTGCATGGCCACCATGTGCTAACGGATCTTCAATTAAACCTTTCAAGAATGCCCAACGCTTAACGAGCTCGCTTAACCCTTGCAAAAAGAGAAGGCCAAAACCAATTGGGATCATAGCTCGCACTGGCCAGCGAATAAGACCGCCCGCGTTAGCACTCACCTCTTGGTTAATATAAGTCTCAACAAGGTTAGGGATCGATTGCAGCGTGATGTATAGAGTCACTGGCAAGACAAATAGGAGGAGCCCGAAGAAATCGATCCAGTTTCGAGTACGTGGCGACATGCGCTGACTCATTACGTCAATTCGAACATGCTCATTCACTTTAAGCACATAACCCGCAGCGAATGTGAAAACAGCAGCAAAAAGGTACCACTGCAACTCCAGCATCGCATTCGACGCTATGTTGAACATGTAGCGTGTTGTTGCATTACCAGCACTGACCAGCACTGCAGCAAGAATTAGCCATTTGATGTAGCGTCCAACGAATGAGTTTAAGCAGTCGACGGCACTAGAGAACTTTAGCAAAGCATTCATCCCTAAAAGCGCTCCGAAATTAATAGTTTTAATTTTTAATAGACTGCAGTTTGCCCAGTTTAGTACTTAGGCACAACAGACGCCGGCTCTGGTAGGACCAGTTAGCCTTCGATAGTAGACCAAAGTATTAGATTACAAATAGCCGTTTATGAATAACCTAGGACTGTTGTCGATTTCGTATTCCAAAATGAATTCGTAATCCTTCCTAGAAAAATAAATGCCCTTCGGGACAAGTAAAGGAAAAATCATGAAACGTAGAGATCTGTTTAAAGGTGCTGTACTTGCAGCAGCGGTATCATCAGCTACTGCACTACAGGCAGCTGAACTTCCAGAAATTAGCTGGCGTCTACAGTCAGCTGTACCACCAGGCATTGGCTTCTACATGGGTGGTGTCTACTTCGCTGAAGAAGTAGAGAAGATGACTAACGGTAAATTCAAAATCCGCGTTTTCCCAGCTGGTGAAATCGTGGGTACGATGCAGATCTTTGATGCGGTATCAGACGGTACAGTTGAAGCGGGTCACACAGCGTCTTACTACTACTACGGTAAGAACCCTGCATTCGCACTAGATACTACTATCCCATTCGGTCTTAACTACCGTCAGTTCCAGGCTTGGTACAACCACGGTGGTGGTGGCGAAATGATCAAAGATCTATTCGCTAAATCGAACATCGTTCCTTTCCCAGCTGGTAACACTGGTGTACAGATGGGCGGCTGGTACAACAAAGAGATCAAATCTCTTGCTGACCTTCAGGGTCTGAAAATGCGTATCGGTGGTATGGGCGGTAAGATCATCGAGAAGCTTGGTGTAGTACCTCAGTCTATCCCAGGCGGCGATATCTTCCCTTCTCTTGAGAAAGGTACTATCGACGCAGCTGAATGGGTTGGTCCATTCGATGACATGAAGATGGGCTTCAACAAGGTTGCTAAGTTCTACTACACTCCAGGTTGGTGGGAAGCAGCTCCAAACCTTTCTGTATACATCAACAAAGAGAAGTTCGACTCTCTACCAGTTGAGTACCAGAACATCGTTGCAGCAGCAGCTGAAGTTGCTAACGTAAAAACAACTGCGTTCTACGATGCGAAGAACCCAGAAGCACTTAAGACCATCCTAGCGGGCGGTACTAAGATGAAGATCTTCCCGAAAGATGTAATGGATGGTGCTTGGGATGCTGCACAGCAGACTTACGCAGAGCTTGAAGCATCTAGCGAAGACTTCAAAAAGATCTACGGCAGCATGAAGCAGTTCCAGAAAGATCAGAACCAGTGGATGAGCGTATCAGAAGGTCCACTAGACTCTTACATGCAGCGTAAGCTTAAGTAATCAGTCCTCTTTGATCTGAATATAAAACCAGCCTGCGGGCTGGTTTTTTGTTTTTGTCGTTAAACTCCGACAAAACATTTGCAACAGCTAAATGATTTCTATAGTATGTCGCGTCTCGAATTTTAGGTTGAAGTCCATACACTTCAGCCAAAACTAAAAGTGGACTTGTAAGTAGGACAAGGCAATGAAAAGAACATTTCAACCAAGCGTACTAAAGCGTAAGCGTACTCACGGTTTCCGTGCACGCATGGCTACTAAGAACGGCCGTCAGGTTCTGGCACGTCGTCGTTCACGTGGTCGCGCTCGCCTAGCTGCTTAATAGCGGTCTAGCGCAGCCATATGGCTGAGTTCGAATACCCTCGCCAGTTACGTCTGTTAACTGGCGGTGACTTTAAAAGGGTATTCGACAAAGCCGACTTCAAGGTCAGCGACAACCACCTGCTGATACTTGCCCGTAAAAACAAAACTGAACAACCCCGCATCGGTTTTGTCCTTTCGAAAAAAAATATCCGAAGAGCCGTGAATCGAAACCGTATTCGACGTATCATTCGCGAGTCATTTAGGCTGAACCAACATCAACTGCCCCAGGTAGATATCGTTATTCTTGCACGCAAGGGTATTGATCAGCTCGAAAATCCAGATGTACATAAACTGATTTCGAAGAGTTGGAACAGACTAAACAAGCAAGCTTTTAAAGCGCAAACCTCAGAAAAAGGTAAGGTTTAACCCGCCATGGATGTACAGCGAGTCATATTAATTGCAGCACTGGCATTGATCTCATATATGATGGTCCTCCAGTGGAATGCAGACTACAACAACCCAGTAGCTTCTCAACCTACTCAGGCTGAAACAGTTTCTGCATACCAACCTGCTAGTAGCGATCTTCCAAGCACTGCTGCACCAGCAAACAGCGATCTTCCAACTGCCGCAAACAGTGTAACTAGCACAGTAGCTGCAGCATCAGGAAAGTTGATCAGTGTTACAACTGATAACCTAGCTGTTCTAATCGACCCACGTGGCGGCGATATTATCGAAGTTAAATTGCTAAACCACACTGCTAAATTGAACGAGAAAGATCCATTTGTCCTTCTTGAGCAGAATGCGAACCGCACCTACGTTGCACAATCAGGTTTAGTTGGTGCTAACGGCCCAGATGCAGCGGCTGAAGGTCGCCCTCTCTACTCTTCAACATCAGATAGCTACGCTATGGGTGATGCTGATTCACTAACTGTGGATCTAAACCTTGACCAAAATGGCGTGATTATCACTAAGAGCTTCACGTTCACTCGTGCTAGCAACGCTGTTGCAATGAACTACACTATCAACAACCAGAGCAGTGCTAATTGGCAGGGTGCTCTGTTTGGCCAGATCAAACGTGATGCAAGCGAAGACCCTTCTCAAACCACTGATATGGGCATGCAATCTTACCTAGGTACTGTCTTCTCAACAGAGGCTGACAACTACCAGAAGATCTCATTTAGCGATATCGACGATAAGCGTTTCAGCCAGACCAGCCCTAACGGTTGGGTTGCAATGGTTCAGCACTATTTCCTAAGTGCATGGGTTCCAGCTCCTGGCCAAGATTACAGCTACACTGCACGCAAGCTAAATGGCAACTACATCGCAGGCTTCATGTCTCCAGCGATCAATGTAGCGCCTGGTGCTAGCGGTGAAGCTTCTGCTGTATTTTATGCAGGCCCTAAAGATACAGACCAGCTAGAGAAGATTGCACCTAACCTCGACCTAACCATCGACTTCGGTATTCTCTTCTTCATTGCATCACCAATGTACATGCTATTGAAGTGGATCTACTCAATGGTAGGTAACTTCGGTGTGGCGATTATCTGTATCACTATTTTGGTTAAAGCTGCACTGTTCCACCTGAATGCTAAAGCGTTCAAATCGATGGCTAAGATGCGTAAGTTTGGTCCAGAGATGACGCGTCTGAAAGAGCTCTACGGCGATGATCGTCAGAAGATGTCACAAGAGATGATGAAGCTCTACTCGAAAGAGAAGATCAATCCACTGGGTGGTTGTCTGCCTATTCTTGCTCAGATGCCTATCTTCATCTCGCTCTACTGGGTATTGATGGAAGCGGTTGAGCTACGTCATGCACCTTTCGTCCTCTACATTCAGGACCTTTCGCAGATGGACCCATACTTCATCATGCCGATCTTGATGGGTGCAACGATGTTTATCCAGCAGATGCTAAACCCAACACCGCCGGACCCAATGCAGGCTAAGATCATGAAGATGCTACCAATCATGTTCACCTTCTTCTTCCTGTGGTTCCCAGCAGGTCTAGTACTTTACTGGTTGGTAAACAACGTACTGTCGATTGCACAGCAGTATGTGATCAACAAACAGATCGAATCGGGCGAACTTAAGTAAATTTGCCCATAGGCACGCTGAAAGCTTTGGATAGTGACCTTTTCAGCTCATTGAATTGAGAGAGGTGTAAAGGATATGAATCTATTCGAAGCGATCAGCGTGCTTTTTTTATGCATCATCGTCAGCATATTCTTTTCTGTTTCAGAAATTTCACTCGCAGCAGCAAGAAAAATTAAGTTATCTCAGCTTGCTGATGGGGGTAATAACGCTGCAGCTAAGGTAATGGCCCTTCAGCAAGACCCTGGGGCTTTTTTCACTCTCATTCAAATCGGTTTAAACTCAGTTGCAATACTGGCTGGTATTGTCTCTGAGTCACAATTCACACCCGTATTTAAAACGCTGATTAGCTTTGTTTACGCGGGCCCCATGCTCGAGCAATTCTCAGCTGCCAGTGCATTTATTCTAGTAACACTCAGTTTCATTCTCTTTGCTGATCTGGTTCCTAAACGCATCGCAATGAACCACCCTGAAGCCATCGCAATTCGCGTTGTTGGCTCTATGAATGTGTTAATTACACTCCTCAAACCACTTGTATGGGTGATCAACGGCGCTGCCAATCTCTTTTTTAAATTGGTCGGCTTAAAGTCGGAGCGAATTGATGATCTCACTAACGATGATCTCTATGCCATGGTAGAAGCTGGTGCTGAAGCGGGCCTTCTGCGCAAGGAAGAGCATCAAGTAATAGAAAATGTTTTCGACATGCAGAGCCAATATATCACCACGGCTATGACGCCACGCGAAAATGTTGTGTTTCTATCAGAGAGTGATTCGACAGCAGAGCTACATGCAAAGCTAGCTACCGATACACACAGTCGTTTCTTAATTTGTGGAGAGACTATTGATGAGGTCAAAGGCTACATTGATGCTAAAGCATTTCTTAGACAAAGCCTTGCCGGTAATGAGTTATCGATCAATGCTGATATGGTCAATGAGTTAATTATTTTGCCCGATACACTTAACTTGTTTGAAGCGATGGAGCAGTTTAAAGCTCAACAATCAGATTTCGCTGTAGTACTAAACGAATATGCTCTAGTTGTTGGTGTTTTGACTATCAAAGACCTAATGTCGACCGTGATGGGTGAATGGGCGCAAACAGCTGATAATGAGCAAATCATCAAACGTGATGATAACTCTTGGTTGATGGATGGCTTAACACCGATATCAGATGTTATGCGAGTCCTTAATATTGAAGAGTTCCCTGAAGAGCAAAATTACGAAACCCTTGCTGGCTTTATCATGTATAGCTTGCGTAAAATTCCTAAAAGAACAGAGTTTGTAAGCTTCGCAGGGTACAAGTTTGAAGTCATCGATATCGATAATTTCAAAATTGACCAGCTACTTGTTACTAAAATTGAATCCAATTAATTGAGATTGAGCCCTTGTCTACGAGTCATGACACTATTGTTGCGCAAGCAACGGCACCCGGACAGGGCGGTGTCGGCATCGTGCGCGTCTCAGGTTCTCTTTCTACAGAGATAGCCAAAGCCTTTATTGGGTTCAACCCCAAGCCAAGATATGCACACTACACTCCTTTTTTAGCAGATGGTGAGCAGCTTGATGAGGGGATTGCGCTGCTATTTCCAGGGCCTAATAGCTTTACTGGCGAAGATGTTTTCGAGCTCCAGTGTCACGGCGGCCCAGTCGTTATTGATCTTATCATTCGCCATGCACTTAAACTGGGTGCCAGAATGGCTCGTCCTGGAGAGTTCTCAGAGCGTGCATTCCTGAACGATAAACTGGATCTAACACAGGCAGAGGCCATTGCAGACCTCATAGAGAGTAGTTCTGAGCAAGCTGCCCGTTGTGCCCTTCGTTCATTGCAAGGTGCCTTCTCTCGTGAGATCGATAGATTGGTTGATCAGCTTACTAACCTTCGTATCTACGTTGAGGCTGCTATCGATTTCCCCGATGAGGAGATCGATTTCCTTAGCGATGGCAAGGTCCGTTCTGATCTCGTTTTAATTATTGAGCAGCTCACTGAAGTAAGGGCTCAAGCACAGCAAGGCTCGTTAATGCGCGAAGGGATGACCGTTGTTATTGCGGGACGCCCAAATGCTGGTAAATCGAGTCTCCTGAATGCACTAGCCGGTCGCGAAACAGCTATCGTAACTGATATTGAAGGGACGACACGCGATGTTCTTCGTGAGCAGATCAATATTGATGGTATGCCGCTGCATATCATCGATACTGCTGGCCTTCGTGAATCGCCTGATAGAGTGGAACAGATCGGTATAGATCGTGCTTGGCAGGAGATTCGTAAAGCGGATCGTATTCTAATGCTGGTTGATTCACAAACCTCAAACACGACATATCCCCACACACTTTGGCCTGAGATGGTCGAGAAGCTTGATGGCGATCTGTCACACGTGACGCTAGTGAGAAACAAAATTGATCTCTCAGGTGAAACGGCAGGTATAGAGCAACAGGGTGATAACACGCTCATTCGACTCTCTGCTCAATCTGAACAGGGGATCAACCTGCTGCGTGAACACCTTAAAGAGATCATGGGATACCAAGGCAACACGGAAGGTGCTTTTATGGCACGTCGTCGCCATGTTGACGCGTTAGAGCAGGCTGCCGAGCTTCTCAATACTGGACTTTGGCAGCTCGATTCAAATGGCGCAGGTGAACTGTTAGCTGAGGATTTACGCCAAACTCAACAGATACTTGGCGAGATTACCGGAAAAGTCTCTGCTGATGACCTACTTGGAAAGATTTTTGGCTCTTTCTGTATCGGAAAATAGTCATCCACACATCAAGTTTGGCTTTGTCCACATAAAACTCCTGAAAATCCGTTCAATAGATCAAACTATTCAATAGTTATTCACAAAACTTGAAGAAAATCGGATATATCACTATTCGATGTGGATAATTTGTTACTTAATCAGCGCAAAAACGGTGATCAATGATGTGAATAACTTAGTCTGTGGGTAAGTACCCCATTTATACACAGCTCATCCAGAGGCTATTACCGCTAGCTACACAGTGAAGACAGGGGTTATTATTCGTATAAACAATTGAAATTAATATATTTAATTTAGTTATCAACTGTTTTTCGATTCACTAATAATAAACAAAATAATAATCTATCTTTTTTCTTTATCTTTTTATTTTATTTAACAGATCGAACATAGGTTTCTTTGAATGAATGGGTTGGCTATTTTTTAACCATTTCTTCAAACGCCAACCATAGGTATAATCGCGCGCACTTTCGCTCACAGGCTTGAGCACTATTTTTATGAGGTTTATGGTGGATTATCCAGATCGTTACGATGTCATCGTTATAGGTGGCGGTCATGCAGGTACAGAGGCAGCTCTTGCATCAGCTCGTAAAGGCGCTAAAACCCTGTTGTTAACTCATAACATTGAGACCTTAGGTCAGATGTCGTGTAATCCAGCTATTGGTGGCATCGGTAAAAGTCATCTAGTTAAAGAGATTGATGCACTCGACGGTGCTATGGCACGTGCGACTGACCGAGGTGGTATTCAATTTCGTGTTCTCAATGCGCGTAAAGGTCCAGCAGTACGCGCTACACGTGCTCAGGCTGATCGCATTCTCTACAAAGCGGCTATTCGAGAGATTTTAGAGAACCAACCTAATCTCGATCTTTTTCAACAGGCTGTAGATGATCTAATCATCGAGAATGACGAAGTACGTGGCGCTGTTACGCAAGCGGGTATTCGTTTTCATGCTACCAGTGTGGTTTTAACAGCCGGAACTTTCTTGGGTGGTCTAATCCATATTGGTATGGAGAACTACAGTGGCGGTCGTGCTGGTGACCCTCCAGCTATTCGCCTTGCGCAACGTTTACGTGAATACCCTTTCCGTGTAGATCGATTAAAGACAGGTACTCCGCCACGTATCGATGCGAGAAGTGTCGACTTTTCAGTGATGCAGGAGCAGCCGGGAGATACCCCTACTCCGATTATGTCGTTTATGGGTAGTAAAAGTGAGCAACCCAGACAGATCAGTTGCTATATCACCCATACCAACACAAAAACACATGATGTGATTCGTGCAAATCTTGATCGCTCTCCGATGTATTCAGGAGTGATTGAAGGGATTGGGCCACGCTACTGCCCGTCGATTGAGGATAAGATTCACCGTTTTGCGGATAAAGATCAGCACCAGGTATTTATTGAACCGGAAGGTTTAACCACGCATGAGTTATATCCAAACGGCGTATCAACCAGTCTGCCTTTTGACGTGCAACTTGAGATTATCCGTTCTATGCGCGGCCTCGAAAAGGCGCACATAACCCGCCCTGGTTACGCTATTGAATATGACTTCTTCAATCCGCAAGATTTGAAACACACGCTTGAGACGAAAGTGATTTCAGGTCTCTACTTTGCGGGCCAGATCAACGGCACAACCGGTTACGAAGAGGCGGGTGCGCAGGGATTATTAGCCGGCCTTAACGCTGCTGCCAGGGCGCTAGATCAAGATCAATGGTACCCACGTCGTGATGAAGCTTACATCGGGGTTCTTGTTGACGATCTTATTACGCACGGTACGTCCGAGCCTTACCGTATGTTCACAAGTCGAGCGGAGTACCGTTTGATTCTGCGTGAAGATAACGCAGATATTCGTTTAACTGAGATGGGCCGTAAGTTAGGGCTTGTCAGTGATGAGCGTTGGGACCATTTTTCACGCAAGCGTGATCAGATCGATTGCGAGCTCGAGCGTTTAAAAACCACATGGGTTCAAGCGAAGTCGAAAGAGGCTGAAGAACTTGCACCAAAACTTAGCTCGCCGCTGACACGTGAATATAATTTGGCTGACCTTGTTAAACGCCCAGAGCTTACCTATGCCGATATCAAATCGATTCGCCCAAGTGAGGTTGAACTCGAAGAGGCTGCAGAGGAACAGGTCGAGATTCAGATTAAGTATGCCGGTTATATCGATCGCCAACGCGATGAGATTGAGCAGATGCGTCGTCAAGAGAATACCGCCCTGCCGGAAGATTTTGATTTCGCGCTCGTAAGTGGTTTATCGAATGAGCTACGTTCAAAGCTTGAAGCGGTACGCCCGGCAACTATTGCTCAAGCATCTCGTATCCAGGGTATGACGCCAGCGGCTATCTCTCTGTTGTTGGTCTACCTTAAGAAACGCCAGTTGCAAGCTAAGGTGGCGAGCTAATGGCCTTTGATGCAAAAAAGATGCTGCAGTCAGGCTTGGCTAAGCTTTCGATCAATGCAACTGCTGAACAACAAGATCAGTTACTGAACTATCTTGCCCTACTGCAGAAGTGGAATAAGGCTTACAACCTGACAGCCATTCGTGATCCGGAACAGATGTTGGTTAAACACATTCTCGACAGTGTTGCGATCCAACCCTATGTGGCCGCCACAGATTTGATTGATGTTGGCAGTGGTGCAGGGTTGCCCGGTATCCCCATGGCAATTTTAAATCCAGAGTTGCCTGTCACAACCCTGGATAGCAACGGCAAAAAAACGCGTTTTCAGCATCAAGTAAAAATTGAACTAGGACTTGCGAATCTTGAGGTGGTTCATGGCCGTGTAGAGGAGTTTGCTGATCGCAAATTTACTCAAGTTACATCTAGAGCCTTCGCTTCTATCGAAGATATGGTAACGTTAAGCTCTTCGCTGTTAGCCGATGATGGTATTTTTCTTGCAATGAAAGGCCGTTATCCTGATTCTGAACTTGAATCACTACCAGCAGAGTATCAACTGCTAGAGACCTATTCACTGAATGTCCCCGGCTTAGACGAAGAGCGCCACCTGCTGAAGATTGGGAGAGCATAAGTTGGCTAGAATTCTGACAATCACCAACCAGAAGGGCGGTGTCGGAAAAACCACAACCAGCGTGAACCTGGCAGCATCACTTGCGGCTATGCATAAGCGCGTGCTGCTGATCGATCTTGATCCTCAGGGTAATGCGACCATGGGTTCTGGTGTTGATAAACACGATCTCAATCTCTCCGTGTATGAAGTGCTAACTGATCAGGCAACACTTAGCGAAGCAACGCTTAAACAGCTTGATGTGGGCTACGATGTGTTGGGTGCTAACGGTGACTTGACCGCTGCTGAGGTTGAGTTGCTGCAGATGCCGCGTCGCGAGTTTAGATTGAAAATGGCTCTTGAGGCGGTTGCTGATAACTACGATTACATCCTGATCGATAACCCGCCGTCATTGAGTCTGCTAACAGTCAATGCACTGGCAAGTTCAGATGGTGTAATCATTCCAATGCAGTGTGAATACTACGCGCTTGAAGGTATCAGTGCTCTAGTCGGAACTATTGATAAGATCCATGAACGTTTGAATCCGCACCTCAAAATTGAGGGGATTCTTCGTACCATGTTTGATCCGCGTATGAGTTTGACCAAAGATGTCTCAGACCATCTAGTGGAGTACTTTGGTGATGCTGTTTACCGCACTGTAATTCCGCGCAATGTGCGTCTAGCCGAGGCACCAAGTCATGGTTTGCCGGCCATTATGTATGATAAGAACTCTCGTGGCGCCCTAGCCTATCTAGCGTTAGCAGGTGAATTGGTGCGCCGTACTGAGAGAGAGCAGCCAACCAACGCTGCTTAATAGGAGAACTGCATGAATCAAAAGCGTCGAGGTTTAGGTCGTGGTTTGGATGCCCTGTTATCTGCATCAAGCTCACCTGCTCTAACTGAAAAAAACACTAGCGCTGAGCTGACAGAAATTGCTGTCGAAAAGCTAAGTCGTGGTCGTTATCAGCCTCGTCGTGACATGGAACCACAAGCCCTTGAAGAGCTAGCAGCATCGATTAAAGCTCAGGGCATTATGCAGCCAATTGTCATACGCCCAATCTCAGTTGATAAGTATGAAATCATCGCGGGCGAGCGCCGTTGGCGTGCGGCACAGATGGCAGGCTTGGATAAGGTGCCAGTGGTTATTCGCGATGTGCCGGACGAAGCGGCTATTGCGATGGCGTTGATTGAGAATATCCAACGTGAAAACCTCAACCCAATCGAAGAGGCAATTGCCCTGCAACGTTTGCAGCAGGAGTTCGAGCTCTCTCAGCAAGAGGTTGCAGATGCTGTAGGTAAGTCACGCACTGCAGTGGCTAACCTGCTGCGTCTTTTGAATCTTGTCGATGAAGTGAAGAAAATGCTTGAGTATGGCGACCTTGAGATGGGCCATGCGCGTGCACTGCTAGCACTGACCGAAGAGACCCAAATTGACGCTGCACGTGAAGTCGTTTCCAAAGGTCTATCGGTTCGCCAAACAGAGATGTTGGTTAGATCCCTACAAAATCCGGCTGAACCAAAAGAGAAGGGTGAGATCTCTAGCAAATATGAACGTATCGCTGATGATTTGACCAAACTCTTCTCAACCAAGGTGACCGTTTCTGAAAATGCTAAGGGCAAAGGTAAGATTGTTATCAATTACAGTGATGCGAAAGAGCTCAAAGCGATAGTGAAACAACTGCGCCAATAATTGATCAACCTCAACCATTAAGCCCTAAATTAGGGCTTCTAATACCAATGAACAGCATCATCAACTTGAAGCTAAATCCTGTTCAACCTATAATTGCGCCCGCTGTACATGGACTATGCGTGAAATTCGCAGGGTAAACTATGAGTTCAAACCTTGTTGGAAAGCGCTCAGACCGCGCTAAATCTCGGTATTTCACTGTTTTGAAATACCAATTAGCTACAGTGTTAGTGTTGTGTTTAGGTGCTCTGTTTTTTGATGTTGTGGCCGCCTACTCACTGTTAATTGGTGGTGCTATCTATTTAATTCCGGCCCACTACTTTGCAAAAAAACACTTTTCGAGTCCGTCCGATAGGTCGGCTCACGCCACACTCGCGGCGATGTATGCGGGTCAAATATGGAAAATGTCATTGATGGCAGTTGGGTTCTCCCTCGCCTTTGTATTGGTGAAGCCGATCAGTGTGTTTTCCCTATTTGCGATGCTGATACTGCTTCAGGTTATAAACCTAGTGATGCAGTTCAGCACTAAAACGATTTCTTAACCTTTGATAAAGAGAGAAACTGAGAATGGCTAGCGGAACTGTTACCTCCTCAGAGTATATTGCTCACCACTTAACAAACCTTACCTTCGGTAACCACCCTGAGAACGGCTGGAGCTTGGCGCATAGCGCTGCAGAAGCTGCAGAAATGGGCTTCTGGGCGATTAACGTTGACACTATGTTCTGGTCTGTACTTCTTGGCCTAGGATTTGTGTGGTTCTTCCGTAAAGTTGCTAAGTCGGCTACAAGCGATGTACCTGGCGGCGCTCAAAACTTCGTTGAAACAATCATCGAGTTCATCGATGACAACGTGAAGAGCATCTTCCATTACAAAAACGCATTGATTGCACCTTTGGCTTTGACCATCTTCGTCTGGGTTTTCCTGATGAACACGATGGACCTTGTGCCTGTGGATTGGATTCCTTTCCTAGCGGGTGAAATGGGCGTTCACTTTATGAAAGTGGTACCGACCACTGACGTTAACGCAACAGCTGGTATGGCTCTAAGCGTATTCGCTTTGATCCTATACTACAGCGTTAAGCAGAAGGGTCTTGGCGGCTTCCTAGCGGAGCTTAGCTTCCAGCCACTTGGCAAGTTTATGCTGCCATTCAACCTCTTCCTAGAAGTGGTTGGTCTACTGGCTAAGCCAGTATCTTTGGCGCTTCGACTGTTCGGTAACATGTACGCGGGTGAAATGATCTTCATCCTGATTGCACTGCTACCGTTCTGGGCTCAGTGGATCCTTTCGGTTCCTTGGGCAATCTTCCACATTCTAGTTATTACGCTTCAGGCGTTTATCTTCATGGTCCTAACAATCGTCTACTTGGCGATGGCCCACGAAGATCACTAAGCGTGTGACAAGAGTTTTACTTAACCGTAGAAAATTTAAACTTAAACTTAACTAAAATCGGAGAAAAACGATGGAAATGGCATTGCTATACATTGCTGGTGCACTGATGATGGGTCTGGGCGCTGTTGGCGCTGCAGTAGGTATCGGTGTTCTAGGTGGCAAATTCCTAGAAGGTGCTGCTCGTCAGCCAGAACTGATCCCACTTCTACGTACTCAGTTCTTCATCGTAATGGGTCTTGTCGACGCGGTTCCTATGATCGGCGTTGGTCTTGGTCTTTACGTACTATTCGCCGTTGCTGGCTAATAAGTAGTTTGAAAACTGAACCAACTACTATTAATCAGACAACCGCGAGGATAATGGCGTGAATATCAATCTCACCATCATTGGTCAGGCCATTGCTTTCTTCATCTTCGTCGTATTTTGTATGAAATACGTATGGCCACCGCTAACAAGCGCACTGGCTGAGCGTAAGAAGAAGATTGCAGACGGTCTTGATGCGGCAGAGCGCGCTGAACGCGATCTGAAGCTAGCTCAAGAGAAAGCGACAGATAACCTGCGCGAATCTAAAGAGCAGGCAGCTGCCATCATTGAACAGGCCAACAAGCGGGCTAACCAGATTGTTGAAGAAGCTAAAGAAGCAGCACGTGAAGAAGCATCTCGCGTGAAAGCTGCAGCTGAAGCTGAACTTGAACAGGAAATCAACCAGGCGAAGGAAGCTCTTCGTTCACAGGTTGCAGCACTAGCACTAGCTGGCGCTGAAAAAATTCTGGAAGCCTCTGTTGACGAGAAAGCACACGCACAGCTAGTTGAAAAACTAGCAGCGGAGCTTTAAGCGAGGTTTACGATGGCTGAACTCAATACAGTCGCTCGGCCCTACACCAAAGCTGCGTTTGAATACGCAGCGAGTGCGGGCAGCCTCGATCAATGGGCAACTATGCTCTCTACAGCTGCTGCAGTAGTAGCAGACGAGACAGTTGCTCGAGTGCTGGCTACTCCAGCCCTAACGTCAGAGCAGAAAGCGGCGACGCTGAATGGCCTTCTTGAAGGCGATATCGACCAGGCAGGACAAAATTTTGTTGCTGTACTGGCTGAGAATCAGCGTTTGGCACTGCTCCCAGAAATTGCTTTGCAATTCAAAAAGCTTAAAGCAGCGCAGGAAGCATCAATCGATGTGGATCTGACAACTGCCTTCGAGCTTGCTGATGACCAGCAGCAGAAACTGGCAAAGGCGTTGAGCACTAAGTTGGGTCGTGAAGTGTCAGTTACATCTCAGGTAGATAAATCTATCCTTGGCGGTGTAATTGTTCGTACTGACGACCTTGTGATCGACGGATCTGTTCGTGCGCGATTGGCTAAATTGGCCGAAGCGATGAATTCCTGAGTGTGAGGAATAAAAATGCAGCAACTGAATCCATCTGAGATCAGCGAGATTCTCAAGAAGCGCATCGAGTCTCTTGATGTGTCTTCAGAAGCCCGTAACGAGGGCACAATCGTTAGCGTATCCGATGGTATCATCTTGATCCACGGTCTCGCTGACGTAATGTACGGCGAAATGATCGAGTTCCCTGGTGGCGTCTACGGTATGGCGCTTAACCTTGAGCGTGACTCTGTCGGTGCCGTAGTTCTAGGTGACTACCAAAATCTAAAAGAAGGTATGACCGCTAAATGTACTGGTCGTATCCTTGAAGTACCTGTAGGTCCTGAGCTACTAGGTCGCGTTGTAGACGCGCTTGGTAACCCAATCGACGGTAAAGGTCCAATCGACGCGAAAATTACTGACGCTGTAGAAAAAGTAGCGCCAGGCGTAATCGCACGTCAATCAGTTGATCAGCCAGTTCAGACTGGTCTGAAAGCGATCGACGCGATGGTACCAATCGGCCGTGGTCAGCGTGAGTTGATCATCGGTGACCGTCAGATCGGTAAGACTGCAATTGCAATCGACGCGATCATCAACCAGAAAGGTACTGGTATCAAATGTATCTACGTAGCAGTGGGCCAGAAACAGTCTACTATCGCTAACGTAGTACGTAAGCTTGAAGAGCACGGCGCGATGGATCACACCATCGTTGTTGCAGCGGGCGCAGCGGATCCAGCAGCAATGCTATTCCTTGCACCATACGCTGGCTGTGCGATGGGTGAATACTTCCGTGACCGCGGTGAAGATGCACTGATCATTTACGATGACTTGACCAAGCAGGCTTGGGCATACCGTCAGATCTCTCTACTTCTTCGTCGTCCACCAGGTCGTGAAGCATACCCAGGTGACGTATTCTACCTTCACTCTCGTCTACTAGAGCGTGCAGCTCGCGTAAACGCAGATTACGTAGAAGCGTTCACTAAAGGTGAAGTTAAAGGACAAACAGGTTCATTGACTGCCCTTCCTGTAATCGAGACTCAGGGTGGCGACGTTTCGGCGTTCGTACCAACTAACGTTATCTCGATCACAGATGGTCAGATCTTCCTTGAGTCTTCAATGTTCAACGCCGGTGTCCGTCCTGCGATCAACGCAGGTCTGTCAGTATCACGTGTAGGTGGTGCGGCTCAGACTAAGATCATCAAGAAACTTGGTGGTGGTGTACGTCTAGCGCTTGCTCAGTACCGTGAATTGGCTGCGTTCTCGCAGTTCGCATCTGACCTGGACGACGCGACTCGCGCTCAGCTTGAGCACGGTCAGCGCGTAACTGAGTTGATGAAGCAGAAACAGTACTCGCCAATGTCTGTCGCTGAGATGGGTCTAAGCTTGTACGCTGCTAACGAAGGCTTCCTGAAAGATGTAGAGCTGAACAAAATCAGTGCATTCGAATCAGCACTAGTTGCTTACTTCAACAGTGAGCACGCTGATGTGATGGCTAATGTGAACAAAGCTGGTGATTTCAACGATGAAATCGCAGCTAACTTCAAAGCCGGCATTGAGAAGTTCAAATCTACTCAGACTTGGTAATAGGCTCGGTATTAATGAGCATGGCGGCTGATTACTCAGTGGTCAGCCGGTACTAGGTCAAGGAATAGAGGCGGAACTATGGCAGTCGGAAAAGAGATTAAGACGCAAATTGCGAGCATTGGTAGCACACGTAAGATCACCAGCGCCATGGAAATGGTTGCTGCGTCGAAAATGCGTCGTGCACAAGATCGCATGCAAGCTTCCCGTCCGTATGCTCGCAGCATCCGTGGTGTTATTCAGCACTTAGCGAAAGCTAACCCTGAATACAAACACCTGTTTATGCAGTCTAACGATGTGAAACGTGTTGGTTTCATCATCGTTGGCTCTGACCGCGGACTCTGTGGTGGCTTGAACATTAACGTGTTCAAAGCTGCGATGGGCAAAATGAAGGAGTATCACTCGCAGAACGTTGAGATCGATGTTGCTGCGGTAGGTGCTAAAGCGATTAGTTTCTTCAAGAACTACGGTGGTAACGTTGTGGCAGCGACTAGCGGCCTTGGCGATGCACCTGAACTTGAAAAGCTAATTGGCTCGGTAAAAGTAATGCTAGACAACTTCAATGCTGGCAAACTGGATCGTCTATATGTGGTATCGAACGAGTTCGTTAACACGATGACCCAGAAGCCACAGGTTGAGCAGCTTCTACCCCTTCGGGCTGAGGAAAACGACGATACTCTCAATCATCATTGGGACTACATCTACGAGCCAGAAGCTCGTGACCTTCTAGAAGGTCTATTGACTCGTTACATCGAGTCATTGGTGTACCAGGCAGTGGTTGAGAACAACGCCTGTGAACAGGCAGCGCGTATGTTGGCAATGAAGAATGCAACTGACAACGCCGGCAACCTGATTGATGAGCTTCAGTTGGTTTACAACAAAGCGCGTCAGGCAGCGATTACTCAGGAAATTTCTGAGATCGTCGGTGGTGCTGCTGCTGTATAAGCAGTTAACAGGTTAATAAGTTAAGAGGATCCGAACATGAGTAGCGGACGTATTGTTCAGATTATCGGTGCAGTAGTTGACGTGGAATTCCCACGCACTGACGTACCGAAGGTTTATGACGCACTAAACGTCACTAAAACCAACCTGACACTTGAAGTTCAGCAGCAGCTGGGCGACGGTGTTGTACGTACAATCGCAATGGGTCAGACCGAAGGTGTTAGCCGTGGTCTGGACGTTGTAAACACTGGTGCTCCAGTATCTGTACCTGTAGGTACAGCGACCCTAGGTCGTATCATGGACGTACTAGGTAACCCAATTGATGAGTGTGGCCCGATCGGTGAAGAGGAGCGTTACCCAATCCACCGTAAAGCACCAACTTACGCAGATCAGGCAGCGACTAACGAACTGCTTGAGACAGGCATCAAGGTTATCGACCTTGTTTGTCCTTTCGCTAAGGGTGGTAAGATCGGTCTGTTCGGTGGTGCCGGCGTAGGTAAAACCGTAAACATGATGGAGTTGATCAACAACATCGCAACTCAGCACTCTGGTCTATCTGTATTCGCAGGTGTAGGTGAGCGTACTCGTGAGGGTAACGACTTCTACCACGAGATGCAGGAAGCGGGCGTAGTAAACGTAGAGCAGTTTGACAAGTCGAAAGTAGCGATGGTTTACGGTCAGATGAACGAGCCACCAGGTAACCGTCTACGCGTAGCGTTGACTGGTCTAACTATGGCTGAGAAGTTCCGTGACGAAGGTCGTGACGTACTTCTATTCGTAGATAACATCTACCGTTACACGCTTGCGGGTACTGAGGTATCTGCACTTCTAGGTCGTATGCCTTCAGCGGTAGGTTACCAGCCAACTCTTGCAGAAGAGATGGGCGTTCTTCAGGAGCGTATCACTTCTACTAAGACTGGTTCGATCACTTCTATCCAGGCGGTATACGTACCAGCGGATGACTTGACTGACCCATCGCCAGCTACAACCTTCTCGCACCTTGATGCGACAGTTGTACTTTCACGTCAGATCGCAGAGCTTGGTATCTACCCAGCAATCGATCCACTAGACTCGACTTCTCGTCAGCTTGACCCGCTAGTAATCGGTACAGAGCACTACGAGACTGCACGTCAGGTGCAGGGTGTACTTCAGCGCTACAAAGAGCTGAAAGACATCATTGCGATCCTAGGTATGGACGAGCTTTCTGAAGAAGATAAACAGACAGTAGCACGTGCTCGTAAGATCCAGCGCTTCCTGTCTCAGCCATTCTTCGTGGCTGAAGTCTTCACTGGTTCACCAGGTAAGTATGTTTCTCTGAAAGACACTATCCGTGGCTTCCAGGGCATCCTAAATGGTGAGTTCGACAACCTGCCAGAGCAGGCGTTTTACATGGTTGGTGGCATCGACGAAGCAGTCGAAAAAGCCAAGAAGATGTAATCCGAGAGCGGAACCTGAAGAGGTAATATAAATGGCTATGACTGTTCATTGTGACATCGTAAGTGCTGAAGGAGAGATCTTCTCTGGCCTTATCGAGTTCGTCTCTCTGAGAGGTAGCCTGGGTGAACTGGGTATCTACCCAGGTCACACTCCGCTATTGACGGAACTAAAACCAGGCCCTGTCGAGCTACGCAAGCAGGGCGGTGAAGAGGATATCTTCTACGTGTCTGGTGGTTTCCTTGAGGTTCAGCCGTACAAAGTAACTGTACTTGCTGATACTGCACTTCGTGCACATGACCTTGATGAAGCGACTGCGCAGGAAGCACAGAAGCAGGCTGAACAAGCGATGGCTGATAAGCAGGGTGAGTTCGAATACTCACGTGCTGCAACTCAGCTAGCGGAAGCAGCTGCACAGCTTCGTACCCTCGATGCAATTCGCCGCAAACTCGGCAAATAAGATCTTAATGATCAAAAAAGGCAGCTTCGGCTGCCTTTTTTATTCCTTACAAAAGCCGCCAAAGCGTATCAAAAATAATCTGCTGCGCAGCAGCAACCTCTTTTGAGTCGATTACCACCGCGGTTGGATAGTTCTCTGAAGCTAGCGAGATAATCGCCACACGTGGAGGATAGATCGCGATATAGGCCGCATCCACCGGCCCTTCCGTCTTAATCCACTTACGTTCAGAGTAGTCGGCACTCTCACCACCATCGCCTATCGCAATAACCTTTACTTTAATCTCACGCGCGACTCGTTGAGCAGTAAAGTTCGGAAAGGGGCGGTAGAGGTGTTTACGGATCGGTTTAGATGAGAAGACCGAATAGACAGGATCTTTAGCCTCGCCAACACGCGCTAGGATATCCCTGAGCACCTGCTCTATCCCATCATCCCCCTCAAACCACTGTACATTGGCTGCGCTAAAGTCAGGAGTGAGTTGATGCAGTTCAGGTATTAAACGCTTCTTGAGCTCATCTACGGCGCTATCCAGGCGTTTTCTGCGCTCCTCCGCAAGATCTAACAGCACTTCCGGCTCACGTGCAGTAAAGATTCGCCTTTTACCTTTAGGGAGATAGGTGACTATCCCCTGAACCTGCATCTGCTTTAATGACTCATAGGTTGTGCCACGATTGATGCCTGATCTGTCCGCAATTGTACGAATAGAGCTTGGCCCTAATGCAAGAAGTGCGCGATAGATAGAGAGTTCGCGAGGTCCGAGACCTATGTCTGAAAATAGTTGTGCGTCCATATTGTCAATTTTTTTATGACATTTAACCTTGCCTCAGTCTGCGCTTCGGTTAAAGTATCGTCAAGTAGATATAACCCTCTTTGGAAACATACGTTAGATGTCGATTGATGTTGTAATCCTCGCTGCCGGACAAGGTAGCCGCATGAAGTCCTCTCTGCCCAAGGTGCTGCACAAGCTTGCTGGTAAACCGATGGTGCTACATGTGATTGATCAAGCAAAACAGCTCGCTAATAGCTCGATTCATGTTGTGGTTGGACATGGTGCGGATCAGGTTGAAGCAGCACTCGCAAATGAGGAGTGTGGCTTCTATCTTCAGGCGGAGCAGAAGGGTACTGGCCATGCAGTTGCTCAGGCAGTACCAGGGTTGCGTGCTGAGGGTGTTACCTTGGTGTTATATGGGGATGTGCCGCTGACGCCCGCTTCGGTTTTCGAGTCGATGGTGCAGACAGCGCAACAAGGTAAGGTTGCTCTCCTAACAGTAAAACTTGACGACCCTACAGGCTATGGCCGAATTATTCGCAGTGCTGTGAATGATGTGGTGGGTATTGTTGAGCAGAAGGATGCCAATCCAGAGCAGCTAGCAATTACTGAAGTGAATACGGGCATTATGGCAATGCCTACCTCGCACCTTATTGAGTGGCTACCTCAGTTATCTTCTAACAATGCCCAGGGCGAATACTATCTAACAGACCTTATCGCGATGGCAGCTAATGCGGGCATTAGCGTGCAAGCTCAACACCCTGAGTCTGAATATGAGGTGCAGGGCGTTAATAATCGTCGTCAACTCGCAGAGTTAGAGCGCTGGTATCAGCTTCAGCAAGCTAACCGTTTGATGGACGCTGGGGTTACGCTTGCAGACCCTACACGAATTGATGTACGCGGTGAGCTAGTTGTTGGCAGTGATGTTGAGATCGATATCAATTTCATTGCCGAGGGCAGTGTGAAGATCGGTTCAGGTGTCACTATTGGTCCTAACTGTGTGATTAAAGATGCTGTGATTGGCGATAATGTTGAGATTCTTGCCAACTCACATATCGATGGAGCATCGGTTGCTGCAGGTTGTCAGATTGGTCCCTATGCACGTCTTCGCCCAGGCAGTGATCTGGCCGCTGGTGCTAAGGCGGGTAACTTTGTTGAGATTAAAAAGGCCAAGATAGGTGAAGGTTCTAAGGTGAATCATCTAACCTATATTGGTGATGCGGTAATTGGTAAGGGTGCAAATATCGGTGCTGGCACCATCACCTGTAACTACGATGGTGTGAATAAGTCGCTTACCGAGATCGGTGATAATGCCTTTATTGGTTCGAATAGTTCACTCGTAGCGCCGGTCAAAGTGGGAGCCGGAGCGACAATTGGCGCAGGCTCTACGATCACATCCGAAGTCGGTGATGAAGAGCTCTCTGTTGCGCGTGGTAAACAACGAAATATTGCTGGCTGGCAGCGTCCAGTCAAAAAGAGTTAAGGATAGATTATGTGCGGTATTGTAGGCGCAGTCTCTGAGCGTCAGGTAAGCGGTATTTTGTTAGAGGGCCTCAGTCGCCTTGAGTATCGTGGCTATGACTCTGCGGGCATGGCGATTCACGATGGGGATGTAGTTGGTCGTTTGCGTCGTATTGGTAAGGTACAAGCGCTTAAGGATGCTCAAGCAGCCACACCGATTAAGGGCACCCTGGGTATAGCGCACACGCGTTGGGCAACACACGGTGTTCCTGCTGAACACAACGCCCATCCTCATATGTCGGGCGACTCTGTAGCGGTTGTTCACAACGGAATTATCGAAAACTTTGAATCCTTAAAAGCGGAGTTGATTGCAGAGGGGTTCGTCTTCTCATCTGAAACCGATACTGAAGTAATTGCTCACTTACTTGAAAGCCAACTGAAATCAGGCGCCTCATTGCTTGAAGCTCTACCTAAAGTGATTGCGCGTTTGGAAGGTGCATTTGCTCTTGGCGTTGTTCAACGTGATATTCCGGATCAGCTTTTCACCGCACGTAAGGGTAGTCCGCTGGTGATCGGTGTCGGCATAGGTGAGAACTTCATCGCCTCAGATCAGTTAGCTCTGCTCCCTGTAACCGATCGTTTCATGTTCCTTGAAGATGGCGATATTGGTTGTTTGACCCGTGAAGAAATTCTGGTTTGGGATGCTACTGGCAAACAGGTAGAGCGTCCTGTATCGCAGTTTGAATATGCCGCGAATTCTGCTGAAAAGGGTGAATACAAACACTTTATGCTTAAAGAGATCTTCGAGCAGCCAGAGGTGATGGCGAATGTTCTTGAAGGTCGTCTCAGTGGCAATAACCTGCTTGAGCAGTGTTTCGGTGCTCAAGCTGCAGATATCTTTGATCGTACCAAGGGTGTGTTGATTTTGGCTTGTGGTACCAGCTATCACGCAGGGATGGTGGCACGTTACTGGATTGAGGAGATCGCAGGTCTTCCATGTAGTGTTGAGGTGGCCTCGGAGTTTCGCTATCGCAAAGCGGTAGTGCCAGCAGACACACTGCTACTGACAATCTCACAATCGGGTGAGACGGCAGATACACTGGCAGCACTTCGTGATGTGCAATCGCGTATTCTAGCCTCACTAGCGATCTGTAACGTACCAGGCAGCTCACTGGTGCGAGAGTCACAACTCTCACTAATGACCCATGCTGGCCCTGAGATTGGTGTCGCTTCAACGAAGGCCTTTACCTCTCAGTTGGTTGCACTAATGCTGACAACCATCGCACTTGGTCGTCGTAATGGCATGCCAGAGAGTTTAGAGACAGAGATCATTTCTCAGCTGCGTACCCTACCGCAGATCCTGAACGAGGTGCTTAAGTTTGATCAGGCAATCCTTGATATGTCGGCTGCTTTTGCTGAGAAGAATCATACGCTCTTCTTAGGTCGTGGTGCGCTCTACCCTATAGCGATGGAAGGTGCGCTTAAACTAAAAGAGATCTCCTACATTCATGCTGAAGCCTACCCAGCCGGCGAGTTGAAACACGGCCCGTTAGCCCTAGTGGATAAAGAGATGCCAGTTGTTGCAGTAGCGCCACATAACGACATGCTCGATAAACTCAAAGCAAACCTTCAAGAGGTGCGTGCACGCGGTGGCGAGCTATTTGTCTTTGCAGAGCAGGGCACGCTGAAAGCGGAAGAGGGAATTCACGTTATTGAGCTCCCAAGCGTAAGCCTCTGGCTTGAGCCGCTCGTCTACTCAGTGCCTTTGCAGCTACTCTCTTACCATGTGGCAGTGCTCAAAGGGACCGACGTCGACCAGCCACGTAACCTTGCTAAGTCTGTGACCGTCGAGTAAGCAACGGTCGCTTCTTAATTCAGACGATACTGACGTCTGTTCTCCATGCGGCGTAAGAACTCTGCCATGATTTCATGGTAGAGCGCTTCGCCGAGGTGGAGATCTTCAACCTCTGAATCAAGGCTTGGGTTGTCATTAACCTCGATAACCACCACGCGATCCCCTGTCTGTTTCAGGTCGACTCCATAGAAACCATCGCCAATCAGGCGAGCAGCCTTCAACGCAACACTCATCACCTTCTGTGGCACTTGCCAGGTTGCCGGCGTGTCAAAATCCCCTGAATCGGGTGCTGACTCACCACCATGTTTATAGATTTGCCAATGATCTTTAACCATGAAGTAGCGACAGGCAAAAAGTGGCCTGTTGTTGATGATGCCGATTCGCCAGTCATATTCTGTGTATAGATACTCTTGAGCCAATACTAGCGAAGAGCTCTGACGCAGTTGCTTTAACGAGTCTGTTAGCTCCTGCTCATTATTGGCGAGTATTACGCCGCGAGAGAAAGATCCATCTGGCACTTTGAGCACAGCAGGAAAACCGATCTCCTCTTTAATCTGATTTACAGTCGCCTTACTCGCATTAGTTACAATCACCGTATTGGGTGTCGGGACCTTATGAGTCTTAAGAAGATCAGCAAGGTAGACCTTGTTGGTACAGCGCAAAATGGACTGTGGATCATCTATCACAACTAAACCATCAGCTTCTGCCCTACGCGCAAACTTGTAGGTGTAGTGATCGATGTTTGTGGTGACGCGAATGAAAAGCGCATCAAACTCGGCGATTCTATGAAAATCCCTGCGTGTTATGCGTTGTACGTTAATGCCAAGGTGTTCCCCCGCTTTTTCGAACTTCTTAAGCGCGTCCTCATCACTTGGTGGCATGGGGTCTTTGCTGTCGACAAGCATGGCTAGGTCAAAGCGAAACTGCTTTTTCGCCTTGGGCTTGCGCCAAATACGCGTACTGAACTGATCAATCGCAGTTGCAAAACGATCTTGCTCTGACTCGTCATTCGAAGATGGAATGACACCCTGTTTAATCTTTTCGATTTTCCATCCTTTACGGTACTTGAGAGTTACTTCAAGAATTGGAATAGGGAAGCGATCAAACAACTGGCGTGCCAAAGGCTCTAACTCAGAGACACCTGCTTGGCCGAAGTAGAGGGTTAGATCGAGTGTTCCAAGGCCTGAATCTAAGTTGGTCTCGAGTTGATCCAACGCTGCTTGAATCTCTTCGGCCTCCATACTCCAAAGCGCCTTACGACGCAGGTCATTCAGTACTTGGATTTTAGGGATGACGTGATGATCTCGAGCCTCAGCAAGCAGTGAACAGTAGTAGCCACGGCCAAGAGCCCGTGAGTTGCGGCAGCAGTTGATAACACGCACTCGCCCCTTACTACGATTGGCAGGCAGTGCGATGTACTCCTCAAAAGAGATGACATCCTGACTAGGGAAAAATGGGGTCCAATCGTCTTTATCGTCGACGACTACATAGAGTTGTGCCATGGTGTACTCCTTGCGAGCAGGGCTTTAGCGAATAGTAGACTCTTTTTTTTATTTCGCTACTAGCTAGTTTAAAAAAACAGTTCTACGATTTGCTTAACATAGCTAGAGGGCATCCATGTGTCCGAAATTGAGATCCGCCCTGCACAACTTTCTGATCTGGATAATCTTGTATCACTAGAGAACGCATCCTTTCAGAGCGATCGAATGTCTGCGCGCAGCCTACGCCGCTTTATCAAATCGTCTCATGATGATCTTCTAGTCGCTGTCGCAGGTGACGAACTGCTCGGTTATCTTTTACTGCTCTATCGCAAAGGGACGAATTTAGCCCGAATCTACTCTTTAGCGGTCGATGCAAAGGCGCGAGGACGAGGGATTGCCCAACAGCTATTACAGCAGGCAGAGCTGGCCGCACGTGAACAGGCGAGTGCTTTTATCCGGCTAGAGGTTTCAGTCAACAATCAGCCTGCTATTCAGCTCTATAAACGTATGGGATTTCATACCTTTGGGCGTATAGCGGAATATTATGGTGACGGTAGTGATGCTATCCGTATGGAACGTACTATACGGCGGGCTGCAAAACCCGTGCCCGCGACAGGATATTACGAACAGACCACACCTTTTAGCTGTGGTCCAGCCAGTTTGTTGATGGCTATGAATCGACTTGCCTCTCCGCGCGCGATGACTCGAAGTGAAGAGCTCGCGATATGGCGTGAAGCCACTACCATCTATATGACCTCAGGCCATGGCGGTTGCTCCCCAGTAGGTATTGCGTTGGCTGCAAAGAGGCGAGGGTTCAGTCCGACTCTCTATCTATCGAAGGAAACCACTCCCTTTATTGATAGCGTTCGAGATCTGGATAAAAAGTCTGTGATTGAGCAGGTTCACCAGGATTATCTTGCAGAGTTGAACAGCTTAGGGGCTGAGATACATTATCAAACAATCGACTCAGCCGATTTGGTAAAGCACTTGAAAGAGGGTGCGGTAGCTATTGCGCTCATTAGTACCTGGCGCTTAAACCGCAACAAAGCACCACACTGGGTATTGCTTTCAGGAGCAGATGACCGGTTTATCTATCTCTGTGATCCCGATATGGATCATGATGATTGGCATACGGAGCTGGACTATATCGATGTGCCCGTTGCGTTAGATGAGTTTCAGCAGATGTCGCGCTATGGCCGTGAGCGTTTAAGCGCGACGATTTTAATTACCCTTTAATACCTCTAGCGCTGACCATGGCAATCAGTCCTCCTAAGACAATCACGCCACCACCAATGAGCGTAAGCAGTGTTGGAACCTCACCTAGAAAGATGAGCGCAGCTACTGTAGCGAACAGTAGTAGCGTGTAGTTAAAGGGCTGCAGGGTACTGGCGTCAGCGTAGTCCATCGCTTTGATATAGAAGAGTTGTGAGCCAATATTCATGACGGCTAGTGTCAGCAATAATAGCCCCTGCTCAAAGCTTGGCTCCAGCCACTGCCAAATCCCTAAGGGCAGTGAGATCACCAGCCCGACGACACCCATATACATTGCATGCGTTTTGAAGCCATCTTTGCCACTCAAAAATTTTGTCACAATCGAAAAGCTTGCTAAGGCTATAGCCCCACTAAGCGGTAACAGCATGTCTGTGTTAAAGCCCGACAGTTTAGGTTGAATGATCGTTAGTGTGCCTGCCAAGCCGACCAATACCGCAACCGCTTTTCGTCTGCTGAGTGACTCTTTGAGAATAAAACGCGCCATCACGAGGGTAATGAGAGGAAATAGCGCAACAATGGCGTGCACTTTAGCGACAGTCATCAAGGTGAATGAGATGTTGATAAAGGCGATCTCTGTCATCGATAACGACGCCCTTAGAATCTGTAGGCTTGGCCTTGCTGACTTTAACGCGCTCCATGCCTTGTGTAGGCCACCCGCAAGCACCACTGCAAATATGGAGAATACAGCGTAACGCACCAGCAGAAGCTGGCTGAGAGGTATTCCACTGAGTAGCAGCGTCTTAGTGATGATGTCCTGGACAGCAAACGAAGCCATTGATGCTAGACAGAGTAGAATTCCAATATTGGTCGGCTTCATCCATTTGCTCACTGCGGTTAATAAACGCAAAGTAGGGCGCTTGACCGCTTGGGTCAAGCGCATTGATGACTATCCAATCAATAATGCTGCATTTCCGCCCGATGCAGTTGTATCTTCACAGATGTGCTGCTCTTTGATGTGGCGTACCGACCTACCTAAATCTGTTAGAAGTGGAACGATAGCTCCCTCTCTGTTTGCTAAAGCTTTGCGAATCTCCCGTTGATACTCTTGGCTTGCGCTGACGCTAACACCTGCGATTGCATTTAGCTTTTGCAGAGTAACGGCAGGCAGAGTCCCTTCGAGGTGAATTAGGGGTAGCTGAGGATCAACATTCGGGGGCGCACTCGCATTTGTTATGAGGAGTGTTGGGTTGCCTGCTTTGGCAGAAGCAATCGCTTGCTCCCAGCTATACTGATCGCCGGTCACTAACCAATATCCACGGGCCATCGTTTGTAAGCTGTTCTTTTCGCCAGTGACGCCCGGACAATCTAGCTCCTGCTTCACAACTGATGGTGAGTAACGATCGATTAAAGTGTTCCAAGCGTTTTCCACCTGGGTGTCCACTAAGTAGTTCTGTTGATCTGGAAGCCAGCTCGATTGCGTCACAATTGGCGCTACCATGTTTTGCAGGTAGTTGGGGCCGCCCGCTTTGGGACCCGTTCCGGATAGTCCTTCACCGCCAAAAGGTTGTGAGCCGACCACTGCACCAATTTGGTTACGATTGATGTAACAGTTGCCCACGTGCAATGCCTCGCACACCTGTTGTGTCTGAGATTGAATGCGAGAATGGATAGCAAAAGTTAATCCATACCCCTTGTCATTAATCTGCTCAATGACCTTTGAAAGCCGAGCTGCTTTGTAAGATGCGATATGTAAAATCGGGCCGAAACGCTCAAAATCGAGATCTTCAATTCCATTCACTTCGATCAATGTCGGTAGCACAAAGTAACCGCCATCAGCTTGAGAATTCACTTGATAGATAACCCGCTCTTTCTGCTCAGCAATGTAGGCATTGAGCGAAGCGTACGCGCGCTCATCAATGACAGGTCCAACGTCAGTGTTTAAAAGGGTTGGGTCGCCTACTTTGAGCAGCTTCATAGCACCGACAAGCATCTCAACTACCTGCGGATAGAGCTCCTCTTGGACATAGAGCATACGCAGAGCTGAACAGCGTTGTCCGGCACTTTGGAACGCGGATGCTACTACATCACGCACCACTTGCTCAGGGAGTGAGGAGGCATCGGCAATCATCGCATTTAGACCACCTGTTTCGGCTACCAACAAAGCCTCTGGAGATGCATTCTCAGCGAGCGCGTGATTAATTCTTTGTGCTGTAGCTGTAGAACCTGTGAAGATCACAGATTTGATCTCTGGGTGTGAGACTAGTGCGTTACCCTGCACTGCGCCGGTACCTAGAATCAACTGAACTACATTTTTCGGAACACCAGCTTCGTACCAAAGATTGATCGCTTTGATAGCAACTAAAGAGGTCTGCTCAGCAGGTTTTGCTAACACTGTGTTTCCTGCACCGCAGGCCGCAGCTATCTGGCCTGTGAAAATGGCTAAAGGGAAGTTCCAGGGTGAAATACAAACGCTCACCCCACGTCCTTGTGATTCAGCAGCTAGTTGATCTGTCTGATCAGCGTAATAGCGAAGGAAATCGACCGCTTCTCTCACCTCGTTAATCGCATCTAACAGGGTTTTACCCGCTTCGCGCGCGAGCAGGGCCAAAAATTCTGGGGTGTCACGTTCATACAGATCGGCAATAAGGCGCAGAGCTTCTGCACGGTGAGTGGCAGACTGCCAAGATGGCTGAGCATCGATTGCGTTTGTGATTGCTTCCTTAATTTCATTGGGGGCTGTGGTCTGATAGTAGCCAACCAATTCGCCTGAATAGGGGGAGACAACCTGGGAGTCGCCACTATCGCCCCAGATTTTTGTCATGAAGAGTTCACGCGATTTGAGTAGACCCTTTAAGACTTTTCTCTCTCCTAGATCAAAGCCACTTGAATTGATGCGTGGTTTGAAGATCTCTAGTCCAGTAGCAATGCTATTGGCGATCTTTGGTTTGTTGAGTGGGTTTTCAACAACCTGATGTGCTGGGACTTTTTCATCCGCTAGAAGGTTCACAAATGAGCTGTTTGCACCATTTTCTAATAGTCGGCGCACTAGGTAAGCGAGTAGATCTTTGTGAGTTCCAACAGGTGCATAGATACGGCAACGAGTTGAATTGGCTTTCATGATTTGCTGATGGAGCGCCTCCCCCATGCCATGTAAGCGCTGAAGTTCAAACTCAATACCCGCCTCTTTAGCCCAAGCAGTCACACAGGCTGCGGTTTGGGCATTATGAGTCGCAAACTGTGGGTAGATACGCTCGCCGTAACGAATCAATTTTCGCGCACAGGCAAGATAGCTAATATCAGTATGGTGTTTTGCCGTGTACACCGGGAAATCTGCCAAGCCTTGAGTTTGCGCAAGCTTAATCTCGGTGTCCCAGTAAGCCCCCTTAACAAGGCGAATCATAATTTTGCGATCGTACTCTTTAGCCCAACCGTAAAGTTGATCAATCACAGCATAGGATTTTCGATTATATGCCTGTACTACGATGCCTAAACCATCCCAGCCTGATAACTCTGGAGAGGCTATGAGCGCATGGATGATATCGAGAGAGATCTCGAGGCGTGCGCACTCCTCTGCATCGATGTTCAAACCAACGTTGTGCTCTTTTGCGAGCAGGCACAGTGGCAGCATCTTCTGCGTTAGCTCGTTGATAGCGGCTTGCTCATTGAGCAGTTCGTAACGCGGATGGAGCGCAGAGAGTTTTACAGAAATTCCAGGGTTTTTAGCTATATCACTTGAGTCAGAGCGAGCCACTAGTGCTAACAAGGCATTTTTATAGGCGTTGAAATAGCGATCTGCATCATGCTCGGTGTGCGCGGCCTCGCCTAACATGTCATAGGAGTAGCTGTACCCTACTTTTTCTAGCAGACGCGCTCTTTTAAGTGCTGACTCTATGTTTTGGCCCAGCACGAATGCTTGCCCCATCGCTTTCATACCCATACCAATAGCTAGGCGCATGACAGATAAAATTGCAGTGCGCATTAGTTTGGGTTTAAGCATGGCATGCCCAAGTTTTAAACCGCTTGAGGCCAGTGAAACTAGTAAGGTTTTGCTGTCTGATTTAGCACTCCAATCTCGATTCGTAAGCTTATCGAGTATCAGTGCATTTCGCGTGTGGGCATCAGGGATACGTTGGAAGGACTCAGCAAGAGTCATTAACGATAGCCCTTCAGAGGTATTCAGCGGATAGGCTTTTAGAAACTGCTCCAGCATCGAGGGTTTGTAACCTGTGCGAATTTCATCGACTAGCGACTCCGCCTGCTGCTGTAGAGATGAATCTACTGCGCAAAGGAGCGACTCTTGTTCTATTAAGGTAGATAGTTGTTCGACTTCGCTGTTGGTTGGGAGCGGTAGTTCGATATGTCTGTTTTGAGCGTTCATTGCCAAGCCCCTCTTGAATATGACGCTCAGTATAGTTATCTTGCGTTAAACAATTGGTCTAATTTATCGATCATAAGTTAAATTAAAAACTTATTATTAAATATTAATTAGGCTAAAAATTAATTAACTATCAATAAAGTAGTGATTATGGCTAAAGTGGATTTAGATAGTTTTGATCGTGCAATTCTTAAAGCACTTGAGCGTAACGGCCGCATAACAGTCACAGAGCTCGCAGATACAGTAGGCTTATCTAAGACACCTTGTCAGATCCGTATGAAGAGACTGGAGTCTAAGGGCTATATTCGTGGTTACGCAGCCATCATGGATTACGGCCTTTTAGATACAAACCACATCGCATTTGTGCAAGTTAAGTTGAGCGATACCCGTGCAGCCGCTTTAGCGGCCTTCAACGCTGCAGTTGGTAACGTCTCTGAGATTGAAGAGTGTCACATGATGGCAGCTGACTTTGATTACATACTTAAGGTTCGTACCCGCGATATAGCGAGCTACCGTGCTGTCTTGGGTGAAACTATTTCAGAACTACCCTATGTCGCTAGCACCTCTACGTTTGTCTGTATGGAGGCAGTTAAAGAGCACGGACAGGTTTTTGAGGATTAGTTTTGACCTGTTAATAGTCAAATTATCTAAAAATTATAAAAATGAAGGATATAAGTTATGAATATTCGATTATTAAGATTTATATAACTGATTTTTTATAAAAAATAGTGAATTTACACTTACGGTTTGGTTTTATACTTACTTAAGCCACAAAATTTTTACTCAGATTAGTTAAAGATTAACTTGTCTGACCAGCAGAGCAGTTAAGTCCACTTAGTGCGATTGTCTAGGGGGTCAACTTTCTGTAATGTTGATCTTAATGAACCGCGTCACTCGTAGTTCATGATCGTTGCACCTAAAAACGAGTTTAGGTCAGACGATTGAATAAATTATAAGGAGAACAGAATGAAAAAATTAGCATTGGCTGTTGCTGCAGCATCAATGATTGCTGGCGCAGCACAAGCTGGCAGCCACATGCCTAACGAAGTGCGCCTAGGTGTTGCACTTGGTTTTACAGGTCCTGCTGAATCACTAGCTGCTTCTATGGCTGCAGGTGCAGAGCTTGCGATGAAAGAAGTTTCTGATAGCGGCAAACTTCTTGGTGGCGCTAAAGTAACTTCATCTCGCGCAGACTCTACTTGTACTGATGCAGCAGCAGCTGCGGCAGCTGCAGAGCGTCTAATCGCTGCAGAAAAAGTAGATGCGATTGTAGGTGCTCTATGTTCAGGTGCGACTATCTCAATCCTACAGAACGTTGCGATGCCTAACGGTGTGGTTCTGTTCTCTCCATCAGCGACTTCTCCAGCGCTATCTACGCTTGAAGATAACGGTTACTTCTTCCGTGCATCACCATCTGATGCGCGTCAGGGCCAGGTAATTGCTGAGATGCTTAAAGAGAAAGGCTACAAGTCTATCGCTCTTTCTTACACTAACAATGACTACGGTAAAGGTCTTGCAGACAGCATCCAGTCAAACTTTGAAGCTGCTGGCGGCAAAGTAACCATCAACACTCCACACGAAGATGGCAAAGGCGATTACAGTGCGGAAGTGGGTGCTCTAGCTCAGGCTGGTGGTGACATCCTTGTTGTAGCAGGCTACCTAGATCAGGGTGGTAAGGGCATTATCCAGTCTTCACTAGACTCTGGTGCGTTTGATCACTTCTTCCTTCCAGATGCGATGATTGGTGACAGCCTAACTGCTGCAATCGGTAAAGATCTGAACGGCTCTATCGGTACAGTTCCTGGTACTGACAGCCCAGGTTCTGCAACTTACCAGGAGATGGCTAAAGCTGCTGGTTTCGAAGCTGGTCCTTACTCTGACTACTCTTACGACGCTGCAGCTATGACTCTTCTTGCTATGCAGGCAGCTAAGTCTAAAGACTCTAAAGTGTTTAAAGATTTCGTATTTGAAATCGCAAACGCTCCTGGTGAGAAAATCTACCCAGGTGAACTTGCTAAAGGTCTTGAGATCCTAGCGAACGGCGGTCAGATCGACTACGTTGGTGCGACTGCAGTTGAGCTAATCGGCGGCGGTGAGTCAGCTGGTAGCTACCGTGAGATTCTGGTTAAAGATCAGAAGAACACAACTGTTCGTTACCGTTAATTCGTAGCGATAAATAAACAGGCTCGGGACTCAAAAGGTTCCGAGCCGTTTTTGCATTTAGACAGTATGATTCGTGTAGAAAATCTTCATAAGCGCTTTGGCGGTGTACATGCCGTGAATGACGCCTCTCTTCATATTAAGAAGGGATCTATTACTGGTTTGATTGGCCCAAACGGTGCCGGTAAAACTACTCTCTTTAACGTGATTGCCGGTCACTACAAGCCGACCTCAGGTCGTATTCTGCTTGATGGTGAAGATATCACAGGCCTTCAGCCCCATGAGTTGTTTCAAAAAGGGGTGTTGCGTACTTTCCAGTTGGCGCATGAGTTCTCCTCACTTACGGTACGTGAAAACCTGATGATGGTGCCTTCGGATCAGGCGGGCGAAAGCCTTTTAAATGTCTGGTTCCGTAAAGATCGTGTTGCTGCTGATGAACAGCGCGTTCGTGAGAAAGCGGAAGAGGTTATCGACTTTCTTGAGATTGGCCATGTAGCGGACGAGCTTGCAGGCAATCTTTCAGGTGGCCAGAAGAAACTGCTTGAATTGGGTCGTACCATGATGGTCGAGCCAAAAATCGTCTTTCTTGATGAGGTGGGTGCTGGCGTTAACCGCACGCTTCTATACAAGATCGGGGATGCAATTTTGAAACTCAATCAAGAGCGTGGTTACACCTTCTGCTTGATTGAGCATGATATGGACTTTATCGCACGTCTTTGTGACCCAGTGATCTGTATGGCTGAAGGGACAGTTTTGGCCGAGGGTACGGTTGATGAAGTTAAAAACAATGAGCAGGTGATCGAGGCTTACCTTGGCACCGGGCTTAAGCATAAGCGGTAAGAGTCATGAGCTTTTTAATTGGACAGAGTATGACCGGCGGCTACGGCTCCGCGGATATTCTGACAGATTGCACCATCGGTGTAGATAAGGGTGAAATTGCTGTGATTGTAGGCCCAAACGGTGCCGGTAAATCGACAGCAATGAAAGCGACCTTCGGTATGCTCAATTTGCGTTCAGGTCATGTGATGTTTGATGGTGAAGATATCACCCATCTAAAACCTGAAGAGCGCGTATTGAAAGGTATGGGCTTTGTTCCACAAACCCACAACGTTTTCACTTCGATGAGTGTTGAAGAGAATCTCGAGATGGGTGCATTCATCCGTACCGATGATTTCACAGACACCATGGAGCAGGTTTACGAGCTATTCCCAATTCTCAAAGAGAAGCGTAACCAACCAGCGGGTGAGCTCTCTGGTGGTCAGCGACAGCAGGTTGCGGTGGGTCGTGCATTGATGACCAAGCCGAAAGTGCTTCTGCTTGATGAGCCTACAGCGGGTGTTTCGCCTATCGTTATGGATGAGCTGTTCGATCGTATTATTGAGATTGCGCGCACAGGCGTTGCTATTTTGATGGTTGAGCAAAACGCGAAACAAGCGTTGGAGATTGCTGATAAGGGCTATGTGCTTGTTCAGGGTTCAAACCGTTTTACAGACACAGGTGAAGCACTACTCGCTAACCCTGATGTACGTCGTTCATTCTTAGGGGGTTAACGCATGACTGATTTTCTTAATGCGTTGGTCGTTCTAGGTAACTTCCTTCTCGTTCCAGCCCTGACATACGGAAGTCAGCTGGCGTTGGGTGCACTGGGTGTTACTCTGGTCTACGGCGTTCTACGTTTTTCAAACTTTGCCCATGGTGAAACCATGGCATTTGGTACCATGCTGACAATTTTTGGTACCTGGGGACTGCAGTCACTGGGTGTTTCGATCGACCCACTACCAACAGCCCTTTTGGCATTGCCGGTAGGTATTCTTGGCGCTGTGGCACTGTCATTGCTTCTTGATAAGAGTGTCTACAAATATCATCGCCAACGTAAAGCGAGCCCGGTCATCTTTCTGATTGTATCGATCGGTTTGATGTTCTTCATCGGTGGTTTGGTGCGTTTCATCATCGGCCCTGGCGACCAGATCTTCTTTGATGGTGCCCGTTTCGTGATCTCCGCTCGTGACTTCAAAAAAGCGACGGGTTTAGATGAGGGCCTCGCGCTGAAAATGACACAGGCTGTAACCATTATTACGGCTATTCTGGTTGTTGCGGCGATGTTCTGGTTCCTTAATAAGACTCGAACAGGTAAGTCGATGCGCGCATTCTCAGATAATGAGAACCTCGCATTGCTATCGGGTATCAACCCAGATCGTGTAGTTCTGATCACGTGGATCTTGGTGGGTGCGCTTGCAACGATTGCGGGTACTTTGTACGGCCTGGATAAGAGCTTTAAGCCCTTCTCGTACATGCAGTTACTGCTACCTATTTTCGCATCGGCGATTGTTGGTGGTGTGGGTAACCCTCTAGGTGCTATTGCGGGTGGCTATGTCATCGCCTTCTCTGAGATCGCAGTGACCTTTGCCTACAAGAAAGTTGTGATGTATCTCGGCCCTGAAGGCTTTGAACCAGACTCTCTGGTTCAGCTACTGGGTACCGATTACAAGATCGCTGTCTCATTCATCATTCTGGTGATCGTACTGATTGTGCGTCCTACCGGTATCTTTAGCGGGAAGACCTTGTAATGAACCAATCATTCTTTAATCAATACCGTACGCCAATCCTCTATGCAGGTATGGCGTTACTGTTAATCATTGTGGGTGTTGGCCAGGGTTGGTCAGTAGCCTTCTCAATTTTTAACCTCTGTTTGATCAGTGCCATTATGTCACTGGGCGTGAACATGCAGTGGGGTTATGCAGGTCTATTTAACGTAGGTGTCATGGGCTTTGCGGCTCTGGGTGGTCTTGCTGCAGTATTGGTCTCTATGCCGCCAGTTGATGAAGCGTATGCCGCAGGTGGTTCTGGTGTCCTGATTGGTCTGCTGATTTTGGTTGCGACCATCTTCGCTTCTATCTTTGTCTGGAAGCAGTTTGGTAAGCAGAAAAAAGTCGCTTACTGGCTGATATTTGCTGTGATTGCAGTTGGATATGCACTGGGTCGTATTTTCTTCCTTCCGGCGGTTGAAGCGATTGAAGCGATTGATCCATCCGTGACAGGTTACCTGGGTGGCCTAGGTCTTCCTATCGTTCTCGCTTGGCCGGTGGGTATGCTGTTCGCGGCGGGTGCTGCATTTGTCATTGGTAAGGTCGCTTTGGGCTTGCGCTCTGACTATCTTGCGATCGCAACTCTCGGTATCTCGGAGATTGTTCTCTACTTCATTAAGAACGAAGAGTGGCTTACACGTGGTGTTAAGAACGTGAACGGTCTGCCACGTCCTGTACCTTATGAAGTCGATCTTCAGGAGGCCGCTTGGTTCCAAGATCTTGCAGCTAGCTGGGGAATTCCTCTGGCAGAGGCATCATCACTGTTCGTGAAGGTCTGCTATGCAGGTCTCTTCATTGCTGTGATTGCGATTCTACTTTTCCTCTCTGAGACTGCACTTAAGTCACCTTGGGGCCGCATGATGCGCGCTATCCGTGATAATGAAGTTGCGGCTGCCGCGATGGGTAAAAACGTAGTGAAGCGCCATTTGGCTATCTTTGTGATTGGTTCTGCTGTCATCGGTCTTGCTGGTGCCATGCTAACCACACTTGATGGTCAGTTTACCCCTGTGGGTTACCAGCCATTGCGTTTTACCTTCCTGATTTGGGTTATGGTGATTATCGGTGGTTCCGGCAATAACTGGGGTGCTGTGTTGGGTGGTTTCTTCATCTGGTTCTTCTGGATTGAGGCTGAACCGATCGGCCTGTGGTTGATTGACTCACTCACATCCTTCATGGAGCCAACTCACTGGTTGCGTCTGCACCTTATGGATGGCGCTGCTCACATGCGTCTAATGACTGTAGGTATCGTGCTTCTAATCGCACTTCGCTATGCGCCTGAGGGTTTAATCCCTGAGCGTACCGCGCGTCGGTAGTCTGGAAGACGCTGATATTGCCGCTGACAGGCTGAAGGCCTGTCACGGTAACTCCGTAGTTGGGTTTATTCGTTGGTGACAGGCTTTTAGCCTGTCATCCGCTCTCTCAACCTCTACTAGACCCTTTCGAGTGTTCACTCATGTACGTAGTTATCTTCAAAGCTGAAATTAAAGAATTGGATGATAACTACGTCAATACTGCTTATAAATTACGCGAACTTGCAAAAAGTTACGGATGTACTCGGTTTGAATCCTTTGCTACAGACAAAGAAGAGATAGCGCTCTCATATTGGCCCGACCGTGAATCTATCCGCCGTTGGGGTGCAGATCCTGAGCATCAAGCTGCCCAAACTCTGGGCAAGTCACACTGGTACACCAGCTATTCGGTAGAAATTGCTGAGTTAAAATAGTTTCTAATCCGACAAAGCATTACAATTGCGACACTGTTTTCACTTTTGTCGAGGGTTACTGTGCAGCAACGTCCTGAACATTTCGGCTTTTTTTTGATGCCGGGCTTCTCCATTATTTCGTTCGCAGCGACTATTGATCCTCTTCGTTTGGCTAATCAGCTGAGTGGTCAAAACCTCTATCAGTGGCACTTCTATGGTCCTGAAGATCAAACGGTCATGTGTAGTACGGGGATGCAGTTTCAACCGACTCGTATGATGCATGATATCGATGGCATTGATCGAATGTTGGTTGTGGGTGGGATTGGTGCACGCCAAGAGTCGGGCGAGGCTCTCAATCAGTGGCTACAGGCGTTAACGCGTCAGGGAGTTAGCCTTGGTGCAACCTCTACTGGCGCGCTGGTTCTTGCTCAAGCAGGTATTCTTAACGATAAAACCTGTACCGTTCACTGGGAGGAGCGTGATCATCTTATTGAAGCTTTCCCTGAGCTCAATGTCAGTGAAGAGCTATATGAGATCGATGGTAATCTCATGACCTGTTCAGGGGGCCTATCCGGCCTCGATATGATTTTGCAGCTAATCACCCTTCGACATGGCGAATCTTTGGCGCATCAGGTTGCCGAGCACTGTATCCACCCGAACATACGTCCAGCTCATGATAAGCAGCGTATGAAGCTACAACTGCGCCAGCATGGTAGCCATCCGCGTCTTACTCAAGCGTTAGAGCTGATGCGAGAACATGTTCAACAGGTACTGAGTTGTGATGACATCTGTGACCGTATAGGCCTATCCACACGTCAATTGGAGCGTCTATTTAGACAGCATCTAAATACGTCACCGACGGCCTACTACATGAGTTTGCGTCTAGAGTTTGCCCGTCAGCAGTTGAAGAATACCCGCTCGCCAATTCAAAAAATTGCACAAAATGCAGGCTTTAGCTCAACGAGTTACTTCTCTCGCTGTTATAAAAAGCAGTTTGGATTGACCCCGCGCGAGGCGAGGACAGGGGTGCACCGAGTCATTGAACTCGGTGAGACTAAATAGAGGGTCTAGAGGGGTTCTATTCGAACCAATCTTCCTCGTTGAAGTAGCTCGATAGCTCACGCTCTTCACGACGTTGCTCTATTGCACGACGGGCATTGAGCAAGCGTTGAGACTGAGTTCGCTTCTCTTCAAGGGTTCGCTCATCTTCGTATCCAACCAGAATATCGAAGATCTCAGTTTTTACAGCATCTAGTTGTTCTTCTTCACGAACTAGCATAGGTCACCTCCCAAGCAAACTGCCTACGATCAATGGCCCATTCTCAAAGAATTAGCCACGCTCGCAGCTACACTGTTCAATTACGTTTTTAACGAAGGTTAGATCATTTTTCAACCTAAACTATCGTAGCAGGGAGGTGTTACAGAAGTGTTAATCGTAACTGTATTCGCCACGGCGCCCGATAAAGCGGCGATCGTTTTGACGAAGGTTTCTAAGACTACGCTTGATGGTCTTAAGATGATCCACAGCACTGGGTCCAAGTCGCATAGCAACGCCCACGGCAAGAACATCAATAACCACCAGATGCACAACGCGAGAAGACATAAGCGCGCTAAGGTCTTTATCCTCTTCGACATCCACGTGAATTGGAATTGTTGCCAGTTCAGCTAGTGGCGTATCGGCAGGACAGATTGTGATAACAGTGGCTCCAGTGTCTTTCACTAAGCGAGCTGAGTGGAGTAGATCTTTGGTGCGACCTGTCTGAGAGATGGCAACTACCACGTCACCCTCGCCCAGCGTCACAGCAGAGATCGTCTGCATATGCGGGTCGGAATAGGCAGCAGCAGAGATTTTAAGACGGTAGAACTTGTGCTGCGCATCAGCACACACAGGAGCTGACGCTCCTAAGCCGTAAAACTCGACCCGGTTGGCCTTGGCGAGGGCATTAATCGCCTCTTCAAGTGCTTCGTCATCAAGTTGCTCGCGCACATTGACGAGGTTACCCATCATCGAGTCAAAGATCTTCTGCTTAAACTCTAGCACTGTATCTTTACGGTTCATGGAGAACTGCTCGAACGCAGTGTTGCTGGCAAGAGCTTGAGCAAGCGTCAGTTTGAAATCTTGGAAACCGTCATACTGCAGGGCACGACAGAAGCGAACTACGGTTGGTTCAGAGACATTGGCTTCAGAGGCCAAGTCTACAATGCGCATGTGAATCACATCATTTGGTTGTGCCAAGACGTAATCAGCCACCTTCTGCTCAGATTTGCGCAGCTTTTGGCGGGCGTCAGAAATTTGCTTCAAAAGGTTTGCTGAATTCACGCTTATTCCATCAAGATCCAATACGACTGCCTAAGTATATCAATCAATTGAACAATCGCATCTTTTGTTAAAACAATTTCGCCAATTCATACAAATATGGAGCCTGCTTCTGTATCCTATTGGATAAGAAATTAAAGCAGTTCACTATGCGTCATCTACTTCTTTTAATTACACTGGTTTTTTCACAGTTCGCCGTTGCAGCACCAGACCCTGCAAAGCTGGATGTCGCGTCAGTTGCGGTTTTGGTAAAAGATTTAGACTCGGGTGAAGTGCTTTTTGAACGAAATCCTGATCGTGTTCAACCGATCGCTTCACTCACCAAACTGATGACCGCTCTGGTCTCTTTAGATGCTCGCCTGCCAAAGCGTGAACGCATTACCATCGAAGTCGATCAAATTCCGGCAATGCGTAATGTCCATTCTCGCGTGCGAGTCGGTAGTAAGCTGCCTCGCGAGGATGTGTTGCACATTGCGCTGATGTCCTCTGAGAACCGTGCCGCAGCAACGCTTGCCCACGCCTATCCAGGTGGTGCTAAGTCATTCATTCAGAACATGAATCTGACAGCTCAGGGGCTGAGTATGTTTAACACCCAGTTTGTTGAACCTACCGGTTTATCTTCTAAAAACGTCTCGACCGCATCTGACCTAATGCGACTTCTAGAAGTTGTAACGCTCTATCCTGAGATCTCAAAATTTACTAAGTCCTCGAAGGCCGATGTTATCTTCTCAAACCCTAGAACCGCCATGGCATTTTTCAATACTAATACTCTGGTTAATAAGAAGAGCTGGAAGATTGATATTAGTAAGACGGGTTATACCGACGAGGCGGGGCGCTGCTTGGTCTTAAAGACCAAAATTGCTGGGCGTAACCTTGGTATCGTTCTACTCGATTCATATGGTAAACGTACCCATCTAGCGGACGCACAGCGAATTAAACGCTGGCTGGAGAAGGGCAGTAGCGGCAAAGTACCTGTTGGATCTTCCCGTTATCGCGACAAAAAGTTGAAGGAGATAGCACGTCAGTAGTGCTGAACAGCTATGGCATACCGAATTATTCCTGTAACGGCATTTCAACAAAACTGCACACTCTTTTGGTGTCCTAAAACCAAGGAGGCAGCTGTTGTTGATCCTGGTGGTGACCTAGAGACTATTTTGGCAGTCGCTGAACAAGAGGGCGTGACGATCAAACAGATTCTGTTGACGCACGGCCATATCGACCATGCCGGCGCTTCTGGAACCCTGTCTGAGCATTTGGATGTGCCAATCATCGGTCCACAGAAAGAGGATCTCTTCTGGATTGAAGGTTTGGAGCAGCAGAGCCAGATGTTTGGTTTTGCTCAGGTACAGGCATTCACGCCTACCCAGTGGCTGGAGGATGGTGATTCAGTTCAAGTTGGAGAACTTACTCTTGAGGTACTGCACTGTCCAGGTCACACTCCAGGACATGTGATCTTCTTTGATCGCGCTAATAGCGTAGCGCAAGTGGGTGATGTGCTATTTAACGGTTCTATTGGCCGTACTGACTTTCCTAAAGGAGATCATGCGACGCTAATAGCTTCAATCAAAGAGAAGCTATTCCCGCTAGGAGATGAGGTTCGCTTTATCCCGGGACATGGGCCTGAATCGACCTTTGGTTATGAGCGTCAAACCAATCCATTTGTGGCAGATCGCTGGGGCTAAGGCCCCTTTAACGCTTTGGCACTGAAGCCATTTTCTAACGCTGATGCTGTTCATTAGCGCTGTGGCTTTCTAAATTAGCGCTGAAGCTGTTCATTAGCGCTGAAGCTCCTCAATCAGTGTCAGGTTCGCCATATCAAGTGATTTTCTGGCGCTGATCACATCGACCAACGGCGTGGTATCTACTGCGCCAGCATTAATTCCAACCATCACATTATCAATGCCTGATAATAGATAGTGGATCGCGCAATTACCCAGGGTTGCTGCGAGTATTCGGTCATGTGCTGTCGGCGCTCCGCCACGTTGCAGGTGACCTAAAATACAGACTCTAGGATCCTCTCCTAAGGCTTGCAGCTCCTCAAGTAGCTTGTAAGACCAACCGGTTTGACCTCCTTCAGCAACGACGATGATGCCACTGCTCTCGCCCCCTTCGCGACGACTCTCAGCAAGCATCTGACTTACCTCTTGAATCCCCTTTTTATGCTCTGGGATGATCACCATCTCAGCCCCCGCTGCGAGTGCGACCTGTGTTGCTAATGCACCTGAGTTGCGGCCCATCACTTCAACTAGAAAGTGGCGATCATGCGATGCTGCGGTATCGCTAATTTTATCGACCGCCTCCACGGCAGTGGTCACCGCAGTATCAAAGCCAATGCTGTCGTCGGTACCGAAGATGTCATTATCAATAGTGCCCGGAAGACCAATGACACGAATGTTGTGCTCTTGTGCCAACAAGTGTGCACCAGTGAGTGAGCCATCACCGCCAATCACCACCAAGGCATCGATTTGATGTTTGTGTAGAATTTCTGCGGCTTTGGAGCGCGTCTCTGATTGATGGAAACTGAGACAGCGGGCGCTGCGAAGGTGCGTTCCACCGCGATGGCATAGGCCACTGACAGAGCGATTCCCTAGGGATTCAAAGTCCTCTTCAATAAGGCCAGCATAGCCACGATGAACACCCACTACTTCAATATCGAATTTATTCGCCGTGCGAACCAGTGCCCGTATTGCAGGGTTCATCCCAGGCGAGTCACCGCCACTGGTTAGGATGGCGATTTTGCTGAGCGTTGAGTTGTGGGTGAATTCAGGTAGCTGGTACATAGGTGGTCCATATAAGCTGATCGCTTAATACTAACGAGAAAGTGCCGGCTGGAACAGCGGATCCTTATACACCGATAGAGAGTTTTATGTAGCCGAAAACAGCGGTTGACAGGCTTTCAGCCTGTCAACCGCTTCTATTTTACGCTAGGTGCTCTTTAAAGAACTCCAACGTCCGTTGCCAAGCCAGCTCAGCCGCCGCTTCGTTGTAACGGGCAGTCGAGTCATTGTGGAAGCCGTGGTTCACATCTGCATAGGTGTGTGCAGTATAGGTTTTACCTAGCTGATCGAGGATGGGTTGGTAGTCGACCCAGGTGCCATTCACGCGTTGATCCAGCGCTGCAAAATGCATCTGCAGTGGTGCAGTGATCTTCTCAAAGCCGGATTTTGCTGGAGTGCCATAGAAGGGAACGCCGGCGTCTAGATCATCGCCTAAATCGATCGCGAGCTGATTCACTAGATAACCCCCGAAACAGAAGCCAACCATGCCCAGCTTGCCGCTACTGAAGGTGTGATTTTTCAGGAAGCGACCCGCTGCAATAAAGTCAGCAACAATCTTTTCACCGTCCAGGGTTTTCTGCATGGTGCGGCCCTCATCATCGTTACCTGGGTAACCGCCTAGAGGGAATAGTGCGTCTGGGGCGAAGGCGATATATCCAGCTTTCGCGAGGCGTCTTGCGACATCTTCGATATATGGGTTGAGGCCGCGGTTTTCATGAGCAACCAGTACGGTTGGCGCCTCATTCATCTCATCTACCCCTTTAGGAACGACTAGGTAGCCACGCCCTTTGCCGTGGCCATTTGGTGAGTCGAACTCAACATAGCGACCTTTAATATCGGGATCATTAAAAGAGATCTGTTCAGCCAGGGCGTAGTTTTGAGTGAGTGCCGCTGTCATCGTGCCAAGTGTTAAGCCAGCAATGCCGAGTGTACCAAGCCGAGCTAGAAAGGTGCGTCGCGAGATATCGCCATGTGCATATTCGTCGTACCAATCAAATGCGACCTGAGGAATTACAAGTGGAGCGTTATTCTTATTACCTTGCATATCACGACCCTCTTTGGGATTTAATATCTGCTTTTTATAGCACTCTGCTATCCAATCGGATAGATCACCTTTTATACTGTTTAGTATCGATTTAAGTTTTTGTTAGATGGATTATTTATGCGCATTTTTTTAATTTCAGCTCTTCTTCTTGCACTATCGGGTTGCGTCCCTTTTGTACCCTTCATCTAAGGTCTGTTTAAGTAATGTCTGACTCGCTACAAATCACTCGTTTCACTACAGAGTACTCTCCTGAGCAGGACCGGATTCGGATGGTGATCGAGACAGCTGAGGGTGAAAAACGCGTTATCTGGTTGACCTATCGTCTTTTAAATCGCTTGATCGAAGCGATGGTTAAAGCATTAGAGCAAGAGACCAGCGGAGTTCCAGAGTCGTCTAATTTGCAGGGGTTTAGCCAGGAGCGTGCTCGTCAAAAGCAGGTTCAAGAGCCCCCGGTACTTGCTGAACAGAACACACCTGAGTGGCTGGTGAACCGTGTCGATTTGACCGTTTCGCCGGAAAAGCTAGATATCGTTCTCTTTAAAGATGAAGCGCGCGCGTCACTGCCGATGCCACGTATGAATGCGCGACAGTGGTTGGGGATTGTTCGCCAGCTCTTTACCGTTGCGCAGTGGCACAGTGAACATTGGCCCACCTGGATAGCTCAGCCTAATGCGGCACCTAAGCAGGTGGTTCATTAATTGTTCGACTCGCTAATTACGCTACTACCAGATTCTCTAACGCTGACGGAATCACTCTTTCTAGTCACTCTAGCGGGTGGTACCTCGCTGCTGACAGCCACTCTGGGCATCGGTGGTGGTGCACTGCTTTTGGCTGTTATGGCACAGATGATGCCCGTTGCTGCACTGATTCCTGTGCATGGGCTTGTTCAGTTCGGCTCAAACTTTAATCGTGCTCTGCTGACCTGGCGCCACATAGATCGTGTGCTGATAACCCAGTTTATGATCGGAGCAGTCATCGGCGCATTAATCGCATCGATGATTGTGGTTCAACTGCCCCTCACGATGATTCAAATTGCTGTGGGTCTCTTCATACTTTGGATTGTTTGGGGTCCCAAGCCTAAGGGGGAGGGGTTGTCACCGAGAGGTGCGGTTATTGCTGGGGTCTTAACGACGATTATCTCAATGTTTGTTGGTGCAACAGGGCCATTGGTGGGTGGTATTGTCTACCGCACGGGGGCAGATAAACTGACTAAAGTAGCGACGATGGCGGCCGCATTAACAGGGCAGCATCTACTCAAAGGTGTCGTCTTTGCGTTTGTAGGATTCTCGTTTATTGAGTGGTTACCGCTAATCGCTTTAATGATTCTCTCGGGCGCCGTTGGCACCTGGGTCGGCCTAAATATTCTTCACAAAATTTCGTCTGAGCGGTTCAATCAACTGTTCCGACTTGTTATTACCCTGCTGGCGCTGCGACTCCTGTGGCAGGGTTTAATGGCCCTTTAAGGGATTAGGATAAGGCAGGCAGCAGCGGTAAGCGCCGTTGCTGTAAAACGTGCCAACCATTTGGTGTTCTTCTCATCGGTCAGCTTCTTCTGTAACCAGCGTCCCCCGCCAGCGTAAAAGAGGATGGCGCCCGCTTCGATCACGATAAAGGTCGCGCCCATCAGTGAAACCTGTGCAGGGATATCTCCCTTTGGATCCATGAACTGTGGAAAGAAAGCGGTAAAGATTAGGATTAGCTTAGGGTTTGTTGAAGCGACTAATGCTTCAGAGCGAGCCATCGCTAGAATACCAATCTCTTTTGCATCGACAGCGTTTAAGTTGACGTGCGCGCGCAGTGATTGCCACGCCATATAGAGTAGATAACCCGCTCCGATAAAGCGCATTACATAAAAGGCATTCTCACTCAGTGCTAAAAGCGCTTCTAGTCCTATTGCTAAGAGGAAGAGCATCACCACCATCACCGGTAGGCGAGCAAGACCTGCGATAAATGACTTCAGCAGCGTAGTGCGTGTCCCGTGAATCAGTGCAATCAAATTGTTGGGGCCGGGAAAGAAGTTCATTCCAATACAGGCCGGTAGGAAGATCCACCATTGAGCAGCGTCCATCTATCTTTCCTAATTAGTGCGCTAGCGCATCTGAAATTAACATTGCAGCAATGCTCCACATTGTAATGCAGACCAATAGATCGAGAATGCGCCAAGCGTTTGGATTTTTAAAGAGCGGCGTAAGTACTCGTGCGCCAAAACTGATCGAAAAGAACCAGATGACTGAGAATGATGAGGCGCCCGCGGCAAACCAGTAGCTTTCATCGCCTTGGTATCGTCCCCCAAGGCTGCCCAATAGAACCACTGTATCCAAATAGACGTGCGGGTTGAGAAGACTTAAAGCCATAGTGGCAAGGACAGCACTTTTTAAGGTTTTGAAGCCACCGCCTTTGGCCTCTAGCGAACTATTCTTTAGTGCGGCTAACAGCGCCTTTAAACCATATAGGATAAGAAATGCGGCGCCACCCCAGGTTGCTATTGAAAGGAAGACAGGTGACGCCGATATCAGTGCTCCCATCCCCATGACACCAGCAAATATGAGAAGGGTATCGATGAGCGAGCAGGTGAGTCCGATCTGCCAATGATATTCTCTACGCACACCCTGGCTCAGCACAAAGGCATTCTGTGCGCCAATCGCTGCGATAAGTGACGCACCGGTCACCATGCCTGTGAAGTATGCAGTCGGTATATCTAGCAACAACATCTTGGGCTATTCCTATATAAATTGGCTGTGCACAAAAAAGCCACCCAAGAGGTGGCTTCTGAGCTGACGATATCTCGCTCGATTAAAAAGGGATGTCGTCATCGAAGTCATCAAACGCAGGTGGTTGCTGCTGTTGCATAGGCGCTTGCTGCTGTGGAGCCTGCTGACGAGGTGTCTGTTGCATTGGAGCACCGCCACCCTGCTGCTGACCATAACCAGCGTTACCGCCTTGTTGCTGGTAACCGCCACCGTTAGAGTCGCCGCCACGGCCGTCTAGCATCTGCATTTCGCTCGCTACGATCTCAGTCGTGTAGCGATCCTGGCCATCCTGGCCCTGCCATTTGCGTGTGCGAAGTGAGCCTTCGACATACACTTTAGAGCCTTTACGTAGGTATTCACCTGCGATCTCAGCAAGACGATTGAAGAATACAACACGGTGCCATTCGGTACGCTCTTGCATCTGGCCAGACTGCTTGTCTTTCCAAGAGTCACTTGTTGCTAGCGTAATGTTAGTTACCGCGCTGCCATTTGGCATAAAGCGCGTTTCAGGGTCGCCCCCAATGTTACCAACTAGAATTACCTTGTTTATACCGCGTGCCATCTTATTCTCCGGACAAAAATCTTTTCTTAATCCGTCTATCCTAACAGATCAAATCCACTGAATCAGCCGTATTCGTATGCAAATATTCCAAGTCTCAAATTTGTCTGAAATTGCGTGGTTGAAAATCATTAGCCTAGCTCGATTTTCTGCATCTTCAGGCTTAAAAAGTAATCGTTTATAAGTCGTCAGAGTGGCATGACTGCATGGTATAATGCTCGTTTTTCGACCTGCTTTGGAGCGGTAATGGATAAGATTCTGGTGCGCGGTGCGCGGACCCACAACCTCAAAAATATCGATCTTGAGATACCTCGAGATAAGTTGGTCGTTGTTACAGGTTTATCCGGCTCAGGTAAATCATCTTTAGCCTTCGATACGCTCTATGCTGAGGGCCAGCGCCGTTATGTTGAGTCGCTCTCTACTTACGCTCGTCAGTTTCTTTCGATGATGGAGAAGCCAGACGTAGACCATATTGAGGGTCTTTCACCGGCGATCTCAATTGAGCAGAAGTCGACTTCACACAACCCACGTTCAACGGTGGGTACCATTACCGAAATTTATGACTATCTGCGACTGCTGTTTGCACGTGCAGGTGAGCCGCGCTGTCCAGATCACGGCTTGCCCTTAAAAGCTCAGACGATCAGTCAGATGGTCGATCAAGTTCTGGCTCTACCTGAGGGGTCAAAACTGATGCTTCTAGCGCCGGTGGTGCAGGACCGCAAAGGTGAGCACTTACATACCCTAAACGAGCTGCGTTCGCAGGGTTTTGTTCGGGCGCGCATTGATGGAGTGGTGTGTGATCTTGATGAAGCACCGGCACTCGATAAGAACAAGAAGCACCGTATCGATGTTGTGATCGACCGATTCAAAGTGCGTGACGATCTCCAACAGCGTTTAGCTGAGTCATTTGAGACAGCGATCAATCTGACCGATGGTCTTGCGACTGTTGATTGGATGGATGGCGAGGGCGAAGAGATTATTTTCTCTGCACGTTTTGCTTGTCCTAAGTGTGGCCACTCGATTCAAGAGTTGGAGCCGCGCCTATTTTCGTTCAACAACCCTCACGGTGCCTGTCCAAGCTGTGATGGCTTAGGTGTCCGTCAGTACTTTGACCCAGCGAAGGTTGTGCAGGATGGCTCATTGACGCTTAGTGAAGGTGCCATTCGTGGTTGGGACCGCCGAACCCTCTACTACTTTCAGCAACTCAAGGCGGTTGCTGAACACTACGGTTTCGATATCGATACCCCCTTTGAGAAGCTCTCAAAGAAGCACCAGGAGGTTATCCTCAATGGTTCGGGTGATGAGGCTGTGCCCTTCCGTTACCTTAATGATCGCGGCGATATCATTTCGAAATCACACCCCTTTGAAGGTGTTTTGAATAACCTTGAGCGTCGCTACCGTGAGACAGAGTCGGAGATGGTGCGCGAAGACCTCTCTAAATATATCAACATGCAGCCCTGTCCAAGTTGTGAAGGTAGCCGCCTTCGCCGTGAAGCGCGTCATGTTTTTATCGATGAGAAGACGCTCCCTGAACTTGTTAAGCTTCCTATCGGTGGTGCGCTTAACTACTTTGATGGTTTAGAGCTCACAGGCAAACAGGGTGAGATCGCAGATAAGATCTTAAAAGAGATTCGTGAGCGCCTAAGCTTCCTAGTTAATGTCGGTTTGGACTATCTATCTCTAGAGCGCAGCGCAGAGACGCTCTCTGGTGGTGAAGCCCAGCGTATTCGTCTGGCGAGTCAAATTGGTGCAGGCCTTGTGGGCGTCATGTATATCCTTGATGAGCCATCGATTGGCCTTCATCAGCGCGATAACGAACGTCTTCTTAAAACCCTTGAGCACCTTCGTGACCTTGGTAACACAGTGATTGTTGTAGAGCATGACGAGGATGCAATCCGCAGAGCCGATCATATTATCGATATAGGCCCTGGCGCAGGTGTCCATGGCGGCGAAGTGGTAGGTGAAGGTAGTTACGAAGATATCCTTGCTAGCAAGCGCTCACTTACGGGTCAGTATCTGAGTGGTGAACGTGGTATTCGAGTACCTGAAAAACGTCAGAAGCGAGACCCTAAAAAGTCATTAATATTGGAAGGCGCTTCAGGTAACAACCTTAAGGATGTCGACCTTGAGATTCCAGTTGGACTCTTCACTTGTATCACGGGTGTATCGGGTTCCGGTAAATCGACCCTGATTAACAACACCCTCTATCCGCTTGCTGCGACGGCGCTGAACAACGCAACGACCTTAACACCTGCGCCATATAAAAAGATCAAGGGCATGGACCATTTCGATAAGGTGATTGATATTGATCAGAGCCCAATCGGAAGAACACCCCGCTCTAACCCAGCCACCTACACAGGTATCTTTACGCAGATTCGCGAACTCTTCTCGGGTACCCAAGAGGCACGCTCGCGTGGTTACCAGCCAGGTCGATTCAGCTTTAACGTGAAGGGCGGTCGCTGTGAAGCTTGTCAGGGCGACGGTGTTATTAAAGTAGAGATGCACTTCCTGCCGGATGTCTATGTACCTTGTGATGTGTGTAAGGGTAAGCGCTACAACCGTGAAACCTTAGAAGTGCAGTACAAGGGCAAGAACATCCATGAAGTGCTAGATCTAACTGTCGAAGATGCGCGTCAGTTCTTTGATGCAATTCCGGCGCTAGCTCGCCGTCTACAGACCTTGATAGATGTGGGTCTTAGCTACATTCGCTTGGGTCAGGCCGCTACAACTCTTTCAGGCGGTGAAGCTCAGCGTGTGAAGCTAGCGAAAGAGCTCTCTAAACGTGATACCGGCAAAACACTCTACATTCTCGATGAGCCAACTACCGGTCTACACTTCTACGACATTGAGCAGCTCCTAACGGTTCTGAATCGTCTGCGTGATCATGGCAATACTATTGTTGTTATTGAGCACAACTTGGATGTTATTAAGACAGCGGATTGGATAGTCGATTTGGGCCCTGAAGGTGGCAGTGGCGGTGGCCAGATCATCGCGACTGGCACGCCTGAAGAAGTTGCAGCGACCAAGGGTTCTGAAACCGGACGCTTCTTGAAGGCGATGCTCTGATTATTAATTGAGATTAATAGCCCAATAAAAAACCCGCTCTATGAAGCGGGTTTTTTGTAGGGGTTGGATCTTAGTCTAGCTGGCTAAGATCACGTACTGCGCCTTTGTCGGCAGCAGTTACAAGCTTCGCATACGCTTTAAGCGCTGCTGAAACCTTACGTGGACGCTCTTTAGCAGGCTTCCAACCAGCAGCATCTTGCGCTGCACGGCGAGTTACGAGCTCTTCATCGCTAACCAGGACGTTGATTGAGCGGTTAGGGATATCGATGCGAATCAGATCACCATCTTGAACAAGACCGATGTTACCGCCACCCGCTGCTTCTGGAGATACGTGGCCAATTGATAGGCCTGAAGTACCACCAGAGAAACGACCATCAGTAAGAAGCGCACAGGCTTTACCTAGGCCTTTAGACTTGATGTATGAAGTTGGGTAGAGCATCTCCTGCATACCAGGGCCGCCTTTAGGGCCTTCGTAACGCACGATGACTACATCACCCGCTTTAACTTTGTCATTAAGGATGTGGTCTACCGCTTCATCCTGAGACTCAGTGACATGTGCAGGGCCTTCGAAAACAAGAATCGAATCGTCTACGCCGGCAGTTTTGACAACACAGCCATCTTGAGCAAGGTTGCCAAATAGAACCGCGAGGCCACCCTCTTGCGAGAATGCATGTTCAGCAGAGCGGATACAGCCTTCAGCACGATCACCATCGAGTGATGGCCAACGCGTTGCTTGGCTAAATGCTTCCTGTGTTGGAATGCCCGCAGGACCCGCTTTATAGAACTCAACAACTTCAGGTGTTGGAGCACGCATGATGTCCCACTTGTTTAGGACCTCTGCCATGTTTTCACCCGCTACATGCGGTACATCTGTATGAAGTTTGCCAGCGCGATCCAATTCACCAAGAATCGCCATGATGCCACCGGCACGGTGAACATCTTCGATGTGGTACTTAGGTGTGTTTGGTGCAACTTTACACAGCTGTGGTACAACGCGAGAAAGGCGATCGATATCGGCCAGGGTAAAGTCGATTTCAGCTTCCTGAGCAATCGCAAGAAGGTGAAGAATAGTGTTAGTTGAACCACCCATTGCGATATCAAGAGTAATCGCGTTTTCGAACGCTTTAAAGCCAACGCTGCGCGGAAGTACGCGCTCGTCATCCTGTTCGTAGTAGCGCTTAGTCATCTCAACAATACGACGACCCGCTTCTAGGAATAGCTCTTTACGATCAGCGTGAGTGGCTACAACAGTACCGTTGCCTGGCAGTGCAAGACCGAGTGACTCCGCAAGACAGTTCATAGAGTTCGCAGTGAACATGCCTGAACATGAACCACAGGTAGGACAAGCTGAACGCTCTACTGCATCTACTTTCTCATCTGATGCTGTTGGATCTGCAGCTAGCACCATTGCGTCGACAAGATCGAGTTTGTGCTCAGCAAGCTTAGTTTTACCCGCTTCCATTGGGCCGCCGGTAACAAAGATTACTGGGATATTGAGGCGCATTGCAGCCATCATCATCCCTGGTGTGATCTTATCACAGTTTGAGATACATACGATCGCATCAGCACAGTGTGCGTTGACCATGTACTCAACTGAGTCTGCAATAATGTCTCGGCTTGGTAGTGAGTAGAGCATGCCGTCATGGCCCATTGCGATACCATCATCAACCGCGATGGTATTGAACTCTTTTGCTACACCGCCCGCACGTTCGATCTCACGAGCAACCAATTGGCCCATGTCTTTAAGGTGAACGTGACCTGGTACAAACTGGGTGAACGAGTTCGCTACAGCAATAATAGGTTTGTGGAAGTCATCATCCTTCATACCTGTTGCACGCCATAGGGCACGTGCACCCGCCATATTGCGGCCTGCGGTAGAAGTTTTTGAACGATATTGTGGCATCTCTTATCTCTCTATCGTTATCAGTCAAAAAATTATCGAATCAGTATATCAGAAACCGAGTTTTAAACAGCTGCTAAGCAGTTCACGGCAGTTATTGAATATTCATCAAATTGAAACTTTTGCTCTGATTCAGACTCAATTAATATGCATAAGGTTAGTATGTTCTTATTATTAGTGCACTCGTTGTTGGAGTTATTGTTTGAAACAACTTGTTACCCTCTATTTGCTAGGCTGTGTGGCTCTATCTACACCTAGTTTTGCGGCCGATTCAGATGCCGTGCTCACTAAACCAGCTGTTGCGACTGAGTCTGCGACGCCTTCTAAAGTAGCTGTTACAGAAAAACCTGTCACAGACACAGCGGTCGTAATGCCTGCAGCTCCTGTCAGTGGTGCAGAAGCAAGTGCCGCAGCTGCACAGCTCCCTATCGACCTTAAAATGGCGGCTGATATTGTTATCGAAGCTTTTGGCGGTGAGGTTGTTAAGGCCGAAGAGGTTCAGGATGAGTCAGGACTGCACTTCAATATTCGTATCGTTAACGATGGTCGCGTTAAAGATGTGGTCGTAGATGCGGCTAATGGTGATATCGTCAAACCGATTGAACCGCCTAAGCCTATTGAAGATACCAAACCGGTAGAGACGGCTCAGCCAGCTGAGACTGTTGAATCAGCAACAGCGGTAGAGGTGAACCCTAAATGAAACTCCTTGTCGTTGAAGATGATCCAGATCTACGTCGCCAGCTACTTACCGGTCTGAACTCTAAAGCTTATACGGTCGAAGAGTGTGCTGATGGCAAAGAGGCTGTCTACATGGGCAGCGAATATGACTACGACTTGGCCATTGTCGATATAGGGCTTCCGGGTCTCTCTGGTCTTGATGTGATTCGTGAGTGGCGCAGAGCCCAACGCCCTTTGCCAGTGCTTATTCTGACTGCTCGTGGTGATTGGCAAGATAAGGTCGAAGGCCTTGAAGCCGGAGCGGATGACTACCTTGTTAAACCGTTCCACATGGAAGAGTTACATGCTCGTGTTAATGCACTGCTTCGTCGTGCGGCAGGGCATGCATCCCCTCAGATGAACTATGGCCCCATTACGCTTGATACAGTCGCGCGTGCAGTTTTGGTTCATGGAGATGAGATTAAGCTGACCAGTTATGAGTACCGTACCCTTGAGTATTTGATGATTCATGCCGGCAAAACTATCTCTAAAGGTGAGCTGACCGAACACCTCTACCATCAAGACTATGATCGTGACTCCAATGTATTGGAGGTTTTTGTGCGTCGTCTGCGCCAAAAGCTCGATCCCGATTCAACACTTAATCCGATTATGACGGTTCGTGGCTTGGGCTACCGATTTGCGCTGGAAGCTACTGAATAGTTGGTTCAAGGGCATCGTTTGGGTGCCCGGATCGCTACAAACTCGTCTTTTGTGGGCATCTATTGTCCTACTCCCTATCCTAATTATCTTTGCTGGCGCAGCCCTACAGCGTGCGTTTGAGGGTAGCGTTATCGCATCTGAGCGCTCCCAAGCCCAGCTACATACTTACGCTATTTTGGGGTCAGCTGAGCTTGTGGATGGCGCCTTAGTGTTACCGCGCCGCCTCCAAGAGCCACGTTTTAGTCAGGTTCAATCTGGATTGTCAGGCTTAGTATTCGATGCTGTAGGTTTAATGCGTTGGCAGTCTGAATCCAGCGCCTTGTTGGGTGAAGAGTTCATCCAACGCCTGGCGGCTATTCAGCCAGATCCAGGTAGTAGCCGATTTCAGCACCTAAAGTCAGATTCTGTGTATGTTTATGTCTATCCGTTGGTGTGGGAGATCGAGTCGAAAGAGTATCGCTACACCATCGCTATAGTGCACTCTGATGCCGCTTCCATGGAGGAGCTTCGCGCCTTTCAAACTCAGCTTTGGGGTTGGCTAATCGCCGTCTACCTATTGGCGATATTGCTTCAGTTTGTCATTCTGCGTTGGGGTTTGAAACCGCTTCAGAGCCTTGCAGATGATCTATCAAGTATTGAAAAGGGCGATGCAGAGAAGCTTGCGGGGGTTTACCCACAAGAGGTGCAGCGCGTCACCCTTAACCTCAATCGCCTTATTGAGACCGAGCGTAAACAGCGTGAGCGTTACCGCAACACGCTAGGTGATTTGGCGCACAGTTTGAAAACTCCGCTGGCCGTTATTAAAGGGGCCGCTACGGAATCTCACACCCTCTCTAGTTACCGTCGCTTGGTGGATGAGCAGGGTGATCGCATGACCCAGATCGTTCAGTATCAGTTGAGTCGTGCCGTTAAATCTAAAGGCAAAGCGCTGGCGCAACCTGTGAGTTTGCTATTGGCAGTGGATCGCATTGTAAACGCCTTAAACCGAGTCTATGCCGCCAAGGGTATCGAGATTGAACGTGAAGGTTTGAATCAATTCTTTGCCGGTGATGAGCGCGACCTGATGGAGATGCTCGGTAACCTTATAGAGAACGCTTTTAAATATTGTGAACAAGCGGTGCGAATCACGGCGAACGCTGACGAGGAGTGGCTGGAGATTGTCATTGAAAATGATGGTCGTGCTATCTCAAATGAGGAGCACAGTGTTGTGCTTGAACGCGGTGCACGGCTTGATACATCCAAACCTGGGCAAGGCATTGGACTCGCTGTCGTGACGGATATTGTCAGCAGTTATGACGGCGGTGTTGAGATAGGTATTTCAGAACTGGGCGGAGCCGAAATACGACTCCGCCTTCCTGCTGGACAGGTTTAATCTAAGGGTCTGAAGAAGACCTTAGAGTTGCGTTGAAAGTTATAGAGCTCTTGGCGTTGGGTTGGCAGTTCAGACAGCCCTTTTTCCACGAAGCCACGCTCTAAGAACCAGTGTGCTGTTCGTGTTGTCAGTACAAAGAGTTGCTTCAAACCCTGGGCTTTAGCGCGCTCAGCAATATGTTCAAAAAGCACATCACCACGATCGCCCCCACGGTACTCATCAGCAACAGCAATGCCAGCGAGTTCGCCGACCTGCTCATCCGCAAATGGGTAGAGGGCTGCACACCCGATAATCGTGCCATCACGTTCAATTACAGAGAAACGTTCGATCTCCGCTTCGAGTAGCTCACGAGAGCGTTTCACGAGCGTGCCATTTCGCTCAAGAGGTTCGAGCACCTCTAGAATCCCGCCCACATCATCGAAGTTGGCTTCACGCACCAGCTCATAACTTTGACGGCTGACCATGGTGCCATAACCGTCACGTGTGAAAAGCTCGGTCAGTAGCGCGCCATCCTCTAGATAGCTGACAAGGTGACAACGTGGCACGCCACGTGCACAGGCATCTGCTGCAGCACCCAATAGACAAGCGATCTCAGAGTGAGGCTCGGTCGGATCCTCAATGTTAGCGAGGTAGTGAGTAACTAGACGCTTTGCGGTCTCTGCTAATAGCTCGCTTCTTAAATCGCCCTGGCTATCACGAATCCCTTGCTGAGAACCGAATAGAATCAGCTTGTCTGCTTCAACGGCACTGGCAACATTTACCGCAACCTCTTCAACACTGAGGTTGAAGATCTCCCCCGTTGGTGAATAACCTAGGTTTGAGATCAACACGATGTTGTTGAGATTGAGCTGCGATTTGATCGCCTCAGAATCTACCCTACGCAACTCTCCGGTTAACCCCATATCGATGCCATCGAGAACACCGAGAGGCTTCGCTGTTACATAGTTTCCACTCACCACACGAATCTTGGTGCCATGCATCGGAGTATTGGCCAGACTCATCGAGAGTTGTGCTTCAAATTGAGTTCTAACGCTCGCAACAGCAGCGATCACCTCGCCAAGAATATCAGGGCTGGTAATGCGCTGATCGTGATGCAACTGCACCTCTTTGCCAGCCGCTTCCAGGCGAGCATCGATCTGTGGACGAGCACCATGGACAAGTATTAGGCGTACGCCTAACCCGTTAAGCAGAGCAATGTCATGTATGATGTTGGAGAAGTTTTCACTCTCTACCGCTTCACCATTCAACATCATCACACAGGTTTTCCCCCTGTGGGCGTGAATGTATGGCGATGAGTGCCTAAACCAACTTACGTAATTCGCTGTATCCATTCCTAACAGCCTTCAACACAGTATCGATTAATCAGATTATGCAACAGATCGAGGGTCGGCGCTAACTGGTCTAGCGCTAGATACTCATCGGGCTGATGCGCTTGGTTTATTGAGCCAGGTCCAAGCACCAGCGTCTCCATACCCATCTGCTGTAAAAATGGGGCTTCCGTACCAAAGGCAACAGCTTGTGCCTTATGCCCAGTAAGCTTCTCAACTACCGATACAAACTCGGTTTCACTCTGCTCAAAGGGAGGAATTCCCGGAAAGAGAGAGCGCACATTAAGCTCGACTCGATGCTTCGCTTCAATGGGGTGCAGTCGCTCGCTAATCATGTTGCGCAAGCCGTCCATCGACATGCCTGGTAACGGGCGAAGATCAAACTCCATCTCACATTGGCCACAGATGCGGTTTGGATTATCACCACCGTGGATGCAGCCAAAGTTCATGGTTGGTACATCGATCTTGAAACTGCTGTTTCTATAGTTGGCCTGAAGCTCTTGGCGAATCGTGAGTAGCTCACCCATGACGCTGTGCATCGCCTCTAAGGCATTCGCGCCCAGGGAGGGATCGGATGAGTGTCCAGACTGACCTTCAATACGAACAGCCTCCATCATCATTCCTTTATGCATGCGAATCGGTTTTAACCCCGTGGGCTCACCAATCACAGCAACGCGCGCTTTGGGTCGGCCGGCATCTACAAGTGCTTTCGCGCCCGACATCGAGGACTCTTCGTCTGCAGTAGCAAGAATAATGAGAGGGGCTTTTAGCGGCGTATCCTTATAGGTTTTTGCAGCCTCTACAGCGAGTGCAAGAAACCCTTTCATGTCACAGGTGCCAAGGCCATAGAGTTTCTGGTCACGCTCTACCACTTTGAATGGATCCGATTTCCAAAGCTCAGGATCACAGGGTACCGTGTCGGTATGGCCAGAAAGTACAAGCCCCCCGGGCCCTTGGCCGAGAGTCGCAATAAGGTTCGCTTTACCAGGCTCGCCAGGAACCTGCATCACTTCACAACTAAATCCTAACCCCTCTAACCAGCTGTGCAGCAGCTCAATCACCCCAAGGTTAGGTTGATTCCACTGAACGGAGGTTGAGCTGATCGAGGGGCGGGCAATCAGCTCGCTTATCATCTCAATGGGTTTGGGTGGCATTGGCATGTAAATAGACCTCAAAACTTTGAATCACTTTAGCTCTTTAAGCAGATTGGGTCATTAGTTGTTGATAGACTATGACAAATTTTATTTGCTGCTTGCGAGATCATGAGAGAGCTAGAGTTAAAACTGGGTTGTCTTCCGACCACCATCACAACCTTTAAAGATATTCCGCTACTCAACGGGGTGCCTGCCGAGCAGAAGTTACTGCTCAACCTCTACTATGATACCCCCGAGGAGAGCTTGAAGTCTCTAAAGATAGCGCTTCGCGTCAGAAAATCCGGTGAGCAGTGGCTGCAAACGTTGAAAACTGCAGGGACAACAGATGCCTCCGGTCTCTCCAATCGAGGTGAGCTTGAGTGGCCATTGGCAGGGCCAAATCTCGACTTAGATCTGTTACGTCCCAACCTTCCCGAAACGGTCGATGTTGAACAGCTCTATCCTGTTTTCTCAACCAACTTTAAACGCACGACTTGGTTGGTTAACAGAGGTGAAAGCGTTGTTGAGATCGCCTGTGATCAGGGTGAGGTAAGAACTGGCAATCGCATAGAGCCAATCTCAGAGATCGAACTTGAGTTAAAAGCGGGCGACGCAAGTGCGCTACTGACGCTTGCCACCGAAATTGCAGGCGAGATTCCTGTCTGGATTGGCCAGCGCAGTAAAGCTCAACGGGGCCAAGAGTTAAAATTTGAGCACCCACCCGTTCCAGAGCTGCCCAATCTAGTAGTGGATAAACCAGACACAGAGTCGATTAAACGGTTAGCAGTGGAGCTCACCATCTCCTGGCAACGCTGTTTTGAACTGCTGTTGGTTACGCAGACACCTAAGGTAACAACGGTGCTCTGTTCCGCAATTGAGCGTCTAATTTCTGTGTTACGACAATTAGGCACACCGGCACAGGAGTTAGTAGCTGACTACGAGAAGCTACTGCTGAAATTACTGCCTCTGATGGACACCGCTTACTTTTCCGGATCAGACCCTGTTTGGTATCGCACAGTTCAAGATAAGCACAAATTATTTGTTTCAGAGTTGCTAGCTGATCAAGAGATTGGCAAATTAGCACTTAACACAGCGGGCTTCCTTTTGCGGGGTGAGTAATGAAACGCATTCTTATCGTTAATACGGGTGGTACTTTCGGAATGGTCGAGGGGCCTTTGGGGTTGGAGCCTTCAGGCGAACTTGAAGCGCGGATTATGGACCTGGTTGAAGAGGCGACCGATTTTAACTTTTCGGTGCTCGATCTGGCCCCTTTGATAGACAGCTCTGATTTGGCTGTAACCGATTGGAGTCGAATCCTCTCTGCTATAGCAGACAACCGTAATGAGTATGGCGCGTTTCTTATCATTCACGGAACAGACACTCTCGCCTACACATCCTCGATGCTCAGTTTTGCACTGCGTGGATTTGATAAGCCGGTAGCGGTAACCGGGTCACAATATCCCCTTGGCACTGAGGGGAGTGATGCCGAGACAAACCTCGTTGATTCACTCCATTTCCTAACAAGACGCGAACTTCCTGGGGTGAGTGTCTGTTTTGGCGGCAAGTTATTGCAAGGTAATCGAGTTCGTAAAGTTGATGCACAAGGGCTGGAGGCCTTTGCTTGTCCTAATGGCTTGATTAAATCAGCGGCAGTTAGTGTTGAGTCGGCTTCAGCGCTATTTGAGAATCTACCAACTTTTAAACCGGGTTCTGTCGCTACCCTGCTTATCTATCCAGGTATTCCGGCATCGCAAGTGGATGCACTGTTGGCTGATAGTCGGTTAGAAGCGATCATTCTTTTGAGTTTTGGCTCTGGCAATATTCCCATGCAGTCTAGTGATCTTGCCGAGGGCTTAAAGCGCGCGGCTAATAAGGGGGTGCTGTTAGTGAATATGACACAGTGTCAGCGAGGTCGAGTCGTTCAAGGTACCTACGCAACAGGTTCGTTGCTGGTTGAGCTTGGTGCCCTAGATGGCTTTGATATGACCCCAGAAGCCGCCTTTGCCAAGCTTCACTATCTGTTGGCTACAGGCGACAAAAAAGCGGCTGAAACCCAATGGTCGCAGCCGCTTTGTGGCGAGTTCTAAGCTTGCGCTTAGATGAGTTAGTTTAGTGACCTAAAATCTGGCTTAGGAAGAGCTTAGTTCGCTCATTCTGAGGGTTGTTGAAGAACTCGTTAGGTTCGTTCTCTTCAACAATCTGGCCCGCATCCATAAAGATCACTCGGTCCGCTACCTTCTTAGCAAAGCCCATCTCGTGTGTTACACAGAGCATGGTCATGCCATCTTCAGCAAGCTCTACCATTACATCCAGTACCTCTTTGATCATCTCTGGATCAAGTGCTGAGGTTGGCTCATCAAATAGCATGATGTTTGGGTTCATACAGAGTGAACGCGCAATCGCTACACGCTGTTGCTGGCCACCTGAAAGCTGGCCTGGGTATTTATCAGCCTGATCAGGGATTTTTACGCGCTCGAGATACTTCATAGCGATCTCTTCCGCTTCCGCTTTTGGCTTCTTCTGCACCCAGATAGGACCTAGGGTTAGGTTCTCAAGGATGGTTAGGTGTGGGAATAGGTTGAAGTGCTGGAACACCATGCCAACATCCTTACGAATGCGCTCAATGTTTTTCACATCTTCAATCATCTCGACACCATCAACAACGAGAGATCCCTCTTGGAACTCCTCTAGGCGGTTGATACAGCGAATCGTAGTTGATTTACCAGAGCCTGATGGGCCACAGATAACAATACGCTCGCCCTTCTTAACGCGAAGGTTGATATCACGCAGTACGTGAAAGTTACCGTACCACTTGTTTAGGTTCTCAATTACGATGATTTCTTCAGAGTCTGCTGCTGACTTAATCGCGGTCATTTTAGCCTCGCTTATCAGTGTTCATTTGGCGTTCGATACGACGTGCAAGTACTGACATGCTGAAACAGCTTGCCCAGAAGACGAAGAACACGAACAGGTAGCCTTCAAGTGCGTGGCCACCTAACCAGTAAGAGTTAGAAAGTGCTGTTTGAAGTGTCTGTACCACTTCTGGAATACCGATGATCAACAAGAACGTGGTGTTCTTAAACAGCATGACAAATGTTGCCAGGATATTTGGCATCGAGACCTTAATCACCTGTGGCAGGATAATAAGGAGAATCTTCTGCCAGTAGCTAAGACCGATAGAGTCTGCCGCTTCATATTGACCAGAAGGGACCGCTGCAAAACCACCACGGAACACCTCAGCCATGTAGCCTGACATGAAGAATATGAGTACCAGCCAAACACGGATCAGCTTGTCGACGTTGGTTCCCTCCGCGAAGAAGAGAGGCAACATCACTGAGCCCATGAAGAACAGTGATAGCACAGGTACACCACGGAAGAACTCGATAAATACTACCGAGATCGAACGGATGAAAGGCATCTCTGAACGGCGACCTAGGGCCCACAAGAAACTGAATGGGAACGCGACAATTATACTCGCAGCTGCCATAAAGACGTTCAGTGTGAAACCACCCCAAAGTTCAGTGCCAACTACTGGTAAGCCAACCATGCGGCCATCAAGAATCGCTATGCCAACCAATGGTAGAGCTAACCAAGATGCAATCGAAACTTTAAGTCGAATCTGCTTAGGCAGAGTGAATGAACCAATAATCACCATTACCAGCAGTAGCAGTGTTAGGTTAATTCGCCACACCTCTTCGATAGGGTAGGTGCCGTAGAAGAACTGATATGACCAAGCATTAACGAAGACCCAACAGGCGCCATCTTTCACACAGTCATTTTCGGTTGTGCCTGACCAGTTTGCAGAGATGAATGCCCAATCTACTAGGCCTGGAATGTAGTAAATCAGTAACGCGATGACCGCTAGCGTAGTTACGCTGTTTGGTATGGATGAGAAGAGGTTTTCTCTCATCCACGCTACCATGCCTACCGTTTTAACTGGCGCTGGACGTGCTGGAATCGGAGTAAAATCTTTCATCTTAATCTCCTATCGTGAAACCAGAGCGACCGCATTGTTAAAGCGGTTCATGAGGAATGAAATCACCATGTTGACTACGAAGTAGACAATGATGGTCATGAATATAGTCTCAATCGCTTGGCCTGTCTGGTTAAGAGCGGTACCAACGAATACGTTGAACAGATCTGGGTAACCAATGGCAGCGGCGAGTGTCGAGTTCTTCACAAGCGATTGATATTCAGAGTTGAGTAGCGGAACAATGACACGCATCGCTTGTGGAACAATAATCAGCGACATGATCTTGTTTTCACGAAGACCGAGACTGCGCGCAGCTTCTGTTTGACCGTGAGGAATAGCCTGCACGCCGGCACGAACCGCTTCTGCAATGAATGCACCTGTGTAGACTGAAAGTGCCAAGGCAAGCGCCATCAATTCAGGAATGACCGTTACACCGCCAAAGTAGTTAAAGCCTTTAAGTGCTGGATATTCGACTGTAAATGGAAAGCCAGTGAGCGCTGCAGCTATAAGAGGTAGGCCGACGATCAGTCCAAGACTCGCTTTAAGAACGGGGAACTGCTGACCTGTTTCATCCTGACGACGTTTTGCCCAACGACGCAAAACAAATATGCCTGCGATCGCTGCCGCTAGCGCTGTCCATACGATCCAAGCGATGTCATTGCCGATTAGTTTAGGGAAGTAAAGGCCACGAACGTTAAGGAAAACTGCTTCGCCAAGACTTAGGCTCTGTCTTGCACCTGGTAGACTTGCAAGGACCGCAAAGTACCAAAAGAACACCTGAAGTAGCAGTGGAATGTTTCGAAAAATCTCGACATATACCAGCGCTATTTTGCGAACCACCCAGTTGTGTGAGAAGTGTGCAACACCAAACACAAACCCCAAAATGGTTGCGAACACGATGCCTATTGCAGATACCAGAAGTGTATTTAGGAAACCGACAACGAATATTCGGCCATAGGTATCTGTTGATTCAAATGGAATCAATGACATCAATACGTCGTAACCCGCCGCAGAACTTAAGAAGCTGAAACCGGTTTTGATACCGATAGCTTCCATATTGCCAAGCGTGTTACCAATAATATTCCCAAAGAAGTAGAGCAGTCCTAGTACCAATAGTATTTGGTAAAAAATTGCTCGTACCTGAGGGTTGTTGTAGAAGGCGCCTGAGGCTCCGCCCTTACGAGATTTTCGCGCGGCAGATTTCAGCTCTTCTAACGTTTTCTCTTTAAACATTAAAAAGACCCAGGTTAAAAGAAATTATGCAGAAAGGGGCACCTGCAGTGCCCCTTTGAATCATCAAATAATGATTAACGCATTGCTGGAGCGTACATGATGCCGCCAGCATTCCATAGAGCGTTGATACCGCGGTCTAGGTTAAGTGGAGAACCTTTACCTACGTTACGCTCGAACGACTCAGAGTAGTTACCTACCTGCTTAACGATCTGGTAAGCCCAGTCAGCACCTAGACCTAGGTTTGCACCTAGCTCACCTTCAGCACCAAGAAGACGTTTGTTACCTGGGTTGCCGTTCGCTTTCATATCGTCAGCATTTGCAGAAGTTACGCCCTGCTCTTCAGCTTCGATCATTGCGTTTAGAGACCACTTAACAATGTTGAACCACTGGTCATCGCCCTGACGAACTACTGGGCCTAGTGGCTCTTTAGAGATCACTTCTGGAAGGATGATAGCATCACCTGGATTAGCTAGACCCACGCGAAGTGCAGCAAGCTGTGAACCGTCAGAAGTTAGGAAGTCACAACGACCTGATTCAAAGCCCATACGAGTCTGGTCAGAAGTATCGAAAGTAACCGCTTTGTAAGACATGTTGTTTACGCGGAAGAAGTCGGCAATTGCAAGCTCAGTAGAAGTACCTGCCTGGATACATGCGTTAGCACCATCAAGTTCTTTAGCAGATTTCACGCCTAGGCCTTTCATGACCATGAATGCAGCACCATCGTAGTAGTTTGTGCCCGCAAAGTTGATACCTAGTGAAGTATCACGAGTGTGAGTCCAAGTGGTGTTACGAGATAGCATGTCGATCTCGCCTGATGCTAGTGCAGTGAAACGCTCTTTAGCTGTCAGTGGCTTGTACTGAACTTTAGATGCATCGCCTAGGACTGCTGCAGCAACTGCACGACAAACGTCGACATCAAGACCGCTCCAAGTACCTGCTTCATCTTTCTGAGAGAAGCCCGCAAGACCTGTAGAAACACCACAAGTTAGCTCTCCACGTGATTTAACGTCATCAAGAGTGCCCGCCTGAGCTGCGCCAGCAACGACAGTTGCCGCAAGAATTGAAGCAGTGAGAAGAGTTTTCTTAGCCATTTAAATATACCTCTAGTGAGTGTTGTTGTTCTTAGTTACTCAGCAACGATCGTGCCAACAAAACCGGTTACGCATAATTTTTTAATTTGGATGACAGTTAAGATGTGATCATCCTAGCGTATACAGCGGTTGCGGGATTTAGGGTGAATCCCTTTTGTTGTTAGTAGATCCGCTTAGTGGGCATACCTTCGGCCATTCTGACTGAAAGGTCAATACTAAACTGCACTTAATTGGTCCGACCTGCACTGGCTTGGTGCATTTTTGATTTAGTCCAGGACGCCCTTAAAAATTAGGTGTAATCTGATTGTTGATGATTGTCCTTTTTTGTTGGGTATTACAAAGGAGTCAACTTTGTTAAGCGAAGATCTTCAGCAGCTATTAGATAGACAAAAAGATAAGGTTTCAGAGGCATTAACTAGATTATCTCCCGATCAAATTCCTCAGCTCGAGCAGGTGTTAGTTGGATCTGATTATGTTGCTGATCAATTACAGCGCCACCCAGATCTTGTTGATCAGTTGGAGTTCCATCTAGGCTGCTATGAGCCTGGTTATTTAACTAAGAAGATTGAAGATCAAATCGCAACGGTTGAGTCTGAAGAGGCGTTGAGTGTTCAGCTGCGACGTATTCGTCGTCGCGAAATGGTTCGCATTATCTGGCGCGACTTAACTCGCCAAGCAGATCTAAATGAAACGACTCGTGTACTCTCTGAACTTGCTGATGCGACGACAGAGTGTGCGCTTAATTGGCTTCACAGAGAGCTTGCAAAAGATTTGGGCGAGCCGAGCAGTCAGGATGGCCAGCCCCAGCGCATGGTCGTGATCGGTATGGGTAAGCTTGGTGCGTTTGAGCTGAATCTCTCCTCAGACATTGATCTGATCTTCACCTTCCCAGAAAACGGCGAAACCCAAGGCGGCAAGCGTTCTGAGTCTAATCATGAGTTTTTCACTCGACTTGGTAAGCGTTTAATTCGTGTTTTGGATGCCCCTACCGCAGAGGGTTTTGTATTTCGTGTCGATATGCGCCTGCGCCCATTTGGCTCTTCAGGCCCACTGGTCGCCAGCTTTGATGCGATGGAACAGTACTACCAGACCCAAGGGCGTGAATGGGAGCGCTATGCGCTGATTAAAGCGCGAGTGATTGCGGGCGATAAAGCGGCAGGGGAACGCCTATTTATGGACCTTCGCCCCTTCGTCTATAGAAAGTATATCGACTACAGCGCCTTTGAATCACTGCGTGAAATGAAGGGCATGATCAATCGTGAAAACCGCATCAAAGGCCGTGAAAATAATGTGAAGTTGGGGGCTGGCGGTATTCGTGAAGTGGAGTTTATCGCCCAAGCGTTTCAGCTAATACGAGGCGGTCGCGATCTGCGCCTGCAGCAGCGAGAGCTGATGAATATCCTGCCGCTTCTGCCAGAGTGTGTTTCCATGCCACAACAGGTGGTGGATGATTTAACACAAGCCTATATCTACTTGCGCAATACTGAACACGGCATTCAAGCGCTTGCCGATAAACAGACCCAAGAGTTGCCAGTTGATTCACTCAATCAACAACGGCTTGCCTATGTGATGGGTGAACCTGATTGGCCAAGTTTCCTTGAAAATCTCAACCAATTCAGAGCAAAGGTGTCTCAGCATTTTGCTGATGTGATTGCCCCTGCTGAGGAGTCTGAAGAGAAACACGCTGAAGAGAGTGACGCTCTGCTTGTCGCTTTGTGGGTGAGCGAGTTTGAGGATAGCGAAGCGCTTGTAAACTATCTCGCCGATATTGGCTTTAAACAGCCGGATACAACGGCAAAACGTCTAATCGATCTTCGCCACCTTAAAACAGTCCAAGCTCTGCAAAATATCGGGCAGGATCGTCTTCTAGCGCTGCTTCCACTACTCCTAAGAGAGATCGCAGCCCTTGAGAATTGTGATGAAACACTGGAACGAGTCCTGCAGTTGATTCAGGCAATTGTGCGACGTTCCGCTTACCTTGTGCTCTTGTCGGAAAACCCTGGAGCACGAGCGCAGTTAATTCGACTCTGTTCAGCAAGTTCGTGGTTTGCAGAACAGCTAGCGCATCAGCCTGTGCTTCTGGATGAGCTGATCAATGCAGGGCAGCTATTTTCCCCACCGAATGCTGAAGAGCTGCAGAGCGAACTTCGCCAACAACTGATGCGCATTCCTGAGGATGATATGGAGCAGTTGATGGAGTCACTGCGCTACTTCCGTAATGCTCATATATTGCGCGTCGCTGCCGCTGATATTACCGGCGCCTTACCGTTGATGAAGGTGAGCGACTATCTTACTTGGCTTGCAGAAGCCATTTTGCAGGCGGTTCTTGATATCGCTTGGCGTGAGATGACTAGCAAATATGGCACGCCGCAGAGGGAAGCTGGGGTGGTGTGCGATCAGGACTTTATAGTGATTGGATTTGGTAAGCTGGGCGGCATTGAGCTCTCTTACGGCTCTGACCTTGATCTTGTCTTTGTCCACGATGCCCCATCAGCCCTATCAACCCTTGGTGGTGATAGAGAGATTGCTAATGAGCTCTTTTTCACCCGCCTAGGGCAGAAAATTATCCACATTCTTAATACCTACACCCCTTCGGGACAGCTTTATGAAGTGGATATGCGACTTCGTCCATCTGGCAACTCTGGACTCCTGGTGAGCAGCCTAAACGCGTTTCTTAACTATCAGGAGCGAGAGGCGTGGACTTGGGAACACCAGGCCTTAGTTCGAGCTCGAGTGGTGGCTGGTTCAAGCCGGTTACAAAAAGAGTTTGAAGCAGTGCGCGCCAAAATTCTCAGTGCTCATCGTGACCCAGTGCAGCTAAGAACCGATGTGGCTGATATGCGTGACAAAATGCGAAAACATCTAAGCAGTGGTGAAAATAGCGGCCAATTCGATCTAAAACAGGATGCTGGCGGTATCGTGGATATTGAGTTTAGCGTTCAATACTTGGTCTTGAAGCATGCGGAGAGTGTGCCGGCGCTGTTTGAGTTTACCGACAACATTCGCATCTTAGACGCCTTGGAAAGTCATGCCCTGATCACTACCACACAAGCCGAAACCCTTCGTGAAGCTTATAAAGCCTACCGAGCGCTTGGACATCGCCAGACGTTACAAAACCGCAAGGGAACGCTCTCCGATGACTCCTTCGCTGAGTTGCGCAAAGAGGTGAGCGGTGTTTGGCAGGAGATATTTGCCGAGTAAATTTTACTGGTAGGCTGATTCGTTATTGGCCTACTATCAATGAACACTCATCAAGCAATTAAAAAGAGAATAAAAAATGGCTGAAAAATTTGTGATTTTCGTCGCGTTAAAACCTGAGTCGCTTCTCGATCTACATGAGCTAGCTAAGCGAATGCGTATTGAAGCTTTGAAGAACTCTGCTTGTCACCATTACGAATACCATATCCACGATAACGTGCGTGTGATTCGTTTTGATCAGCAGTGGGAGAGTGGCTACAGCATTAGTGATGAACACCAAAACTTGATCGATCAGATGATTGCAGCCAGCGCTGTATACGACAAAATTGATCAGCCAAAGCCCTAAACAGGTCCAAATAAAAAGGGGTCAGAGTAGTCTAACAAGACTACTCTGACCCCGATGTCCATTCGTTACGACCTTACAGGTGCGTAAGCCAACCATGAGGATCTTCAGCCTTACCCCACTGAATATCATTCAGCGCACGACGTAGACGAAGTGTAGTCTGACCGATACCGCCATCACCCACTTTGTACTCTTTATCGTTGTAGATCAGCGTTCCAACAGGTGCAAGTACAGCGGCTGTGCCTGAGAGTGCAGCTTCGCAGCCTGGTTTAGCCGCGCGCTCAAATAGCTCTTCTACAGTAAGCTGGCGCTCTTGAACGTCCATACCCAAATCGCGAGCAAGAGTCAGTATTGAGTCACGAGTTACACCGTGCAAGAAGCTCTCATCAAGTGCTTTAGTGATGATTGTGTTGCCATCAATTAGCAGGAAGTTTGCAGCACCAGTCTCTTGTACATCGCCACCTGGGCAGAAAAGAACTTGGTCAGCTTGGAACTGAGCTTTAGCGCGAAGAATAGGCCCCATCGCTGCAGCATAGTTACCACCGCTTTTGATCATGCCCATGTGAGGCGGGCAGCGCATCGCTTTGTCATCAACCAAGAGGCGAAGAGCCTTATCCCCGCCAGCAAAGTAATCGCCAACAGGTGAAAGCAGAACGTAGTGTGCAGAAGTGATTGAAGGCACAGCTGCTTTGCCGATTGCAGGTTCTGTCCCTACATGGGTCGGGCGAATGTACATTGAACCAGGAGGCGCAGGGACATCTGCAGCAAAGCGTTTTACGATTGATGTAATCATCTCTGCTGCTTGAGCTTTGTCGATCTCAGGAAGGCCTAGCAGGTGACTGCTCTGGGCAAGACGATCAATGTTTTTGTCCATGCGGAAGATCTTGATAGAACCATCTTCATGGCGAAACGCTTTCAACCCCTCAAAACAGGTGCTTGAGTAGTGAAGAACGTGTGCGCCAGGATGAAAGCTCATCGAGTCACTAGAGACGATCTCCGCTTGGCTCCATTTCTCGCCATCGAACGTCGTGATCGCCATCTCTGGCATGAATACTGAACCAAAAGCTGCCATGTAAAAACTTCCTAATTGTGCATCCTGATGTTGCATGTAGAGGGATAGGTGACTATCCAATCGAACAATTGTAAGCATCCCAGCAAAAATTGGAATCGATATTTGCTAAAAGAACCGTGTCTTTGCAGTGATATTTCATTATCCTGAGCGTAATTGTTCTACGGCTTAGGAGGCCGTGTTGTCAGATATTTGGATCATTAGCGATGAAAAGCCGGGACACCTTAATCAGTCTCTAGGTCTCGTTGAGGCACTCATTGCCTTGAAACCGCAGATTAAGAGGCAGGTTATATCGGTATCTGATGCTCGGCGCTCACTTTTTTCAACGCACTCCAAGCCCAGCTTAATCATTAGTGCAGGTAGTGGTACACAGTTGATTAATGCGCTGCTAGCGTTGCGTTATCGCGTACCAAATGTGCTGCTAATGAAACCTAATTACCCTCAATCACTCTTTAGTTTGTTACTGATACCCGAGCATGATCAGGTCCCACCCAGTGAGCGTGTAGTTCTAACCAAGGGCGCATTAAATAGAATGAAGCCTGCGGTTAAAGAGGTTGGTAGTTCACTTGTGTTGGTTGGCGGCCCGAGTAAACACGTTAAGTGGCAAGATAAACTGGTCATAGATGCTATAGATACACTGATTAGCAGTACTGAATCTAATTGCATTAAAGTAGCGACCTCTCGTCGCACGCCTAAAACACTTTTATCTGAACTAGCCGCTAACGAGAAGGTTGAGCTAATACAGCCAGAATCAGTAGCCCAAGACTGGCTGCCAAATACTCTTGCAACCACCGAACGCGTTTGGGCCACCTCAGATAGTGTCTCAATGGTCTACGAAGCGTTAACTGCAGGATGCGCTGTCTCGCTGATCAGTTTAGAATCTAACCCCAATTCACGTACTCAACGTGGAATGCAGATGTTGTTAGCAGATGGAATAGTGGATAACTCGTTAGAACGAAGCCACAACCTAACTAATACCCCGTTAGCTGAAGCTAATCGCTGCGCAGAGATTATTTTGGAGAGAGGATGGCTGTAAGTCTTCCAAGCTTCGCAGATGCGAAGATAGCAATTATTGGTTTGGGTTATGTAGGTCTGCCACTCGCGGTTGAGTTTGGTAAGCAGCGGAATGTTGTCGGCTTCGATATCAATGCTGCCCGCATCCAGGAGTTAAGTGCAGGTCGCGATTCGACGCTTGAAGTGAGCCCTGAAGAGTTAGCCGAAGCTACCTCACTTAGCTTTGCCTCAGAAGAGTCTGCACTTAAAGGGTGTGACGTCTTTATTGTTACGGTGCCCACGCCAATAAATGGCCATAAACAGCCAGATCTGACTCCTTTGATCAAAGCATCTGAGTTATTGGGTCGAGTGGTACAAGCTGGCGCGATCGTGATTTATGAGTCAACTGTCTATCCTGGTGCGACAGAAGAGGATTGTATCCCTGTAATTGAGGCAGGCTCTGGCCTTCGATTTAACCAAGATTTTTATGCTGGTTACAGCCCTGAGCGAATCAATCCAGGTGATAAGACCCACCGCCTGCCAAACATCATGAAAGTGACTTCTGGCTCAACTCCAGAAGTTGCAGATTTTGTCGATCAGCTGTACCTGAGTGTTATAGAAGCTGGAACATTTAAAGCGAGTAGTATTCGTGTAGCTGAGGCGGCTAAGGTAATTGAGAACACTCAACGCGACCTGAATATCGCCCTTATTAATGAACTCGCCATCATCTTCAATCGTCTCGGGATCGATACGGAAGAGGTGCTTTTAGCGGCAGGAACAAAATGGAACTTCTTGCCCTTCCGTCCAGGTCTTGTAGGTGGCCACTGTATTGGTGTTGACCCCTACTACCTAACCTACAAAGCGCAATCAGCAGGCTACATTCCAGATGTAATTCTAGCGGGTCGACGAATTAATGATGGAATGGGTGCGTTTGTCGCTGATGAGTTGGTTAAAGCGATGTTGAAGCGCCGCATTCACGTCAATGAGAGTCGAGTATTGGTGCTTGGCTTGGCATTTAAAGAGAACTGCCCAGATCTACGCAATACGCGTATTGTGGATATTGTCTCTGTGCTTGAGAGTTATGGCGTTTCGGTCGACCTGCATGATCCTTGGGTTGATGCTAAAGAGGCTAAGCATGAATATGGTGTTGATCTTGTCGATACCCCTCAACAGGGTGATTACGACGCAATAATTATTGCAGTTGCTCACCAAGAGTTTCGTGATTACGGCGTTACTAAGATACGTGGTTGGGGTCGTGATAATCACGTCTTATACGACCTGAAGTACCTTTTCCCACAGAGCGAAACAGATCTGCGACTTTAACGGCAATATTGATGAAAGTAGTTCAGCTCCTTCCAGCACTCAATGGCGGAGGTGTCGAAAAAGGCACCTTGGAAGTCGCTAAGTATCTGGTTGAGCAGGGCCATGAGTCGATTGTCGTATCGGCTGGTGGCTCTATGGTTGCGCAACTCGAGTCTGAAGGTAGTCGCCATGTTTCATGGGATCTTGGAAGAAAATCCCTTCTCACTTTTAGGCACATTTGGGCCTTTCGTCGTTTCCTTAAACAGGAGCGACCAGATATTCTGCATCTACGTTCACGAATGCCAGCATGGGTCGCTTGGTTTGCTTGGAAAGGGTTGCCAAAAGCGAGTAGACCAAAACTGATTACCACTGTTCACGGGCTTTATTCGGTCAGTAAGTACTCACATATAATGTGTCGTGGCGAAGCTGTAATTGCTGTCTCGAACACAGTTAAAGAGTACATACTTAGCAATTACCCAGATACCCCTCCTGAAAATATTAAGCTGATCTACCGTGGAGTCGATCCAGCTGAGTGGCCATACGGCTATGTGGCATCTAGTGATTGGAAAGACTCTTTTTTTGAGCAATTTCCAAAAGCAAAGGGAAAGAAAATCCTCTGTTTACCTGGACGCTTAACTCGCCTCAAAGGGCATCATGACTTTTTGGAGCTAATGCACTCAATAGCTGCAGAAAATGATGACGTCCATGCGTTGATCGTAGGCGGAGAAGATCCTAAGCGTAAAGAGTATGCAAATGAGCTGTATCGACGAGTTAAAGAGCTGGGGTTGAGCGATCGGGTAACGTTCACCGGCGCGAGAAGAGACATCCGCGAAATTTTCGCAATCAGCGAGATTATCTACTCCCTATCAACTAAACCAGAATCCTTTGGACGTACTGTTCTAGAGGCATTGTCGTTAGGCCGCTCAGTACTGGGTTATGATCATGGTGGAGTGGGTGAAATTCTTGCCGAGATCTATCCCGAAGGAAGAGTTCAATTGAGCTCAATGACCAGTTTGAACAAACTGACATGTGAGAAACTTGTTAACCGTTCAGTACCTATGCCTGCATCGGTTTTTACTAAAGAGAACATGCTTTCTGCTACTTTGGAAGCCTACGGCTCCACTATTTCTTAGATCTACTTTTAAGTTCAGCTTCATATAATTTAGCCTCTTTGAGAAACGCATAAAAAGCATTGATCATACTCCCAATAAAACCCCTCTTTCCATTTAAGAGATTTCGTTTAATAAAGTATGACTTTATAAATGCGAGTGGCATTATTGTGATGAGTTTAAGGATTGAACTGCGTTTCCCTTTTTCAAATTTATCAATCGCTTTACCAGAGGAGTAGAGGTTGATTTTACTCACCTTCACGTCGATAGAGGTTTCTCCGTAGTGACGGATTCCCCCCTTTAGATCGATTATTTTGCCTTCAACTGTTGGTGTCTCATGGAAGCGTTCATTGCCATAAGAGCCGAGTGCTTTCTTAAATAGCCTAACGTGTGAATTCTTTTTGGTTATTTGGTGTATCGGATATCCAAGAAAATACTCTTCAATAGGTATGTTTGCCCCTGAAATATCCGATCTTTGGATAACCTCCAGTATTTCTGATTTTAGTTCTGGGCTGAGTTCCTCATCCGCATCTAGGTTGAGCACCCAGTCGTTTGTACAGAGATTTTTTGCATGTTCTTTCTGTTGCGCCATGCCGAGCCACTCATGGAAGCTAACCTTGGCATTTAGTTTTGAAGCAATCTCCAATGTCTTGTCTGTACTGCCACTATCAACAACGACTACTTCACCCATTCCTTCAACACTTTTTAGTGCCCGTTCTATGTTTCTCTCTTCATTTTTAGTGACTATGTAGATGCTGATCATACTTTGTATCGACCTCTAGAAAGTGCAATCCTAAACTGCAGAAGATTGGTTGAGCGAAGTACTGAAATTCGCATAATTCGAAACGGATCCACTATTTCAGAAATGCCTTTTTTTACTGTAACTGCTGAGTTAAAACCCGAAGTCTTAACAATATCAACAACCTCATCCGTAAATCGTCCGAATGGATAAGCAAATGCATTGCATCTCTTGCCTGTAAGCTCTTCAACTCGACTTTTCGAGGTTAGAACTTCAAATCTTGCTGTTTCAAGGTCACAGTTTTGTAAATTTATGTGGTTAAGGGTATGGGCGCCAAACTCGACTAATCCCGAAGTAGCCATCTCCCTGATCATTTCAGGGCTTAATTTCTCTATCTCCGAAATTTCAGGAGCTAAGTATATGGTTGCTTTTGCCCCATATTTTTTCAACAAAGGAAAAGCGATTTCATAGTTATCTTTAAAGCCATCATCAAAAGTTATCGCAACACATTTTGTATTGCTTTTATGGCTATCTATTAATTCCGATATGGTGCAAAACTCATACTCTTTACTTTTTAGTAGCTTAAGTTGCTTTTCAAAATTCTTAGGGTCTACTGCAAGCTCTGCATTTAAATTATCAACCCTCTCGTTGATGCTGTGGTACATCAATACTCGAGGTTGGTTAAAGGGGCGAATTGGTCGCCAGATGTTGTAATGAGCAGCGAAATATATTGCTCCAACGATTAAGGCTAAAACGAGGAGAGAATAAATCATCAAATTAATTTCCACTCGAATCGATAACGTTGATTAAAATTTTTGATAAATTGTTTGTCACTTTGTGACTCACCAATTCGTTATCAAAGCGTTGCTTAGCATTGTTTCCATATTCCGATAACAACTTCCGGTTAGAGTAGGCCTCGGTGATTGCAGCTCGAATTTCTAGGTGGTTTGAGCCATCAACACTCCATCCCGTTAGACCATCGATAACTGCCTCTTTTGCGCCTCCAGCGATACCGCCAATTGATGCTAAGCCGAATTGAGCTGCTTCAATGTATGTTATGCCAAAACCTTCGAGTGAAAGTCCCTCTTGGTAACTCGGCATTAAGAAAAGCTGATGGGAACTGTATAGGTCATCTTTCTCTTGGTCATCAACTCTACCCAAAAACTTTACGAAGGGTAGATCTGCACAGCTCAGTTTTAGCTCCTCTAAGTCAGGCCCGCTGCCGGCGATATTCCACTCTAAGTTACAGCCTTCCATATGAAGCTCTCTTAAAGCTAATGCACTTTGAAAGAGCCCTTTCCGTTTTTCGATTCTGCTTAGAGATAGAATTTTTAGAGGCGCGTCTGAGCTATATTCAGGGATTGATATGTGATTTTCATATAGGCCGTAGGTAGGATAAATACAAATGGCCTTTGATGCTTGTTCCTTGTTAAGCGCAGCAATTAATTCAATGGTGGCTTTAGACGAGGAGACGATTTTTTCAGCTCTGTTGAGAGCTTGAACAATACGTTTAGATTTTCTGGTATCTAAATACTCTTGGCCATGCGCTAAAACGACAATCGGGATGTTGTTTTGGGGTATGGCTTCAACGCTTTTCCAGCTATCGCATAGATAAAGATCAGGTTTATCTTTAAAGCTTAAAAAAATCCTTTTGGCGACATTACGGATCAGTTTGGGCACCGATATAGAGTAATGCTCGAACTTAAACTTTCCGGGTAACGACTTGTTAGCCACAACACATATTGACCAATCTAGACCGCTTAGGTTGTTTGCTAACGAAAACATGACGCTTTCCATACCCCCAGTTCTCGGCGGAAATGTCTGTGTCACTATAGTTATCCGTTTCATGAGTTCGTGCCGTACATAAACCCTTTGCCATTAGGGTGTGTTTTGAATCTTCTATGCATCCACATATATTGAGCTGGCTCGTATAGTATTCCCTTTTCTAGCTCCTGATTTATGCGGGTGGCGGACTCACGATCATCGTTTAGTGGGAAAGGGGTCACGGGCGGGTGAACTCTAAGTGTATAAGAATTATCAATATTTCTGTGATGTGTAAGCATAATGATGGGTGCTTTGCTAAGCTTTGCCAGGCGTGCAGTTGCCGTGACAGTAGCAGCTTCGATTCCAAAGAATGGGGCATATACAGAGTTGGTTGGCCCAAAATCTTGATCCGGGGCATACCAAACAATCTCATTGCGTTTTAGCGCGCGAATTACACCCCTAAAATCGTGCCGATCAATCAACGAGCTAATAAAACGACTTCTCCCGCGATCTATCACAGTCTCCATGAGCGGATTGTTATGTGGCCTATACATGGTGTGAAGTTTATAAAACCTACTAAAAAGTAAGCCGCCTAGATCAAGAGTTGAGAAATGAGCACCCAAAAGGATAACGCCTTTTCCATCCTTAAGAGCTGCATCGAGATAGTTTCGGCCTTCGATTTTGAGCCTATTATCAAAACTATTTAAAGGAGCCCACCAGGCCGCGGATGTTTCAATTATTCCTATACCGTTGTTTCTAAAAACAGCCTCTACCATGCCCTGCTGTTCTTGATTGCTCAAATTTGGAAAGCAGAGTCTGATGTTTGTCTCAGCTACACGCCTGCGATTTTGTGCAATTAGATAAATTAATTTCCCAAGTTGCGAACCAATGCTAACTTGAGTTTGAAATGGAAGTAGTCTGATCAATCGAAGCAGAAAAAGTCCGGCCCATGTTGCCCAGTACTTTGGCATTAAAAATTGTGTAACTGATTTGAATTTCATAAGCGTCGGGTCAAAGTTGATAGTTGAAGTGTAAAAGCCAAACAAAGTTGTGGCAACACGAACGCTTCACTGAGGTATACTGTTATTGCTTTGATTTGTAGCTTGGTTATATTTTGAAAAATAGCTCCTCTCCTAATAGTAGCTGGACACTCTATAAACGCCTTCTTTCATATGTGGGCGGGTATTGGTATGGGTTCCTGATAAGTTTCATTGGATTTGCAATTTTTGGCGCATCTCAAGCGGCGGCATCTAAATGGCTTGAGATGGTTGTAGATGCTGTTGAACAAGACGCACTAGATCAACGTTTTTTTCTTGGTCTCTTTATTGTTGGAGTTTTTGCCCTAAGAGGGCTTGGAACATTTATTGGAACCTACTCCCTAGCCTACATTGCTCGCCAAGTTATTCACGGTATTCGCGTCGATCTTTTTCAAAAGCTGCAACAGCTTCCGGCTGGATTTTTTAAGAGCAGCTCTTCGGGTCAGCTGCTTGCTAAGCTTACTTATAATGTTGAGCAGGTAACTGAGGCAGTTACCGAAGCGGTAAAAATTGGCCTGCGTGAAGGCATGACTGTACTAGGCTTGTTCGGCTACATGCTCTACCTCAACTGGAAATTAACTCTAGTCTTTTTTGCTACAGCCCCTTTGATTGGCTTGGTTGTTCTATTCGCCGCTAAACGTATGCGTCGTCAAGCTCGAGGTATTCAGGAGTCAGTTGGAGACGTGGCGGATGCGGCTTCTGAGGCAATTAGAGGCTATGAAGTTGTTCGTATTTTCGGTGGTATAGAGTTTGAAAATAGACGCTTTCAAGCGGCGAGTGATCAAAATCGAAAGCAGTTTATGAAACTAACTGTTACTCAAGAAATTAATAGCCCTCTTGTGCAAGTTCTAGTGGCAATTGCTTTAGCGGTGCTCCTATTTGTGGCAATGCACCCCTCTGTATTGGAAGACATGAGTACAGGTGGTTTTGTCGCTTTCCTTACAGCCGCTGGTCTTATCACCAAACCGTTGAGGCTACTCACAGATGTAAATACCAAGATTCAGCGTGGTATTGCAGCGTCTGAGGGTGTCTTTGCTGTGATGGATGAGCCGGTTGAGGTGGACAATGGTACGGTTGAGATTGAGCGAGCAGTGGGTCATTTACAGTTCAATAATTTAAGTTTCGCCTACCAGTCGACACTAGATGATGCGCTGCAAAATATTAATCTTGATGTGCCTGCAGGAAAAACCGTCGCATTAGTTGGTCGCTCTGGGTCAGGTAAATCGACCTTGGTGAGTTTGTTGCCGCGATTTAATGACGGTTGGCGCGGTGAGTTGTTATTAGATGGCACTCCTATCGAGCAGTGTACTCTCACATCGCTTCGTAACCAAATCGCGCTAGTTAACCAGCAAGTCGTGCTTTTTAACGGCTCAATTGCCGATAATATCGCTTATGGGGCTCTTGCCACTTCGACTCCTGAGCAGGTTAAAGCCGCAGCAGAAGCCGCACATGTGATGGAGTTTGTTGAGCGGCTCCCAGAAGGTTTGGATACACAAATCGGTGAGGGCGGCGTGCTTCTGTCGGGTGGTCAGCGCCAGCGTATAGCGATTGCTCGTGCGATTTTGAAAAATTCACCAATATTGATTCTTGATGAGGCGACATCAGCTCTTGATACAGAGTCGGAACGACATATTCAGGCTGCGCTTGCTGAGGTTGTTAAGGGGCGAACGACGCTCATGATCGCACACAGGCTATCTACTATTGAAAGTGCAGATATCATTGTGGTGATGGATCACGGCCAAATTGTTGAGCGCGGCACACATGCTGAACTTCTGGCGCAAGATGGTGCCTACGCACAGCTTCATCGCATGCAGTTTAGTGAGCAGGCGGATGTCTAGACATCTCTACTCTTTAATATACCTACTTCTGCTCCCCTTTCTTTTCGTCAGAGTACTGATACGAAGCCTAAAGGCGCCTGCATATCGGTCGCGTCTATTAGAGCGATTTGGTATCCAGAAACCTTCAGCAAAAGGCGCTATCTGGATTCATGCGGTCTCTGTCGGTGAAACGATTGCGATTAGCCCTCTCGTTGAAAAACTGCTAGCTCAGGGTGAGTCGATCCTCTTCACGACTACAACCCCAACGGGGGCCGCTCAGGTCAAACAGCGTTTTGGCGATCGAGTTGAGCATCGCTACCTGCCATGGGATCTCCCCATCTTCTTTGATCTCTTTTTTAGCAGCCATAAACCCAAGCTTCTTTTAATTGTTGAGACTGAAATTTGGCCAAATCTTCTCTCTACAACCTCAAAGCGCCATATTCCAATCGTTCTGGCGAATGCTCGACTATCTGAGAAATCATTTAAGGGCTACAGCCGGTTTTCAGAACTGACCGAGCAGGCTCTAAATTCGATTTCACTTTTGCTCGCCCAGCATGAAGCTGATTCTGAGAGATTTAAAAAACTTGGTATGCCGGAAGATCGATTGTTGGTATCGGGTAGTATCAAATTTGATATCGATATACCTGACGAGCAAGTTCAAAGTGGCCAAGCGTGGAAAGCTGCTTTTGCCCGCAAAGTGCTAGTGGCTGCAAGTACACATCAAGGTGAGGATAAGATCCTGCTGGATGCGTGGAGTCTTATTCCGCAAGATCAACGTCCGACGCTCATTCTAGTACCTCGTCATCCAGAACGTTTTGAATCTGTTTTTCAGTTGGCTACAGGCTACTCTGAGAATGTAAGTAAGCGATCACTATCAAATCCTGACAGCAATATCGATATCTGGATAGGAGACTCTTTGGGTGAGATGTTCTCTTACTATGCGGCTGCGGATGTAGCATTCGTGGGTGGAAGTTTTTCTGGTACGGGAGGGCATAACCCGCTTGAGCCTGCAGCTCTTGGTTTACCCATAGTGATGGGGCCAAGTGATTACAATTTCCGGTCGATTATCTCTACACTTAAAAGCGAAGGGGCTTTGGTTCAGGTAGAAGATGAGTCAGAACTGGCTGAGCAGATTGGACGATTGCTAAGCCAAGATAACCACACAATGTCTCAAGCGGGCGTTCAGGTGGTCGAAAAAAATAGAGGCGCTATGGAGCGCCTCTATCAACAGGTCTTAAAACTGATTTAACTGTAATAAGAGTTAAACCACGCAACGAACTTCTCTACGCCCTCTTCAATAGGTGTATTGGGCTGGTAGCCCGTATCGCGCATCAAAGCGGTGACATCTGCATAGGTGTGTTCAACATCACCTGGTTGCAAAGGTAGCAGCTCTTTTTCTGTGGTTTTGCCCAAAGATTTCTCAATACACTCGATATAGTAGAGCAGTTCTACAGGCTGGCTGTTGCCTATGTTGTAGATGCGCCATGGTGCTTTTGATGTTGCTGGATCTGGGTTCAGTCCAGACCACTGCGGATTTGGCTCTGCTACCTTGTCCAGCGTGCGAACGACACCCTGCACAATATCATCAATATAGGTGAAATCACGGCGGTGTTTACCGTAGTTGAATACCTTAAGTGGCTTGCCTTCAGTAATCGCTTTAGCAAATAGAATCGGCGACATATCTGGGCGACCCCAAGGGCCATAGACCGTAAAGAAACGAAGTCCCGTGGTTGGCAAGTTATAGAGTTGACTGTAACTGTGTGCCATCGCTTCATTCGCCTTTTTAGAGGCCGCGTAGAGTGAGACTGGATGATCGATATTATCATTCTCACTGAACGGGATCGTCTCATTGGCGCCATAGACAGAGCTCGATGAGGCGTAGACTAGATGCTCAACTTTATTTTGACGACAGCCTTCAAGAATATTTAGAAATCCAACTAGGTTGGAGTCTGCATATGCGTGCGGATTCTCTATTGAGTAACGGACACCTGCTTGTGCAGCAAGGTGCACCACTCGGTCAAACTTCTCATCAGCAAATAGTTTGGCGAGACCATCTCGATCGGCAATATCTAGTTTAATAAAGCGGAAGTTAGGTAGTGGCTCCAATTGAGCAAGACGAGCCTCTTTAAGGCTGACTTCGTAGTAGTCGTTGAGATTATCTATGCCGACAACCTCATCGCCACGGCCACACAGCAACTGGCTGACATGAAATCCAATAAAGCCAGCAGCGCCTGTAACAAGAATTTTCATGAGCGGCCTTTAGATATTAGAGAAATCGAGCTGTTCATCAGTCTGGTCAGCAAATGCCGCAGCTAAATGATCACGCAGAAGAGAACTGTCTGAGTCGAGGATCCAAGTATTCTGTGACTCATCAAAATCGAAATGTAGACCCTGAGTCCGAGTGGCCAACCAAAGCTGTTTAACGGGTGGCTGGCGCGTCAGGATAATCTGACTGCCATCGGTGCATTTCACCGTCATCATGGCGCCGTTGTTGTCGTAATCTAGATCTGATTCAGCATCATCCAGTAGCTCCTCAACCGCGTTTAGTGTCTCTTCGATACGGTCGGTATAAATCGCGTCACTCATTGCACATTCTCAGTTAGCTTTTTTTGCCATTATACCTCTTATGAATGCGACGAATAAGGCCATATTTGAACCCTATTGTCATAGGGATTGGGTTCATTATCAGCAGGTGTTTAGTCAGTGCCTTCAGGGTATACTTCTAACTTTATAAAATTTAGCTAAAAGCCGATGTACGTTGGCGACTTAAATTTGGAGGCAGAGATGCGTTTAGTTATGGCAATGTTGGTCTGTTTGACTCTGGTTGGTTGTGGTCAAAAGGGCCCTCTAACGATGCCTAGTGCTGAATCTACGCAAACCTCTGCCAATTAAGAGAGTGATGATGGATTGTTTTGAATACCGCGATGGTCAACTGTTCGCGGAAGATGTTGCCGTAACTGAAATTGCAAAAGCTCTAGGCACGCCAGCTTATGTCTACTCGCGCGAAGCGCTTGAGCAGGGTTACCTGGCGTATGCTAATGCGCTTCAGGGCCGTGAATCTCTGGTCTGTTTTGCGGTGAAGTCGAACTCAAACTTAGCTGTTTTGAATGTCTTGGCTAAACTCGGTGCAGGATTCGACATCGTCTCTCTTGGCGAGATGGAGCGTGCTCTGCGTGCAGGTGCTGAAGCTTCTAAAATTGTATTCTCGGGTGTTGGTAAACAGCCTCACGAGATCCGTCGTGCTTTGGAAGTAGGTATTCACTGCTTCAATATTGAATCAGAGGCTGAACTTCATCGTATCAATGATGTGGCAGGTCAGATGGGTAAGGTGGCACCTGTATCTTTTCGTGTGAACCCTGATGTTGATGCTGGTACACACCCATACATCTCGACAGGTCTCAAAGAGAACAAGTTCGGTATCGCTATCGATACGGCGGTAGAAGTTTATAAAACGGCGGCTCAACTCTCCAACGTGCGTGTTATTGGCGTTGACTGTCACATCGGGTCACAACTAACCGAGATCGCTCCTTTCCTTGATGCGTTAGATCGTCTGCTGGGCCTGATTGATAATCTTGCTGATGCAGGCGTGGTGATCGAACATCTAGATCTAGGTGGTGGTTTGGGCGTCTGCTATACCAACGAGACCCCGCCTGCGCCAGGTGAGTACATCGCTGCCATTCTTGAGCGTATTGGTGACCGCAAACTGAAGCTTGTGTTTGAGCCAGGTCGCTCTATTTCGGCTAATGCTGGAATTCTTTTGACTCGCGTTGAGTTCCTGAAGCGCAATGATCATAAAAATTTCGCAATCATCGATGCAGCGATGAACGACCTTATTCGTCCATCACTCTATAGCGCATATCAGGAGATTATTCCTGCGGCGCTGAATGAAGATGCAGCAAAAGAGCAGTGGGATCTTGTAGGGCCTATCTGTGAAACCGGCGACTTCCTCGGTAAAGATCGTTCGCTTGCCCTCAATGAAGGTGACCTACTCGCTGTTTGCTCATCAGGAGCTTACGGATTCGTTATGTCTTCAAACTACAACACACGTGGTCGTGCTGTTGAGGTGATGGTTGATGACGCACGTTACCAGGTGGTTCGTGAGCGTGAGACGTTTGAAGATCTGATTCGCGGTGAATCACTGCTCTCTGAGGATAAATAATGCTTCTGCGCTTCACAAAGATGCACGGTTTAGGCAACGACTTTATGGTGATCGATGCGATCTCTCAAAAAGTGCGTATGCGTCCTGATCTTGTCAAAGAGCTGGCTGATCGAAACTTCGGCATTGGCTTTGATCAGATGTTGCTAGTCGAGCCACCCACTGAGCCAACTATGGATTTCCGCTACCGCATCTACAATGCTGACGGTAGTGAGGTAGAGCACTGTGGTAATGGTGCACGCTGCTTTGCTCGCTTTGTGCGTGACAAGGGACTAATCCTGCGCGATGAGATGCAGGTGGAGACCGCACGCGGCAGAGCGATCTTGTCTATTAAGGGCCGAGATCAGGTTGAAGTTGATATGGGGGCTCCAGAGCTTCGCCCACTCGAAGTACCTACGACATATGCAGAGCAGGCAACTACCTACACGACTCAATTAGCAGATGGTACAGAAGTTGAGTTTGGTGCTGTCTCGATGGGTAACCCGCACGCCGTATTGGTTGTTGATTCGGTTGCGAATGCGCCAGTTGAGAGCTGGGGCCCTGAATTAGAGTCACACTCAGTATTTCCAAACCGCGCCAATATCGGGTTTATGGAAGTGATATCACCTAGCGAGGTTCGACTACGCGTATACGAGCGCGGTGCGGGTGAGACGCAGGCTTGTGGTACAGGAGCCTGTGCTGCAGTAGTTTCAGGTCGTTTGCGTGGACTTCTAGATCAGCGTGTCACTGTGCATTTGCCAGGTGGCGATTTAGAGATCGAATGGGCTGGCGAAGGTCACTCCGTGATGATGACAGGTCCCGTAGCAACCGTTTATGAAGGGCAGATCTACCTATGAGTAAATCGACTATCGACGAATCACAGGTTGCTGAGTGGCTAGCGCAACACCCCGACTTTTTTGATCGCCAAAGCTGGTTGCTAGAGAAACTCTATGTTCCTCATCAGCGTGGCGCTGCGGTTTCACTGGTTGAGAGACAGACCAGTATGCTGCGCGAAAAAGCACAAACGCTAGAGACACATCTCTCTGACATGATTGAAGCGGCGCGTCACAATGATGGCCAGTTTGGTAAAACCAAACGCATGGTCCTCTCATTGTTAGAAGCAGACAGCTTCGATGAGGTGGGTATCGCCCTTGAAGAGAGCCTGTGTGGTGATTTCAGTGGCGATGAAGTGGAGCTAATTCTATTTAGCGACGCTCCACTAGATGTTAATTCATTGCGAGTTCTGCCTCGTTCACAAACCTCAATTGTGCAGCCGCTAGTCGATGCATCCAGCCCAGTTTGCGGGCAGTTGAGCGAACAGATGACCCGCTTCTTATTTCGTAATCCAAAGCAGCCCGTTGGTTCTTGTGCCGTTGTTCCATTAGTCAAAGGTGAGTCACTCGGATTGTTGGTGATCGGCTCGTACGATGAGAAGTACTTTCAATCGAGCCAAGGCACACTCTTCCTTGCCTACATTGGTGAAGTGCTTAGCCGTATTCTGGCTCGTTTAATGAATATCGGTGGCTAAAATGCAGAACTCGGATAGCGAACTTGAGTATCGCTTCACCGAGTTCATGCGTGTGGAGCGCCAGCTCTCGCCACAAACCGTACTAAATTATCAGCGTGATCTCGAGCGTGTTCGTCACACGCTTGAAACGATCGAATTTAGCGGGTGGCTCCATTTGAAAGAGCGACCTCTTCGATTTGCGATTGCAGAGTTACATGCCGAAGGCCTCTCTGGTCGCAGTCTGCAGCGCATGCTATCGGCGCTGAGAAGCTTCTACCGTTATCTGAACCGTGCCAAGCAGTGTGATCATAATCCGGCCATCGCGATAAAAGCGCCTAAAGCCCCTCGCCGACTTCCACAAACCCTCACATCAGAGACATTGGGTGAGGTGCTGGATGTTCCTCCAGATGACCCCTTACAAATTCGTGATCGAGCGATGATGGAACTGCTCTACTCAAGTGGTTTGCGCGTATCTGAGTTAGTGGGCATTGATCTAAATGACATTGACCTGGGTGCAGGCTCAGTCATTGTTGAAGGTAAAGGCCGTAAAGAGCGACAGGTGCCGGTTGGGCGAATGGCGTTAAGCGCTGTCCAGGCTTGGCTTAGAGAGCGCCACCTTTTTGCTGAATTTGATCAGCAGGCTCTGTTTGTTAGCAAGCAGGGCAATCGACTCTCTGCCAGAAGTGTCGAGAAGCGACTTAAAGAGTGGGGTGAGCGCGCAGGTGTTGCAGGAAGTCTCTATCCTCACCGACTGCGACATAGTTTTGCTACCGAGATGCTAGCTGCTTCTGGGGACCTAAGGGCTGTTCAGGAGATGCTTGGCCATGCCGATATCAGCACCACACAGATATACACTCACCTCGATTTCAAACAGTTAAAATCGATCTACCAAAACGCCCATCCAAGAGCGAAACGTAATGACAAAAATTAAGTGTGTAACCTTCGACCTAGACGATACGCTCTGGGCGGTTCATCCTCCCATGAAGGTGGCAAATCGCAATTTATGGGATTGGTTGACGCGAGAAACTCCAGCTTTTGTAGAGCGCTATGAACTGAAGGATCTATTTGAAGGTTCTGCACTGCGACAGTCGCTTTTAGAGCGCTTCCCCGAGATAGCGCATAGCATGACTGAGATTCGACTGCGTCTTCTTGAAGAGGGCTTTAGTAATGTTGGATATGATCGTAACAAGGCACAGGAGCTAGCCGCTGCTGCCTTTGATAGTTTCATGGTCGATCGTCATGCAGTAACACCCTACGAAAACGTTGTAGAGCTTCTGCAAGCACTTAAAGACCGTGGTTATCTGATAGGCGCCTTGAGCAACGGAAATGCCGATGTGAAACGCACAGCGATAGGCCCCTGGTTTGATTTCCAGTTCAATGCTGATGGTGTCGGAACTGCGAAACCACACCCTTTAATGTTTGAAAAAGCGTTACAGCATGCTGGTGTTAAACCAAATGAGGTAGTGCATATCGGCGACCATCCGATCAACGATGTTCAGGGAGCAAAATCCTTGGGTATCCACACCATTTGGGTGAATCCGGAAGGCTTAGAGTGGGAGATGCCGATCGATCCGGATCGTCGCGCCAGCTGTTTGAGTGAAATTCCGGCGTTGGTAGAGAGCTTTAATCAATAAACTGCGTTAGCAGGTCGTTCAAGAAGAGGCGGCCCTCATTAGTTGGTGCAAGCCTCTCAACATACTCCTGCAGCAAACCTCGCTCATAGGCCTTAGCTAGTTCAGGTGTAATTTGTGCTAATGGAATGCCGGTTCGCTCAGAGAATAGGTGGCTAGGTACTCCATCATTTAAGCGCAAGGCATTGAGCATAAATTCGAATGGACGATCTTCAACGTCGATTGTCTCTTGCCCGGCTATCATGCTGATATTTTCGATGTAGCCCTTGGGTTGGCGATGTTTATTGGTTCGCTCAATGGCCAGTTCATCACCTTTAATGTATGTCATTTTTCCATGCGCACCGGCGCCTATTCCGATGTAGTCACCAAACTGCCAATAGTTTATGTTGTGTTTTGAGGCCCCGCCTTCACGGGCAAACGCAGAAATTTCATACTGCTTGAAGCCTGCTGACTCTAATAGTGCCTGCCCCTCCTCTTGAATAGCCCAAAGTGACTCCTCAATCGGGAGCTGCGGAGGTTTTGCAGCAAACTCGGTATTAGGTTCGATGGTGAGCTGATACCAGGAGATCTGATCTGGCGAGAGCTCGATAGCTTGGTTTAAATCACTGATCGCCTGTTCAGGGGTTTGTTCTGGTAAACCATGCATCAGATCGATGTTAATCCGCTCAAAAATCGCACGTGCGCTTTTGATTGCTGCGATTGCTTCATCTGCATTATGGATGCGGCCAAGGCGCTCAAGAGCTGCGTTATTAAAAGTTTGCACACCAATAGAGACGCGATTGATGCCTGCTGAGCGATACCCTGAAAAACGCGCCTGTTCGAAGGTCCCGGGATTCGCCTCTAAAGTTATTTCAGCGCCCTCCTCTAAACGGAATTCTGAGCGTATAGCATTTAGAAGTCTTTTATAGCTTTCGGGTTTGAAGAGGCTTGGTGTACCGCCGCCAATGAAAATAGAGTGGATTGGGCGATCACCTGCTCGCACTCGCTCTATTTTCAAATCCTCAATTAATCTATCAATGTAGGCCTCTTCAGGTAACTCATCACGCACTTGATGCGAGTTGAAGTCACAATAGGGGCACTTTCGAACACACCAAGGGATATGAACGTAGAGTGAGAGAGGAATGTTTGTGGTACGCATCCTAACGGAGGAAATCTGCGAGCTGAGCACTCAGCTCGGCCACCGCTTTACCCCGGTGGGAAACAGATCGTTTCTGTTCGGAGGTAAGTTCCGCGGCTGCGCAGTCAAATTCTGGAGCCCAGAAAATAGGGTCGTAGCCAAAGCCATTTTCACCTTCGGGCGCAGACAAAACACGACCTTCCCAAGTGCCTAAAGCGATGAGTGGCGTTGGGTCATTTTCGTGGCGCATGCAGACCAACACACAGCGGAAACGAGCAGTGCGCTGGGACTCGTCCAGTTCAGCAAGTTCACCTAGAAGCTTTTCAATGTTCGTAGCGTCAGTTGCCCCTTCGCCAGCAAAGCGCGCTGAGTAGATGCCAGGAGCGCCGCACAGCGCATCGACTTCAAGGCCTGAATCATCAGAGATGGCGGGTAGTCCGGTCACTGCACAGGCATGGCGCGCCTTGATGATCGCATTTTCGACGAAAGAGAGTCCGGTCTCTTCAATATCTAAAACCCCTAACTCACCCTGTGATACAACTTCAAAGTTGATCGGGTTTAGAATCTCAGAAAACTCTTTTAGTTTGCCTTTGTTACCGCTGGCAAGGACGATGCGTCTCATCACAAATTTCTCCGAGTCTTATAACTCTTCAGGCTCACTATTGCTCGGTGTAGAACTTCTGAGCGAAATCAATTTCGATAGGGGCGCGGTCAGGGTTTGGCTGGACGCTTAACTTGATCGTGATTCGCTCATCATTGGTGAAACGAAAGCCGCCAATGTAGTAGAGCGCGTTCTGCTCTTGAATCGGAGCAAACTCCAGTTCCTGTTGCTGTTGCAGCATGTTTGCTGCAGTACCGTCGACTCGAGCGCGTACAGCACGTTTTGATCCATCTGCCTGCAACTCAAAGACTGCGACATTCACTAGTGCTCGAACCTTGCTTCGCAAGAGTCCATTCGCTTGTGCAACTTCTGGCGAAATGAAGTCAGAATTGAAGGCGTTGTAGTGTATTTCATAGCCATTTTGCACAACTTTCTGCTCTGCAAAAGCAGTTGTTGCAGCAAATAGGGATACCATAAGAATAAATAGCTTACGCATAAGAGCCTCCTAACGAGTAATTCGGTAGATTGCGATCTCGCCCATCATGTTGGGCCAGAGTTTATGCCACCAACGTTGACGGAGAGTATTATCTACTACGGTGCGCTCAAGAATTCGGATGTTGCGCGAAATGCACAGTGATTCAAAATCTTTAAAGGTACAGAAGTGGATATTTGGTGTGTCATACCACTGATATGAGAGGAACTTCGATACCGGCATCTTGCCGCGAAACGCCAAGTAGAAGCGTGCACGCCAGTGCGCAAAGTTAGGGAAAGTGACAATTCCCTGGCGGCCGATACGAAGCATCTCTTCAACAATCAAATCTGGGCGATGCATCACCTGCAGCGCTTGAGTCATGACTACGGTATCGAAGCTTGAATCTTCAATACCGGCCAACCCCTCATCAATGTTCTTATCAATCACATTGACGCCACGACCAATACAGCTAGTGATGTTGTCGTGATCAATCTCAATACCAAGCCCTTTTACTGACTTAGTACGGTGTAGTTTGTCTAATAGCTCGCCATCACCACAACCAAGGTCAAGAACGCGCTCACCCTGGCCGATCCAGTCGGCGATAATCTCTAAATCAGCGCGCATGGGACTCTCCTAGGTTTAACTCTGAAGCGACTCGGTTTAGGTAAGCTGCCAACACCGCATCGTAGCGTGGGCTAGAGATTAGAAAGGCGTCGTGGCCATGATCAGAGTCGATCTCTGCATAGCTGACATCACGGTTCGCCTCAACCAACGCATCGGTGATTTCGCGAGAGCGCTCTGGTGCAAAACGCCAATCTGTAGTGAACGACACCACAAGGAAACCACAGCTTGCTTTGCTCAGCGCCTTGGCAAGGTCATTATCGAACTCTGAAGCTGGGTCAAAGTAATCCAGCGCTTTGGTCATCAACAGGTAGGTGTTGGCATCAAAAGCAGTTGAGAATCGCTCTCCTTGATACTGCAAATAGCTCTCGACCTGAAACTGGGTGTTGAAATCAAAGCTCAACTTGTCGGACTTCATCTCACGACCAAATTTCTCACCCATGCCGTCATCAGAAAGGTAGGTGATGTGACCGATCATGCGAGCAAGCGCTAGGCCAGTTTTTGGCAGTACGTCGTGCTCGTAGAAACGTCCCTCATGGAACTGCGGATCCTTGGTGATCGCTTGGCGAGCCACTTCGTTAAATGCGATGTTTTGCGCAGTGAGCTTAGATGATGAGGCGATCACTAGCGCATGACCTAGGCGATCTGGATAATCGATCGACCACTGCATCGCTTGCATGCCACCTAAACTGCCGCCTACTACCGCTGCCCAGCGTTGAATCCCTAGACGATCAGCAAGGCGTGCTTGGCTGTTCACCCAATCGCGAACCGTTACAACTGGAAAGTCAGGACCATACTGCAGCCCTGTCTCAGGATTAATTGAGGTGGGGCCGGTCGAGCCGTGACAGCCACCTAGGTTATTTAGAGCAACAACAAAGAAGCGGTTGGTATCGATAGGTTTACCAGGACCAATCGAGCTATCCCACCAGCCAGGTTTTTTCTCGTCCATTGAATGGAAACCCGCAGCATGGTGGTGGCCAGATAGAGCATGGCAGATAAGAATGGCGTTGCTTGCTTCGCTATTAAGCTCGCCGTAGGTTTCAACCATCAACTCATAGCTAGGCAGCACCTTGCCTGAGCAGAGCTCAAGCGGTTCATCAAAGCGATAGATCTCAGGTGTAACTATTCCGACGGAGTCCGCGGGTAGGGTATCAGGCATCTGCCCTCTCTCCTTTAGTGAGCTTAAGCGAGCATTGCTCGTAACCATTTGAAAACGTTATTGTAACAAGGCTTGCAGTGATAGGGGGAGAGTTTCTACGCCGGAAATCGCCACTCGCTTACGGCGGTTCATCTGCCCCGAGATGATCTCTATATCACGCGCTGCAACGGCAAAGCTCTTAGCGAGAAATTTGATCAACTCTGCATTGGCCTTGCCATCTACCGGCGGTGATGCGATACGAATCTTAACTGCATCACCGTGAAGCCCTGCAAAGCCTGGCTTTTTAGCCCCGGGTTGAAGATGGCAGGTTAGCAATAATCGGCCATCAGCTAATTGCCAGGGTATCTCATTCAACCTTTGATCGACCTTACATGACCAGGCGTGTAATCGCCGATTGTAGGATCTGGATAACGAAGAAGATCAAAATAGGTGATAGATCCAGACCACCAATCGACGGAATAACTTTGCGAGCAAGAGCAAATAGAGGGTCAGTTAACTGGATAATCAGTTGAGGACCGGGGTGGTAACTATTGGGTGCAATCCACGAAAGAATCACAGAGCCGATCACCGCCCAGAAGTAGATAGTCAGGATCGAGTCTAGGACGCCAAATAGCGCATATAGAGCGATGCCAACCAGATTAGGTAGTGCACTTTGCGACAGGAAGATAATCCCAGCAACCACAGCAAATTTAACAATGAATGCTAGGATCAACGGCGTAATATCAAGACGTGCGACGCGTGGGATTAGACGCTGAAGCGGCGCTAGCGGAGCCTGGGTAAAGCGAACAACTGTCTGTGAGATAGGGTTGTAGTAGTCAGCCCCAGCCACCTGCAACAAAAAGCGCAGAATCAAAATGAAAGCGTAAACATCACCAATGGTGCGCAGTGCAAGTGTCAGCGTATCGCCGGCCATATCAGTTCCTATCCAATCAATGGTTTGTATCAATTAACTACAAGACTACCTGTTTTCAGCGAGTGCAGCCAGATTACTCATCAGCTCCGAGAATTTCACTCATCTCTGCAGCACGGTTCATGCAGGCAAGCATCGCTGTTTCAACGACACGGCCAAGCTCATCCCGTTCAAAGCTCAGAATAGCTTGCTCTGTCGTGCCTCCCGGAGAGGTTACATTTTTTCGCAATTGTGCCGGTTCAATGCCTGTCTGCTTCGCCATTTCGGCAGCACCTAACGCGGTTTGAAGCGTTAACTCGCGGGCATTCTCTGGGCTCATACCCAAGGCAATACCTGCATCAATCATCTTCTCCATCATCAGGAAGAAATAGGCAGGGCCTGAACCGGAAACGGCAGTGACTTGGTCGATCCCCTGCTCTTGCTCACACCAAACAGAGATGCCAACCGCATCGGTTATAGCCTGTGCCTGCTCGCGTTGAAGCTCAGTGACGGTCTCTGTTGCAAACAGACCGCACGCACCTAGTTTGAGCAGTGATGGAGTGTTTGGCATGGCACGGATAACAGGGATATCACCACCAGCCCAACGCTCCAAAGAGTCGCAAGAGATACCCGCAGCAACTGAGATAAGTAGCGGCTTGCGGCTCTGAAGTGCTGGCGCTAGTGCTTTGAGTGTCTGTTGCATCATCTGCGGTTTTACAGAAATAACCACAATATCAGCCGCTGCAATCGCCTGTTCGTTATCTGCAGTAGTGTTGACCCCAAGTGCTTGGAAGGTAGCTAGTTTTTCCTTCTGGCGACGAGTAGCCCAAAGCTGAGCTGCAGGGTAGCCGGTAGCAATAAGACCTTCCAAAATTGCACCGGCCATGTTGCCAGTGCCGATAAATGCGATAGTTGGTTGCAATGTATGCACCCCTTATTGGTTGTAATTACGTGGCCCGAAGAGTGCGGTGCCAATGCGCACTATGGTAGCACCCTCTTCGACGGCTGGAATAAGATCGTCTGACATTCCCATAGAGAGCGTATCGATTTCGGGAATTTCAGCTTTAATTGTCTCAAAAAGCTCGCGAACTTCGCGAAACTGTTGGTGCTGCTTTGCCAAGTCATCTGTCGCTTCTGGGATAGCCATTAAGCCTCTGAGCTTAACACGCGGTAGCGCAGACATTTTTAGCGCTAGTGCAAGCGCATCCTCTGGAAGGCACCCCGATTTGCTCTCTTCGCGGCTGCTATTAACCTGCAGGCAGATATTGAGATCATCTGCATAGTAGGGGCGTTGTGCTGAGAGTCGCTCGGCAATTTTGAGTCGGTCGACACTGTGCACCCAGCTAAAGTTCTCTGCGATAGGTTTAGTCTTATTCGACTGAATCGGACCGATAAAGTGCCACTCCAGCGATAAATCCTCTGTTGCGACGATTTTATCGAGCGACTCCTGAAGGTAGTTCTCGCCAAAGGCTTGTTGCCCCAAAGCGGCCATCTCCCTCACCTCATCGGCACTTCGGGTCTTGCTGACGGCTAGTAACTGCACGCTTTCAACCGGGCGTTTTGCAAGATCACAGGCTTCTTTGATCTGTGAACTAACCTTTTCAAAACTCTCTGCTATAGTACTCATAGATGCTTTGTAATTTTGTAGACTCATTTACTTCGAGATTGTTATGGATATTACCGAACTTTTGGCCTTTGCAGTACAGCAGGGCGCCTCGGATCTGCATTTAACAGCTGGTATGCCACCTCTTATTCGAGTTGATGGTGAAGTGCGCCGCATTAAGCTGCCCTCTATGGAGCACAAAGAGGTACATGCGCTTGTCTATGAGATTATGAATGACAAGCAGCGTAAAGAGTACGAAGAGAATCTCGAAGCCGATTTCTCGTTTGAGGTACCTAATCTATCTCGCTTCCGTGTAAATGCGTTTAACCAACACCGTGGTGCGGGTGCCGTATTCCGTACCGTCCCGAGTAAGGTTTTGACGATGGATCAGTTAGGCATGGGGACTGTGTTTAAACAGCTCTCCGATCAGCCGCGCGGTCTAGTACTGGTGACGGGTCCGACGGGTTCAGGTAAATCAACCACACTAGCTGCGATGATCGATTACATTAATGACACTCGCTCTGACCACATTTTGACTATAGAAGATCCGATCGAATTTGTTCACGAAAGCCGCAAGAGCTTGGTCAACCAGCGTGAGGTGCATCGCGATACTCTCAGCTTTGAAAATGCGCTGCGCTCGGCTCTTCGCGAAGACCCGGACGTTATTCTCGTTGGCGAGATGCGTGACCTAGAGACGATTCGACTTGCACTAACTGCTGCAGAAACGGGTCACCTAGTCTTTGGTACTCTGCACACCACCTCAGCAGCTAAAACCATCGACCGTATCATCGACGTATTCCCAGCCGCCGAGAAAGATATGGTGCGATCTATGCTCTCTGAGTCTCTGCAGGGGGTTATCTCGCAGACACTCCTCAAGAAAGAGGGTGGCGGTCGAATTGCTGCACACGAAATTATGATTGGTACCTCTGCAATCCGTAACCTAATCCGTGAAGATAAAGTTGCGCAGATGTATTCCGCTATCCAAACCGGCGCCTCGGTTGGTATGAAAACACTGGATCAGTCCCTATTGGAGCTGGTTCAGAAAGGTCATATCACACGTGAAGTGGCCCGACTTCGTGCCAAAGACCCAACAGCATTTTAATTGAGGTGTATTGTGGACTTTACTCAACTACTTAAAGTGATGACTGAGCGGGGCGGTTCCGATCTATTCATTACAGCAGGCGCGCCGCCATCGATTAAAGTGGATGGCACCATTAAGCCGCTAACCAAAGAGTCATTAACTGCTGCTCAATCCCGTGCGCTCGTTTATAGCACCATGAACGACAAACAATTGGCAGAGTTTGAAGCGACCAATGAGTGTAACTTCGCACTCAGCGCCCATGACATTGGCCGTTTCCGTGTCAGCGCTTATGTGCAACGCAACTCTCCCGGAATGGTGCTGCGCTCGATCGCTAGCCATATTCCGTCGATGGAGGAGCTCAAGCTGCCAGAGGTGATTAAAGAGCTGGCGATGAGTAAACGCGGTTTGATTCTGTTTGTGGGTGGTACCTCAACCGGTAAATCGACCTCTTTGGCATCCATGATCGATTATCGCAATGAGAATCATGCGGGTCACATCATTACCATCGAAGATCCGATCGAGTACATTCATAACCACAAGAAGAGCATCATCACGCAGCGCGAAGTGGGATTGGATACCGACTCATTTGAAACTGCGTTAAAGAACACACTTCGCCAAGCGCCGGATGTCATTCTGATGGGTGAGATTCGCTCGTCAGATACGATGAGTTATGGCTTAGCTTTTGCCGAAACAGGCCATCTCTGTTTGGCAACGCTTCACGCTAACAACGCCAACCAAGCGTTGGATCGCATCATCTCATTCTTCCCAGCAGATCATCACGATCAGATCTGGATGGATCTATCGTTGAACCTGAAAGCGATCATTGCTCAGCAGTTGGTGCCAACTAAAGATGGGAAAGGTCGACGCGCTGCGATTGAAGTAATGATTAATACCCCGTTGATACAGGATCTGATTCGCAAAGGTGCGGTACATGAGATCAAGGATGTGATTAAGAAGTCGACGAACCTGGGTATGAAAACCTTTGATCAGTCGCTCTATGATCTCTATCGAGAAGATGTCATTACCTACGAAACCGCCCTCAGTCATGCCGACTCAGCGAATGACCTGCGTTTGATGATTAAACTCAGTGCAGATGGTAACGAAAAACCAACTCAAGCTGATGATATGCCCTCTTTTACCCTCCAGGATGAAGAGGATAAACGCGGTTAATTGCTTGAATAGCAATTGAATGAGTCCCAAAAAAATCCCAGCAAGTCGCTGGGATTTTTTGGTTATGCAGTGCTACCAGTAAGGCTTATGCCCTGCGGTAGACAGGGCGACCATCAAGAATGGTTGCAGTCACCTGACCCTTAAGGTCGCAATTTAGGAATGGGGTGTTCTTACCCTGCGAGCGCAGCGCTTGTGGTGTCACCTTCCAAACCGCTTCTGGATCAAACACACAGACATCTGCTGCGGTGCCCACTTCTAGAGTACCCGCTTCAATTCCCAATACGCGCGCTGGCGCGACAGTGAGCTTCTCAATCAACTGCGGGAGTTCCAATAGCTTCTCTTCGACAAGCATAAGGCTTAGAGGAAGCAGAGTCTCAAATCCTGAGATGCCCGGTTCCGTTGCAGCAAAGGGTGCCTGTTTTGAAATCTCATCCTGTGGTTGGTGGTCAGAACAGATCGCTTCGATAGTATCCGTTACCAAGCCCTGGCGAAGACCTGCACGATCAAGCTGAGAGCGAAGCGGAGGAATAACGTGGAACAGGGCATTGAAGCCATCGACTTGCTCATCAGTGAGCAGAAGATGGTGGATAGCGACATCCGCTGTCACTCGTAGGCCGCGTTTGCGGGCGTTATCGATCAGATGAATCGACTGCTGAGATGAGAGTTGCCCAAAGTGTGCACGTACACCGGTCTCTTCGACAAGCAGTAGGCAACGAGATACCTCAATAGTCTCTGCAGCAGATGGAATGCCGCTAAGGCCCAAGCGCGTTGCTGTGGTGCCATCGTGCATACAGCCGCCTGCAGCAAGTGAGCGATCCTGTGCTTGGAAGACAACCAGCAGGTCGTGCGTTGCCGCATATTCAAGGGCGCGCAGTAGTACCAACGAACTATCAATTGGTTTGCGAGCGTTGGTAAAGCCGATACAGCCAGAGCTTGCTAGTGCATGCAATGGTGCGAGCTGCTCACCTGCCAATCCTTGAGTCAGGGCGCCAAGCGGAAGTACGCGTGCCATCCCAGCATCCGTTGCGCGGTCCTGAACCAGTTCAGCGACTGCGGTGCTATCGACTACAGGTGAGGTCGTTGGCTGTGATACCAGCATGGTAATGCCGCCGGCCGCCGCTGCTGCAGTCTCGCTTGCGATATTCCCTTTTTGCGTTTGGCCTGGCTCACGTAGATGTGCGCTTAGGTCTATTAAGCCAGGACAGACAATCTGCCCTGTAGCATCAATAGTCTCATCAGCGGTAAAGCCCTCAGGCTCTTCGCCTATGCCTGCGATCAAACCCTTAACGATGTATAGATCGGCAATTTCATCAATATTTTGTGCGGGGTCAATGATGCGTCCACCAGCAACTTTAATCTGCATTACTGTGCCCCCTCTGCAAGTTTAGCGCGCTCGGAAAGTTGTCCACTCATCGCCATCGACATCACGGCCATGCGCACGGCTATGCCATTAGTCACCTGGTTTAGGATGACCGATTTTGGACCGTCGGCAACTGCTGACGAGATCTCTACCCCACGGTTGATAGGACCCGGGTGCATGACAATCGCTTCTGGGTGAGCGTAAGCGAGCTTCTCATCATTGAGGCCATAAAGTTTGTAAAACTCAGACTCACTCGGTAGTAGAGCCGAGGTCATACGCTCCTTTTGCAGGCGAAGCATGATCACTACATCAACATCACGTAACCCTTCAGTCATATCGTTGTAGATACGTACCCCAAGGGTTTCGACATTACGTGGTAACAAGGTGCGAGGTGCTACTAAGCGAATCTCTGGCACGCCTAGGATACGTAGAGCGTGGATCTGTGAGCGCGCCACACGGGAATGTAGGATATCGCCGACGATCGCGACTTTTAGGTTCTTAAAGCCCCCTTTATGGCGACGAATTGTCATCATATCGAGCATCGCTTGCGTTGGATGCGCATGTCGACCGTCACCAGCGTTGATGATCGCTACGTTGGGCGTTACCTGGCTCGCAATAAAGTGTGCTGCACCTGAATCTGCGTGGCGCACGACGAACATATCGGTATGCATCGCCTCAAGCGTCATCAAGGTATCCTTGAGAGTCTCGCCCTTTTTAGTTGAGCTGGTGTTGATGTTTAGGTTGAGCACATCCGCGGACAAGCGTTTTGCTGCCAACTCGAAGGTTGAGAGAGTACGGGTACTGTTCTCAAAAAAGAGGTTTGCGACCGTCTTACCGCGCAGTAGCGGTACCTTTTTAACTTGCTGCTCTGTCATGTCGACAAAGGAGTCAGCCGTATCTAAAAGCTCCAGTAGCAGTGACTCTGGTAGCCCTTCGATAGTCAAAAAGTGTTTCAACTGGCCATCAGCGGTAAGTTGAACTGATTGTGGATCTGGAAAGTTAAACATGCTCTCTCCGAATTTAGCTGCGCTGGCTGATGGTCAGTGCCAGTGGCTCTGGACCTGTCAGCTTAACCTGTTGATTTGCGTTTAGGCTCAGAACCCCGCCAACGACATCCGCTTGAATTGGGAGCTCGCGGCGCTGTAGGTCAACCAAGGTGACCAGCGAGACAGACGCAGGGCGGCCAAAGTCAAAGAGCTCATTCAATGCTGCACGCACTGTGCGACCGCTCATAAGAACATCGTCCACCAAAATAATATTTCGTCCTTCAGTCGCCATAGGAAGGCGAGTAGGTGCGACCTTAGGGTTTAAACCCACCTGAGTGAAATCGTCACGGTAAAAGGAGATATCTAGTGTACCTAGCTCTTCTGTTAGGCCGAGGAAGCTGTGGATGCGTTCCGCTAACCAAACACCGCCGCTGCGAATACCGATGATGTAGGGCGACTCGATATCGCGCGCTTCAATCATCTGCTGAGTGCCCTCACAAATCTTTGTGAGTAGCTGTTCAGCATCAAGCTGTTTATTGCCCATAATAGTCCTCTAGCCTTGCGTGGCTGGGTATACGTTGATCCTGTGCAAACCACCCTTCCAGCATCAATTGTGCTGCCACCCCATCCACCGACTCTTTACCAAAATCGGCCTTACCGCCTGCGTTTAAATGCTGGGATTTGGCCTCGAATGAGGTGAGGCGTTCATCATATAGGAAACAGGGTGTGCGGTATCGTTCGTTCAAACGGTTTGCGAATTTTCTTGCGCGACGTGCCATCTCACTAATTGAACCGTCCATGTTTAGTGGAAGGCCAATAACCATTAGATTGGGCTGCCACTCTGAGACGATGCGATCAATTTGGGTCCAATCTGGAGTGCCATCGTTGGCGCAGATAGGGTCGAGAGGTTGTGCGGTTGCGGTGAGTGATTGACCAAAAGCGATACCAATTCGGCGTAAGCCAAAATCAAATCCCAGTGCGCTTTCAGTTTGATTGGTCATTTCACCCTAATTTAAGCGTGTCCCGCTTGTGCGGATATCAGGTTAAAGTCGATTCCAAGGTCAGCTGCTGCAGCACTAAGGCGCGCTTCTGGCTCGGTTCGGAAGATTATATCTAAATTTGCCGGCGAGCTTAACCATACATTGTTGCCCAACTCCTCTTCGAGTTGGCCAGGCCCCCATCCAGCGTAACCAAGGGCAAACAGAAACTCCTGTGGCCCCGTGCCTGCAGCGATCGCTTCAACAATATCGAGCGATGTAGATAGCGATAGGTCATCCGGTAGCTCAAGGGAAGATTTCCAACGCTGTTCAGAGCGAGGATGCAGAACAAAACCGCGATCCTCCATGACGGGACCGCCTTGATAGATTATTTCTGAGCGGATATGAGAGCGCTGCGGGAGGTCGAGCTGCTCAAACACTTCATCCATAAAGGTCTCGGAAGGCTTGTTGACGACAATACCCATCGCGCCCTCTTCGTTATGCTCGCAGAGGTAGATAAGGCTAGAGCTGAAATAGTCGCTCTCTAGTTGCGGCATAGAGAGCAGAAACTGATGCTTTAGATAGGTTGTCGAGCTCATTGCATCCTCCCGAAAGTGGTTCCAGTTTAGGGCTAGAACAGGCTGCCGTCAGTAGATTTTTGTCTCTTTTTCGAATTTCCAGGTACGGATCACTTCGATTCTATCTAACCGTTTACGCATCTCAGCTGTAAACGGCTCAAAGGGTGCTGCAGTGCGTACGATGCGAATTGCCGCGTCGTCTAGAACAAGCTGCCCAGAACTTTCCAGCAGCTCGAGTCGCTCCACGCTGCCATCAGAACGAATACTGACAAGAAGACGAAGGCTGCCTTCAATGCCTTTGGCGCGCGCTTCACGTGGGTAGTTTAGATTGCCGATCGCCTCGATTCGTTGGCGCCAGCGATCGAGATAGACTGCATCTTGGTGCGCCAGAGTTGAGAGGGAGGTGTAGCGAGCGACACGTCCTTTGGCTGCTATTTTCTGTTGTTCATTTCGAATTCGAGCCTCTAAAGAGGCAATCTCACTGTTTCGTTCACTCAATGAGGTTGCATCACCAGCAGCGCTACTAGAGGCGAGGGATCTGTCAGCTACATTCTCTTGGGATGCGAGTGTCGAATCGGTTTTAGTGGTAATGACAGCTAAGCTTCCAGCAGCGGATTCACTGGTTTTGTTAGCTTTACCTTGGTTGGGCTCGACCACAAGCTCCGTTGAGCCACCCATCCCCTGTTTAGAAGCGAGCTTATTGACCTGATTGTCATTAAAGCGGGCGCGCTCTGTGATAAAGGCCTCTTGCTCGTTGTTATCACTTCCGGCGCCCAATTGATTACTTTGCGCAGCAAAATTGGCTTGTTCGGGAGCGTTGGCACTTGCACCAGGAGCTAGTGTGATCTCAATTGTGTGGCTGTTTTGCGTTGATCTTGGAAAATCAAAACCCAACAGGATAATAAGAATCAGGTGAAAAGCGACGGCAACCACCAATAGGAAACGCAAACGCTCATCAGCGTCTGCGCACCAGGCGGGTAGTTTGGGTGTTGCCGATTGACTCATTAGCGTGCGAGTTGCGCTTCAATGCAGTCCATTAACTGCATAGCGATATCTAGGCCAAATTGGTTGTCCAGTTCGCGAATACAGGTTGGGCTAGTGACGTTAATTTCGGTTAGGTAGTCGCCAATCACATCCAGACCCACAAATAGAAGGCCCGCTTCACGCAGCTTTGGTCCAACTTGCGCGGCTATCCAACGGTCTCGATCGCTCAGTGGACGTCCTTCACCACGACCGCCAGCTGCAAGGTTGCCACGCGTCTCTCCCTGGCTTGGAATACGAGCCAAAGCATAATCGATCGGTTCGCCATTGATCATCAGAATGCGTTTATCACCATCGACGATCTCAGGAATGTAGCGCTGCGCCATGATTGTCTCTTTGCCATGATTGGTCAGGGTTTCGATAATCACGCCAAGGTTTAGACCATCGTCAGTCACGCGGTAGATGGAGCTACCACCCATCCCGTCTAGAGGCTTAAAGATTACATCTTTGTGTTCAGCATGAAACTCTTTGAGCTTCTGTGCAGAACGGCTCACCAGCACTGGCGGGCAGCACTCTGGGAAGTGAGTAGCAAATAGCTTCTCGTTAAAGTCACGTAGGCTCTGAGTACGGTTAACGATGAGCGTACCCTCTTTCTCCGCCATTGCGAGCAGGTGTGTTGTGTAGATGAACTCGTTATCAAAAGGCGGATCTTTACGCATCAAAATAACATCTAGATCACTCAAAAGTCTGTCTTGATATTCGCCGCGCTCGAACCAATTCTCTGGATCCATCGCAACAGTAATAGGCGCCATACGTGCTTTTGCTTGACCATCGCGAGAATAGAGGTCGCTCTGCTCCATGTAAAAGAGCGACCAACCTTTGCGCTGGGCAGCCCATAACATCGCAAGAGAACTATCCTTCTTGAAGCTGATCGCATCAATTGGATCCATCACTATGCCGAGTCGAATTGTCATCTACATCTCTCCAATAATCGGTAAACGTGCGACTAGTTAAAGTCGCCCCATAAATAGTTTAGTACTGATGCTGCCGCGACGGGTGCTGTTTCTGTGCGAAGAATACGTGGTCCAAGCAGCCAAGGCTTAAAGCCCTTGCTGATGGCGAACTCTACTTCGTTATCTTCAAGCCCGCCTTCTGGGCCAATCAATAGCGCAACACTTTTGGGCGCCATCTCGGCTGTGAGTTGTGCCAACTCAAGGTGAGGGTGGAGCACAAGTTTTAGCTCAGCATCACACTGTTCAATCCAATCACTGAGCGACTGTGGAGACTCTATGGTCATCAACTCAGCGCGGTAACTCTGCTCGCAGGCGCTGATTGAAACCTGCTGCCAGTGAGCAGTGCGTTTATCTTGTCGCTCTGCACTGAGTTTAACCTCAGAGCGCTCGGTAAAGAGTGGGGTTACTTTTGCAACGCCTAACTCAGTTGCCTTTTGGATCGCGAAATCCATACGCTCGCCACGCGAAAGCCCCTGGCCAATCTCGATACGCAGGGTTGATTCGCGGGTGTTGGTTTCAGCGGACTCAATTTTGACACTGGAGCGACGCTTCTCAACGGAGCTGAGCGTTGCCATGTAATCGAAGCCATCGCCATTAAATAGCACTAGCTGCTGACCCTCGCGCATACGCAGCACTTTAACCAGATGGTTGTGGGTGCCCTCGGGTAGCTCAAGATCGGAGCCAACGGCGAGAGTTGATTCAATGTAGGCGCGTGGAATTCGCATAGGGTCACTTCTAAAAACTGTTGAAGGGATTATGCCATATGGCTAGCAACATGCGATAAAAAAGCCCGATCGATGACCGGGCTTTGCATAGATTAGGTTGGCCTTTTAGATGCCAGCTGCAGATCGCAAAGCATCTGCACGATCTGTCTTCTCCCATGGGAAAGCAGTAAAGGTATCGTTACCGACTGTCATCTCAAATGGGTTGCGACCGAAGTGACCGTATGCCGCTGTCTGGCGGTACATTGGGTGCAGAAGGTCTAGCATATTGGTGATCGCGTATGGGCGAAGATCGAAGTTGTCGCGAACAAGCTGGATGATCTTCTCATCTGAGATCTTGCCAGTACCGAAGGTGTTGATCGATACCGAAGTAGGCTCTGCCACACCGATAGCGTAAGAGACTTGGATCTCACAACGATCAGCAAGGCCTGCTGCAACGATGTTCTTAGCCACATAACGACCTGCATAAGCAGCTGAACGGTCCACTTTTGATGGATCCTTGCCAGAGAATGCACCGCCACCGTGACGCGCCATGCCGCCGTAGGTATCTACGATGATCTTACGACCAGTTAGACCACAGTCACCGACAGGGCCACCGATAACAAATTTACCGGTTGGGTTGATGTGGTATTTAGTACCAGCGTGTAGAAGATCTGCTGGAAGTACCTGTTTAATGATCAACTCTTGAACCGCTTCCTGAAGATCTTTCTGAGAGATCTCAGGGTTGTGCTGAGTAGAGAGTACAACTGCATCAATCGCTACTGGCTTACCGTTTTCGTAACGGCAAGTGACCTGAGACTTAGCATCTGGACGCAACCAGCCAAGCAGACCAGATTTACGCGCTTCAGCTTGGCGCTCAACAAGACGGTGCGCGAAAGTGATTGGTGCTGGCATTAGAACGTCAGTTTCGTTTGATGCGTAACCGAACATCAGGCCCTGGTCACCTGCGCCCTGATCTTCCGGACGTGAACGATCCACACCCTGCGCGATATCAACTGACTGCTTACCGATGATGTTGATCACACCACAGGTGTTGCCATCATAACCCACGTCAGATGAGGTGTAACCGATATCGTTGATTACGTTACGTACTAGATCTTCAAGATCGATCCAAGAAGAAGTCGTGATCTCACCAGAGACAATAGCAACACCCGTCTTAACCATCGTTTCACACGCAACACGTGCGTATTTATCTTCAGCAAGAATGGCATCCAGTACCGCATCTGAGATCTGGTCTGCGATCTTGTCTGGGTGGCCTTCAGATACTGATTCCGACGTAAAAATTGAGTATTCGCTCATCGATCTTTCCTGTGATTAGTTACGCTCAACGTATTTAAGGGGCACATTCTAGCTGTTTATGAGCTGAGAACTAAGCAGAAATGGCATTTAAAGATGAAACATTCTAACTAAATGATGAAATTACTTAATTTCAGACGTAATGATTTGAACCTATCCCTTAACTAAGCGAAAATTACCGCCTTAGATTTTTACCCTTCCTGCAGGAGAAGTTTGATGTCATCTCGTCGTGAGTTAGCCAATGCCATTCGTGCCCTAAGCATGGATGCAGTCCAGAAAGCAAAATCGGGTCACCCAGGTGCGCCTATGGGCATGGCGGATATTGCCGAAGTGCTTTGGAATGAGTTCATGAAGCACAACCCAAGCAACCCGCACTGGTTTGATCGTGACCGCTTCGTGCTTTCAAATGGCCACGGCTCGATGCTTATCTACTCGCTGCTGCACCTGACTGGCTACGATGTGACTGCAGAGGATCTTGCGAACTTCCGTCAGCTTCACTCTAAAACTGCGGGCCACCCTGAATACAGCTACTGCCCAGGTGTTGAAACAACTACGGGCCCACTAGGTCAGGGTATTACCAATGCGGTAGGTATGGCCGTTGCTGAAAAAGCACTGGCTGCACAGTTCAACCGTCCTGGTCACGAAATCATCGACCACAACACCTATGTGTTCATGGGCGACGGCTGTTTGATGGAGGGTATCTCTCACGAAGCTTGTTCACTTGCCGGCACACTTGGCCTAGGCAAGCTGATCGCATTTTGGGATGACAACGGTATCTCTATCGACGGTGAAGTTGAAGGCTGGTTTACAGATGATACGCCAGCACGTTTTGAATCATACGGCTGGCAGGTAATTCGTGGTGTTGATGGCCACGATGCGGAGCAGATTATCGCTGCGGTTGAAGCGGCTCAGGCTAACGAAGAGAAGCCAACACTGATCTGTTGTAAAACAATTATAGGTTTCGGTTCGCCAAACAAGCAGGGCAAAGAAGATTGTCACGGCGCGCCACTCGGTGATGACGAGATCGCTCTAGCACGTAAAGAGCTGAACTGGCCATATGCGCCATTCGAAATTCCTGCAGAGATCGCAGAGGGCTGGGATGCGCGTGAAGCAGGCAGCGTTCTTGAGAACGAGTGGAACGAGCGTCTTGCAGAGTACACAGAAGCATTCCCAGAGTTGGCTGCAGAACTTATGCGCCGTCTTGCTGGCGAGCTTCCAGCTGACTTCTCTGAAAAAGCAGATGCTTGGATCGCAGACGTAGCGGCTAAAGGTGAAACGATTGCATCGCGTAAAGCGTCGCAAAATGCACTGAACTCTCTAGGTCCTATCCTTCCTGAGTTCATGGGTGGTTCTGCTGACCTTGCAGGCTCAAACTTAACGCTTTGGTCTGGCTCAAAAGCGATCACTGCTGAAGATGCGAGCGGTAACTACCTACACTACGGTGTGCGTGAGTTCGGTATGAGCGCAATCATGAACGGTATCGCACTGCACGGCGGTTTCATCCCTTACGGTGCTACCTTCCTAATCTTCATGGAGTACGCTCGTAACGCGGTTCGCATGGCGGCACTGATGAAGCAGCGCGCTATCTTCGTATACACCCACGACTCAATCGGTCTGGGTGAAGATGGCCCAACGCACCAGCCAGTCGAGCAGATCGCATCGCTTCGTATGACTCCAAACATGGAAGCTTGGCGCCCATGTGATGCCGTTGAGTCTGCTGTTGCATGGCGTAACGCGGTAGAGCGCGCAGATGGTCCAAGTGCGTTGATCTTCTCACGTCAAAACCTACCTCATCAGCCACGCAGTGAAGCGCAGATTGCTGATATCTCTAAAGGTGGGTACATCCTTCGCGATAGCAAAGGCACGCCTGAGCTAATCCTAATCGCTACCGGTTCTGAGATTGAAGTGACATTGGCTGCCGCTGATGCACTTGAAGCACAGGGCAAAGCGGTGCGTGTTGTATCTATGCCTTCAACAAACCGCTTCGACTCACAAAGCGCTGAGTATAAAGAGTCTGTTCTACCAGCAGCAGTTACAGCGCGTGTTGCTGTAGAAGCGGGTATTGCCGACTTCTGGTACAAGTATGTTGGCTTTGGTGGCGCAATTGTTGGTATGGAGAGCTTCGGTGAATCTGCTCCAGCAGGCGAGCTATTCAAGTACTTTGGCTTCACAGCTGAGAATATCCAGGCGAAAGCGCTGGCACTTCTTTAAGCGGAATCACGCCGGCTGTAAATGCCGGCGTTTTTAATTCTATAAGTAGGATCTTTGATGGCAGCTCGTATCGCTATTAATGGTTACGGTCGTATTGGACAGTGTGTGTTGCGCGCCCTGTTTGAGCGCGGACTCGAGTCAAAACTCCAGCCGGTAGCCATTAACGAGCTTGCTGATTTAGAAACTGTATCCTACTTAACACGTTACGATACTACCCACGGTCGTTTTCCAAAGCCTGTCTCAATTGAGGGTGACTCCCTCAAAATCGCCGATCAGCGGATCAAGGTTTTGAAAGCTGAGTCTCCAGAGCAGCTACCTTGGGGTGAGCTGGGTGTTGATCTACTGCTAGAGTGCTCTGGCTCCTTTAGTGACCGTGCAACCGCGCAACGTCATCTCGATCAAGGAGCGGCGCGCTTGCTCTTCTCACAGCCCGCCACGGCTGATGTCGATACCACTGTTGTGTTTGGCTTAAATACCGATTCAATAAATGTGAACCATAAAGTGGTCTCAGCAGCATCCTGTACCACCAATTGTGTGATACCAATACTCTCCACAATTAATAAGGCATTTGGCATCGAGCAGGGTGTGACCACGACGATCCACTCGGCAATGAATGACCAGCCCGTGATTGATGCATACCACCGTACCGACCTGCGACTCACGCGTAGCGCGTTGCAGTCTATTATTCCGGTGGATACTGGCTTGGCGAAAGGTATAGATCGACTCTTACCTGAGCTGGCAGGGCGCTTCGAGTGTCTTCACCTGCGCGTACCGACGATCAACGTCTCATTGATGGATATGTCGATACAGCTGAGCCGCGATACCAGTGTTGAAGAGGTGAACCAACTTTTCAAAGAGTTGGCGAATGGTGAACTTAAAGGCTTGCTGGGCTACACCGAAGAGCCGCACGCATCGGTCGATTTTAATGGTGATAGCCGATCGGTTGTGGTCGATGGTACGCAAACGCGTCTGTCGGGTAAGCGACTACTGAAATTAATATGCTGGTTTGATAACGAGTGGGGCTTTGCGAACAGAATGTTAGATATCGCAGAGCACTGGCTTGCACTTGAGAAGCAGTAGCGAAGAATTTAATAAAAATTTGGAGAAACCCAATGAATGTACGTCTGATGAAAGACCAAGATCTAGCCGGTAAGCGCGTTCTTATTCGTGAAGATCTAAACGTACCAGTAAAAGATGGCAAAGTGACCTCTGATGCGCGTATTCGTGCATCACTACCAACGATCCAGCTTGCCCTTGAGAGCGGTGCGGCTGTGATGTTGATGTCACACCTAGGTCGTCCAACAGAGGGCGAGTATGAAGAGCAGTATTCACTAGCACCGGTTGCTGCGCACCTCGGTGGCCTATTGGGTCGTGAAGTACCGCTGATTAAAGATTGGGTTGATGGTGGTTTTTCAGTAGAACCAGGTCAGGTCGTTCTGCTTGAGAACGTTCGTTTCAACGCGGGCGAGAAGAAGGATAACGAAGAGCTCTCTAAGAAGATGGCAGCGCTTTGTGATGTCTATGTGATGGATGCGTTCGGTACAGCACATCGTGCTCAGGCATCAACTCATGGCGTGGCTCGTTTTGCACCTATCGCATGCGCAGGCCCACTTCTAGCGAACGAGCTTGAAGCTCTGGGTAAAGCACTCGATAACCCAGCGCGCCCATTAGTAGCGATTGTTGGTGGTTCAAAAGTCTCTACTAAGCTTGAAGTTCTTAACTCGCTATCAGAGAAGTGTGACCAGCTCATCGTAGGTGGTGGTATTGCGAATACCTTCCTAGCGGCTGCTGGCAAACCTGTAGGCACATCTCTTCATGAAGCTGACCTTGTCGATACTGCTAAAGCTCTGATGGCGCGTTGTGAAATTCCAATCCCAAGCGATGTTGTTACAGCAACTGCGTTTGCAGAAGATGCAGCGGCAACAGTGAAATCAGCTGATGATGTTGCTGAAAATGAGATGATTCTGGATATCGGTCCTGATTCAGCTGCGCAGTTGGCAGAGATCTTGCAGAGTGCTGGTACGATCATCTGGAACGGCCCTGTAGGTGTCTTCGAGTTTGATCAGTTTGGCGAAGGCACTAAGACGCTTTCGATGGCGATTGCTAAGAGCCCTGCGTTCTCAATCGCAGGTGGCGGTGATACTTTGGCAGCAGTAGATAAATATTCTATTGCAGATGATGTATCCTACATCTCAACAGGCGGTGGTGCTTTCCTTGAATTTGTTGAAGGTAAAGTGCTTCCAGCGGTTGCGATTCTAGAAGCGCGCGCTAACGACTAATTTAAAACGCGAATCAGGTTCTCTCCCTGGTTCGCAAAGACATTTAAATGTAGGTAAAAGATGGCTCTAATTTCGATGCGACAGCTGCTCGATCATGCGGCAGAATTTGGATACGGTATCCCAGCGTTTAACGTAAATAACCTGGAACAGATGCGTGCAATCATGGAAGCGGCCGACCGTGCCGATGCGCCTGTTATTGTTCAGGCATCAGCAGGAGCACGTAAATACGCAGGTTCTAACTTCCTGCGCCATATGATTTTGGCAGCTATCGAAGAGTTCCCGCACATTCCAGTGTGTATGCACCAGGACCATGGTACTAGCCCTGCGGTATGTCAGCGCTCAATCCAGCTAGGCTTCTCATCAGTCATGATGGACGGCTCGCTAGGTGAAGATGGTAAAACCCCAACTGATTACGACTACAACGTTGAAGTGACCCGTCGTACAGTTGATATGGCACACGCTTGTGGTGTCTCTGTGGAGGGCGAGCTTGGCTGCCTAGGTTCACTTGAGACAGGTGAAGCGGGTGAAGAGGATGGTATCGGTGCGGTAGGTAAACTCAGCTACGATCAGATGCTGACTGACCCTGAAGAGGCTGCGCAGTTTGTTAAAGCAACTAACGTGGATGCCCTGGCTATTGCTGTTGGTACATCACACGGTGCTTACAAATTTACCCGTCCACCTACAGGCGACATTCTTGCTGTCGATCGCATTCGTGCCATTCACGAGCGTATCCCTGGCACTCACCTTGTAATGCACGGCTCATCTTCTGTACCGCAGGAGTGGTTGGCCGTGATTAACCAGTTCGGTGGTGAGATTCCAGAAACTTACGGTGTGCCAGTAGAGCAGCTAGTGGAAGGTATCAAACATGGTGTCCGTAAAGTGAACATCGATACGGATCTTCGTCTTGCTTCAACAGGTGCTATTCGTCAGTTCTTAGCTGAAAACACGGCTGAATTCGATCCACGTAAGTATCTAGCGAAAACAACCAAAGCAATGTCTGATATCGCTTTTGCGCGTTACGATGCCTTTGGTGCTGCTGGTCATGCAAGCAAGATCAAGCCAATCTCCCTAGAGGCGATGACGGATCTGTACACCTCTGGTCAGTTGGATGCGAAAGTAAACTAATCCATATTGATTAGAGAGAAGGGTAGCTTAGGCTGCCCTTTTTTATTTCTGCTTCAGTGGAGTTGTCCCGCGTAAATTAACCCCCAAGGCTCGGTAATGTCATACCAGATAACGGCACTGAAATACTCCGTCTGCCCAGCTTCCTGCTGCTCGTAGTTCACCTCAAATACCTGAACGGTAGTTACGCCTTGCTGATTAATCTGTGAGTCTATAATTTGCAGATCCTGCCAGCCTCGTTGCAGAGCCATGGAGCGAATGTGTTCACTAATCAGCTCTAGTAGATCGCAACTATCTAACTTACTCAGTGTTTGAACAACAAAAGGGCTATCTGGCCAGCCGGTGCCTTCGTGTATAGAGATCAATTTTTCACGCTATGACTTGAATGATTTTAAGTAACTACGAATTTCTTTCGTGGATGGAGCTTAATTCCCGACAAACAGATTCGAACTGGTTAGAATCAAACCTTAATTGTTATGTGGCATCAATGATGGACGATAAAACCCCCTTTTTTACTATGACCCCAGATCGGGTGATTGATGCCGTTGAATCCCGCGGATGGTTGAGTGATTACCGAATTCTCGCCCTTAATAGCTACGAGAACCGTGTTTATCAGGTAGGTATCGATCAGCAAGAGCCAGTCATCGCTAAGTTCTATAGACCGGGCCGCTGGAGTGATGCGCAGATTCAAGAGGAGCATGATTTCTGTTTCGAGCTAGTCGAGCAGGATGTCTCTGTCGTTGCACCGCTCAAAGATGAGTCCGGTAAAAGCCTATTTGAGTTTGAAGGGTTTCGCTTTGCACTGTTTCCGCGTCGTGGCGGCAGAGCTCCAGAGTTGGATGATCCAGAACATCTCTATCAATTGGGCTTAGCCCTGGGTCAGATTCACTCTGTGGGTGCAGCAAAACCGTTCCAAGTTCGCCCCACGCTCGATGTGCAATCTTATGGCTGGAATAGCCGAGAGCTGCTTCTCAAAGCGCATATTCCTGCCTCACTGCGTGAAGCCTATGCAACCATTTCGGAATCGTTATTGGAACGTGTCGATGAGGTTTTCAAAGCCTACTCTGATGTATCCCAAATTCGTGTCCATGGCGATTGCCATAGCGGCAACGTGCTCTGGCGTGATGATCGCCCGCACTTTGTCGACTTTGATGATGCGCGCATGGCACCAGCAGTTCAGGATATCTGGATGTTGCTGACCGGTGATCGTGTCCAGCAAGAGATGCAACTAGGCGAGGTCATTGCAGGCTACGAAGAGTTTGCAGAATTTAATCCACGCGAATTGAATTTAGTTGAGCCTCTTCGCGTACTGCGCATGATGAACCATGCAGCATGGATCGCAAATCGATGGGAAGACCCTGCATTTCCAAAAGCCTTCCCTTGGTTTAACACCGAGCGATACTGGGGCGAGCACCTGCTCGATCTCAAGGAGCAGTACTCCAATCTCGATGAGCCCGTGTTGAAGTTACTTTAAGGTAGAGCCAATCATGTATATCCCAGAGCTATTTGAAGAGTGCGATCCTGAAGAGGTAAAGCGCATCATCAACGAACACCCGTTGGCGACGCTGGCATATACCACTGAATCAGGGCTGCAAGCGCAACATGTGCCTCTAATATTCGCTGGTGAAAACACGCTTATTGGGCACGTTGCTGCAGCGAGCCCTATCAGTTCCGAACTGCACAATAACAGCTCTGTCCTTTTAGTATTTGTGGGCCAAGAGAGTTATATATCACCTAATTGGTACCCAACCAAAGCTGAACACCATCGCCATGTTCCTACCTGGAATTACCAAGCAGTGCATGTTTCAGGACGCATAACCTTCTCGAGGGATTCCAAGTCCGCATTAGCTGTTGTTGGTAAGCTGACAAAACATTTTGAGAGCAAAACTAACGGCAGCAGTGGTTGGAAAATGGCAGACGCTCCTAGGGAGTATATTGAGTCGATGTTACAAGAGTTTGTGCCCTTCGAGATTACTATCGATCGTATCGAGGCAAAATCCAAACTGAGCCAAAACCGCGAAAAAGTGGATTTCGACTCAGTCCAGACTCAAATGGAAATGCGCGGCCAAGCTGAATTAGCGATGCGTATGCAAAAACTGAAGAGTTAGTGGGTCGCGATCTGTTTAAAGACGGATGGGTCGTCTTGGATCGTTGCAAGCACCTTAGCTGCAAGACCGGTTGGATTGCGGCGCTTACTCTCCCAGCTTTTAACTGTATCAATACTCGTTCCAAGTGCGTCTGCGAACTCTTGCTGTGATACATTGAGTTTAGCTCGAATAGCTTTGACATCAGCAATAGAAAACTTGGTAACACGGCTCGCAGAGGTTTTGCCTTCGTGTATATCGAGAGCCTCTTCAAGCGAGGCAATTAAAGATTCCCCAATTTTCATTCTGACTCTCCTTGAAAACTTCTAGTTAAAGTTCTTAAAGCAGATTTTTCTTTATCCGTTAGCGTCTCTTTGTGCGACTTCGGATATGCCAAAAGTAAGTAGATGAGGTCTGATGTTGCCAGAAAATAGATTACTCTACTGCCACCGCTTTTACCCCGGTTTTGCTTGGGGATACGGATTTTTCTGACGCCGCCAGCACCTACAATAAGCGCACCTGCATAAGGGTTTGCAATTAACTCTTCTTGGAGATTTCGTAGATCCTCATCCGTTGCGATCTCTCGAAACTGTTTAGTGAAGAGTGTTGTCTCAATAAATTCGATTGCTCTTATCATACCAGCGCATCCTTGCCGGTGTACATAGTACACTTTCTTCCTGAAAAGTTTCCTTCAGTATAGACAAGGAATTAGATAATTTAGATTTTGCGAGCGCGGGCTGGCTTTCCTTTGAGTGGGCGCTGGCGAAGGATCTCTACTGCTCGGTCGGCTAGGGTGCGTGGTAATGCAACATAGCTGGTGAAGTCTTGTACTTGAATAGAGCCGATCTGATTGCCAGCAATCTCTTTGGTTGCAGTGAGCGCTCCCACGATATCACCAGGGCGGATCTTGTTTTTGCGGCCCATAGAGATGGCGATAGTGCGCAGGTCAGACTGCAGTTTAATGACCTGGTTGATTGCAGCTTTTGGTAGCGGCTTGGGTTCAAGCGCTAGGTTGTTTTCGCGGTTGATGTTTTCAAGGCGACGACCATCACGGCTACCCGCTAAACTCACTGCAAGGCCACTACGTCCAGCACGTCCTGTACGACCACAACGGTGCACATAGGTTGCAGCATCTGATGGCAGGTCTGCGTTAATCACTAGATCGACAGTGTCGATATCCAAACCGCGTGCTGCAACATCGGTTGCGATTAGGAAGCGAATCGAGCCGTTACTGAAACGGACCAGCATCTGGTCACGATCACGCTGTTCTAAATCACCATGCAGGGTGCCGGACTTAATGCCATCTTCACGCAGGGCTTGTGAAAGCTGATTACACCCCTCTTTAGTGTTGCAGAAGATGATCGCTGATTCAGGTAGCTGTTGGGTCAGAATAGAGAGAACCCCTAAAGCTTGTTCACTGCGCTCACACTTATAGACTCGGTGTGTAATGTTGGAGATCTTCTCTGGTGGCTGCTCGATACGAACTTCAACTAGGTTTTTGAGATGCTCTTCGCTCATCTGCGCAATGTTCTCAGGGTAAGTCGCTGAGAAGAGCATTGTCTGACGAGAGGTCGGCGTCTGATTCAGAATAGTTTGTAGATCATCCTGAAATCCCATATCCAACATACGGTCCGCTTCATCAAGAACTAGAGTGCTAATGCGGCTTAGATCGAGTGTGCGCTTACGTAGGTGATCGACGATTCGACCTGGAGTGCCGACAATGACATGCGCACCATGTTCAAGCGAGCCGATCTGTGGACCGATAGGTTGGCCACCGCAGATAGTTAGCACCTTGATGTTGCCTGGGTGACGGGCAAGTTTGCGCAGCTCCTCTGCAACCTGACCTGCAAGTTCACGTGTTGGGCAGAGAACGAGAGCTTGCACAAAGTAAGCAGTTGGATTGAGGCGCTCTACTAGAGGAAGCCCGAAGGCGAGCGTCTTACCAGAACCTGTTGCAGCTTGGGCAAGGATATCTTTGCCAGCTAGTGTACTTGGCAGTGTTTGTTGCTGAATCGGAGTCATTTCAAGGTAGCCGTTGGCCTTCAGATTCTCTTTCTGGCCAGCTGAAATGGATAGGGATTCAAACAATAAAGATGTGCTCACGGTATACGCCTCAAATTAAGTAGGCGCAGTATACCAGAAGCTAGAGCCTGCGCTTACCAGTTCAAATTGAGTAAACGTGCACACTGCTCGAGGGTTGGCGCAATTTCAGCGCTTAGCTTCAGATCGAGCATATCATCAGCCCGGGTAACACCTTGAGTAAGGGCCGCTTGGGCAATGCCTTTCTCTTTGGCGTGGCGGTTAAATCGGAATCCAGAGAAAACCTGTAGCGAGCTGCCAACGACCAGCAACCCCAGGCTGCGCTCAAGAGCATTAATGGCATTGTATACCACCTCTTTGTGTACGTTATCGCCAAAGTAGACCACACGAGCTTTTAATACTGATTGGCAGTGTGGACAGTTGGGCACATTAAAGAGAGAAAAATCAGTCTCAAAATCAGCATCCCCATCTGGCCTTGGCGCAGATAAAGGCGCTTCAAATGTTGGGTTCAGCTCTCGACACAGCTCGTGCATTTGATCGCGTGTAATCTCGTAATCACAGCCCATACAGCCAACGATGTCGGCTCTACCGTGAAGGTCGATAACAGCTTGGCTACCCGCCTTTTGATGGAGCCTATCAACATTTTGCGTAACCACTAATTCAATAAGACCGGCCTGCTCCATAGCGGCTAAAACCTTATGCGCACTATTTGGTTGGGCATCTCTCATCGTGTGCCAGCCAGCCAAGCTACGTCCCCAATAACGTTGGCGCACAGGAAGCTGGGTCAGAAACTCTTTATGTTGCACAGGCGGAGGCGACTTCCAATTTCCCTCAGCATCACGATAGGCAGGTATACCAGAGTCAGTGCTGATACCTGCACCCGTTAAGACAAACAGCCTCGGGTGTTGCTCAATAAATTGGGCCAGCTGTTCTGCTTCGCTGTTAGGCACGCTTTTTTGATCCTGGTCGGTGAGAGTTTTCATTGCTTCAGCTAGATTTTAAGCGTAAAAGGCACTCAACACATTAGAGAATTGCACTCATGGCTACAGCAGAGATTTACGACAAATTTGATTCTGGAGATCACGATGAATCACTATTCGCGCGCATTGCCAATGATTTAATAGAGAAAGGCTACAGCATCTGTCCTGCAGCACTTCCTATAGATCTCTGTGCTGCCATTTCTGAACAGTTGGAATCTCTGGATGCCAATGAGTTTAAGCCCGCAGGTATTGGGCGCGGCGATGAGCTCAACAATAATGAATTTGTTCGTTCAGATAAGATCTGCTGGATTACTGGAGAGACTGAGACCGGCGCCCGCTGGCTGGAGTGGTCTGCGGCCCTGCAACGGTATCTAAATAGCAGACTCTTCCTGGGGCTTTTCTCCTATGAGGGGCACCTAGCCCACTACAAAGCTGGCGACTTCTATAAACGCCACTATGACGCCTTCCGCGGTGCACGCACTCGGGTGGTCTCTACCGTTGTCTACCTCAATCAGAATTGGGGTGCAGAAGATGGTGGAGAGTTAGTTCTTTACCGTGACGATGCGGACCAAGAAGGGATTAAAGTAACGCCCCTGATGGGTACCATTGTGGTGTTTTTGAGCGAAGAGTTCCCACATGAAGTGTTGCCCGCAAACCGAGATCGCTTCTCGATAGCCGGTTGGTATCGTGTCAATGGCTCTACAGCCGACAGGGTTGATCCACCGCGTTGATGAAACTAAAACGGGAAGCATAGCTTCCCGTTTCTGTAGAGGTTCTATCGGATGGCTAATTAGCCAGCTATCTTCTTCTCGCCGGCAGCAACACACTGGAAAATTAATGTGTTGATGGTCATTGGGCCTACACCGCCTGGAACCGGAGTTAAGGCAGCTACACGATCCTGAAGTGGTGCTAGCTCGATATCACCAACGCCACCTGGGTGGTAGCCAGCGTCTACAACGATAGCGCCATCTTTTATCCAATCTGCCTTGATGAACTCAGGACGACCAACAGCACCAACGACTATGTCGGCACCTTTAATAATGTCTGCTAGGTCCTGGGTGCGAGAGTGACAGATAGTCACAGTCGCATCGGCATTCAAAAGCATCATAGCCATTGGCTTGCCAAGGATTGGGCTGCGGCCAACGACGACAGCGTTTTTACCTGAAAGCGGGATGTCGTAAGCTTCAAGTAGGCGCATAATGCCCTGAGGCGTTGCAGAGCCATAGGCTTCCTCTTGCATTGCCATGCGGCCAAAACCAAGACAGGTTACACCATCAACGTCTTTGTTTAGAGATATGGCGTCAAAACATGCGCGTTCATCTATCTGCTCAGGAACTGGGTGCTGAAGTAGAATGCCATGACAGTTAGGGTTCGCATTTAGCTCTTCAATCTTCGCAAGAAGCTGCTCAGTCGTCGTCTCTTGTGGCATCTCTACAGTGATAGATTCCATACCAATGCGCTTGCATGCGTTTTGCTTCATTTTGACGTAGGTTGCGGATGCAGGATCGCCTCCAACTAGTATGGTTGCTAGAGCGGGGGTTTGGCCACCTGATTTCTCTTTTAATCGCGCAACACGTTCTGAGAGTTCAGCTTCAGTTTTTTTGGCAACTGCGCTGCCATCAAGGATAAGAGCGGTCATTTTCTTCCTAAAATTGCATCTTACGGTTAGCACTTTAGCGTGCTGTTCTGAATTGCGCGTATTGTACCCTGAAATAGTCAGGTTTTTGCGATTTTGAAGGTACTTTCGCTTAACTTTTTACTCTATTTCCTAATTTCAGCGTGCTTTCTAAGACAGGCTGAATGAGGATCGGATATAATTCCGCGAAATGGATTTGCGTTACTTTTTGAGGATTTCTTTGTGAGCAGTTCACACCACTACACGCTAAAGGTTGAGTGTCCTGGACGGACGGGTCTAGTTGCTGCCATTACTGGTTTTTTAGCTGAGCGTGATTTCTTTATTGTTGAGATGAAACAGTTCGACGATGAAAACTCCGGGCGTTTCTTTTGTCGTCTTGAATTTTCTTCTGTAAATGAACTTGATCTTGAAGCGATAAGTGACGAATTTGATTCTAAAGTTGCTAAAAATCTAGAAATGCGAGCTGTGTGGCGTGATGCTAAATCTCCCATGAAAACGCTTATCCTAGTGTCTCAACACGATCACTGTTTGATGGAACTGCTATACCAGCAAAAACGTGGTGAGCTGAACATCGAAGTGACTGGGATTCTCTCTAACCACCCAGATCTAGAGCCTATCGCCAAGTTTTATGGCTTTGACTTTGAACTGCTGCCGAAGCTTGAAACCTCATTAGAGACCAAAGCCGCTCGCGAAAAACGCATACTGCAGGCGTTCAAAGAGACTGGTTCGGAGCTTGTTGTACTTGCTCGTTACATGCAAATTCTTTCGCCAGAACTTTGTAGCGCTTTATCAGGTCGTTGTATCAATATTCACCACTCGTTCCTACCAGGCTTTAAGGGTGCACGCCCTTATTACCAAGCTTATGAGCGTGGTGTGAAGCAGATAGGTGCCACTGCTCACTATGTGACATCAGATTTGGACGAAGGCCCAATCATAGAGCAAGAAGTTGGACGGGTAGATCATGGATTTACTCCTGATGGGCTTCGCGACATGGGCCGCAACATGGAAAACTTAGCGCTTTCCAAAGCGGTTCGTGCTCACTCTCAGCACCGCGTGTTTTTGAACGGACTTAAAACAGTCGTACTCTCTTAAATTAATCGAGGAGGCCTGCAAAGGTCTCATCTACCGTCATCAAGCTGCCTGCACTTTCTAGTTCATAACCGGGTAGTGCGGCAATCGCTGATTTAAAATTCTCACTATTCAGTTGGCTCACCAGGTCGTTTAGAACGGGGTTGGCGAGTGCCTCATTTCGGCAGACGAACAGGTAGTGCTCCAGTGTGATAGGGATAAAATCTAATCCGAAATTACGAGCCGGGGGTTCAACTCCTAAGCCAACATCAGCCATACCGGATGCTACATAGGCAGCAATTGCTGAGTGGGTGAACTCGCGCGTGCCATAGCCATGAATCGCTTGGCTTGTAATGCCTTCTCGTGCAATAAGCTCATCAAAAAGGGCGCTGGTTCCCGAGCCCTGTTGGCGATTCACAAAACGTACATCACTTCGGGTTAGGTCCTGCAGTGATTGAATGTCCTTTGGATTGCCGCTTTTTACCATCAACCCTTGAGCGCGCGTAATGTAGCGAACAACTGTGAGCTCTTGGCTGCTAAGAAGTTGTTGGTAGCGAAGGTAGATTTCACTATTGGCAAGGTTACGTGGTAGGTGAAACCCAGCTAGTTCACACTCCCCCGAGACTACAGAACGAATCGCCTCTTCTGCTGGCATGTACTGCAGGTTTATTTGAAGACTATCAACTAGCTCGGGTAGAAGAGCTACAGCATATCCATGACTGGCGAAGATATTGAGTATAGGCTGCTCGAGTTGCAGTGCGCGGTGTATCTCAAGATTGAGTTCAGATGCGAGGTTCTCTAACTGTGGACCCAGGCGTGCATGGACTCGCTCCTCTGCCCAGAGTAATTTTTCGCCAAGTAGGGTTAGGGTGGCTCCTCGTCCCTTTTGCATATCAACTAGTGGCGTGCCAAAGAAATCTGTCCACTGTTTGATGAGGTTCCAACCGTGCCGATAGGAGACACCAATCTCTTTGGCGGCATCCGTCAATTTGCCAGTCCGTTTGAGTGCCTGCAAAAGATCAAAGAGTTGCGGGCTTAGCTGTCGCCCTTCAGCGTCTATAAAGCGCCAGTTTGGTTCTACGCGTATCTGTTTCATATGTAAAAAATTGCATATTTGTATCCGGTTGGCCTCAATGTTAAATTGCATTCATTGAAATTTCACCCTAAATATCGCGATTAAATATGAATAAAAATGCATATTTGGAGGGCTCTGCAATCCCTTCATCACTGACAGAAGCGCAGTGGCAGTCTGCTGTCGTTGCGACGCTTGCTTCTCTTAACGATAAGCCCGGTGCTCTCCTACCTATTCTGCATGAGATTCAGGGTCAACTCGGCTATGTACCGCCTGAGTCGATCGAGCTGATTGCAAAGGCGCTTAACCAATCCAGCGCTGAAATTTATGGTGTAATCAGTTTTTACCACCAGTTCAGAACGACTCCAGTTGGTGCTCACCAGGTTGAAATCTGCCGTGCTGAGTCTTGCCAGTCTATGGGCGGTCGTGCACTTGAAGCACACGCTAAAGCTAGCTTAGGCGTTGATTACCACCAGACTACTTCGGATGGCGAGGTCACTCTTGAGCCTGTCTACTGTCTAGGTAATTGCGCTTGTTCACCCTCTATCCGCATCGATGACCAAACCTATGCGCGCGTGACGCCTGAGCAGTTTGATGCGCTTATGGAAGGTCTAAAAATACGCTCTTTGGAGGTGCAAAATGGTTAAGTGTTTTGTCCCTCAGGATATGACAGCTAAAGCGATGGGGGCAGACCAGGCAGCAGGCTTCATCCAAAATGCAGCTAATCAGTCTGGTGCCCAAGTTGAGTTGGTGCGCAATGGTTCTCGAGGCCTGTTCTGGTTAGAGCCATTGGTCGAGGTGGAGACTGAGGCTGGCCGTATCGGTTTTGGTCCAGTTACTTTTGATAAGTTAGACACAACACTTATCGATGCTCTTTTATCTGCTGATCAATCTCACCCTCTTTGTGAGGGTCTGGTTGAAGAGATCCCCTATTTGAAAAATCAGCAGCGCTTCTCTTTTGTGCGCGCTGGTTTAGATGACCCACTGTCACTCGCTTTCTACCAATCAACTGGTGGTTATGTCGGTTTGCGTAATGCGCTCGCAATGTCGGGTCAGGCGATTGTAGATCAGGTTAAAGAGTCTGGTTTGCGTGGTCGTGGCGGTGCTGCTTTCCCTACGGGTATTAAGTGGCAGACGGTGCACGATGTTGCCGCGGATGAGGGTGAGACTAAGTACATTGTCTGTAACGCCGATGAGGGTGACTCAGGTACCTTCGCTGACCGTTTAGCGATGGAAGCAGACCCGTATCAATTGATTGAGGGTATGACGATTGCGGCAATGGCTGTGGGTGCAGAACAGGGCTACATCTACCTGCGTTCGGAGTACCCAGAAGCACACCGTATTTTGAATGCGGCCATTTCAATTGCTGAACAAGCCAACCTACTTGGTGACAATATTTTAGATTCTGGCCGTCGATTCAATCTTGAAGTGCGTTTAGGTGCTAAAGCCTACATCTGTGGTGAAGAGACTGCGCTGCTGGAGAGTCTTGAAGGCAAGCGAGGCATGGTACGTGCTAAACCACCACTGCCAGCAATCAAAGGTCTGTTTGGCCAGCCGACAATCGTCAATAACGTTCTTACCTTGGCCGCTGTTCCGTTTATTTTGCGTGAAGGAGCAGCCGCTTATGCTGAGGTTGGATTTGGCCGCTCGCGCGGAACTCTGGCGTTTCAGTTAGCTGGCAACATTAAACGCGGTGGTTTGGTTGAACTCGGTTTCGGACCATCACTAAAAAGCCTGTTAGATGATTTTGGTGGTGGTACCTATACGGGTCGTCCTATGCGAGCTGTTCAGGTGGGCGGACCCTTGGGTGCCTACCTGCCTGAGTCACAATGGGATACACCACTGGATTACGAGTCGTTTGCTGCCAAGCAGGCGGTGTTGGGTCACGGCGGTGTCGTAGTCTTTGATGACCATGTTGATATGTCTGAGCAGGCACGATTCTCGATGGAGTTTTGTGTGGCTGAGTCGTGCGGTAAATGTACCCCTTGTCGTATTGGATCAACACGTGGTGTTGAGGTGATCGATAGAATTCGTGCCAACGAAAATAGAGCGGCTAACCTCGAGTTGCTTGAAGAGTTATGTGAAACCATGGTGGATGGTTCGCTATGTGCCATGGGCGGTATGACACCGTTCCCGGTTATGAGTGCAGTTCGTCACTTCCCTGAAGATTTTGCTGCGGAGGGTTCAAAATGACCGTTCAATACTTCGAAGCTGATAAAGATTTCGGTACCCCTAAGCGTCAGTCAGATAAAAAAGTAACCCTTTGGATTGATGATTTCGAAGTCACTGTGCCTGAGGGTACCTCTGTAATGCGTGCCGCTGCCGAGATTGGTATTCAGATTCCAAAACTCTGTGCCAGTGATAACTTGGAAGCCTTTGGCTCATGTCGTTTATGTACAGTGGAAATCGAGGGGCGCCGTGGCAAGCCTGCCTCTTGTACGACGCCTGCAGAGTCTGGAATGCGCGTGACGACTCAGAATCCGGCGCTCGCCAAACTTCGTCGTAACATTATGGAGCTCTACATCTCCGACCACCCGCTCGACTGTCTCACCTGTCCAGCCAACGGTAACTGTGAACTACAGGATATGGCTGGCGCTGTTGGACTGCGTGAAGTGCGTTATGGCTTTGATGGTGAGAACCACCTCGACGCACCTAAGGACACTTCAAACCCCTATTTCACCTTCGATGCGAGCAAATGTATCGTCTGCTCACGCTGTGTTCGTGCCTGTGAAGAGGTGCAGGGAACATTTGCACTGACCATTGGAAATCGTGGTTTCGAATCAAAAGTGACTGCTGGTGTTCAACAAGATTTTATGGACTCAGATTGTGTCTCTTGTGGCGCCTGTGTACAGAGCTGTCCTACAGCAACCCTGACTGAAAAATCAGTGATTGAGCATGGCCAGCCAGAGCACGCTGTCGTGACGACCTGTGCATACTGTGGTGTCGGCTGTTCGTTTAAAGCGGAGATGAAAGGTGACCAGTTGATTCGTATGGTCCCTTACAAGGGCGGTGAAGCGAATATGGGTCACTCCTGTGTCAAAGGTCGCTTTGCCTTTGGTTATGCGACTCACAGTGATCGTGTCACCAAACCGATGATTCGCGATTCGATTGATCAGCCATGGCAGGAGGTCTCTTGGGATGAGGCGTTCAAATATGCTGCAGACAAGATGCGCTCCATTCAGGCTAAGTATGGTCGCGAAAGTGTGGGTGGTATCACCTCATCGCGTTGTACCAACGAAGAGACCTACCTAGTACAGAAATTGATTCGTGCAGGTTTCGGTAACAACAACACCGACACCTGTGCTCGTGTATGTCACTCGCCGACCGGCTTTGGTTTGAAAGCAACGCTGGGTGAATCCGCAGGTACACAGACATTTGAGTCAGTTCTGCACTCCGATGCGGTACTTGTGATTGGCGCTAACCCGACCGATGCACACCCTGTATTTGGTTCGATGTTGAAGCGTCGTATCCGTGAGGGTGCCTCTTTGATCGTGGCTGACCCGCGCTCTACTGATTTGGTGGCGAGTGCCCATGTCAAAGCGTCTCACCACTTGAAACTTCGTCCAGGCACCAACGTGGCGCTGATTAATGCGCTCGCTTACGTTGTCGTGACTGAAGGTCTGGAAGATCACGACTTTATTGCATCGCGTTGTGATGATGGTAGTTACGCACAGTGGCGTACGCATATAGCGGATCCTAAGCATTCACCAGAAGAGGTGGAAGAGATTACCGGCGTACCTGCTGCAGAGATGCGTGAAGCAGCACGTACCTTCGCTAAAGCTGGTAACGGTGCTATATACTACGGTTTAGGTGTGACTGAGCACTCACAGGGTTCAACCATGGTTATGGGTATTGCGAACCTTGCACTTGCGACGGGTAACATTGGTCGTTTAGGTGTGGGTGTTAACCCGCTACGTGGCCAGAACAACGTACAGGGCTCGTGTGATATGGGTTCATTCCCGCATGAGCTTCCAGGCTATCAGCATGTCTCAGACGATGCTGTGCGATCTCGCTTTGAGGCTGTTTGGGGTGTGCAGTTGGATAACGAGCCAGGCTTGCGTATCCCTAACATGTTCAATGCAGCTCTCGATGGTGTGTTCAAAGGGATGTATGTGCAGGGTGAAGATATCGCCCAGTCAGACCCTAATACGGCACACGTTGAAGCGGCTCTTCGTTCACTTGAATGTCTTGTGGTTCAGGATATCTTTCTTAATGAGACAGCGAAGTTCGCACATGTCTTCCTTCCGGGTTCCTCTTTCTTAGAGAAAGATGGCACATTCACCAACGCTGAACGTCGTATCAACCGTGTTCGCCGCGTGATGAAACCGCTAGCAGGGTTGGCAGATTGGGAGGTGACTCAGGGCTTCGCCAACGCACTTGGCTACCCAATGAACTATCAGCATCCATCTGAAATTATGGATGAGATTGCGCTGCTAACTCCAACCTTCAAAGGGGTGAGCTACGACCGTCTGGAAGAGCAGGGAAGTATTCAGTGGCCATGTAATGATGAGTTCCCGAATGGCATGCCAATCATGCATATCGAGGAGTTCCCAATCGGCAAGGCGCGCTTTGCGATTACTGAGTACGTGCCAACTGAAGAGCGCTCTAACCGTCGCTTCCCGCTGCTACTGACAACAGGACGTATACTAAGTCAGTACAACGTAGGTGCACAGACGCGCCGTACCGATAACCAGCAGTGGCATCACGAAGACAGACTTGAGATTCATCCAATCGATGCAGAAGATCGCGGTATTAAGACCGGTGATAGCGTCAGTATCGCTAGCCGTGTAGGTGTTACAGTGCTGCCAGCACTTGTCTCTGACCGCATGCAGCCGGGTGTTGTCTATACCACCTTCCACCACCCAAGTTCTGGTGCAAACGTGGTAACAACCGATAACTCAGATTGGGCTACTAACTGCCCTGAGTACAAGGTCACTGCAGTGCAGGTGAATAAGGTAACGGGCGAGTCGGATTGGCAAGCGGAGTTCCGTCAGTTCGATAAGCGCCAGAAAGCGTTCCTTGAATCAGCCACAGCTGCAGAGTAACTGATGCTAGCTGATCGCAGAGTAAGTCGTTGGAGCCAAGTTCAGGGTGTTGTGCTTGCCTCCGATCAGGTCGCCATGGAGTGCCCCGTTGCGGTGGTATTCAATGGCATCTCTTACGCAGTGATGATGCTCACACCCGACTCGCTTGAAGAGTTCGCCTATGGCTTTGCCCTCTCTGAGGGGCTAGTAGAGCGCTTAGATCAGATCTACGGTGTAGAGGTGAATACCTGGAAGATTGAGATGGGTACCGCCTATGAGCTGGATATCGAGATCAGTTCCGAGTGTGCGCAAAAAATGGGTGAGAATCGTCGAGCCATGGCGGGTCGAACCGGATGTGGGTTGTGCGGCATTGAGTCGTTAGACAAGGCTATTAGGCCTGTCAAACAGGTCATGAGAGGCGTTAGTCTAACTGCAGAGAATATTGATCAGGCAGTGCGTCAACTCGAACAGTATCAACCGCTGCAGTCAGCGACGGGTGGTGCTCATGCAGCCGCTTGGTGCGCGGCTTCTGGTGAGATCCTAAAGGTCTATGAGGATGTTGGCCGCCACAATGCGATGGATAAGTTGTTGGGCTATATCAGCTGCCAAAAACTGGATCCAACTAACGGCTTTGTTCTGATCTCAAGCCGAGGCAGCTACGAGATTATTCAAAAGGCTGCGGCTCTGGGTGTTTCAAACTTGGTGACTGTCTCTGCACCTACAGCGTTGGCTTGTGAACTTGCTACCCAGGCTGGAATTTATTTAGTGGGGTTCGCTCGACCTGGCAGACAGGTTATCTATAACGAACCCAAATCGGAGAGTTAATTATGTCTTCTCATCAGCTACCAAATTTAATTCTGATGGCGAATCAAATCGCGGCCAATATCACCTCTGGGCAGTCAGAGGAGGCGACGGCAGCAGCAGTTACTCAGCACCTCTCACGCTTCTGGTCACGCGCTATGAAAGCTGAGATTGTTGCCTATCTTAATGCGGACGGTTCAGAACTGAGTGCAACTGCGAAGCTTGCTGTTGCTAAGCTTGAGCAAGCTGCCTAGTTAGCTTGCTCTAAAATTGCCTGCCACTCTTGCGGCGTATTGGCATTAGCCAGCGCTGTTTCATCCTTGAGGGTAACCTCAGCGCGCGTATGCGACTCAAAAAAACTGCGTAACGAAAGACGTTTTCCCTCCTCAAGCCGCGCGGTAAGCGATTCTAAAATCGCCGCTGGATTCCAGATAAATATTGGGATGTAGAGTTCTGTGAAGTGCGAGCTGCACTGGTTCGCAAAGCCGAGTTGAATCAATTCGTTTAGATCGCCGGTGTCAATTAATGGCAGGTCGACGGGTATTACCAGGGTCGGTAATGCACTGTTCGTCATCAAAGCCGCATGTATCCCGCCCAGGGGACCGCTATCGGGATAGATATCTTGAATAGATCGCTCAGCACCATCGTTTCGGCAAACAGCCACAGAGTTCGCGCCTAGTTCCGCAAGAATTCTCTGAGAACGCAGTAACAGCGACTCGCCATCGATCTCAAGCAGTGCCTTATCTTGCCCCATTCGCGAGGATTGTCCGCCCGCTAATACAACGGCGTTAAAGTGATGCATTGATGCTTTCCTACCCCTAAGAGGCGATATTCTAACTCTTGGAGTGTTGATAGCGAAATTTGTGAGTGGCTCAAAAAATGAAAGGATCTATCAAGCAGGACTCCATCCCCTTTGCGTCAAATAATTAAGTGATTTTTGCAATCTGAAACGGAATATTGGGTTTGAGTAGGCTGTTGGTTAATTGATCGCTTCATTCTGGCAATATTTCGCTAATCAGTTCTAATCAAAACTTAAATAAAGAGAATAATAATGAACAAACTAAACCTTTCTATTGGTCTACTAGCTTTTGCTATATCAAAGGCAAATGCGGGCGGTTTTGAAAATGCGCGCTTAGATACATCGTTTATGTACGACAAGGGCAACCTCATATCTTTTGGTAGCGTCCGAAAAGACTTCAGTGTCAATGGCAGTGCCTTCGGAACAACTAGCTCACTGATCGGGGATCGAAGCGCCTCTAATTTCTCTGCAAAATATCAAGTTAACGAAAAGCTCGCTTTGGGTTTAACCGCCTACGATTCGGGTGCGATTCATGTCAATTATCAGGGAGCTGGTGGACTTACATCGGTTAACACTTTTGGACCAAAAGTTGATTTAACATCTGACTCTTTAGCATTTTTATCCACTTTTACCTTAAACGAAAGCGTGAGCGTCACAGCAGGTGCACGACATGATAAATTTAAAGTTAACAATGCAGATATTTTTCGTTTAACTATCGCGAATGCAATAACTAAAGCTACTGCTGAATTAAATGGGCGAACCTTAGAAACAGCAAATACCTCTGATCAACAAGCAGGTGCATTAGCAGCTGCGGCAGCATCAGATCCTCAAGTTAACTCAGATAGTGATATTGTTCCAATTTTAACGATAGCCTTTGAAAAACCAGAAATTGCACTTAGAGCCGAGATTATTTACCAAGGTAAGTCATCTGTATCAATGCAAACAACTTGTGGCATGACGGGTGTTGCAGCTTGTTCAACAGATCAAAGTACAGGTGGTTTGGCTGAATACCTTACTCTAAATTTCCAAACAGGTGTTGCTGAAAATACCCTACTTTTCGGTTCCATTCACAAAGGTAAATGGAGTGCTTCGCAGTTATCTGTGGCAGATACTGAATCGGCTCTACTTGGTCAATCTGGGTCTACATCTGCTTTTAAAGACTCGACTGAATACTCGCTCGGCCTTGGTCGAAAATTTACTGACTCTATTTCAGGATCTATAAGTTACAACTGGGAGCCAGAAGGCAGTTCGACAACGACTAGTCTCTTTACTGTGAATAATGGTTACAAGGGTGTCTCTTTGGGTGTGAAGTATGCTTTAGAGAATTTTGAAATTGCTGCTGGATATAACTACACCAAACTGGGTGATGTAACTTATACAGGCGCACCTGCGAGTAATTCGCTGACCGACAATACGGTGTCTGCTTTAGGAGCAAAAGTCACCATCAGATTTTAATAGTAGTTAAAAATAAAAACGGGCCTTTATGGCCCGTTTTTTGTTGCACTTATGTCGATTACTGAGCTGCTTTAAGCTCTAAACGGCGAGCATGCAGTGCTGGCTCTGTGTAGCCATTTGGCTGTTTGCAGCCATCGATAACAAGGTCACAAGCCGCTTTGAATGCGATGTTGTTGTCGATGTCGTTACATAGTGGAATGTAAGTTGGGTCGTTAGCGTTTTGACGGTCAACGACTGCAGCCATGCGTTTCAGAGTCTCCAGTGCCTGCTCCTTAGTGCAGATGCCGTGACGAATCCAGTTAGCGATGTGCTGGCTTGAGATACGCAGTGTTGCACGGTCTTCCATTAGGCCAACATCATTGATGTCTGGCACTTTCGAACAGCCGATACCGGCATCAACCCAACGTACAACGTAGCCAAGGATACCCTGAGCGTTGTTATCCAACTCTGCCTGAATCTCTTCAGCGCTCCACTGTGGGTTTCGCTCAACTGGTACAGTTAGGATGTCATCCAGTGATGCACGCTCACGTTTAGTTAGCTCTTGCTGGCGCGCGAATACATCAACCTGATGGTAGTGAAGCGCGTGCAGTACAGCTGCTGTTGGAGATGGAACCCATGCAGTGTTTGCGCCTGACATTGGGTGGCCAATTTTCTGGGTTAGCATGTTCGCCATCTGATCTGGGATAGCCCACATACCTTTACCGATCTGAGCACGGCCAGAAAGACCGCAAGCAAGACCTGTATCAACGTTCCAGTTCTCGTATGCTGAAATCCATGAAGCGGCTTTCATGTCGCCTTTACGGATCATTGGGCCCGCTTCCATTGAGGTGTGAATCTCGTCACCGGTACGGTCAAGGAAGCCAGTGTTGATGAATACAACACGTGAGCTTGCAGCGCGAATACACTCTTTCAAGTTAACAGTGGTGCGGCGCTCTTCATCCATAATGCCGACTTTGATCGTGTCTTTCGCAAGGCCTAGGGCATCTTCGATACGACCCATGAGTTCGTTTGTGAAAGCAACCTCTTCAGGACCGTGCATCTTAGGTTTAACGATGTAGATAGAGCCCGTTACCGTGTTGTTGAAACGACCCTGCTGTTTAACGTCATGGATAGAGATTGTAGAGGTGATCATGCCATCCATGATGCCTTCAGGTACTTCATTACCCTGCGCGTCGATGATCGCGTTGTTGGTCATTAGGTGACCTACGTTACGTACGAACATTAGCGAACGGCCTTTTAGTGCGATCGCGCTGCCATCTTTACCAGTGTATTCACGATCGCCGTTGATAGAGCGAGTGAAGGTCTGGCCACCTTTGCTGATCTCTTCGCTTAGGTCGCCTTTGATTAGACCAAGCCAGTTGCGGTAAACAACCACTTTGTCTTCAGCATCAACTGCCGCAACAGAGTCTTCACAGTCCATGATGGTGGTTAGGGCCGCTTCCAACACGATGTCTTTCACGCCCGCTTTGTCTTCAGAACCGATCTGGCTTGAAGCGTCGATCTGAATCTCGAAGTGTAGGCCGTTATTGGTAAGAAGGATCGACTCCGGTTCCGCTTCGCTACCACGGTAGCCGACAAACTTAGCTGCATCTTTAAGGCCAACCGCTGCACCATTAACGGTTGCAGTTAGTGAACCATTAGCAACGCTGTAAGCTGTAACATCGGCGTGTGAGCCAGACGCTAGTGGAGCTGCCTCATCAAGGAATTTGCGGCCAAAGGCAATAACCTTGGCGCCACGTACTGGGTTGTATGCTTTAGAAGCTTCAGCGCCACCCTCAGATGAGATTGCATCGGTGCCGTATAGAGCATCGTATAGGCTACCCCAACGAGCGTTAGCAGCGTTAAGTGCGAAACGTGCGTTCATGACAGGTACTACAAGCTGAGGGCCCGCCATCGTAGCCATCTCTGGATCGACGTTTGATGTTGTTACTTTGAAGTCTGGGCCTTCAGGAACAAGGTAGCCGATCTCCTGCAGGAACGCTTTGTACTCAGCAAAGTCATAACCTGTTGGGTGAGCGCGGTAGAACTCGTCCATCTGCTCTTGGATTGCATCACGTTTAGCCAATAGCGCACGGTTGCGTGGTGCCATGTCATTGATGATAGAGGCGAAGCCGCTCCAGAAATTCTCTACACTGACGCCGGTACCTGGCAGTACTTCACTGTTAACAAAGTTGTAGAGTTCTGTGGCTACTTGTAGGCCGTTTACTTCTGTACGTTGAATCATAAAGACTCCCGAATTTTTATTGGGATACCTCAGATTTTAAATTTCTGAGATCTCGAAAATTTGTGCATAGCAACAATAGCGTGCATGGCTATATATGTAACCCACCTTTAGTCAAAGGTGTGAAATGTTCAGTTTCATATTATGAAAATATGCTGGTCTGTTTCATTATGTGGAAACATTTGCCAATTTTAGGCATAAAAAAGCCCAGCTTTATGGCTGGGCTTTCATAAAGCGATAAAACTTAGAAAAGACGACGGCAGCGGATAGTGCCTTCGATCTCGCCTAGTTTTTGCAATGCAACTTCAGAGTAGTCTGCGTCTACATCGATAACAACGTAGCCAACTTTCTCGTTAGTCTGTAGGAACTGACCAGAGATGTTGATGCCGTTTTCTGAGAAGACGTTGTTGATCTTAGATAGTACGCCAGGCACGTTTCGGTGAACGTGCAGTAGACGGTGCGCATTGGTGTGCTCTGGAAGTGCAACTTCTGGGAAGTTAACAGAGGTGATAGATGAGCCGTTGTCGCTGTAGCGAACAAGCTTTTCTGCCACTTCGTAGCCGATATTCATCTGCGCTTCCATCGTAGATCCACCCACGTGTGGTGTAAGGATTACGTTGTCGAATTCGCGTAGTGGACTGATGAACTCATCATCGTTTGTACGAGGTTCAACTGGGAATACGTCGATTGCAGCGCCAAGCAGTTTCTTGCTTGAAAGTGCATCGCACAGTGCATCGATATCGACCACAGTACCGCGTGCTGCGTTGATTAGGATTGAACCCTGCTTCATCGCATCAAACTGAGCTTTACCCATCATGTTCTTGGTAGAAGCACTCTCTGGTACGTGTAGTGAAACGATGTCACACATGCCCAATAGCTCATTCAATGAGCCGACCTGAGTTGAGTTACCAAGCTGCAGTTTGGTGATTACATCGTAGTAGTACACTTCCATGCCAAGCCCTTCAGCTAGGATAGAGAGCTGTGAGCCGATGCTGCCGTAACCGATGATGCCAAGTTTCTTGCCGCGAATCTCGTAAGAGTTTTTAGCTGTCTTCTGCCAGCCGCCACGGTGAGCAACCGCGTTCTTCTCTGGGATACCGCGAAGTAGCATGATCGCTTCAGCAAGTACTAGTTCTGCTACAGAGCGAGTATTTGAGTAAGGTGCATTGAATACCGCTACACCACGCTCAGTCGCTGCACGAAGGTCAACCTGGTTAGTACCGATACAGAAACAACCAACAGCAACCAGTTTCTCAGCAGCATCGAATACCTTCTCAGTAAGCTGAGTTCGTGAACGAATGCCAACAAAGTGTGCATCTGCGATGCGCTCTAGAAGCTCTTCTTCAGGTAGCGAACCGGTGTGGCTCTCGATGTTGGTGTAGCCCTGAGCGTGCAGGGTATCAATCGCTGACTGGTGAACACCTTCTAGAAGAAGGATCTTAATCTTGCCTTTATCGAGGGAAGTCTCTTTGCTCATTTTTGCTCTCGTTACGAAAGGTTTGCCGTATCGGCCATAAATTTAAGGCCGGCGAGTATAGCACAAAGCGCGGAGTGTTTAGATTTTATCCAATAGTATTGGGCGAAATATTTTCAGGTGAAGTTGAAGAAAAGTTGAGAAAAAATAGAGAAGGGTAAAATAGAGCTGCCAATCCAGAGTTGGCTTGGCAGCTTAGGTGGCGAAGCTAAAGCAGAGAGCTTAGCCGTAGTAGCAAAGGTAAGCAGTTGCTACTGGAACCTGAAGGTCGAAAGATGAGTTCGCTGGTACGCTGAACTGAGAACCTGCAGGGTAGGATACGAACTCGTCTGAGCCTGGAAGTTTCACGATCAATTCGCCGTGAGTCACTTTCATCACTTCCGCCTCATTTGTGCCGAAAGTGTATTCACCTGGGTTCATTACGCCAGAAGATACGCGGCCATCAGTGCCTTCAAAACCGATCGATTTAACCTGATCGTCGAAGTAAGAATTTACTGTCAACATGACAATCTCCTAAATATTTGAGGGCGCCATCATAGAGTGAATTTCGTAAATTAGCTATTAGCTGTTGAAAGGAGTAGGCTTCGCGCAATGAAACATTCCCTAAGCATGGATCGCATCTAAGAATGATTGAAGCCAATAGTCGCGAGTACTGGCGAGCTACTGCAGCTCTCTGTCTTGGCTCGTTTATGATTTTTGCTAACGTCTACCTTACCCAGCCACTGCTGCCGACCTTGGCGCGCGAGTTTGGTGTATCTGCACTCGAATCGAGTTGGACCTTTACTATCACCACGGCCATGTTGGGTCTCTCGCTACTGATCTATGGCGGACTCTCAGACGCACTAGGCCGGCGCGGCATTATGATTATCACGCTAGCCGGAGTCATGGTGTGTGGTTTTGCACTAAGCTTTGTTGAGGGTTACAACCAGCTTCTGTTGCTGCGTGGTCTACAAGGGCTTTTGCTAGGTGGCCTACCCGCTATTGCAATTGCCTACATGAACGACGAGTTTACCCCAAGGGCACTCTCACTTGCGGTTGGGCTCTATATCGGTGGCAACACTCTGGGTGGTATCGGTGGACGTTTAATCGGTGGCTTTGTTGGTGAATACCTTGGCTGGCAAGGTGCATTCCTCGTTATGGGCGGCATTAGCCTTCTTTGCGTACTGGCCTTTATCTACCTTTTGCCGAGATCTAAACGATTTGAGTCGCGACCTCTTAGAGTAGGAGTAATTGTTAAAGCGATGGGTGCCCACCTGAGCAATCCCATGCTGTTAAGCGCCTACATCATCGGTGGTTTGAACTTCTTTATCTTTATCAACCAGTACTCTTACATCACCTTCGTATTGGCGGATGCTCCTTACAATCTGCCGGCAAGTTTCTTGGGTATGCTCTTTTTGACCTATCTAACGGGCACCTTCGGTTCGGCTATTTCCGGTAAGGTTTCAGATTTCTTGCCTCAGCCGCGAGCTATGAGCTTGGGTATTGTTATCTTGATGATTGGCTCATGCGTCACTCTCTCTGAGTCTATCGTTATGATTATTATCGGATTCTTAATTAACAGTTTTGGTTTCTTCTTTTGCCACTCTACGGCAAGTAGCTGGGTCAGCAAGCAGGCAACGCATGCGAAAGCGAGTGCGTCATCTCTTTACTTGGTCTTCTACTATGTTGGGGCAAGTTTGGGTGGATTCTATCTGCAGCCATTCTGGAAACAGTGGCATTGGCCAGGTGTCATTCTTGGTTCGTTGATCATTCTGGTTGTTACCCTGAGTTACTCTCTTCGACTTGAGAAGCGGCGCATCGCATAACTGATATCTCTCTGCATCTGATTGCTAATTTTTGACGTAGAAGTTGCCAGTGATGGAGATTTAATATGTCAGATCTTTTAGTGGTTGGTAGTGGTGGTATTGGTCGAGCGTTACTTAGCTTAAGTGCAATGCGTTACCCCGATCAGCGCCAGTTTTCGACTGCTCGCAAGCCTCAACAGAGTTCGCAACTGGCCCTTGATCTGCTCAACCCAGCAGCATTTGCAGATACTGTTGAAAAGCTAAAATCAGAGTCCTTTACACCCAGCAGAATCATCTTTGCACAAGGGTTGCTGCACCGTGATGGGCAGCGTCCCGAGAAGTCGCTTCGTGAGCTAGATGTCGCCTGGATGAGTGAGGTAATGCAGGTAAACGCAATTGCGCCCATACAATTCTTGGCTCAATTAATGCCCCTTGTAGCTCGCGATGCGGCCGTTCAAATCGCTTTTATTTCCGCTCGGGTGGGGAGCATCGAGGACAATCAGTTAGGTGGCTGGTATGGCTATCGTGCCTCTAAAGCCGCGCTGAATATGTTGATTAAAACGGCCTCAGTTGAGTTGGCGAGAACCCATCCCAAGGCACAGCTTTTAGCACTCCATCCCGGCACAACCGACACACCCCTATCTAAACCCTTTCAGGCAAGGGTGCCGGAGGGTAAACTATTTTCAACTGAGTTTGTTGCCAATAAATTATTAGATCTGCTGGATCAGCAGCGTGGCGGCAAATCGGGCCAATTTTTAGCCTGGGATGGATCCACCATCCCTTGGTAAGGAGATTTAGATGCTTTGGGTTAAAACCTTTCATATTTTAGCGATGACGAGTTGGATGGCTGGGATCTTCTATCTGCCACGAATCTTCGTTCACTATGTAGAGGGAAAAGCGGCGGGCCAAGATGTAGCGCGTCTCTCGATTATGGCATCTAAGCTCTACGGCTTTATGACTATCATGGCGCTCTTTACGCTGGGTTTGGGTTTCTGGCTTTGGCTAGGCTATGGCTTCAGCGGTGGCTGGCTGCACGCTAAGTTGCTGTTTGTAGTCTTCTTGATTGGTTTTCACTTCTGGTGCCGTAACTACCTAAAGCGTCTGAAAGCGGACCAGTTGACCGAGAGCGGTAAGTATTTTCGACTATTCAATGAGCTGCCACTGCTCATCTTTATTCCGATTTTGATCTTTGTGGTGGTGAAGCCTTTTTAATCTTTAAGAAGGCGCGCCACTCGTCTCTCAATTAGATCTACCTGATTCCGAAGGATCTGAACTTCACTGCTAAAAGCTTCTACCTCAACCCTTGAGGGGAGGGCTTTCAGCTCCTCTTGCAGATACTCTGATGTTGAGCGCTGGAGAGAGTCGGTTGCACTGTTTAAACCACGCATCACCGCTTTAACCTGTTGGCTAATCGCAGAGGCGGGTAGATCTCCAATTGTATTTGCTAACCACTGTTCGAGATCCAGTTCCGGCTCAGAGAGTGCGTTCTGTAGGCGTTGCAGTAGGGCGCTATCCCCAGACACTCTAACTCCCTGGCCAAACATAACTGAGCGAGGCTCTTTAGCCATCTGAATCAGTTTGCTGAGCTCGCCGCTGATCTCAGTGGTGACATCACCTTCAAATTCGCGCAGAACACGTATCTGATCAATAGCAAAGAGGATGACCGTTTGTTGGCCGCTAGGCTCTAGGGTGACCCTAAGTGACTGGCCGGCCAGCTCATTGAGTCGTTGCTGGGCGCGAGGGCGCGCTTTTAGATAGAGGTTGATTGAGGACTCAATCGAGCTGATAAGGGTAGCGTCGAGAAGGTCCATTGTTCAATCCTAGGGTTTGATACCAGTGTGAAGTGCAACGATACCCTGTGTCAGGTTGCGGTAGCGCGTCTGAACAAAGCCGGCGTTATCCATCATCCCTTTAAGGGTCTCTTGGTCTGGGTGCATACGAATTGACTCAGCAAGGTAGCGGTAGCTTTCAGCATCATTGGCGATGATTTCACCCATCTTCGGCAAGATATTGAATGAGTAGAAGTCGTACACTTTGGTCATCAATGGGTTGTTGGTTTTCGAGAACTCCAACACCATCAATTTGCCACCCGGTTTTAGAACGCGGTTCATTGAGCGAAGTGCGGCATCCTTGTCTGTAACGTTACGCAGACCGAAGGCGATGGTAATGATATCGAAGGTGTTATCTTCAAATGGTAGGCACTCGGCATTGGCTTGCACATATTCGACGTTGCCAGCTACCCCTTTGTTGATGAGCTTGTCACGGCCCACTTTCAACATCGAGTCGTTGATATCTGCGAGTACTACTTTGCCTGAAGGTCCAACAATCTCGGCAAAACGACGTGTTAGGTCGCCTGTGCCGCCAGCAATATCAAGGATCTTTTGGCCAGCACGAGCACCTGAGGATTCAATGGTGATGCGCTTCCACAGGCGATGAATCCCCCCAGACATGAGATCGTTCATCACGTCGTATTTGGCAGCGACTGAGTGAAAAACTTCAGCAACGCGGCCTACTTTTTCATCTACAGGTACCTCTTGGTAGCCAAAGTGGGTGGTTTTCTTTTGATCGTCAGCCATGGGGCGTCATCTCCGAGTAGAGTTGAGTTGCGCGTATTGTAGCGAGACTCGACTCGCTTGTCCCTAGTCGCAGATCAGCCTAGTGCGATAAGGCCCTTGTCACGGCTTTCACCGGCCTCTGTTAGGCGATCTAGATAGGCTTGCCAGTAGGTTGCTTGGTTGTGCGCAAGGTCGTGTAGGTAGGGCCAGGTGTAGAGGCCAGAATCGTGGCCGTCATCAAAGATGATCTTCAATGCGTAGTTGCCACTCGCCTCTAAACCCGAGATGCCGACAAACTTTTTACCCGTTTGCAGCACCTCTTGGCCAATGCCGTGACCACGCACCTCTGCTGAGGGTGAGTGGACGCGCAAAAATTCCGCTGTGAGCTCAAACTGGCCATCTGCATAGACTAGCTCGAGTGTTTTAGAACGTTTGTGAAGCTTGATCTCTAATGGAGCTGGTACTTGAGTCATATTGGCTCTCCTTGCTTCTTATGGCGGTTAGCTGACAGCGGAATGTCGTTTAAGCCATTACAAGATGTAATGGCTGAGGTCTTCGTTGCTACTCAACTCACCGAGCTGGCTGTTAACGAAATCGCGATCAATGGTAATGGTTTCGCCACTCTTGTCAGAGGCTTTGAAAGAGAGCTCTTCAAGGAGTCGTTCCATCATCGTATGAAGGCGGCGGGCCCCAATGTTTTCGGTGCTCTCATTCACTTCCCATGCCAATTCAGCGATGCGATCGATCCCCTCAGCTGAGAATTCGATCGATAGCCCCTCGGTCGCCATCAACGCTATGTACTGTTCGGTTAGCGCAGCGCGTGGTTCCGTCAGTATGCGTTTGAAGTCGTTCGGTGTCAGTGCTTGTAGTTCGACACGAATTGGCAAGCGGCCCTGTAACTCAGGGATCAAATCAGATGGGCGCGCAAGGTGGAAGGCGCCCGATGCGATAAATAGAATGTGATCAGTCTTTACCATGCCGTGTTTAGTCGACACGGTACAGCCTTCGATCAATGGCAGTAGGTCACGCTGGACACCTTCGCGGCTTACATCGCTATTGCCGCTTTCGGCACGTTTACAAACCTTATCGATCTCATCGAGGAATACGATACCGTTCTGCTCAACAGCGTCTAATGCCTGCTGTTTGATATCTTCCTCTTTGACGAGTTTTCCTGCCTCCTCTTCGGTAAGAAGCTTAAACGCTTCGGAAACCTTCAGGCGGCGAGTCTGGGTCTTCTCTTGGCCCATGCTTGAAAAGAGACTTTGCAGCTGGCTTGTCATCTCTTCCATGCCAGGTGGTGTCATAATCTCAACGCCGACCTTGGGTTGAGCCACCTCAATTTCGATCTCTTTATCATCTAGCTGACCTTCACGCAGTTTCTTGCGGAAGATCTGGCGAGTTGCACTGTCGCTCTTTTCGAGCTCTTCACTGCCGATTGGGCGTGCGCCTGGAAGGAGAGCGTCAAGTACGCGCTCTTCTGCGGCCTCTTCAGCTCGGAAACGGTTTTTTTCGATCGCTTGTTCACGAACCATTTTGATCGATTGGTCGACAAGATCGCGGACGATCGTCTCAACATCGCGACCAACATAGCCGACTTCGGTGAATTTAGTCGCTTCTACTTTTATGAATGGCGCATTGGCAAGCTTCGCTAGACGGCGCGCAATTTCGGTTTTGCCGACACCGGTAGGACCAATCATTAGGATATTTTTTGGTGATACTTCGGCACGTAGCTCTGAATCTAGCTGCATACGGCGCCAGCGGTTGCGTAGCGCAATAGCGACGGAACGTTTGGCTGCATCTTGGCCGACGATGTGTCGATCGAGTTCGGATACGATCTCGCGTGGGGTCATGTTAGACATTTTCGCTCCTTTCTCTATTTACGCGATCGACGTAAGTTCTTCGATTGTGAGGTTATCGTTCGTGAAAACACAGATTCCTGCCGCGATATGTAGGCTTTTCTCAACAATCTGTTTCGCATCTAAGTCGCTGTTATCAACCAGAGCGCGAGCAGCGGCTAGAGCGTAGTTACCACCAGAGCCGATCGCAATCACACCATCTTCTGGCTCGATCACATCACCAGAGCCAGAGATGAGAAAGGTCTTCTCTTTGTTTGCTACGAGCATGAGTGCTTCTAAGCGGCGCAAGACACGATCAGATCGCCATTCGCGAGCTAGATGAATCACAGAGCTGACGATGTTGCCCTGATGTTTATCCAACTGCTGCTCAAAAAGGTCGCGAAGGGTAATGGCGTCAGCGGTACTGCCAGCAAAGCCAGTAATCACTTCGTGCTTTGGAATCATATTTACTTTACGTGCAGTTCCCTTCATCACGGTGTTGCCAAGAGAGACCTGCCCATCACCGCCAACAACAACCTTGTTATCGCGACGTACGGAGACAATCGTAGTCATAAGAGGTGGATCCTTTTAAATAGCTATAACCCATAGATGAGGGTTATCTGGCAATTTTCAATGCAGCTATTTAACTTTCTTTTGCACGGGGTGGATATTGAGCTTATCCAGTTTGGTAAGTGCTTTCTTCAGCTCAGAGTAGGTAGTGAATGGTCCGGTTGATACGCGGTACCAGGTGCCGTTGCTGCCCTCGGAAAGCGAGGTCGTAACATTGGGTAGCCCTTGCAGAGCAAGTTTGGCACGTTGCGCTTCTGCGTCGCTAGCCTGACGGAAAGAGCCGGTTTGAAGACGATAGACACCATCAAGTGATGCGCTCTTGGGTGTTGAGGTGTAGGCAGACTCTTCGGGTGTTTTTACTTCGCTCTCTTGCAGTAGTTTGTAAAAACCGAATCGCTCATCGCCCTCTTTACCCAGATCGATATTATCCAACGGCAGAGATTGGCCCGGCTGGCGCGGCTCTGCATTGGCTTCAATTTTGGGTTGAGCTGACGAATTAGCTGCAGGTTTAGTGGTTGGTGCGGGTTGCTTCAGTAGAAAGAAGATCAAACCGCCAAGAATGGCTAGTGCGATAATGACTGCAAAGATTAGGCCGCCAGAGACGCCGGCACTTTGTGGTGGCGGGCTCTTTCGATTAGGCACAGCCTGAGTGCGGGTTGCACTCTGGCGAGGCTTTGGCTTGTTGGCGTAATCTTTGCGAGACATCTATTACATCTGCTCTGGAGCACTAACGCCCAAGATCTTCAGGCCGTTTGCTAGAACCTGACGTACAGCAACCGATAGCGTGATACGTGCGTTGCGAAGTTCAGCATCGTCGATCAGCATCTTATGGCCGTTGTAGTAGGTGTGGTAATCCGATGCTAGATCGCGCAGGTAGTTAGCGATCTGGTGTGGCTCAAAGTTAGCCGCTGCATTCTTAACCGTCTCTGGATACTTACCAAGCGCAGTCACAAGATCACGTTCCGCTTCGGCTTCAAGACGCGCTAGTGATTCAAGCCCCTGAGCCTGATCCCAAGCCATCCCTTCTGATTCAAGTTTGCGCAGCACCGAACAGATACGAGCGTGTGCATACTGAATGTAGTAGACAGGGTTATCTTTAGACTCTGACTTAGCGAGATCTAGATCGAAATCCATGTGCTGATCCGCTTTGCGAGTCACGTAGAAGAAGCGACAAGCGTCGTTACCTACTTCATCACGCAGTTCGCGCAGGGTGACAAATGAACCAGAACGGGTCGACATCTGTACGCGCTCAGTGCCACGGTAGAGGATGGCAAACTGAACCAGTTTTACCACTAGACGTTCTGGATCGTATCCAAGTGCCTGGATCGCCGCTTTAACTCGCGTGATATAGCCGTGGTGATCTGCACCCCAGATGTTCACGACAGTTTCGAAACCACGTTTAAACTTGTTCATGTGGTAAGCGATGTCAGATGCGAAATAGGTGGTTTGGCCATTGGCACGCTTAACAACACGATCTTTATCATCGCCAAAATCGGTAGAGCGGAACCAGATGTTGCCCTCTTGCTCGTAGAGGAAACCTTTCTCATCAAGACGCTTTAGAGCCTCGTCAACGTCGCCTGAGCTTGTAAGTGAGCGCTCACTAAACCAGCACTGGTAGTCAACACCGAACTCGCCAAGATCTTCGCGGATATCCCCGAGGATTGAGTTTAGGCCTGCATCAAATAGCGTCCAGTATTGCTCGCCTAGAATGCTCTGTGCACGCTCGATCAAACCGTCGATATGAAGCTCTTTGTCGCCACCTGCAGGCTCATCTGCAATGACATCGAAATAGAGATCATCAAGAGAGATCTGCAACGCATCACCCTGATCCTGTTTCAGATCGTTGGCGATATCGCGAATGTATTCACCCTGATAGCCATTGCTAGGGAAGGTAATTGTAGCGCCAAGCAGCTCTAGGTAACGGAGTAGAACGCTGACAGCCAAGATGTTCATTTGGCGGCCTGCGTCGTTCACGTAGTATTCACGCTCTACATTGGTGCCTGCAGCTTCCAAAAGATCCGCAAGGGTTGCGCCGTATGCTGCGCCACGCCCATGTCCGACATGCAGAGGGCCTGTTGGGTTTGCTGAAACGAACTCTACCTGTACACGCGCATCGCTCTCAGCTGGCGAGCGACCAAATTGTTCGCCCTGCGCAAGGATGTCGTTAACAACTGAGTAGATGGCTGAGTCGTTGACAAAGAAGTTGATGAAACCTGGGCCGGCAATTTCAGTTTTGTTGACGATCTCTGATGCAGGTAGCGCTGCACAGATCATCTCAGCGATTGCGCGTGGATTATTACGCGCAGGCTTAGCAAGCGTCATTGCAAGGTTGGTCGCTAGGTCACCATGTGACTTGTCGCGTGTGTTCTCAACCTGGATGTTGGCTTCAACATCTGCCGGAATTTTACCGTCAGCTTTTAGGGTCTCAAGTGCGCCGTTGAGCAGGTGCGCAATCTGTTCTTTCATTCGAGTACTCAGTGAAATAGATCATTACCCAGTGCTGGGTAGAAAATTTGCGCGCATTATACCGTTTTGCGGGGGGTAAAAGCCAACCTGCGAAGCGGGTTGCTTTTAAAGCGATTCGACGGGGTCTATGTCAATGTTCCAGCGTACGCGTGCCGCCGCCTTATCTTGCTCTAACAGGCTTTGCGCATAGTGCAGAGTCGCTTGGATCTGGGAGCGTTGTGGAGCGGTAAAGAGTAGTTGTGCCCGGTACATGCCTGCACGCTTCTCCATGATGGATGGGAAGGGGCCTGACAGGGTCGGGCACTGGCTTGGATCTAGGGTCTCTTCAATGTGCTGACGCAAGCGTCTCAATAGCGCTTCAGCCCACCCCTGTTTGTTAGCTTCAGCGCGAATAATCGCCTGATGAGTAAAGGGTGGAAGTGAATGAATCTGTCGATTTGCGAGCTCTTGGCTGGCAAAGGTCATATAGCCAGCTTCTACCAGGGTGTTGAGTAGAGGGTGCTCAGCATGGAGAGTCTGCAAAATTACCTCGCCAGGTCGCTCGGCACGGCCAGCACGTCCAGCGACTTGCAGTATCAATTGCGACATTCGCTCCATCCCGCGGGTATCTGCGCTGAAAAGGCCGGCATCTGCATTGATAATGACAACAAGTGTCACGCCAGGGAAGTGGTGCCCCTTGGCTAGCATCTGCGTGCCGACTAGGATGCAGGGCTCCCCGGTATTGACCTCGTGCATGAGCTTTTCAAATGCAGTTCTGGATTGCGTTGAGTCGCGGTCGACACGCAAAATTTTTCTCGAGGGAAATAGCTCATTTAGGCGATCTTCTATCCGCTCTGTACCTGAGCCTGCTGGGCGCAGTTGATCGCTGCCACATTGGTTACAGCAGCGTGGAATGGATGTTTGTCGATCACAGTGGTGGCAGTGCAATTTCGGTGGCGAGCGATGCAGTGTCATATGTGCATCACAGCGCGTGCAGTCGACGATGGTGCCACACTCTTGGCAAACTAACGTTGGCGCAAAGCCGCGTCTATTAATGAAAACCAGGGCCTGGTTGCCAAGTGTTAGGTGGTCATCAATGCGCTGTAGTACCTCTGGCGCAAGCCCTGCGTCTAACTCCATGCCGCGAATGTCCAGCAGTTCAAACGATGGCTCTGTGGCACTGCCAGCACGTTGGGTTAGTCGGAATTGCTGGTTGCGACCCTCAGTGGCATTTTGTAATGACTCTAGAGAGGGTGTGGCACTTCCCATGACTACGGGAATATTTAAGTTTCGAGCACGTACTAGGGCGAGATCACGAGCATGGTATCTGAACCCCTCTTGCTGCTTGAAGGAGGTGTCATGCTCTTCGTCGATGAGGATCATACCGAGCGCCTTGAACGGCACAAATATAGTGGAGCGGGTACCAATCAAGATTCGCGCTTCACCGCGAGCCACATTTTGCCAAGCATCAAAGCGTTGACGGTCGGTAAGGCCAGAGTGGATTGCAACGATTGGGGTGTTAAAACGCGCTTTAAAACGTTCAACTAACTGGGGTGTTAGCCCAATCTCTGGTACCAACATTAATACCTGTTGGCCGCGCTGCAGTACCTGTTCTATCGCTTGAAGATAGACCTCTGTTTTGCCTGAGCCTGTCACCCCAGCAATGAGAAAGCTATTAAAACCACTCTGGTTGTTGATCGCGTCTAACACATCGGCCTGTTCAGAATTGAGTTGCAGGGGCTGGCTGCCAAGTGTGACTGATTTGGTGGTATCGCTTTTATCGCTAGGTGGCTCGCCTGCTTTGATTAGGCCTGCCTCTACAAGGGCATTTTGAACGGTTGAAGAAAATCCCTCTGCTCGCAACTGCTGTTCGGATACCAGCCCGAGTGTCTTGATGTAGTGGAGCAGAGCTCGCTGTTTTACCGCCCCTTTTTTGATCATCTCAACCTCAGCATCACTGGCTGCTTGCCAGTAGTTGATAGCTTTGGGATAGGGGGCAGGTTCTTTGCGTGCTAAGGTAGGGAGAAGATGCATCAGTGCATCACCAATTGGGTACTTATAATAGGATGCTGCCCAGCGCCCAAGTTTTAGCTGTTCGCTATTTACAATCGGCTCGGGGTCAAGGATCTCCTTGATGGGTTTAACCTTGGAGGCGTCTAGATCTGTCTGCGAGTCAGTTTCGATCACCAGCGCAATGACTGAGCGCGGTCCGAAGGGTACTAAAACACGCACTCCAATTTCAGGTACACGCATATCAGTAGGCACGCTGTAATCAAACAGCCTATTGAGAGGAACTGAAAGGGCGACTCGTACAAACATGAAAAATACTGACCGGGGTAGATGTGATCAGTCTAGGAGTTGGTGCGTTTCGAAGCAACTGGTAACGCAACAGCTATCCTATACAAAAGTTTTCAGAGCCGGTTTTAATATATTTTGCGCAATAGTTGTACAGTGGCGGGGTGATGCGTATAATTGCGCGCCTTGACATTTCCCGGCGGTTTTCCGTCAGTCGTGCGGTGCTTGGACGTGATACTTGTTAGCTAATAGCAAGACGTATCAAGTGGCGGCACATAAAACATATAGAGGTTTTAATCCTATGAAAGCTGGTATCCACCCAGAGTACAACCGAGTTACTATTACTTGTTCTTGCGGTAACGTGATGAACACTGGTTCAACAATGAGCTCTGACATGAACGTCGACGTATGTTCACAGTGTCACCCGTTCTACACTGGTAAGCAGAAAGAAGCTTCTACTGGTGGCCGTGTTGACCGCTTCAACAAGCGTTTCGGCGCTCGCAGCCTTAAGAAGTAATTCTAGGTTCGCACATGAACATCATGAAAAAGGCACTCATCGCGAGTGCCTTTTTTGTTTCCAGCCTCTACCAGCCACTCCTAGCATCCGAATGCATTCCTCCTGGGCCCTCCGAGTCGGTGAAGGTCAAATACGCTGTCGATGGTGACACGGTTAAACTTGTTGATGGCCGCTCTGTCCGCCTTATCGGTGTCAATACGCCGGAATTGCACGCCAACAAAAATCCAGAACCGGGTTCAATAGAAGCGAAGCTCGCTCTTAAAGCCTGGGTTGAGGGTAAAGAGGTTGAGCTCATCTATGGTGAAGAGCCTAAGGATCGCTACAACCGAGTGTTGGGGTATTTGGTCCAACAGGGTGAGACGTTATCGCAAAGGCTTATCCGTGAGGGTTTGGGTTGGGCTATCTCGATTCCGCCGAATGATGCAATTGCACCCTGTCTATTTGCAGCTGAGTCTGAGCCCCAGACTGCTCGGACAGGCCTCTGGTCTGCACCTGAGAGGCGTGCTTCTTCAATAAATAGTGGTGGTTTTGCCGTTGTGGTCGGTAGTGTCACACGCATCGATCGCAGTAAAAAGTACACCTATATCGACCTTGATCGTCAGTTGGCGGTGCGCGTTGCAAATGAACTGGTAAGTGAATTGCACGTAACGCAAGGGGATCGTGTTCAGGTGCGAGGCTGGGTGATCGATCGGAGAAAGTCCCTTAAAGAGGGCTCAAAATTTAGCCCTTTTCTGTTGCCGCTCTCTGATAAGCATCACTTTCAGATTGTGAAATAAGTACCTCGAAAACCCAGAATTTGTGGTTTTTAGCGCTATTTTTCCATTTCATAAGCCGAATTAACTAGATTATTTCGCATCTGCACACTATCTCGTCGTGGCAGATTTTTATATCATCACGCGACGACCTATCAAAAAATGATTAGCTTAGGGTAATTGCCTAAGCATTATCGTATAACTCAAATCAGGAACGGACGATGTCTCAAGATTTTAAACAGGCAGCTCTGGATTACCACGAGTTTCCAACTCCGGGTAAAATTGGCATAGAAATCACTACGCCAGCATCAACTTCACGCGATCTATCTCTTGCTTACTCTCCAGGCGTAGCAGAGCCAGTACGTGAAATTGCGAAAGATCCAGAAAATGCTTACCGCTACACAGCTAAGGGCAACCTAGTTGCTGTTATCTCGAACGGTACTGCGATTCTTGGCCTTGGTGATCTTGGTCCTTTGGCATCTAAGCCAGTTATGGAAGGTAAAGCGCTACTATTCAAACGCTTTGCTAACATCGACTCTATCGATATCGAAGTTGATGCTGAGAGCCCACAGGCGTTCATCGATACTGTTGCGCGCATTGCCGACACTTTCGGTGGTATCAACCTTGAAGATATCAAAGCACCTGAGTGTTTTGAGATCGAACGTACCCTTATCGAACGTTGTAACATCCCTGTATTCCACGATGACCAGCACGGTACAGCTATCGTAACTGCAGCGGGCATGATCAACGCGCTTGAGCTAGCGGGTAAGAAGCTAGAAGAAGCTTCGATCGTATGTCTAGGTGCTGGCGCTGCTGCTAGTGCTTGTATGAAACTGCTGATCAACATGGGCGCTAAAGTAGAGAATATCTACATGCTAGACCGTAAGGGTGTTATCCACTCTGGTCGTGATGATCTAACGCCAGAAAAAGCAGTGTTCGCAACTGAAACTGACAAGCGCACTCTTGAAGATGCTTGTGAAGGTGCTGACGTATTCGTAGGCCTTTCTGGTCCTGATCTACTATCTCCAGAGAACCTTCTGAAGATGGCTCCAAGCCCAGTTGTATTTGCCTGTGCAAACCCAGATCCAGAGATCAAACCAGAACTTGCACGTGCGACACGTGAAGACGTAATCATGGCGACAGGCCGTTCTGACTACCCTAACCAGGTTAACAACGTGCTTGGCTTCCCATTCATTTTCCGTGGTGCGCTAGATGTTCGTGCGTCTGCAATCAATGAAGAGATGAAGGCAGCTGCAGTAGTTGCACTTGCTGAGCTTGCTAAGCAGCCTGTTACTCAGGAAGTGTTGGATGCATACGGTCTTGATTCGCTTGAGTTTGGTCGTGAATACATTCTGCCAAAAGCAACGGATTCTCGCCTACTAGGTGCTATCTCATACGCAGTAGCTAAAGCTGCAATCGATTCGGGTGTTGCTCGTAAAGATATGCCAGCTAACTATCCACTGAGCTAATCTATAGCTCAAATAAAAAGGGAAGCTCTTTAGCTTCCCTTTTTTATGTCCGATTTTTGCTCAAGTTAATTGTGTGTATCGGCTAAATAGACTTTCCAATTATCTAAATAGCTCTTCCGACGTTGGCGGTGGTGCCTCTTGGCCAGGTCGAGGTGCTGTCTCTGTCGGTACAGACTCCTCTTTGAAAAGCTCCAGCATCGCATTCTCCTGCCCAGGATAGGCGAGTTGGCCTGTTGTTGGGTCAATCAGAACGGCCGAAATACCTGCCGGTTCAGGAAGGTAGCTCTCTGGAACATTACGCAGTGCAACTTTCATAAAGTCGATCCACATCGGTAGAGCGGCGCTACTACCATATTCTCGACGGCCTAAAGGCGAGGGTTGGTCGAAGCCTACCCAGGTGGTTGCACTGAGTTTGGGCGAGAAGCCACTAAACCAAGCATCTTTTTGTTCGTTGGTTGTGCCGGTTTTGCCAGCAATGTCGCCTCGCTTAAGTACTAGAGCACGGCGGCCAGTACCTTTTTTGATAACGTCTCGCATCATGTCGTGTAAAAGGTATGCGGTACGGTCATCAAGTAACTGCTTAGCCAGCGGTTTTCCTTCAAGTGTAATAAGCTGTTGTTCCGCGTTACTCACTTCAGCTCCTGAAGCTGTATCGGCATTCATCTCAGCCAATTCACGCGCCATCATCTCCGCTTGCTGGCGCTCTGGGCAGTGCGCACATGCGATGATTGGATTGGCTGCAAAGAGCTCATTTCCTTCGCTATCAAGTAGTCGGTCGATCAAATAAGGATTTACGCGGTAACCCCCGTTAGCCAGGGTGGCATAGCCTGTTGCGACTTGGAGTGGGGTTGCATCAGCACTTCCGAGCGAAAGCGAAAGGTTTTTAGGCAGCTTCTCCTCTTCAAAACCGAACTGAAGAATGAATTCTCTAGTCGGTTCAATTCCCATGGCGCGCATGAGTCGAATAGAGATCAGGTTGCGTGAGCGATAGAGCGCTTCGCGAAGGCGGGTAGGGCCACCAAACTTACCGTTATCATTCTCTGGTCGCCAGTCACCCTCAAGGCTGACATCGTGGAATACCACTGGCGCATCGTTAATAACAGAACCGGGTGAGTAACCATTGCTTAGCGCTGCACTGTAAAGGAACGGCTTAATGTTGGAGCCAGGTTGGCGATAAGCCTGCACTGCGCGGTTGAACTTATTCAGGTAGAAACTAAAGCCGCCAGAAAGCGCTTTTAACCCACCTGTTTCAGGGTCGATTGCTACAATTGCACCCTGTACTTCGGGGATTTGGGTGAGCATCAAACCGCTGTTGCCATAACGCACACGTATCAAATCGCCTGGCTTGAGAATATCTGAGGTGCGCTCAGGTTTCGGGCCCATTGAGTCGACGCCTTTAAAGGCTCTAGCCCACTCTAAGCCGGACCAACTGAGTCGCTCAGTTGAACCATCCGCCATTAGTAGAGTGGCGCTTGTCTCATCGATCGACTGCACTAGCGCTGGCTGCAAGTTGCCATACTCAGGCGTTGCTTTTAGTTTTGTAAGTAGCGCTTCTGGTTCCAGGGCTTCTAGGTCAAAGTGCTGTTCTGGGCCCCGATATCCGTGGCGTTCTGAATAATCTAAAAGTGCTGCACGCAGAGCTTTGTCTGCAGCGTCTTGCATAGTGCTATCCACTGTTGTGTAGACGCTCATACCCTCGGTGTAGAGAGATTCACCGTAGGTCTCGAAAAGCTCGCTGCGAACCATTTCAGCAACGTAGGGTGCTGGAACCTCGATGTCAGCACCGTGATAGGTGGCTGTCACAGGTGCGGCAACCGCGCGGCTGTACTCAAGCTCCTCTAGGTAGCCCAACTCTTTCATTCGGCCCAATATCCAGTTGCGGCGCTCGAGTGCGCGCTGTGGGTTGGTGATTGGGTTGTAGGCAGAAGGAGCCTTAGGTAGGCCTGCAATCATCGCAAGTTGAGCTACAGAAAGCTCATTGATGTCTTTACCGTAGTAAACCTGAGCGGCCGCTTGTACGCCGTATGAACGGTGGCCTAGATAAATTTTGTTGATGTAGAGCTCTAGAATCTCCTCTTTAGTAAGCGACTGCTCAATTTGTAGTGCTAGAAGAATCTCAACAAATTTACGTTCAAAGGTGCGATCGCGACTTAAGAAGAAGTTCTTAGCGACCTGCATTGTAATAGTAGAGCCACCACTCTGAATTTTCCCCGAAGTGGCAAGCTGTAACGCGGCTCTAAACAGGCCTCGAATATCGATGCCCTGATGGTCAAAGAAGCGTGCATCTTCCGCTGCTTGAAGCGCGTGGATAAAGTGAGTGGGCGTCTCTTCGAAACGAATAGGGCTACGACGCATCTCGCCAAATTCAGCGATTAGCTTCTTATCGGAACTGTAGACACGAAGAGGAGTTTGAAACTTAACATCCCTGAGGGTCTCTATATCTGGCAGTTGCGGGCTAAAGTAGAGATAGATGCCGCCAGCTGCAATGACTCCAAGAGTCAGGCCAAGAATCGCAAGGCCAAGAAGCCATTTTGTAAGTCGCTTTATAAGTCGCTTTATAAGTCGCATTAAGTTGTTCTTACCGGTTGAATTCGGTTTTTTTATGAATTGATTATAACGAGTGCTCGTTTAGGGTCTACACTGTATGGATATTAGTACATAAACTAGGTTAACGTTGCATTAAAGCTCCATCATTTCTAGGGATTTTTTAGTTTGAGTCTATTTGGGCGGTCAGCTAAGAGTGTTATCGGTGTTGATATCGGCGCGTCTTCGGTAAAAGTTGTTGCGCTTACTCAACACAAAGAACAGCCAGTTCTCGACGGTTTTGCCTTGGTGTCACTGCCATCAAAGGCATTTATCGACGGTAATATTAGTCAGCCTGATGTGATTGCTGAGGCGATACAGCGTGCCCTTAAAATTAGTGGTATCAAAACCAAAGAGGCGATTGCAGCGGTCTCTGCTTCCGACGTTATTACCAAAGAGATTCAAATCTCAGATGCTTTCTTCGGTTTAGAGCTTGAAGAGCAAGTGCGTATCGAGGCCGATCAATTCATCCCGTACCCTCTCGATGAGGTTGCTCTCGATTTTGAAATTATTGGGCCTGCTCCTACTAACCCAGCCTTTAACCGCATCAATATTGTCGCTTGTCGTCGTGATGATGTAGATGCGATTGAGGATGTGCTTACCCTAGCGGGGCTCAAGCCTGAAGTGGTTGATGTAGACACCTATGTGATGGAGCGCATCGTTAATAGAGTCAGTGCTACGGATGAGTCCAGCGTTGCGATTGTCGATTTAGGTGCCGCCTCGCTCTCTTTAAGTGTCATAAAAAATGGAAATCTCCAGTACCATCGCGAGCAGGCGTTTGGTGGGCATGACCTGATTCACCAGCTGCAACTACATATCGACCAGTCAGAGCAGGATATCGATCAGATGTTGCGTGACGGTTCGATTGCTGCGGAGCTTCTAACGAGTGTGGTGGAGCCCTTTGCCTCTACGATTGCCCAGCAGGTCTCACGTGCTCTGCAGTTCTACTACTCATCTGGATCCCAAGATCATATCGGTAAAATACTGTTAACCGGTGGTTTGTCTGGAGTAAGCGCGCTGGTTCAGAAGGTTGCGGATACAACAGGCACAGAGTCTCAGCTTGCTGATCCATTTGCCTTTATCTCACTGGGAGCATCGATCAATGGTGAGCAGTTGGCAACCTTGAAACCTTCTCTTACTAAGTCGCTTGGTTTGGCTTTTCGTGGTTTGGAGGCGAAGCAATGACATCGATTAACCTTCGCCCTTGGCGTGAAGAGCGTAATGAGCGCCTGCAAAAACGTTTCCAAATCCACCTGGCTATTGCTGCGGCAATCGCAGCCGGGGTGGTTTTTACTAGCATCTCCTTTCTTGATTTGATGACCTCTAGGCAAGAGGCGCGCAACGCCTACTTGAACCAGGAGCTCGTCCGTCTTGATGCTAAATTGAAAGAGATCACAGATCTTAAAGTTAAACGCGAGCGCCTGCTTGAGCGATTAAATGCGATTCAACAGCTACAGGGTAACCGACCGCTGATTGTGCGTACCTTTGATGAGATGTCACGTGTAGCGCCCGATGGTGTGCACTACACCTCGCTGACTAAAGCGGGCGAGGTTGCCAAGTTAGATGGTTTGGCAGCAACTAATGAAGATGTCTCTGCGTTGATGCGAAATCTTAATGACTCTGAATGGTTTGGTGAGCCGACTCTCTCGAAAGTATCTCTGCAAGGCGAGCTAAGGGCGTTCAATCTAACTGTGCCATTAGAGAAGCCAGAAGCTTACGGAGGTGCAAAATGAGCCTTCGTCAGTCGCTAAATAACGCCTTCAAAGGTTTTGACGTTAACAATCTCGATTTCTCAACCGCCTGGAGCTGGCCTATTGGTGTCAAAATCGTCACCTACTTGCTGGTTTTTGCAGTTTTACTAGGTGGCGGTATTAACTTCCTAGTACTCGACAAGAACAGAGCACTCGAGAGTGAAATTGCTAAAGAGAGCGACCTCAAACAGCAATTTGAGACGAAGTCCTATCAGGTGGCTACGCTGGATGCTCTGCGCCGACAGATGGCGGATGTTGAGCTGCGATTTGCTGAGCTTTTGCGTCAGTTACCGACCCAGAAAGAGGTTCCTGGCTTGCTTGAGGATATCAGCGCGATTGGTCAAAGTGCTGGACTTGAGATCGATCTAATCGCACTGCAGCCAGAGCGGAAAGCGCAGTTCTATGTTGAACTTCCGATCAGTGTTCAAGTGCGTGGTACCTACCATCAGATGGGTGATTTTGTTAGTGGTGTTGCAGGTATTAAGCGTATCGTTACGCTACATGATTTTAGTTTGAAACCGAGTGGTGGCGATCAGCTCACAATGAGTATTGATGCAAAGACCTACCGCTACGATGATGAGGAGTAGAAGATGAAAAAACTGCTCCCTCTACTATTAGTTTTCGCCTCCCTCTCTGGGTGTGTATGGGTGGAAGATCCAGCCGATTTGCGTCTCTTTATTCGTGAGAAATTGGCCGCGCCTGCTGGAAGTGTAGAGCCACTTCCAGAGTTCAAAGCCTACGAAAATTTTGTCTATGAAGGGCCATGGTTGCGCAATCCATTCGTACCGATGGTGCCGCTCGTGATTCAGGAGAGTGCAGAAGAGGTTGTGCTTTCTCGCGTTCATCCTGACTTTAATCGTATTAAATCTTACCTTGAAGAGTTTCCAGTAGATCAACTCGTCATGGTGGGAACCATCTCTTCGCCACTGAATCGCGAGTTGATCGCGTTGGTTCGAGATCCAAACAGTGAGATTCACCAAGTAAAAGTGGGCGATCATCTCGGTTTAGACTATGGTGAGGTAGTTGGATTGAGTGAACGAGAAATATCATTAACCGAGATTGTTGCTGATGGGCGTGGTGGTTGGATTAATCGCCCTCATAGCATTGAGCTGCCAGTTTTAAAGTGAGGATGCCATGAAACTATTAATTGTTTTGGCAAGAAGTACATTACAGATGAAGCGCCACCTTGCTTGGGTGTTGCTGTTACTAGCTCAGCTCATTTTAGCGCAGCCCCTTTTCGCGCAGACGCTAGTCAATGTTGAAGCTACGGCACTACCTGGCGACAAAACAGAACTTAATTTCACATTTACAGAACCGGCTAAAGAGCCGCGTGTCTATGTTATCGACTCGCCTGCTCGTCTTGTAGTCGATTTCTGGGGTGCAACCAAGGGCGATCTGGGTAGGACGATGCCCATTGGAAGTGGTGCAATTGGTAATCTTCAGTTTGCAGAGGTTGATGATCGCACCCGCGTGGTGGTTGAGCTAACAGAATCACTCCCTTATGCGGTGAATGTTGATGGAGTCAATGTGAGACTTCAGCTTGGAGCTGAGGGTTCTAAGGTGGCTGGCTCTGCTCCAACAACTACTGCAGCAGCAAACACTCCAACGCAAACCTCTGATATTACCCGTATTGTGGGTGTCGATTTTGAACGTGTAGAGGGCGGCCAGGGTCGAGTGACTATCTCTATGTCAGATGATCGTGCGGGCCTTGATATTGTTGAAGAGGGTAGCGGCATAATCGTCAATTTATCGGGCGCCAATATCGCTACGGGCCTAGCTCAGCGTTTGGATGTTCAGGCTTTTGCAACACCGGTTAACTTTATTGACTCGATGAATGCCGAGCAAAACGCTGCGATTTTAATCCTCCCGTCAAAAGATCCGTATGAGTACCTCGCTTATCAATCAGGAAATCAGCTCGTACTCGATTTTAAACCGGTATCGCTGATGGATCAGACACAGCGCCAAGCAGATCTTTTCCCATACACCGGGCAAGAGATTGACCTTAACTTCCAGAATGTAGAGCTTCGTTCTGTATTGCAGATTATCGCTGAGGTTGCAGAGAAGAACTTGGTGGTCGGCGAAGAGGTGGGTGGCAATACGACCTTGCGTTTGAAGAATGTCCCTTGGGATCAGGCGCTTGATATCATCCTGAAAACTAACGGTTTGGATAAACGTGTAGTTGGTAATGTGATGCTTGTTGGTGATGCGACTCAAATCGCGGATCGCGAACGTAAAGAGCTAGAGAACCAGCAGGCTGTGAAAGAGCTAGCACCTCTGAATACCGAGTATGTTCAGATCGATTACCGCCGTGCATCTGAAATGAAAGAGTACCTTAGTGCTGCAAACCTCATCAGTGAACGTGGCTTTGTACTGGCTGATGATCAAACCAATGTCTTGATGATCCGTGAGACTCAGGCTGCAATCGATGATATTCGCCGTACCCTGAAGCGATTTGATGTTGAAGTTGCGCAGATTATGGTTGAGGCGCGAGTTGTAACTGCATCCTCAGATTTTGCAGATAAATTAGGTGTGCGTTGGGGATTTGCTAATGGTCCCACTACGGTCTTGGGTGATGGGCAACTCTCATTTGGGTCGGGTATTACTGCACCAGGTGTTGCTGGTGTGACTCAAAGTGGCTTGGGCGTGGATTTCGGTGTTGCAGGTCCTTCGCTGGCAGTAGGATTTATCAAAAACTCTCTACTCTTATCGGCCGAGCTATCTGCACTAGAGACCTCGGGTAACGGTGAGGTTATTTCACAACCGAAAGTGATAACTACCAATGGTAAAGCTGCAAATATTACCTCGGGTCAGCAAATTCCTTACCAAACTGTTCAGGATGGAAGTACCAGTACAGCCTTTAAAGATGTAGCTCTTTCGCTTGATGTAACACCACAATTAAACCCTGGTGATCGAATCGCACTGGACTTAGCGATAAATCAAGATAGTATTGGCAGCGTTTTGGCCAATGGTGATATTTCTATTAACACCAATCAATTGACTACTTCGGTTGTAGTTAATGATGGTGATACTATTGTCCTTGGCGGGGTATTCCGTACTGAAAAGTCGGAAGGTGTTCAAAAGGTACCGGGTTTAGGCGATTTGCCAATCCTGGGTGCGGCGTTTAGAAATCGTCAAATGACGGAAACCAAAAACGAGCTATTGATCTTCATTACCCCGAAACTTATTCGTGAGTCGCTTAGCGTGCGGTAACAAGGTTCGCTGTTTTTGAAAATATTTCTTATTGGCCCTATGGGATCTGGAAAGAGCACCATAGGGCGTTTGCTTTCTAATGAGCTTAAGCTCGACTTTCTCGACTCCGATAAGGTGATTGTCGATCGTGCTGGCGCGGATATTCCTTGGATCTTCGATGTTGAAGGTGAGGTGGGTTTTCGCGATCGCGAACAGGCAGTCATAGAGCAGATTTCACAGCAGGATGATCTGGTGTTAGCGACTGGTGGTGGTGTTGTGATGCGTGAAGCCAACCGCGAAGCGCTGCGTAGCCGAGGCTTTGTGATCTATCTTTTGACCAGTATCGATCAACAGATGGAGCGCACCGCGCGTGACAAGAATAGACCGCTGTTGCAGACAGAAAATCCACGTGCGACGCTTGAAGCTCTATTAGAGAAACGTGATCCACTCTATCGCGAAACCGCTGATCTGATCCTCCGTACAGACCGCCGTCACCCGCGCATAGTGATCTCTGAAATTGTAAAAGCGTTGAAGAAACACCGTATTTTGACCACGGCATAAACCGAGGCTAGTAGTTTGAAAATTCAAAATGTTGAAGTCGATCTAGGTGATCGCAGCTACCCTATCTACATTGGCGAGCAGCTCTTTGCGCAAGTAGATATTGCTGGGTTGATCAAAGGTCGTCAGGTGATGATTGTGACCAATGAGACAATCGCACCGCTCTACCTATCAGCACTTAGAGATCAGCTTCCAGCTCTTCAGGTAGATGAGGTGATTTTGCCTGATGGTGAGTCCTTCAAGACCTTAGATACTCTGAATTTAATCTTCGATGCCCTTCTCGAAATGCGTCATAACCGCACAACAACACTTATCGCTTTGGGTGGTGGTGTGATTGGCGATATGACTGGCTTCGCAGCAGCCTCTTACCAGCGCGGCGTGGATTTTATCCAGATTCCAACGACTCTGCTTTCGCAGGTCGACTCCTCAGTTGGCGGCAAAACGGGTGTAAACCACCCGCGCGGCAAAAATATGATTGGTGCCTTCTATCAGCCTAAAGCGGTTCTGGCTGATACGGATGTGCTGAAAACCTTACCTAAGCGTGAGTTGGCTGCCGGCCTTGCTGAGGTGATCAAGTATGGCTTGATCTATGATGTCGAGTTTCTTGCTTGGCTAGAACAGAACATAGATGGTTTGAATGAGTGCGATCCAGAGCTTTTAGCCTACGCGATTAAGCGCTCATGTGAGATTAAAGCTGAAGTCGTGGCGCAAGATGAGCGTGAATCGGGTATCCGCGCTATTCTCAATCTTGGCCATACCTTCGGACATGCGATAGAGACAGAGCAGGGCTATGGAAACTGGCTGCACGGCGAAGCCGTAGGTGCTGGGATGTGGATGGCAGCAGATCTGTCGCACCGACTAGGCTGGATCAGTGCAGGCGATTTGGCGCGCACGGAGACTCTTCTGCGTCGAGCTAATCTCCCGGTTCGAGCTCCAGATGATATGTCCCCAGAACGTTTCATTGAGTTGATGTCGTTGGATAAGAAAGTATTGGATGGTCGTATTCGTCTCGTACTACTTAAACAGCTTGGCGAAGCTATAGTGACCGACAGTGCAGATCCTGATCTGCTTAGAGAGACCTTGCTGTCGAACTAAGATTGAAACTTCGCTCGTATATTAACGCGTCTTTTATGACGCGTTTTTTTATTTTTGTGCTGTGTGATTTGTAGCCAAGCCAAGAGAAGTGTAAAATTAGCGTCCCTTTTTGCCTCGGTCTTTTTTGTGTCGAGGGTTATTCAGTATGTAAATTACTGATTTGTATAGTTTTTTCGGATGGAATTAAGCGTATGAGCAACGGTCTGTATCGCGCGGATGAATTTAAAGATAACTGCGGCTTTGGTCTGATGGCCCACATGGAAGGTCAGGCGAGCCATAAAGTTCTGACAAATGCCATTGAAGCACTGGCCTGTATGACCCACCGTGGCGGTATTAACGCCGATGGTAAGACAGGTGATGGCTGTGGTCTTTTGATGCAGATGCCACGCAAGTTTTTGCGTGCTGCTGTTAAGAGTGAGATGAATGTTGATCTGACTGATACATTTGCAGTCGGCATGGTATTCCTATCTCAGGACTCAGCGCTGGCTGATAAAGCACGTCAATCGATGAATGCGGAACTTGAAGCGCAGGGCCTTACCGTTGCTGGCTGGCGTGTAGTTCCAACCGATGACAGCTGTCTTGGCCCTATCGCGAAAGAGACTCTACCGCAGGTTGAGCAGGTATTTATCAATGTAGAAGGCAAAGATGCGCGCGAGCTAGAAGTTGCTCTGTTTATTGCTCGCCGTAAAACTGAAATTGCTTGTACTGCAGACCGTGACTTCTACATCTGTTCGCTATCTGAGCGCGTCATCAGCTACAAAGGTTTGATGATGCCGGTTGATCTGCCGACTTTCTACAAAGACCTTGCGAGCCCAGAACTTGAAACTGCGGTAGTGACATACCACCAGCGTTTCTCAACTAACACTGCGCCACGCTGGCCGCTAGCACAGCCGTTCCGTTTCCTTGCGCACAACGGTGAGATCAACACTGTTGAAGGTAACCGTAACTGGGCGCGTGCACGTGCATCAAAATTTGCAACGCCATTGATTCCAAACCTTGATGAGCTTCAACCAATTGTTAACACAACGGGTTCTGACTCATCGTCAATGGATAACATGATTGAGTTCCTACTTGTAGGTGGTATCGATCTATACCGTGCTGTGCGTATGATCATTCCACCAGCATGGCAGAACGTAGATACCATGGACTCTGAGCTACGTGCATTCTACGAGTACAACTCGATGCACATGGAAGCTTGGGACGGTCCAGCAGGTATGGTAATGACAGATGGTCGCTACGCTGTCTGTCTTCTAGACCGTAACGGTCTGCGTCCATCACGTTGGGTGATGACTAAAGATGGCATGATCTGTACTGCGTCTGAGATCGGTGTATTCAGCTACGAGCCGAGCGACATTGTTGCGCAGGGCCGAGTTGGACCTGGCCAGATCCTTGCAATCGACACCCAGACAGGTGAAGTGCTGCACACTAAAGACGTTGATGATCGTCTGAAGAAAGCTCAGCCATACAAGCAGTGGTTGAAAGAGAACACACTTCGTCTAGAAAACACTATGAACCTTGCGCGTGAAGCGGAAGCGTTCAGTGAGATGTCACCTGAAGAGGTGAAAACTCACATGAAGATGTTCAACGTCACTTACGAAGAGCGTGAGCAGATCCTACGTCCACTCGGTGAAACCGGAATGGAAGCTGTAGGCTCAATGGGTGATGACAAGCCGATGGCTGTGCTTTCGGAGAAGATTCGTTCACCTTACGACTACTTCCGTCAGCAGTTTGCGCAGGTTACTAACCCGCCAATCGACCCACTTCGTGAAGCGATCGTAATGTCGCTTGAGACCTGTTTAGGTCGTGAACAGAACATCTTTGAAGAGACTGCTGAGCATGCTCGTCGTGTTGTTTTGACCATGCCAGTGCTCTCTGCAAACAAATTTATCCGCATCCGTGATAACGAAGAAGCGGGCTTCGAGCCGCATCAGATCGATCTTAATTACGATCCATCTGCTGTATCGCTTGAAGCGGCTATCAAGTCAGTATGTGACCAGGCTGAAGCTGCTGTTCGTGCAGGTAAGTCGATCATCATCCTGTCTGATGCAAACATTCAGCAGGGTAAACTACCTATCCACGCGTCGATGGCGACTGGTGCTGTTCACCACCGCCTAATCGATTCAGGTCTGCGTACCGATGCAAACATCATTGTTGAAACCGGTTCAGCGCGTGATCCACATCACTTTGCCGTGCTATTCGGTTTCGGTGCGACAGCTGTTTACCCATACCTTGCTTACCGTGTATTGGCAGATCTTTGCCGCACTGGTGAGATTCAGATGGATCCATTGGATAGCCATGAGAAGTACCGTAAGGGTATCGATAAGGGTCTATTCAAGATCCTATCTAAGATGGGTATCTCGACGATCGCCTCTTACCGCGGAGCGCAGCTATTTGAAGCTATCGGTCTGAGCGATGAAGTTGTCGACCTATGTTTCAAAGGCGTGACTAGCCGTATTCAGGGTGCTCGTTTTGCTCACTTTGAGAAGGATCAGTCTGAGCTAGCTAAAGCAGCATTCAGCGCTCGCAAGCCAGTTGCTGCCGGTGGCCTACTCAAATACAAATTTGATGGTGAATACCACGCGTACAACCCAGATGTGGTTCAGTCGATTCACGAAGCGGTTAAGTCTGGCGATCAGAAACATTACGATCGTTACGCTAAGCTTGTGAACGAGCGTGGTATTGCGACTATCCGTGACATGTTTGCGCTTAAGACAAACAACCCAATCGCACTAGATAAGGTTGAGTCTGCGGAAGCGATCTACCCTCGTTTTGATACAGCGGCTATGTCTCTAGGTGCACTTTCACCTGAAGCGCATGAAGCTTTGGCTGTTGCAATGAACGAACTAGGTGGCCGCTCTAACTCAGGTGAGGGTGGTGAAGATCCAGCCCGTCACGGCACAATTAAGCGTTCTAAGATCAAGCAGATCGCGTCAGGTCGCTTTGGTGTAACACCAGAGTACCTTGTTAACGCTGATGTTATGCAGATCAAAGTAGCGCAGGGTGCAAAACCGGGTGAAGGTGGCCAACTACCAGGCGGTAAGGTTAACGCTCTGATTGCGCGTCTACGTTACTCAGTGCCAGGTGTGACGCTTATTTCACCACCTCCGCACCACGACATCTACTCAATCGAAGACCTTGCTCAGCTAATCTTCGACTTGAAACAGGTTAACCCAGAAGCGCTTGTTTCTGTGAAGCTAGTATCACGTCCAGGTGTAGGTACGATCGCGTGTGGTGTTGCTAAGGCATACGCTGACTTGATCACTATCTCTGGTTACGACGGCGGTACTGCTGCATCACCATTGACCTCAATCCACTACGCGGGTTCTCCTTGGGAGCTTGGTCTAGCGGATACTCACCAGTCACTTCGCGGTAATCACCTACGTGGCAAGGTTCGCGTTCAGACTGACGGTGGTTTAAAAACAGGTCTAGACGTTGTTAAAGCAGCGATCCTAGGTGCAGAGAGCTTTGGTTTCGGTACCATGCCGATGGTTGCGCTAGGTTGTAAATACCTACGTATCTGCCACTTGAACAACTGTGCGACCGGTGTTGCAACTCAGAACGATCGTCTACGTAGCGATCACTTCCGCGGTACAGTGGAGATGGTTAAGAACTACTTCCGCTTTGTAGCTGAAGAGACACGTCAGTGGATGGCTAAACTTGGTGTTGCTACCCTTGAAGAGTTGGTTGGCCGAGTTGATCTTCTAGAGATCATCGAAGGTAAAACAGATCGTCAGAAAGCACTCGACCTATCACCAATCATCAGTGATGCTGGCGTGCCTGCAGACCGTCCACAGACAGTTCAGCAAGAGCGCAACGAGCCATTCGATCAGGGTCTTCTGAATACTCACATGCTACAGATTGCTCAAGAGGCGATTGAAGCGGGATCAGGTGCTGAGTTTGAACTGACAATCACCAACTGTGACCGTTCAGTGGGTGCGCGTACTTCGGGTGCTATCGCTAAGAAACACGGTAACTTGGGTATGGAAAATAGCCCAATCACCTTTAAGTTCCGTGGCCATGCGGGTCAATCGTTTGGTGTTTGGAATGCGGGTGGTCAGAACCTAATCCTTGAAGGTGATGCCAACGACTACGTAGGTAAAGGTATGGCTGGCGGTAAGGTTGTTGTTAAACCTTTCGCAGAAGTTTCATACAAGAGCAACGAAACTGCGATTATCGGTAACACCTGTCTATACGGTGCGACTGGCGGTAAGTTGTTTGCTGCAGGCTGTGCCGGCGAGCGCTTCGGTGTTCGTAACTCAGGTGTGCATGCTGTTGTTGAAGGTGCTGGCGATCACTGTTGTGAATACATGACAGGCGGTCTTGTGACTGTACTAGGTGCAACGGGCCACAACTTTGGTGCTGGTATGACTGGCGGTTTCGCTTACGTTCTCGATACTGATCGTAGTTTCGTAGACAAGTACAACCATGAGCTTGTAGATATCCACCGTATTCACACTGAATCGATGGAGCAGTACAAGAACCACCTACGCTCAGTAATTATTGAGTTTGTACGTGAGACTGGCAGTGCTTGGGGTCAGGAGTTGCTAGACAACTACGAAGATTACCTAGGTAGCTTCTGGCTAGTGAAGCCAAAAGCAGCGAGCTTGGATGTTCTTCTAAAGAACATGACCCATTCGCCAGAGTAAGAATTTTAAGTTTATTTAGTTAGTTGCCCGAAGCGATTTGGGCAGTATGTAAGAGGTGGAGCGATGTCTACCCGTCTTAACAACAACTTTCAGTTTGTTGAAGTAGGTCGTAAAGGCCCAGAAAAGATTCCAGCGCAAGTGCGTCGTGGAGAGTTTGCTGAGATCTATCAGCCATTTGGTGAAGCTAATGTCGTAGAGCAGGCTCACCGCTGTCTGGATTGTGGTAACCCATACTGTTCATGGAAGTGTCCAGTACATAACCACATTCCAAACTGGTTGAAACTGGTTTCAGAAGGCAACCTGTTTGAAGCAGCAACCCTGTCTCATCAGACTAACTCATTGCCAGAGGTGTGTGGTCGAGTTTGTCCACAGGATCGTCTGTGTGAAGGTTCATGTACGCTGAACGATGAGTTCGGTGCTGTGACTATCGGTTCTGTAGAGAAGTACATTACGGATACTGCGTTTGCCCTAGGCTGGCGTCCAGATATGGATGGCGTGACTTGGACAGACAAGAAAGTTGCTGTAATTGGTGCTGGCCCTGCAGGTCTTGGTTGTGCTGATATCCTAGTTCGCAATGGCGTGAAGCCAGTGGTCTTCGATCGTAATCCAGAGATCGGTGGTCTTCTGACTTTCGGTATCCCAGAGTTCAAACTTGAGAAAGATGTGATGGTTCGCCGTCGTGAAATCTTCGAAGCCATGGGTGTTGAGTTCCGTCTAAACACCAATGTTGGTTCAGACATCTCAATGCAGGATCTGCTTGATCAGTACGATGCAGTCTTCCTAGGTATGGGTACATACACCTACATGAAAGGTGGCTTCCCAGGTGAAGAGCTAGACGGCGTCTACGATGCACTACCGTTCCTAATCTCTAACGTAAATCACTGCCGTGGTTACGAGAAAGATGCATCTGAGTTCATCAGCATGGAAGGTAAAAAGGTCGTTGTTCTTGGCGGTGGTGATACTGCAATGGACTGTAACCGTACCTCGATTCGTCAGAACGCAGCGTCTGTAACCTGTGCTTACCGTCGTGACGAGGAGAACATGCCTGGCTCTAAACGCGAAGTTGAAAACGCGCGTGAAGAGGGCGTTGAGTTCAAGTTTAACCGTCAGCCTGTAGAGGTTGTGGGTGAAAACGGTAAAGTGACTGGCGTTAAAGTGGTCACTACTCAGATGGGCGCGCCTGACGCAAACGGCCGTCGTTCTGCTGAGGTTGTTCCAGGTTCAGAAGAGATTCTTCCTGCTGACGCAGTGCTTGTTGCTTTCGGTTTCCGTCCAAGCCCAGCACCGTGGATGGCAGACTTCGGTATTGAACTGCACAGTGATGGCCGTGTAGCTGCAGAGCTAAGCGGTAACCGTCTACCATTCCAGACAAGCAACGACAAAGTCTTTGCTGGTGGTGATATGGTTCGTGGTTCTGACCTAGTCGTTACTGCAATCTATGAAGGCCGTAAAGCGGCTGAAGGTATTTTGGACTTCTTGGAAGTTTAATACCTTAGGATGTTCAAAAAGCCGCTGCTCAACCCAGCGGCTTTTTATTATCGGATTTATACGATTCGTTAACAGAATCGTCAGGGTTTCAGGGTTATAATCCCAAAAGTTTATTTGGAAGATTTAATAGTATGGCTGAGTTAAAAAACGACCGTTTCCTTCGCGCTCTTTTAAAAGAGCCTGTGGATGTAACCCCAGTATGGATGATGCGCCAAGCAGGTCGCTACCTTCCTGAGTATCGCGCTACACGTGCAAAAGCGGGTGATTTCATGTCATTGTGCATGAACCCAGATCTCGCTTGTGAAGTGACCATCCAGCCACTTGAACGCTTCGACCTAGATGCCGCTATTCTCTTCTCTGATATTTTGACTATTCCAGATGCTATGGGGCTTGGTCTCTACTTCGAAGCGGGCGAAGGTCCACGCTTCAAGAAAGAGGTACGCACTGCAGCGGACGTTGAAGCAATCCCAGTTCCAGATCCAGTGAAGGATCTTGGATATGTTATGGATGCAGTTAAGACTATTCGTCGCGAACTGAATGGCCGTGTACCGCTAATCGGTTTCTCAGGCAGCCCTTGGACACTAGCTACCTACATGATTGAGGGTGGCTCTTCTAAAGATTTCCGCCACATTAAAGCGATGATGTACTCACAGCCAGAAGTACTCCATGCGCTGTTGGACAAGTTGGCACAGTCGGTAACGCTATACCTCAATGAGCAGATCCGCAGTGGCGCACAAGCGGTTCAGATCTTTGATACCTGGGGTGGTGCACTAAGCGGCCCTATGTACCAAGCCTTCTCGTTGGACTACATGAAGAAGATCGCTTCAGGTCTAATTCGCGAACACGATGGCCGTCGCGTACCAGTGATCATGTTCACTAAGAACGGTGGTCAGTGGCTAGAGTCTATGGCTGAGGCGGGTGCAGATGCTCTAGGTCTGGATTGGACAACTGACATTGCCAATGCGCGTGCTCGTGTAGGTGATAAAGTGGCTCTGCAGGGTAACATGGACCCATCAGTACTTTACGCACCAGCAGATCGTATCCGCGAAGAGGTTAGCCGTATCCTTGCAGGTTTTGGCTCAGGCACAGGTCACGTATTCAACCTTGGCCACGGTATTCACCAGTTTGCCGATCCAGAACACGCGAAAGTATTTGTCGAAGCAGTGCACGAGTTAAGTGCGCAGTACCATCAATAAGAGCGGTTTAAACAACGTATTTAACTTTAGCGAAGAGGATTCCTGATGAAGAAACTAAAATCGCTATTTGAGAAGAACAAACATTGGGCTGCCACGATCCAGAAGGCAAACCCTCAGTTTTTCCCAACCCTAGCGGCTCAGCAGGCGCCTGAGTATTTGTGGATTGGCTGTGCAGATAGCCGTGTGCCGGCCAACGAGATTGTCGATCTGTTACCAGGCGAGCTGTTTGTTCACCGCAACGTATCAAATCTGGTGGTCCACTCAGACATGAACTGTCTTTCGGTTATCCAGTACGCCGTGGATGTCCTGAAAGTGAAAGACATCATGGTTGTTGGTCACTATGGCTGTGGTGGCGTGGTTGCCTCTATGGAGGATGCACGTCACGGTTTGATTGATAACTGGTTGAGCCATATCCGCGATGTCTACTATAACCACCGTAAGTTCTTAGGGCAGTGGGAAGCGAAACCGCATCAGGTCGATAGACTCTGTGAGCTTAACGTTATCGAGCAGGCACTGAATGTCTGTAACACCACCACAGTGATTGATGCTTGGGCACGTGGCCAAGAGCTTAACGTGCATGGCTGGATCTACGGCTTAGGTGACGGCTTGTTACGTGACTTAGGTTTCACAGTGAGCGGTACTGAAGAGATTCGCTCCACCTTTAATGATGCGGTTGAGTTGATCGAAGCGAAAGGCGAGACGGTTGAAGGCCACTCCTGTACGCAATTCTGTAACCACTAATTCGCTACATCTAATGAAAAAGGGCCTCGTGCCCTTTTTTTGTTTTTAGCCCCTTACAAAAAAGTAAGAATTCAGACAGATGCACGTTAACTACGCACCTTAATCTAACACCATCACTTCAGATAAATCCTAAGGAGAAATAGAGATGAATAAGTATGTAGTGAAAGGTGTCTTAGTGACCATCCTCCTGGCTCCAACAGGGTATGTACTCGCTAAGGATGTAAATGGTGTTATTGCGCCTGAAGTCAAAACTGTTCAAGTTGATCAAAAGCAGCTAGTAGATGATCAAGATCATGAAGATAAGGTGGCCGCTGAGGAGCAGGATGATGACCATGCGGATGGGAATGAGAAGAAGCCATTTTGGAAATTCTGGGAAGATGATGACGATGAAGGAGATAACCGACTTTCAACTCAGCATGACATTAAATGTAGTAATTCATACTCTATCTGACACATTTCGATGTCATGGACAGATCTGATCGTACAATTGCTGATCGCTAACTATCCCGCAGGAGCAGGCCTTCACAACATCCCTCTGTCTGCGGCAGCTATAGACTGCAAAGCAGACGATCCAATAAGCGTTCTTTGGTGCTAGCGATTCTTGATTTTCGACATCTCTGCAAGCCGCCGCTTTCGGTTGAACTCTACCTTTAGCAATCAGTAGTTTATTCTTGCACCAAATTGATTACACTTGGAGTATTAGAATAATCGTTGGAAAATTTGTAGGCATGAAAAATTTGATATCGCTGGCCATAGTGGTCATCACGGCTGCAGTTGCTCAGTCTGTTTCTGCGCACACGGGCGAAGGTATAAACACCGGTTTTGCATCAGGGTTTTGGCATCCGATCCTCGGCTGGGATCATGTCGCGGCGATGGTTGCTGTCGGTATGTGGGGGGCTTTTTTGAGGGCGCCTGCAATCTGGCTTTTACCCGTTGTCTTTCCAATCGTTATGGCTTTTGGAGCGGCTGCTGGCATGGCAGGTTTACCCTTACCGGCTGTAGAGACAGGGATCGCACTCTCAGGTGTTGTGCTGGGTCTGATGGTACTTTTTGCTGTTCGCCCGCCTCTCCCCGTCGCTGCAATCATTGTTGGCCTGTTTGCTATCTTTCATGGTCATGCTCATGGCACGGAGTTTCCTCCCGAGTTCAGTGCGTTGGGCTATGCAGTCGGATTTGTTCTTGCAACAGGGCTTATGCACCTTGCAGGGATAGCTATTGGCTGGCTTACTAAGTTTGAAGTTGGTACATGGATAGTTCGTGCGGGCGGCGCGGTGGTTACACTAGCGGGATCCGCGTTTCTTTTTGGATTTGCATGAATCTATTAAGATTTCGCTCTTTATTAATGCTGCTTGTGTTGCTCTGGCAACCGGCGGCATTGGCTCACAGCTTCGGAGCCGGCACTGACGCGTTCGTTAGTTTTCTCAATGCAGTCTCCATCTTTGTCAGCGATCCGATTCTTCTATTACCCAGTATCTCCTTGGGGATACTTGCTGCGGCCTATAAGACACGCGGCCTAGTCGATATTTGGCCTTGGTTATTCGGTAGCCACCTAGTCGGGTTTTTAACAGCGAGTCTGGTCGGTGATTGGGTTAATTCGATTTTGCTAGTAGTGGGTTTAGCGGTAGCAACGATTGCAGCCCTAGTATCCAAACCCGCCAAGATCCTTGTCATTTCTTCAGGAGTGATTACCGGCGTGCTCACAATGCTGGTCAGTCTGCAGGGACACGCATGGCACGAGTTGAGCATGTCTGTCTATGTAGGCCTGTTCGCTGGAGCTAGCATGGGGGTTGTTATCAGCTCTGGCATAGCAGAAGTCGCTTTAGAAAAACTGCCAGAAAAGGTTAGCAAAATCGCTCTGCGAGTTGCAGCATCATGGCTTGCAGCTATTCAGTTGCTCGCAGTAATGTTGCTGATCGCTTGATTTTGACTTCAGCGGGCAATCTGCTGACGGCTCAGCAAAGGGCAAGGAACCCGCAACTGCGGTCATTCGGTACCTCGCTGGTATAGACTCGTGCAATGCCCCGCAGCTTGCTGTACCTCACATCATTGTCTTAGTCAGCAGCGAAGTGACAGCCGACTTGGCCCAGCATGCCAAAATCGACCGACACGGAGTCGCCGGGCCTTACTTCTAGGGGAACCAAGCATGTGCCGGTGGTGACGGTCTGCTGAGCTGCCAGTGTGATCCCAAGGGTCGATAATTCGTTGGCGCACCAGGTAAGCGCCTGTCGAGGGTCTCCCAGTACATTCGCCCCCAGCCCCTCGCGCTCCATGCGGTTACCGACCCGTCCAACCACCCGATGGGTCGACAGATCTAGGCTTCGCCAACTTACCGGTGCCTGGGGTCCGAGGACGAAGCGATGAGCGCATGCGTTATCAGCGATGAGCTGGGGACCACCGACGCCGGCATAATTGGCGAAACGTGAGTCCGGTATCTCGATGGCCAGATACAGCGCGGCGACGGCCTCAAACACTTCGCTCTGATCATAGGGTCTGTCACGAGGCGGCAGGTCGCGCCCCATTCGGAAGGCGAACTCCGCTTCTGCGACGCGCATGCGATTGGCCCCCAAATGAAGGGTGGCGTCACCTGTGTGCACCATCTCCGTCAACAGCCTTCCAACAATAGGGCCTTCAACGCCGATATGTTGTTGCCCGGCGCTGCTGGTGGCGGCGATCTTCCAGCCAAATAGCGGTGAGGTACTGATCGTCTCAATCTGACTCTGTATCAGATAACCCTCTGCTCGGGTAGCAGGGCGCAACGCGGGCGGCAGCGCGTCCAATACCAGACCCTCTTTCCAGTGACGCACTAGCAATTGCGATGCTGCCTTGGCAGATTCTATTTGCATTTGGGTGCTCCCTTAGAACCCGGTTAAGGTGATTTTGCCAATCACGTGGCCACCCTCTAGCGCGGCATGGGCGCGTCTCAAGTTCGCGGCATTGATGCAACCGAAGTTGTTAGCGGCGGTTGCCCGAAGCTTGCCAGCATCAATAAGGGAGGCCACAGCGTTGAGAATCTCATGCTGACGTTGCATGTCCGGTGTCGCGAACATCGGCCGGGTGAACATTGCCTCCCAATGAATCGAAACGCTCTTGAATTTTAGCAGGCGCAGGTCAAGGGGCTCAGGATCGTCGATCAAGCCAATGCGGCCTTGCGGAGCGATGATCTTCGCCATCTCGGCCCAGCTAGCACTATTGGTGTGCGTCGAGAAGATGCGACCAACCGGCGCTAGGCCTTGGATGGCGGCAATCTGCTCGGCAAGTGGCCGCGAGTGATCGACCACCTGATGCGCACCTAGGGATCGAACCCACGCATCGCTCTCAGGACGTGACGCGGTCGCAATCACCGTCACCTGACTAAGCTGACGGGCCAGTTGCAGCGCGATCGAAGGTACACCTCCGGCGCCGCCGATCACCAGCAACGCCTCTCCCGCTGCTCGCTCGGGCGGCAACTGTAGCCGATCGAACAGCATCTCCCAAGCGGTCAGACTGGACAGCGGGAGTGAAGCGGCGGCGGCGTGATCTAGGGTAGTGGGTTTGCGGCCTACGATCCGCTCATCCACCAGTTGCAACTCGGCGTTAGCCCCCTGACGATCAAGAACGCCTGCATAGTAGACCGCGTCACCTGGCTGAAACAGCTCGACTTGGTCGCCAACCGCTTCGACTATACCCGACGCGTCGTAGCCGAGCACCACAGGCAGCCCGTCCGACGGCGCGATGCTGAGGCGGCTCTTGATATCGCGTGGGTTAACAGCGACCGCATGGATGCGCACCAGTAGATCGCGGCCGCGCGGCTGGGGCGGTTCCGCTATTTCGAGGTCTAGCAGGGCCTGCGGATCGTCAATGCGCAAACCGGGTTGCCAATAACCAACTGCCTTCATGTTTATCTCCTGGTGATTGGGTTACAGAGTATGGCGACTTGATTTAGCAAATCGCCTTGATCTGGATGATCATACAAAACGGCAGAATCCACTCCGGCGACCGATCGGGCCGAAAGATACTGCCAGCCAGGGTTGGTTACGGATGGCTGCTCAATAAGCAACAATGCGAGTGTTCGCGAGGGCATCGAGACTCCTTAGGTCTTTGAGATCAGGCGGACGCTACCAGATACACGTATGCTGGCTCCAGGTTGTGGGGTGATTGCCGCGCGCAAACGCGAAGGGACGCCCATATCATCGCCCTGACAGATAAGAATCGAACCCTGATGAGGCCAGCCAAGATCGCGCAGATAGCCGGCCAACGCCGCTGCTGCTGCGCCGGTCGCGGGGTCCTCATAGACCCCGCCAGTGGGGAACGGGTTGCGCGCATGGAATAATTGCGGTTGTTCCGCAACCACCAAACTGAAGGTTAACAACCCCGCACGCAGGGCCAACACCCGGCCCTGCTCTTGGTCATACTGCATCGCCGAGAGCCGCTCGCGGCTTTTGAGTGCCAGCACCAAGTGATCGCCGCCACCGTGTGCAATCGCAGGGGGAATCCGCGGGTCAAGTTGGTCGCGCTCTAGGCCGAACAGGGTCAAGACGTCTTGCAACAGTGCGGGCTCTAACCCATCACTGCGTGTCGGCGGCGATTGAAATGACGCTCTCCATTCGCTCGCGGACCAACGCGTATCTACGCTGATGTTGGCACGGTTAAGCATCAACGCGAAGGTGCCGGATCCGAATTGACGCGCTAACTCTGCACCGAGCGCGATCGTGGCGTGACCGCAGAAATCAACCTCAACCTCGGGGGAAAAGAAGCGCACCCGCCATCCCCCCTCTACCGGAGCAGCAAAAACGGATTCGGAATAACCGATCTCAGCTGCCAGTTCCTGCATTTTGGAAGCATTGGGCAGAGCATCACACAGCACCACACCGGCGGGGTTCCCCCCTTGGGGGCCATCCGAAAATGCAGCAATGTGTTGGATAATCATGATGGTAGCTCCGAATTGATGGTTGTTGGTTGCGAGAGACTCCAGCTCAGATATTAAAGGGGCGTCAGGGAAGCGATTAGGTCGATCTCGACTAATGCTCCTTCGATCGCGAGCTCTGAAATTACGGTGGACCGTGTAGGACGATGGTCGCCAAACGCCTGTGCAAATGCCGTATCAAATGCCTGAAAGTTTTCTCTCTCAGTTAGCCAGACCCCCGCCTTTACCACATTTTCCGGGCGTAAATCGTACTCAGCTAAAACCTTGAATTGCTGAGCAAGAATTAAGCGGGTTTGCTGTTCAATATCGCCATCGATCTGCCCGTTGGCGTTAAATGCAAGTTGGCCCGATAAAAAGACTAGAGATCCTGTTTTTATTGCAGGAGAGAGATGTGGCATGCGGGGTGCTCCGATTTGGTTATTCGCAACGATGGGGCTGATGTGATGGGTCGCTACAGTGTATTCATTTATGAGCATCGCGACATTTCAACAGCTGAGACACTTTTCAACTCGAGTAACATTCTGCCTGCATGCATAAAACGAGGCAATACCTTCAAGATAAACAACAAACATGCATTTTATGCATCAATATTTAGTCGTGGTCGATTCTGTGTCGCTACCGAATCAATTCCAGTAGCTTCTGGAGGCCTCTTAGGCACCAAATTAGATAATGGGATGTAGATACGCTCAAAGTTTTATCACCCGAAAATACACTTGAAAGGTTTGGAAACTAAATGTTGACTGCACTGAGGGGCTCCCAGTTTTAGTACCATACCCTACGAGACTGGGCTGGTTTTCTATGGCTGGTTTTAAGTGCTAAGTTAACGACCGCTTTTGTGAGTAGAGCGGTGGTGGGACCGTCATAAAATGACTTGGTCTGAATGTCCGAAAAGGGCAATCTGCTGACTGTACGATTGGGTCGCAACCAATTTCCTAACCTGTCAGTTTGAGTATGAGCCAATACACATTAAAGGCTAATTAATTCGATTCTGCTCCCACAAAACGCTATACGCCCCCACGTTTAGCGTTTTTTTATATCTGTTATTTAAAGATTAATGTGACTTGAAGTCCTGGTTTATTATCAGCTAGTTTCAACTCTGCATTATGTCTTGCTGCTATCGCTTTAATTAAACTCAATCCAAGTCCAGTACCTTCTATGTTGCGACTTTTATCTGCTCGATAGAAGCGACGTACAACCAATTCAAGCTCGTTAGCATCAATGCCGGGGCCGTTATCACTCACTTGTAGATAGGGTTGAGATTTTAGAAACCCATATGAAATTCTGATTTCTGAGCCCGCTGGAGTGTAGCGCATTGCGTTATCAACCAGGTTGATAATAGCCTGACGCAAAAGATTACTATCGCCGGCAACAGTCACAAAATTCTGAGATGTAATCGGGGGTAAATAGTGTCCGCTCTCTTCAGCAATTGGTTCGAAAAGCTCGAGGGTTTCACGACACAACTCTCCCAACTCAACAGGTTTAGATTCTATTTCCTCGATACCACTTTCAATTTGGGCTAGCTCTAAAACAGAATCAAAGGTTGCGGAGAGACGGTCAACATCTTCAATTGCTGAATCTAAATTTTTGAGTTTTGTGTCATGCTCGTGCGATAGGCCCTCTAGTTTCAATCGAAGGCGAGTTAAGGGTCTTCTTAAGTCATGAGCAATATCACTAGATACTTGCTGCAAGCTTTGAATTGAGGTTTCAAGCTGTTCCAAAGTTTGGTTAATGCCTCTTGAAACTGTGGCAAGTTCATCACGTTCGTGAGGTGATATCTCACAGCGAACGTTAAGTTGGCCATTAGCTGCCTTATTTAAAACGGTATTGATGGAGTGAACTCTCAATTGGCTCAATTTAGCAATGCTGAAAGCCACAATCGTGACGATAGTCATCGCTATGCCTAACCCCCATAAAATGGATTCAGTTAAGAGCTCCTGGCTATCTGAAACCCAGCGACTATCTTTCGCGACAAGAATCCAACCATCATCGACTTTAATCCCAAAGCCGTAATATCGACCGTCACTTTCATCACCGACATCGGTTACAGAGCTAATCTCCTTTCCCCCCGATAGTGAGCTACGACCGTCAAATGGTGCGTGAACTAGAAGTGTTCCTGTTGCAGTTTTAGTCTTGCTGAACCAAAAGCTTGCAAGCGTTGTGTTGTCATTTGCAAATTGCGCTTGGCGCTTAATTTCACTAATTACAGCCTCTGGACCGGCCAGTTTATAAATTCCCAAATATGAATCTGCTGTCGATTTTGTATCTAGATAGAGACGGTCAGATATTTCAGTGCTGTGGACCTGAACTGCGACAAGTGCCGCAATAGAGGTGCTCAGTGCGAAAACAGTGGTGATGATGATAGTAAATAGAATAGGGGATGAAACTCTATTTAGATAGAGCCTAGTTAGTTCACGAATAGAATTGCTCATGGTTTAAAAAGATATCCTGAGCCATGAACAGTTTGGATGTTGTTAGTGCCAAAAGGTTTGTCTAATTTTGCTCTTAGTCGACTGATATGTGTCTCGACGACTGAGGTTTTAGGGTCGAAGTTGATGTTCCAAACTGCTTCCAAAATCATCGTTTTAGTCTGCACACGCTCTGCACGCTCCATTAAAAAGCGTAAAAGGGCGTATTCACGAGGCTGAAGGTCAATTTTTTCGCCGCTACGGAAAACTTCGTGGCTTAGTAGCTTTACTTGTAAACCACCAAGCATCAGCTCTGTTTGTTCAACTTGCATGGCTGGTCTGCGAGTAATGACCTCTATGCGTGCAATTAACTCTGCCATAGAAAAGGGTTTTACTAGATAGTCATCAGCCCCAGATTTTAATCCACCTACACGATCATCTACGCTTCCCATTCCGGTCAAGAAGATCGCTGGTGTTAAGTCCTTAGCTGCGCGAAGCGACTTGACTACAGATAGACCATCTAAACTAGGCATCATTCTATCGAAGATGTAGAGATCATAATCTTGCATGGTTGCCTGTCCCAGTGCGTGCTTGCCGTCGTGCACGACATCGACTGAGTAACCCTGTTGTGCGAGGCCTGCACGAACGTATTCAGCTGTCTCTAGATCGTCTTCTGCGTACAAAATTTTCATGTTGCTAGTCTTCAATGTCTCTTTTCAGTAGACACAAGATTACAGGGTTTAAAGCGATTATCCCAATGCCCGGCGGGGTTCTTACAAAATTGTAAGAAATTGCACAGATCAGTCTCAAATCTCCTCTTTAAAGTGGCTCCCATAGATATTAAGACGGAGCAGATCAATGACTAAACTAGCTATAGATTTGAAACGCGTGAACCAAGTGTTTGGGGATTATCATGCGTTGAATAATTTGACCCTTCAGATTTCCGAAGGAGAAGTTTTTGGTTTCCTTGGCCACAACGGAGCAGGAAAAACGACAACCATCCATCTTCTCACCACGCTAACCAAACCGGTGAGTGGAAGTGGGCAAATTTTTGGCAATGACCTTTTTCTCGAGCCCGAAAAAGTGCGTCCATCGATTGGATACGTACCTGAAAATGTCCGGCTTTATGAGTCCCTAACGACACGTGAAAATCTCGAGTTCTTCGCTGGGCTGTCGGGGCTGAATGACACAGCCAATCGAGTCGATGAGGCTATGGAGTACCTGTCAATTCAGGATCTGGCGAATAAGCGCGTGGGTAACTTCTCAAAGGGAATGCGTCAGCGCGTCGGACTTGCTCAAGCAATCGTTCACGACCCTAAATTACTTTTCTTAGATGAACCTGCTTCTGGCTTGGACCCACTCGGTATGAAGATGCTGCGTGAGTTGATTGTCCGTCTTAATCAAGAGAAGGGCATGACGATTTTTATGAACACGCACCTAATTAGTGAAATCGCAAAAACCTGTACCTCTATCGGTGTTTTGAGTCGTGGTCAGTTAGTTTTTCATGGTGATGTTGCAGAAGTGAATGAGCGCTTTGGAGATGAGGTTGCAATGGAGCAGCTCTATTTAAGCGTTCAAAATGAACAAAGAGTAGGTGCTGCGGCATGAGTCACTCGGTCTCGTATTTAGTTACTAAGCAATCACTCAGCTCACTGCTGAAACAACCGATTGTCCATATCTTTGCGTTGTTGTTTGTTAGTTTGGTTTTGATGTCAGCCTACTTAGGCTGGTCTGCAACATCGACAGTTAATGCTATCTATCAGGATGCTGTTGTTTATCTCCAGAGTACTGGTGGCGCAATTCCGAGTAATCCTGTGACGCAACAATCTTCACTTGGATTGCTCCGAAATATGACTATCTATATCAGTTTGATCGGGGCGCTAGCTTCAATAGTCGTTGGGTATCAGTTAATCGCAACAGATCGCAAAAGTGGTGTAGTACCCCTCATAGGGACTCGTATTGGTCAGTCACTCTCTTATCTGCTGGGTAAAGTATCTGCGCTAGCCGTTGTTTTGGGCACGATTATTCTGATATCAGCTCTTATAGCAGTTATTACTCTAGCTCTGTTGCCAGCTATACAAGTCAGTTCTTCTCAGTGGCTTAAGTTGGTTGAGTTCTTTGCTTGCGCATACCTATACCTGCTCTTTTTTGGGTTTGTCAGCATAGCTTCTTCGGCAACTTCTAGGGTTGAGTCGGTAGCCTTACTTATTCCTGTAACTCTTTGGCTCACCTTTACTTTCGTTTTTCCGGAATTGACGTCGAGCATTCATTCAACAGCTGCGATCAATCCAATTTCGTCATTAGTCGCTGTACCAGATAGCGCGTTTTTCCACTTTACGAGCTCGTTGCTGGGGCCAATTTCATTGACTGAAAGCTTTAAAACACTCGGCGCTTATTTTCTAGAGTATCAAGTGTCTGGAGAAGCATTTCCTAGGGGCGCTCTACTTTCGCTAGTTGGTTTAACAATAGCTTCTGGATGCATTGCAGCATTTGGGGTGCTCACCCTTAAGCTTGAAAAAGGAGAGTTCGATGTCTAGTCAAACTTTTGCAATTACTAGTAAGGACCTCAAAGAGGCTCGTCGTGATGGATTTTTCACTGTATTGACTAGCTTTATCGGGCTTGCAGCAATTGCCGCTCTTGTAACAGGGGCGATTGCTCTGACCACGGACGTGGCAACTTACAACGCTGCTAAAGAGACCCTGCTGGCGTTAGGAAAATCATTAGATGTGATTGCCTCTCCCGAGTTCTATCCACTCAAACTACTTCGAGGTGCGATTGAGCAGGTAGAGATTGTGGGTGCTGTTCTTGGGATTTTGGTTGGTTTTAGAACAGCGGTTGCTGAACGTGGCCGTCAAACTCTTGCGCTGGTTTTAACTCGCCCCCTCTCAAAAACTCAGTTTTTACTTGGCAAAGTTTTAGCCGGTACGTTGTTGATTGCTATCAGTCTATTTACGGTCTTTGCAGTGTTGACGGGTATGTTAGCGGTGAGCTCTGGCGTTCCACTCACTGGTGATGACCTTGTTCGCATTGGATTTGTGTGGGTACTGGCAACTAGCTATGTAAGTGCTTTTTTCCTTCTATCAATGCTTCTGACTTTCACGCTCAAACACCCATCATCGGCGCTGCTAGCGAGCTTTGTAATCTGGTTGTTGGTTGTTCTGATTGCTCCTCAGATTGGAGACACCTTGGATCCGGACAACCAGGTTGCTGGTGGTGTGTTCAAACAGTTGCATATTCCTAAAGTTGAGCAGGAGCGCATCAAGCAAGGGTTCGCGACTTATGAACTAGTTCGAAATGGGATAGAGGCAGCATCAGTAACTAAACATTTTGAGCGAGCTAGCTTTGCCATACTAGGTATTAAAGATACCTACACCGGCCAGGCGCTCACTCCAATCCTTACTGAGAAGCGCAGCGATATCTTTTGGATCTTCGGTAGCTTCTTTCTCCTATCAATCTTAACGATCTCAAACAAACTTAAATTTGAAAAACTATCAAAGGAATCATAATCATGAAAACTCAAAAGACTATTTTAGCGGCTTCACTTTTAACTATTCTTCTATCACAGGGAGCACAGGCAGCTGTCGTAGACAGCGACCAAGATGGTATACCTGATACTGCTGAAGCACTTATTCAGACAGACCCATTGAACGCTGACACCGATGGAGATGGTATTAAAGATCTTGATGATAAAGAGCCAACGGTCGCGCCTATTTCGGTAGTCACTTCAGGCCCTAAATCACCGATAGAAATTAAAGAGGCATTAGTCGAGGATAACTATGACTATGCAGCAAAACATGATGCACCCGATCACCTTGAACTGTTGCTCAAGAACAGCTCAAGTAAAAACTTAACTGGTCTATCAGTTAGTTATTCGATCACGAGCAATGATTCAGGCAAGCATGAGTCTTACATAGTTCCACTCAAGGGATTTCAACTTGCAGCTGGCGCAGAAGAACGTGTGCACTTAGATGATGCCACGATTGCGGGCCATTTCCGTGCAAATCCAAACTCAATTTACAAAACAGACTCATCAGCAAAAACCTTTAAAGTTATTGTCGATGCAGCTGGGTACCAGAGTGTGACTGCAGAAATTAAGAAGGATAAAGGTGGAGCAGAGCAGGCTGACTAAGCCTGCTTCTTAAAGGGAGTAACCAGATATGAAGGTTAAACACTACTCAACAGGCCTTTCTCTTCTACATTGGCTAGTGGCAATTATGTTCGCGGCAAGTTATGTCATCAGTGATGGCATGCCAAAATATTTTGATCAACATTTGGAAAACATTGATGTCAGTGGACAGTGGGTCGCCAACTTCCACGTCTACGCAGGACTCGCCTTTATTGCGGTAGTAATAATTCGATTGATCGTGAGGCTTATTTCACAAAAACCGGAACCAATAGAGTCATCTGATTCGCTTCTTAACAAAGTAGCGACTGGGACACATCACTTGCTCTATCTGTTGATGTTTCTAGTGCCGGTTGCCGGAGTGATTGGGTGGTATGAAAAGATTACGATCTTTGGAGATATCCACGTATTTTTGATGAATCTAATGTTGGCCCTAGTGGGGCTGCATGTCGGGGCGGCAATATATCATCAAGTAATACTTAAAGATGGGATACTCTCACGTATCTCTCTGTTTAACAGTGAAAAATGAAATTAATGAAAACCTCAATTTCTAAAGATGCCATGAGCCAGTCTTGGTTATTGGATACAGCAATCGTTGGTGTGCTTGGTTTACTGAGCGCACTCATGTTGTTGACGAATATTAACCAGCCTCTTTTTCTGTCGCTGAATAGCCTGTTCTCAATCTTGCCAGACGGATTGTGGGTTTTCCTTACCAATGGGGGAGATGCAGCCGTTGCACTCTCCCTTTTAATTGGATTGTCACGACATAAAAGTAGTAAAACGGTAGTATTTTCGAGTCTGATGACTGCAATCGCCCTGACTATTGTGGTTCAAGGATTAAAGTTTGGCCTAGGAGTAGATCGCCCACCTCAGGTCTTAGAACAAAATGCGTTCCATTTAATTGGTGGGACGATTCATTCAAAATCATTTCCCTCTGGACATACTGCAACCGCTTTCTGTATTGCAGGAATTCTCTCGGCACAATACAGATTCCGCTGGTTAAAGATCTCATTAGTTGTTGTAGCTGCATTGATTGGTCTATCGCGTGTTGCCGTTGGTGTTCATTGGCCAGCAGATGTTGTCGTTGGGGCTTTGATTGGATGGCTGTTGGGGTACTACCTATTTACATTTATTGAGGGCTCAATTGTCGAGAGGCAGAGTTATATCCTAATTGGATTTGTCTTCTCTGTTGTTCTTCTGACATTAATGTTCTTTAGACATTTAGGGAGTGAGCCGGTGTTTGCTGAGTTGCTGCTACATCGAGTTGCCCTAGTAACTATTGCACTTGGAACTGCTATTCAGTTTATTTATTTAGATCTAGAAGCCCTTCCTTGGCTTAATGTACTCGTCCAAAAACTAAAGAGGGAGTGAGTTTTTCATCGAAGGCTATAAACGAAAAAAAACCGAATCAGATGATTCGGTTTTTTTGTCTTTGGCATTTCGAATTAAGCAGCGTCGAGTGCCTGTGAGAGGTCAGCGATTAGATCGTCGATATGCTCAATACCCACTGATAGGCGCACCATCCCCTCGGTTACACCTGCAGATGCAAGCTCTTCAGCATTCAACTGACGGTGTGTCGTTTCAGCTGGAATAGAGGCGAGCGACTTACAGTCACCAATGTTTACCAGGCGAAGGAAAATCTGAAGTGCGTCGTAGAATTTACGAGACGCTTCGCGGCCGCCTTTAAGTTCAAAACTCAAAATGCCTGACGCCTTACCGCCCATATATTTCTGCGCAAGTGCGTGGTCTTGGTGGGATTCGAGACCCGCATATTTAACCCAGCCGACCTTGCTGTGGCCCTCTAGGAACTCGGCAACCTTCTGAGTATTTTCACAGATACGCTCCATGCGCAGTGCTAGCGTCTCTAGACCTTGCAGGATGAGGAATACGTTCATCGGTGAAATTGCAGCACCGGTGTTACGAAGCGGGACTACGCGGCAACGACCAATAAAGGCTGCTGGACCAAAGGCTTCGGTGTAGACCACACCGTGGTATGACACATCCGGAGTATTCAAAAGAGGGAAGCGATCTTTGTGCTCCGCCCAAGGGAATTTACCTGAGTCGACAATCACACCACCAATCGAGTTACCGTGACCGCCGATGTACTTCGTTGCCGCCGTCACAATGATGTCAGCACCCTGCTCAATTGGACGCCACAATGCAGGGCTTGGAACTGTGTTATCACAGATCAATGGAATGCCGTGCTTGTGTGCAACTTCTGCAAGTGCTGCGATATCGGCAATACGGCCCGATGGGTTACCAACAGATTCACAGTAAAGTGCTTTAGTTCGTGCATCGATCTTAGATTCGATTGCAGCGATATCGTTACTCGCAACAAAACGTACTTCGATACCCTGACGCGGCAGTGTGTGAGCGAATAGGTTGTAAGTACCACCGTATAGGTCACTCGCAGAGATGATGTTGTCGCCCACCTCAGCAATTGTTTGAATCGCGTAAGTGATAGCCGCCATACCAGAAGCGACGGCAAGACCAGCAATACCACCCTCGAGTGCTGCAACGCGCTGCTCAAGCACATCGGTTGTTGGGTTCATGATACGGGTATAGATGTTACCAACCACCTTCAGATCGAATAGATCCGCGCCATGTTGTGCGCTATCAAAGGCGTATGAAGTGGTCTGGTAGATAGGTACCGCAACTGATTTTGTCGTTGGATCTGGTGAGTAGCCAGCATGAACGGCCATAGTTTCTAATTTCATTGGTGCCCCTTCTCTTCTTATTAAGTTGATGATCATGCAAAATGGATGCAATACATTTACGCGGAATTGCATCTTTCCGCAAGCTACATAGGGTTATAACGATATGGCAAAGGCTAAACAAGCCTACGTTTGTAATGATTGCGGTGCCGATTACACCAAGTGGCAAGGGCAGTGTAGTGCCTGTAAAGCGTGGAACACGATTACGGAAATTCGCTTAGGCGCAGCGCCTGCTGGTGGTGCCCAAGCGGCTCTTCGTAGGCAGGGTTATTCAGGCTCCGCTGGCCAATCTAAAGTGGTCAGCCTATCGGAAGTCGAACTCGAAGCGATGCCGCGTATCGATACCGGTATCGGTGAACTTGATCGTGTTTTGGGCGGAGGCTTAGTGCCGGGCTCTGCGATCTTAATCGGTGGTCATCCGGGTGCTGGTAAAAGTACGCTGCTTCTGCAAACGATGGCGCAGTTAGTCGCTACCATGCCGGCTCTTTATGTCACCGGCGAGGAGTCTCTACAGCAGGTTGCCATGCGTGCTAAACGTTTGGGACTGAATGTCGGTGACCTGAAAATGCTTTCAGAGACCTCTGTTGAGACTATCTGTGACGTGGCAGATACCTTAAAGCCCAAAGTGTTGGTGATTGATTCTATTCAGGTAATGCACGTAGCTGATGTTCAATCTGCACCGGGTTCTGTTTCACAGGTTCGTGAAAGTGCAGCCTATCTGACCCGCTATGCAAAGCAGACGGGCACCGTAATCTTTTTGGTTGGCCATGTGACCAAAGATGGTTCACTTGCTGGTCCGAAAGTACTGGAGCATATGATCGACTGCTCACTGCAGTTAGAGGGCGATTCTGATAGCCGTTTCCGTACGCTTCGCAGTCATAAAAACCGCTTTGGCGCAGTTAATGAGCTCGGTGTCTTCGCGATGCTTGAGACCGGCCTCAAAGAGGTGAAAAACCCAAGTTCAATCTTCCTAAATAGGGATGATCACGCACGACCTGGCAGTATTGTTGTGGTCGTATGGGAAGGGACACGGCCGATGCTTGTTGAGTTGCAGGCATTGGTGGATACTTCGCACCACTCTAATCCGCGCCGCGTTGCTGTGGGTATGGACCATAACCGTCTTGCGATGTTACTGGCCGTTCTGAACCGTCATGGTGGGTTGATGACCGGTGATCAAGATGTCTTTATCAACGTTGTCGGTGGTATTCGAGTGGTAGAGACCAGTGCCGATTTGGCGCTACTGCTATCTGTTGTATCAAGCTTCCGTGACAAAGCGTTGCCGAACGATTTGATCGTCTTTGGTGAGGTGGGCTTGTCTGGTGAAATACGCCCAGTGCCAAATGGCCAGGAGCGTATTCGTGAAGCAGCTAAACACGGTTTTACTCGCGCTATCGTGCCCAAAGGTAATAAGCCAAAGGATAGCGTGCAGGGGATGAAAATAATCACAGTCGATCGCTTATCCGAGGCGTTGGACGCAATTTAACGATTTTTGATTCAAGAATGAGGAATCTACGTGTCACAAATTACTAACAACAGTGTCGTTCAGTTCTTCTACACACTTAAAGATGCTGACGGCTCACAAATTGAGACCAACTACGATGCCGATCCAATCGCGTACCTGCATGGTCACGATGGCATGATCAAAGCGATCGAATCTGAACTTGAAGGCAAAAGTGCGGGCGATAAGCTTAGTTTGACTCTTACTCCAGACCAGGCATACGGGGAGCGCAAAGAGGGGCAGGAAGCACGTGTACCTCTCAAGCATCTGCAAGGTCTGCCTAAGGGTGTTCGCGCTTGGAAAGCGGGTATGGTTGCAGCGGTTAACACTGACCACGGTATGCGCCAGGTCACAGTCGTGAAGCCGGGTCTTAAAATGGTTGTTGTTGACACAAACCACCCACTAGCGGGTAAAACCCTAACTTACGACATTGAAGTGGCAAGTGTTCGTGAAGCAACGGCAGAAGAGATCTCTCACGGCCACGCTCACGGTGTCGGCGGACATCACCACCACTAAGCCAAAGCTATGACCGAGTTAGTGATCGAAGATCTAGTTATAGGTGATGGGACCGAAGTGAAAAAGGGCGGTGCGCTGATTACTGCGCACTACCGCGGCTCCCTTGAAAATGGCGCAGAGTTTGACTCCTCATACTCTCGCGGCGAACCGTTTCAGACTGTCCTTAGCCGAAACAAGGTGATTGCTGCTTGGGTTGAAGGGCTTAAAGGTATGCGCGTTGGTGGTAAACGAAAGCTCTGGGTACCTGCAGAGATGGGTTATGGCGAGCGTGGCTTCGCCAATCTGATTCCGCCCAATGCCAACCTTATCTTTGAGATAGAGCTGCTCGACGTCTTGAATCGCGAGTAGCCAGCAAACAATAAAAAACCCAGCATCTGCTGGGTTTTTTGTATCTGTGAGCTTAGCTCATGCGGCGATACTTGATGCGCTCTGGCTGGTGATCTTTGCCGAAGCGTTTCTTGTAGTCTTCCGCGTACTCGGTGTAGTTACCTTCAAAGAAGGTTACTTGAGAATCACCTTCGTAGGCGATCATGTGAGTACAGATTCGGTCTAGGAACCAACGGTCGTGGGAGATAACTACCGCAGATCCTGGGAAGGCAAGAATTGCCTCTTCGAGTGCACGTAGTGTCTCGATGTCGAGGTCGTTGGTCGGTTCGTCGAGAAGAAGAACGTTACCGCCCTCTTTTAGCAGTTTAGCCATGTGTAGACGGTTGCGTTCACCCCCTGACAGGTCTTTAACAAACTTCTGCTGATCTGATCCTTTGAAGTTGAAGCGACCACAGTATGCACGAGAAGGTGTGGTGTAGTTGCCGACAGTGATCATGTCTGAACCGTCAGAGATCTCTTGGAATACGGTCTTCTTGCCGTCTAGCTCTCGTGATTGGTTGACGTATGCAAGCTGCACAGTTGAACCAAGCTCTACGCTACCAGAATCTGGTTGCTCTTCACCTGCGATCATACGGAATAGGGTCGATTTACCCGCGCCGTTAGGACCGATGATGCCGACAATAGCACCCGGTGGAATTGAGAAGTTTAGGTTTTCGAACAGTAGCTTGTCGCCGTAGCTCTTAGTCACATTGTTAAGCTCGATCACTTTGTCACCTAGGCGTGGGCCAGGTGGAATGTAAATCTCTTGAGTTTCGTTGCGAGCCTGGAACTCTTTAGAGTTCATCTCTTCGAACTGTTTCAGACGTGCTTTCGACTTAGACTGACGACCTTTAGCACCCTGGCGAACCCACTCAAGCTCCGCTTTAATTGCTTTCTGGTGAGCCGCTTCTTGCTTAGCTTCCTGCTCTAGGCGCGCATCTTTCTGCTCAAGCCAAGAGCTGTAGTTGCCCTCCCATGGAATACCATGGCCGCGGTCAAGTTCCAAAATCCAGCCAGCTGCGTTATCTAGGAAGTAACGGTCGTGGGTAATCGCTACCACGGTACCTGGGTACTCCTGAAGGAAACGCTCGATCCATGCGATAGATTCCGCATCCAAGTGGTTGGTAGGCTCGTCTAGAAGTAGCATGTCTGGGTGGTCTAGGAGTAGACGACATAGTGCTACACGGCGACGCTCACCACCCGATAGGTGTTTAACTTCTGCATCCCAAGGTGGCAAACGCATCGCATCAGCAGCACGCTCAAGCGCAGTATCTAGGTTGTGGCCATCTTTTGCAGTGATAAGGTTTTCAAGCTCTGCTTGACGCTTCGCAAGGGCATCGAAGTCAGCATCCTCTTCAGCGTATGCAGCGTAGACTTGATCAAGTTCAGTAAGCGCGTTCTTAACGTCTGCAACTGCCTCTTCAATTACTTCACGAACCGTCTTGGTATCGTCTAGTTCTGGCTCCTGTGGTAGGTAGCCAACATTGATGCCTGGCATCGGACGCGCTTCACCAATGTAGTCCTGATCAACGCCTGCCATGATACGTAGCAGTGTTGATTTACCTGCACCGTTAAGACCAAGAACACCGATCTTAGCCCCAGGGAAGAATGAGAGAGATATATCTTTAAGAATCTCGCGTTTAGGTGGCACTACTTTGCCAACGCGATGCATCGAATAAACGTACTGAGCCATCAGGTTTACCTAGTTTTAAATTGATGCGCGAATTCTACCTTGCTGGCGCGATTATGGCCATTTTTACGCGGCTTAAGATGAGAAGTTCTATAGATAAGATGGAGTGCAATTCATGTGCTTTTTAAGCTCAAAATGTCATATAATTCCGCCCATCTTATTTTTGAGTAGATCTCTTGGGTGAAAATAGAGCCCTCGAGACGTTTTACTCGCAAATCTAAACAGGGGACCTTCATGTTTACTAAGGATATGAACATTGCTAGCTACGACGCAGAACTTTGGTCTGCGATGCAAGCTGAAGAGAAGCGCCAGGAAGAGCACATTGAGCTTATCGCTTCTGAGAACTACACCTCGCCACGCGTAATGCAGGCTCAGGGTTCAGTTCTAACTAACAAGTACGCTGAAGGTTACCCAGCAAAACGCTACTACGGTGGTTGTGAATACGTTGATATCGCTGAAGATCTAGCGATCAATCGCGCTAAAGAGCTATTCGGTGCAACTTACGCAAACGTACAGCCACACTCAGGTTCACAGGCTAACGCTGCTGTTTACATGGCACTTTGTCAGCCAGGTGATACGGTTCTTGGTATGAGCTTAGCGCACGGTGGTCACCTAACTCACGGTGCAGCTGTATCTTTCTCTGGTCGTATCTACAACGCAGTTCAGTACGGCTTGAACCCAGAAACAGGTGAGATCGATTACGCTGAAGTTGAGCGTCTAGCGGTTGAGCACAAACCAAAAATGATCGTTGCAGGTTTCTCTGCCTACTCACGTATCGTTGATTGGGCTAAGTTCCGTGAAATCGCTGACAAAGTGGGTGCTTACCTGTTTGTCGATATGGCTCACATTGCAGGCCTAGTTGCTGCTGGTGTTTACCCAAGCCCACTAGCTTTCGCAGACGTTGTAACGACAACAACTCACAAAACCCTTGGTGGGCCACGTGGCGGTCTGATTCTTTCATCTAACGCAGACGAAGAGCTTCAGAAGAAACTTAACTTTGCAGTATTCCCAGAATCTCAGGGTGGTCCATTGATGCACGTTATCGCTGCTAAAGCGGTATGTTTCAAAGAGGCGATGGAGCCAGAGTGGAAGGCGTATCAGGCACAGGTTGTTAAGAATGCTCAGGCGATGGCTAAAGTGTTCCTAGATCGCGGTTTTGATGTGGTTTCTGGCGGTACTGATGACCACCTATTCCTACTTAGCCTTATCGGCAAAGAGTACAGCGGTAAGGATGCGGATGCTGCACTAGGTCGCGCTAACATCACTGTTAACAAAAACTCTGTACCAAATGACCCACGCTCACCATTTGTGACTTCGGGTCTTCGTATCGGTACTCCAGCGGTAACTCGCCGTGGCTTCAAAGAAGCTGAAGTGGCTGAGCTAACAAACTGGATCTGTGATGTTCTTGATAACATCAACGATGAAGCAGTCATTGCACGTGTTAAAGGTCAGGTACAGACTATCTGTGCTAAGTACCCTGTATACGCATAAGTGATACTGTTTAGGTGCGTTGAGTCTTTAGGCTCTAGCACCTAGAATACGAAGGCTCGCAACTGCGAGCCTTTTTGCGCTCTTTAACCTACAACTGATTTAGTAACTTTAAATCAGTTTCGACGAACGACGAGGTCTCTATGCATTGCCCCTACTGTGGCGCATCGGATACTAAGGTAAACGATTCTCGGCTTGTGGCTGAAGGCCAGCAGGTGCGTCGTCGTCGTGAATGTGTCAGTTGTCACGAGCGTTTCACCACCTTCGAAGCGGCAGAACTATTGATGCCGCGTCTGATCAAAAATGATGGAATGCGCCAGCCCTTCGATGAAGAGAAGCTGCGCTCGGGTGTTTTGCGTGCCCTTGAAAAGCGTCCGGTCAGCATGGAAGAGATTGAAGCCTGTGTGAATCGCGTTAAGCAGCGTCTGCGAGCGCCTGGCGAGCGTGAACTGCCATCTAAAATGGTAGGCGAAGCGGTAATGGCAGAGCTGCGTGCTCTGGATCAGGTGGCCTATGTCCGCTTTGCATCGGTCTACCGCGACTTCCAAGATATTAATGAATTTAAACTCGAGATTGAGCGTCTTTCTGTGCCTGAAGAGCTCGATCATGCAACTACCTCCAAGCCGGTGCGCCAGCGTCGCAGCAAAAGCGATGCGCAGGATGTGCCTGAGAGCCCAGATCTATTCGGTGACGCCTAGTCATGTCGAACTTCACCGTCCAAGACCGCCAATTCATGGCGCGTGCCATTGAACTTGCTGCACGCGGAACCTACACCACGGATCCTAATCCACGTGTTGGGTGTGTATTGGTGCGTGATGGTGAGGTGATCGGTGAAGGGTATCATCAGCGTGCTGGTGAAGGGCACGCTGAAGTGAATGCTTTGCGTGCTGTTGGTGGTGTTGCCACTGGAGCTACGGCTTATGTCACGCTTGAACCTTGCAGCCACTATGGGCGCACGCCCCCCTGTGCTGAAGGGTTAATCAAGTCCGGTGTAGTTCGTGTTATCGCTGCGATGGTCGATCCTAATCCAGAGGTGGCAGGTCGAGGTTTAGCAATGCTAAACGCTGCTGGAATTGAGACATCAAGTGGGCTCTTAGAGTCGCAAGCTCGTGACTTAAATCGAGGTTTTTTGTCTCGTATGGAACGTCAGCGTCCCTATGTTCGACTTAAACTTGCTATTTCAGCTGATGGACGAACTGCGATGGCCTCTGGTGAGTCGCAGTGGATTACAGGGGCACAAGCGCGTGCTGATGTGCAGCGCCTTCGTGCTCGCAGTAGTGCAATCCTGACAGGTATAGGTTCTATCCTTTCGGATGACTCCTCATTGACGGTGCGTAGCGATGAGTTAAGTGAATACGTGAAGCCAAGTGTTGGCGAGCGCCAACCGCTGCGCGTAGTGCTGGATTCCAAAGGCCGAATCCCTGCGAACGCAAAGATATTGAATCAGCCGGGTCGAACACTGGTTGTCACCGGTCCTGATGTTTCGCTGCCAGAAAGCGTCGAGCAGTGTCAGATGCCTCTAGTTGATGGCCAGTTAGATTTGAGCGCTGTTATTAAGCACCTTGCTCTCAATGAGGGGTGTAACGAACTCTTGGTTGAGTGCGGCGCTGAGCTTGCTGGCGCAATGATTAGCAACAAACTAGTCGATGAGATGGTGGTCTATATGGCACCCAAACTGATGGGCAATTTGGCGCGCCCGTTGGCCGTTCTACCCTTTGATCTTATGAGTGAAACGGTTGAGCTTGAGCTTAAAGATCTTCGCCAGCTTGGCCAGGATATACGTTTCACCTGGACCTATAAGGAGTCACGCTGATGTTTACTGGAATTATTGAGGCGGTAGGTGAGGTTGCATCAGCTCAGGACGTTGGTGGGGATCTGCGATTAACGCTCGCTGTGGGCTCGCTTGATATGAGTGATGTCCAACTGGGCGACAGTATTGCGACCAACGGTGTCTGTTTAACCGTTGTTGATATGGATAGTGCCCATTTTACTGCCGATGTATCCCAGGAGAGCTTGGCGCACACCCGCTTAGCTCAGCTCCAAGTAGGTGAGGCGGTTAATTTAGAGAAAGCCTTGCTGCCAACTACGCGTTTGGGTGGCCATTTGGTATCAGGTCACGTGGATGGCTTAGGTGTGGTTAAGTCGATCGCTAAAGATGCTCGCTCGGTGCGAATTTCAATCGAAGCACCACAATCTCTCGCTCGGTATATCGCGCACAAGGGATCGGTTACAATAGATGGCGTTAGCTTAACTGTGAATGCCGTTGAGAACGCTGTGTTCTCTCTGAACATCGTGCCACACACAGCGGAAAGTACGATTATTCGTAACTACAAAGCGGGTGATGAAGTGCATATCGAAGTCGATATGATTGCGCGTTACCTGGAACGTTTACTCAGTGCACCTGCGTCGACTGCAGACTCGGGTGAGGGCGTTACACTCGAGCTGCTCGCCTCTGCAGGCTACCTGCGCGGGCGTTAATATTACTAAGAGCTTAGGAATGACTATGCAACTTAACACCGTCGAAGAGTTAATCGACGATATCCGTCAGGGCAAAATGGTTATCCTGATGGATGACGAAGACCGTGAGAATGAAGGTGATCTGGTTATCGCTGCCGAGATGGTGCGTCCAGATGATATTAACTTCATGGCTAAAAATGCGCGTGGTCTTATCTGTCTTACACTGACGCGCGACCATTGTGAGCGCCTCAAGTTGCCGTTGATGGTCCAGAGCAACGGCGCAGCATACTCGACCAATTTCACTGTCTCTATCGAAGCGGCAGAGGGTGTGACTACGGGTATCTCTGCAGCTGATCGTGCCCACACTGTTCGTACAGCCGTGCGTGCTGATGCTCAGCCTAAAGATATCGTACAGCCAGGCCACATCTTTCCATTGATGGCACAGCCAGGTGGTGTATTGAGCCGTGCTGGCCATACTGAAGCGGGTTGTGATCTTGCTCGTCTTGCCGGCATGAGTGCAGCATCAGTCATTGTCGAAGTGATGAACGAAGATGGCACCATGGCGCGCCGTCCTGATCTAGAGCTGTTCGCAAAAGAGCATAACCTTAAGATCGGTACTATCGCCGACCTTATTCAGTATCGTACAGCCAATGAGCGCACCGTAACTGTCTCTGAAAAAGGGCAGATTGCGACCGACTATGGTCAGTTTGATTTCACTCTGTTCCATGACGAGATTCTTGGTTGTAACCACTTGGCGATGCACCTTGGTGAAATCAAACACGATGAGCCAACGCTTGTTCGTGTTCACAACCGTACTGAAGTGCTTCGCGATGTTGTTGGTGTTGCTGCGGATACAGAGCCAAAGTGGACGCTGCGTAAAGCGCTAGAGAAAATTGCCCAGGAAGGTAAGGGTGTTGCCCTGTTGATCGATAGCGGTCGCCGAGTTGATCTTGGTGATGCCCTATCAACAATCAATCAAGGTGGTAAACCTTCAAAAGTGAATGTGAACGCGTCAGGTGCCTACCTGACAGTCGGTACAGGTTCACAGATTCTACGTGATCTTGGTGTGGGGAAAATGCGCCTACTTAGCTCACCAATGAAATTTAACGCGATCTCAGGTTTCGACCTTGAGATTGAAGAATATATCCCTTTTACAGAGTGAAAAAAGCATGAGTGTAAAGGTAGTTGAAGGCGATTTCGTCGCTGCTAATGGTCGCTACACAATCGTTGTAGGCCGTTTCAATTCATTTGTTGTTGAGAGCCTATTGGAAGGCGCAATCGATGTTCTTAAACGCCATGGCGTTGCTGAAGATAACATCCGTATTGTGCGTGTTCCTGGTGCATTCGAAATCCCACTAGCGGTTAAACGCGTAGCACAGCAGAAGCAGGATGATGCCATCATCGCTCTTGGCGCTGTGATTCGTGGTGGTACGCCTCACTTTGAGTACGTTTCTAATGAAGCGTCTAAAGGCGTTGCGCAGGTATCTCTAGACTTTGATATCCCAGTCGCAAACGGCGTGCTAACTGTGAACTCTATTGAGCAAGCGATTGAGCGTTCGGGCACTAAAGCGGGTAACAAAGGTGCTGAAGCTGCACTCTCAGCTGTAGAGATGGTTAGCCTGCTTCGTCAGCTTGAGGTTTAAGATGAGCGAAGAACAAGCTCCTAAGCGTAAAAAGGTTTCAAACACCGAGAAGCGTCGTAATGCACGTAGCTTCACGCTTCAAGCGCTCTACTCGCAAGAGTTAACGCAGAACCCTACCAATGAAGTAGAAGCACATTTCCGTGTAGATAATGACATGTCAGAAACAGACGTGCCGCTATTCTCGGAGCTACTACAGGGCATCAACACCCAGAAGGCGGATCTTGATAAAGCCTTTGAGATCTACCTAGACCGTCGTGTTGATGAGCTAGACCCAATTGAGCTTAGTATCCTTCGTATCGGTAGCTTCGAGCTGATCAACCGTATCGAAGTACCTTACAAAGTGGCTATTAACGAAAGCGTTGAGCTTGCCAAAATCTTTGGTGCGACTGACAGTCACCGTTATGTAAACGGTGTGTTGGATAAGTTGGCACAGAAAGTTCGTATGGTTGAGATCAAGGCTAACCGCGGTAAGTAATGCTGGGCGAATTTGAGATAATTCGTCGCTACTTTGCAAATGCCAGTGGCGATCATCCCCAAGTCCAACTTGGAATTGGGGATGATTGTGCCCTAACCACTCTTCCCCCAGATACTCAACTTGCTCTATCCATCGATACTCTGGTGGAAGGTGTCCACTTTCTTCCTGATATTGCCCCTGCTGATCTTGCTTGGCGACTTTTAGGCTCGGCGGTGAGTGATTTGGCTGCGATGGGTGCCTCTCCTGCATGGATAACCTTAGCACTCACTTTGAAAGATTCGGACAGTGAGTGGTTAGAGCAGTTCTCTAAAGGGCTCTCTGAGGCATGTCATCAGTATGGCGTCACCCTCATTGGCGGCGATACCACATCGGGATCGATTAATGTCCTCTCTGCTCAGGTTCACGGTTTTGTGGAGACTGGAAAGGGGTTAAAACGTTCTGGTGCACAGCCAGGCGATCTGATTTTTGTCAGTGGCTCTTTAGGTGATTCACGTGCTGGGCTTGCTACCCTAAAGGGCGAGTTAGACGCTAATGAGTATCTATTAACTCGTTACCTGCGCCCGACACCAAGAGTTGAGCTTGGAGTGGCTTTACGCGATATTGCTTCAGCGGCGATAGATATCTCAGATGGCTTATTGGCAGATCTTGGGCATATTCTCGAGCAATCTCAGATGGCTGCTGAATTAGAGTGTAGCCAGTTGCCGATTTCAGAAGTGCTGGCGCAATCTGTCTCTAAGCCCTATGCGGATCATTGGGCATTAACGGGTGGTGAAGATTTTGAACTCTGCTTTACAGTGCCCTCTGAAATGAGAGCTTCTGTAGCAGAGCTGGCTAAAGCCCTCTCTTTGAATCTGACCGAGATCGGCTGCATAGTTGCTGGTGAGGGGGTTCATCTCACCGATAATGGAGTCTCTATAGCTCTTCCTGAGACATTCGGATTTGACCATTTTCACAAGCAAGGTAACCCTTGATATGAGTAAAACTCCAGCCTCAATTTGGCGTAATCCTATCCATTTTCTAGCCTTTGGGTTGGGCAGTGGTGCCGCTCCGAAAGCGCCCGGCACCTTTGGAACGCTTGCTGCAATTCCGCTCTGGTTGTTGTTTGCTGATCTTCCAATCCTCTCCTATATTGCACTGATCGTTGTGGCATCTCTGGTCGGGATTTGGCTATGTGGGCAGACCTCAAAAGATCTGGGCGTGCATGATCACGGCGGCATTGTTTGGGATGAGTTTGTAGGCCTATGGATTACCTACATTGCACTTCCTGAGGGTTGGGTATGGGTGTTGTTTGGGTTCCTACTCTTCCGCCTGTTCGACATTTGGAAGCCTTGGCCAATCGGTTGGGCTGATAGCAAGGTTAGTGGTGGCTTGGGCATCATGCTTGATGATATCTTGGCCGGTTTTATGGCCCTAGGTGTACTTCAGGCGGTAAACTATCTACTAATTTAAAGAATCCGGAACCCAATCCTTAACGTAACATCATAAACTTGGGTTCAGAGTGATTAACCGGCGTATGGAAATGCCGAATGAGGATTTTACAGTGAGTATCAAATTTGTAGCAGAGTCAAAATTGCCAACACCCATGGGTGTGTTTCGCATGGTTGGCTTTGAAGATACTGAAACCGGCAAGGAGCATGTTGCTCTTGTTTACGGTGATGTAGCGGGTGATACCCCGGTCTTGGCGCGTATGCATTCAGAGTGTTTAACGGGTGATGCACTGTTTAGTTTGCGTTGCGACTGTGGATTTCAGCTGCAAGAGGCGCTTAAGCGCATCGCAGAGCAGGGTGCAGGTGTACTGCTATATCTTCGCCAAGAGGGGCGCGGTATCGGTCTTTTAAACAAGATTCGTGCTTACAACCTTCAAGATGGCGGTTGCGATACCGTTGAGGCGAACGAAAAGCTGGGCTTTGCGGCTGATATGCGAGACTACTCTATGTGTCAGCCGATGTTGGAACATCTAGGCGTTAAAAGCGTCAACCTGATGACCAATAACCCTCGCAAGGTAGATGCACTAGCGCGGTACGGTGTGAACGTATCAGAACGTGAACCTCTTCAGGTAGGTAAAAACCGATACAACGAACACTACCTCGAGACCAAGATGGGTAAGTTAGGTCATATGATGACAGAGGTTCATTTTAAGCCTGACGCTTAATTTGAGTGATGTTTGAATACTCTAAACGCCTTGCAATTACGCAGGGCGTTTTAGTTTTCGGAAGAGGCTTTTAGCTGCTCTTAATGGTTTTTAACTAAGTAGTTTAGTGATGCGGTTTAGCAGACTATCTTGATCTAACCCAGCAGCCTGCAGCTGTTCATCACGTGTGCCGTGGGCAATCCAGTGGTCAGGTACACCGAATGAGCTCAGTTTCACATCAACCCCACTCTCAGATATCCACTCAGCAACAGCACTTCCAGCACCGCCTTGCAGCGAATGATCTTCAAGAGTGAATAGTTGGTTGTGACGGGTCGTCAGTTCCGTTAACAACTCAGTGTCGAGCGGTTTTACAAAACGCATATCGACAAGTGTTAGATCCAATGCATCGGCTACTGCTTTTGCACTCTCTAATAGCGGCCCGAAGTTAAGAATGGCTGCTCCACTGCTGCCCTCTCTTAATAAGGCACCTTTTCCGAGTGCTAGATTACCAGTATATGTGTGTCCGGATTCGGGTACGCCGCTACCGCGTGGATAACGAATAAACACAGGGCCAACGTGTTGGTAACCAAGTTCTAGCAAGGCTCTCTGTTCTGATAGCGTAGAGGGTGTCATCACAACCGCACCGGGCAGAGTGCGTAAGAAAGCGATATCAAAAATACCTGAGTGGGTCGGGCCATCTTCGCCCACAAGTCCTGCCCTATCTATAGCGACTAAGCAGTCCAAATTTTGCAGGACGATATCGTGTACAACCTGATCATAGGCGCGCTGTAGAAATGTGGAGTAGATCGCTAGGACTGGTTTCATTTCACCAACAGCGAAGCCTGCCGCCAGTGTCGCTGCGTGCTGTTCTGCTATTGCTACATCAAAGTATCGATCAGGAAATTCGTTGGCAAAGCTAACTAGACCAGAGCCCTCTCGCATAGCTGGAGTAATCGCTACCACGCGGTTATCGTTGCGCCCTTTTTCAGTTAACCACTGGCCAAAGTTATCGCTGTATTTCACCTTTTGGGCACCGGATTCACCTGGATGCTCCAGTTTGGTGATTGCATGGTAACCCACGGGATCCTCTTCAGCCGGTGCAAAGCCTTTCCCTTTTTGAGTTCTTACATGCAAAAACTGAGGACCGCTGCTATTCAGAGCCCTATTAAGTGCTGGTAGTAGTTGCTCAAAATCATGACCATCAATAGGCCCTGTATAGTTAAAGTTGAGCGCCTCGAACAGTGGCATGACAGGGTTAGTAGGTACTCGCTCGCGTAACTGAGTTGCGAGATAGGTTGCCAATCCGCCCTGATTTGGTGAGATCGACATATCATTATCGTTGAGTATAACGAGCAGGTTAGCACCGGTATGTGCTGCGTGGTTTAGGGCCTCAAATGCCATACCGGCAGTCAGTGCGCCATCACCAATAACCGCAACGGATTTTCGCTGCTGACCTTGCATTTTATTAGCCAGTGCCATTCCCAGGGCTGCACTGATTGAGGTGCTAGAGTGACCAGTGCCGAAGCTATCAAATTCACTTTCACTCATCGTTGGAAATGGAGTGAGTCCGTGAGCCATTCGCATCGCTAGCATCTGTTCGCGGCGACCTGTCAGAATCTTATGCGGATAGGCTTGGTGCCCGACATCCCAGATTAGATGGTCCGTTGGGGTATCCAATAGGTGATGGAGTGCCAGTGTTAGCTCTACAACCCCTAGGCTTGCTCCCAGATGCCCGCCCGTTTGTCCCACTGTAAATAGCAAAAATTGACGAAGCTCGTCAGCCAACTGTGTTAACTTATTAATGCTACAATTTTTCAGATCAGCAGGGCCTGCAATCTTGTCGAGCGCAGGGGTGTTTGGGCGGTTGCGAGGGAAGTCGGAGATCATTAGCTAGATCTTGAGATGATGAATTGAGCTATCTCCCTAAGAGGAGTTGCCTGCTCGCCGAAACTGGAGAGGGCGTCATTGGCCTGTTCGACTAGCTCTTCTAACCAAGCCTTGCTTGCTTCCAGACCCATTAGAGCCGGGTAGGTCGGTTTGTCTCGCTCCAGGTCTGAGCCCTGAGGCTTACCAAGCTGTTCTGTGCTTCCCTCGATATCTAGAATGTCATCCTGAATCTGGAATGCGAGACCGATGGCGACACCATATTGGTCGAGTGCGGTAAGACTGTCTGGCGTGGCATTGTTGCTGGCAAGTGCACCTAGGCGCAGAGCTGCACGAATTAGCGCACCAGTCTTGGCACCGTGCATTGATTGCATCTCTTCAAGTGTAAGGGCTTTACCCACAGAGCCTAAATCAAATGCCTGGCCATCAACCATGCCCAGATCACCACTCGCTGTTGCGAGAGTTTGAACCATCTTGAGTTTAATATCGGGCGATTGCAATGAATCGTCACAGCTTAACAGCTCAAAGGCGAGCGTTAGCAAGGCATCACCCGCAAGTATTGCAGTCGCTTCATCGAACTTAATGTGGCAGGTGGGTTTGCCGCGGCGAAGATCGTCATCATCCATGGCGGGAAGGTCATCATGCACCAGCGAGTAGCTATGTATCGCTTCAATGGCACAAGCTGCATTATCAGCTTGCTCTAAGGTGCCACAGAGTAATTTACACGCCTGGTAGACCAAAATAGGGCGAAGGCGTTTACCACCATTCAACAGACTATACTGCATCGCCTCATTTAGATGAGATGCAATATTTGCGCGCGACGAGAGCAGTGAGAGTAGTTTTGACTCAACGCGCTCGCGGTACAGTTGCATCTCAGAAGCCATGGCGATGGATTACTCTTCTACAAATGGCTGCTCAGTAATCTGACCAGCTTTTTCAGTAAGGAGAACGACTTTCTGCTCGGCATCTTGCAGAATCTTTTGGCACTCACGTGTAAGGCCTATACCCTCTTCAAACGCTTTTAGCGCCTCTTCGATGGGTAGGTCGCCCTTCTCCATCTCGGTCACCAGCGCCTCTAGACGTTTTAATGAGCCTTCGAAATCGCTTGCCTGTTTCTTATCTGACATGTCCTAGCCTATTAGCATCGAATTCAGTTTGAGTAAGTATACCCTGCTTCTCAAGCTTTTCAGCCTTTACAGTGCAATCGAGCGAATAAGCCCAAGTGTGCTGGTAATGATTAACACGCTACCCATGATTTTGAAAAAGAGAACGGAGTCTGTATTCACCAGATAGCTGTGTAAACGCTGCCCCAACTTGTGACCAATAAAAGCGCAGGGGAGTAGCCATAAATGGTGAATGAGTTGCAGATCGACGCCAGCAATCACAAATGAACCAAGTTTGATCACTACCAGAATAAACCAGAGTACGAAGAGGGTGTCTCGCAACTGGGCTTTAGCTACATGGCTCGCGAAAACAGCCATCACGAGAGGTGCTGCGATCAATGAGGTACCGCTGACATAGCCGCCCAGCATTAAAAATAGATTATCAATCCAAGGTCTGTTACTGCGAAACGGCTTGTTAAGTATGTAGCCGATCGAATAGATAATGACGATGACAAAGATCAGGCCGGCCATGATCTCATTTGGCAGTGTTAGCAGACCAAATACCCCAATTAACTTGGGGATGATCATGATCTTTAGGCTCTTTTTCAGATAGTCCCAATCAACGTTCTCGGATAAGCCAGAGTTGCCACTGCGTTTTGCTTTGAGATGATTTGCGAGTGTGATCGAGCCTGAAAAAATCAGCAGGTGCATGCCAATGATTGGAAGAAAAATAACTGGATCATCAACAATTAACAGTAGAAATGGCAGCGATAGAACAGCACCGCCAAATCCAAGGCCGGTGCGAACAAAACCACTCCAGACAAAAATTAATGCGATCAGGCTATATTGCCACCAGAGAAGATCAGTCATGAATTTATTCACCAAATAATGGGGCGATGATCATACCAAAATTTGGGCACAAAAAAGCCGACACGAGGTCGGCTTTTCAGAACACTCTAAGAATTATTTAGAGTTGTTGATCATGTGCTCGATAGCGCCTTTAAGTTCTGCATCTGAACAGTCCATGCAAGTACCCATTGGCGGCATTGCATTGATACCTGTTTTGGCAGTTGCTAGAAGAGCATCAACACCTTTTGCAGCACGTGGAGCCCAAGCTGCTGCATCACCCATTTTAGGTGCGCCAGCAACGCCAACCATGTGACATGCAAGACAGTAAGTGTTGTATACAGTAGCACCATCACGCTCAGCCATTGCTGAAGCAGGAACCATTAGAACAGCGGCAGCTAGGCCGATTAGAGTCTTTTTCATCTATCTCTACCTCTTTGAGATTGGGTATCGGTCGTCTTACCAGTAAAGATCGCCGACTGAATAAACCTGGCTATAAGTTTAGAACTTTTAGTTTGGCTAAGTCTAGCACTAAAATTACGCGCAGAGGCAGAGTGTGGATCGCTTTTTAGCTATGCACCTTAGCGATAGGTCAGTCGCATCGCAAAATCAGCTTGCGAGTGCTGTGTACGATTCAAACGCTTTGCTTTCTCGATGTTCTCGATTTTGCGTGAAGCAGCAGCGAGTTGCTCTTCAGTGATCTCAAGTTGCGTAGAGATCTCTTTTACGTCGTAGCCACGATGATGCATACGAACTAGGCTATCTATATTCATCTTTTTATATCCTATCTATCTTTTCTCTATGTAGTGGCGCCATTAGAGCTTAGTTTGATGACTGTTTAATGACAGGATGTTTGAGTTACCAAAAAGATGGGCGTAGATTGGGTCTATTCCTATTAGGGTCTTTCCATGCTGCAACTGATAAACCTAAATGATCTAAGCATCTCATCAGAGAGACTGCAGTCCAGTTACCTGCAAACTGAGGTCGGTTTTCTCAAAGTTATATGGTGTGAAGAGGGCATTTTTACCTCTGAGTTTGTCGATGGTCTCCCCGGGTCTGATGAATTCAACAGTGCATCCTTTTTGAGTTTTTTGCGTAAACATCCAAATCAACTCCCCCTTATTGTGCAGGCAACTGAATTTCAGAAGAGTGTTTGGCAAGCAATATCTAAGAGTGTAACGGGGCAGTGCTTCACCTATAAATCACTGGCTATGGATATGGGTAAGCCGGATGCCGTGCGTGCAGTGGGCAGTGCCTTAGGTAAAAATCAGCATGCGCTTTTCATACCCTGTCATCGTGCTATTCGATCTGATGGTGGGTTGGGCGGTTTTCGTTGGGGGCTAGAACGAAAAAGCCACCTGCTCAAGTTAGAAGCAGATGGCCTTAATTTGATCGAGCAGTTGCTGGCTTAAGCGTTCAGTGCATCAGCAGCAGCGATGATGCCAAGCTTGTAGCTGGTTAGGCCGAAACCAGAGATTTGGCCAATCACCTGATGTGAAAATACCGACTTATGGCGGAACTCTTCACGTGCGTGAACATTCGACATGTGAACCTCAACGATAGGCCCCTTATCTTTAAAGATGGCCAGAGCGTCTGCAAGACCGTAGCTGTAGTGAGTCCAGGCGCCTGCGTTTAATACAATCGCATCTATATCTTCAAGGAAGGCTTGGTGAATCTTGCGAGCCATTTCACCTTCGATATCTGTCTGATAGCACTCCAGTTCACAACCCTGTTCTAGTGCCCACTTAGCAGAAGCCTGTTCAATATCTTGTAGTGTGAACGTGCCGTAGTGTTTTGGGTCACGTTTACCAAACATTGCATGGTTGATGCCGTGTAAAAGCAGAATTTTTGCCATCTTCTCTATTCCTTAAGTTTCGCTCTGTTAGCGAATATATGGTTGTTAGTCTAAGTCCGTGAGCGATGAGTGCAAGATCTTTCTGTGGTCTTGCAGCTATTGTCGCTATACTGCCTGCTCAATTTATAAATGTTGCTAGTTTATCTGCCAGGTTGAATCGTGATCGAGATTGGAAGCTCTGCCTTTATTGTTGCCTGTTTTGCAGCCTGGATTGTTGGTCTCTCGAAAGGTGGCTTACCCATCGTCGCGATGCTCTCTGTTCCCATTATGTCGCTGTTTATGCCGCCGATGACGGCCGCAATTCTGCTACTTCCAATCTATATCGTTAGCGATATGGTGGGTGTTTGGTTGTACCGTAAACACTACTCAGCAATTAACCTCAAAATACTGCTGCCCGCCGGGCTCTTTGGTGTCTTTATTGGTTGGGCCACCGCCTCAATCATCTCAGATGAGTTAGTCGCACTGTTAGTCGGCATCATGGGACTCTCGTTTGTTGCTTACACTTGGTTCGGAAAGCGTCATCTCAAAGAGGCACGTGAAGCGACTACTGGGAAAGGGTTGTTCTGGGGAACGATCGCAGGTTTTACCAGTTTTATATCGCATACCGGTGGACCACCTTTCCAGGTCTATACCTTGCCGCAAAAGTTAGAGAAGTTGGTGTTTGCAGGAACGGCAACGATCTTCTTTGCCATCATCAACCTCTCCAAGTTGCCGCCCTATCTAGCCCTTCGCGGCTACTCTGCAGATGATCTTAATCTTGCTCTGTGGCTAGTCCCAAGTGCACTGGTGGGCACTTTTATGGGCGCCCATTTGACCAAGATTTTAAAAGATCGTTGGTTCTTCGGGCTAATTGAAGTTGGGCTTCTGCTAGTTTCGATTAAGCTGATTCACGGTGTTGTGATCGGCGCTATGTGAGTTTAGCTTCAAGGCCCGGTGACTGGTTAAAACCAGTCACCGAAGCAATGGCTATCTACTGTATCTTGATAAACGTACTCGAGATATCAAACTCTTTTACGAATCGCCCAAGTGCTTCGTGTCCATCAGCCTTAGTGCCTGAGAAGGTTGTGAATGCATCAATGCCTTGGTGGAAAAAGAGGTCAAAACCACTCACCAGTTCTAGGCCCGCCTCATGTGCAGCCTTCATGAATTCAGTCTCTAACGGCACGTAAACGGCATCAAATGCCCAATCTTGTCCGCCAAATAGAGATGGATCTAAAGGGGTGCCTGGGGTTGCGTAGTGACCCACGGGTGTACAGTTTACGAGGCCGTTGACCGATTTTGCGATAGTCGGTAACTCATCCGCTGAAATCACTTCGGCACTGTAACCCTTCGCATTCACAGCTGCAGCTAAGCTCTTTGCTCCTTCGACGTTAAGGTCAAAGATATAGAGCTTAGTCGCGCCGCAATGGAACATACCAAAGGCTACAGCACGGCCAACACCGCCAGCACCAATCATTAGTACTTCGCCTGCAGGCGCATCGCCGCGCTGAGCGTGATAGCCATGAATAAAGCCTGTGTAGTCTGTGTTTGTAGCACGAATCTTGTCATCCGCTAGGTAGAGCGTATTTGTCGCACCTACTTCACGCACCGCTTCGTCTGGCTCGTCCACATACTCAACCGCTAGCGATTTAAATGGGAAGGTGACGTTACAACCGGTGTAGCCCTCTTCACGAAGTGACTTTAAGGTCGCTTCAAATGCTTCGCGGCTGTTGATACCTGGATCTTTTAGGTCGTAACTCACATCAAAATCGTAGATTTCACCCAGCATCTTGTGCAGAAAAGGGGCACGAGATTGCGAAATCGAATTACCGATCAATGCCAATTTCAATTTCATGACTTGCTACTCCAGCAGCGTTACAACAGACCAAGCGCCTTCGGCAGACCAATAACTAGATCTGGGACGAAGGTGATGATGATAAGAACCAATAACTCAACCAGGAACAGTGGCAGAATCACTTTGCTAAGCCGTGCCATACCAACTTTGGCTATGGAGTCGGCGACAAAGAGACAGAGTCCCATCGGCGGTGTGATTAGACCGATCATCAAGTTGAAAATAATGACGATACCTAGGTGGGTTGGGTCGACACCAAGGCTCACCGCAATTGGGTGCAGAATGGGCACAAGTACCAACATCGCAGCAATACCTTCTAGGAATAGACCAACCACCAGGAAGAGTACGATTACACCAACAAGGAACATCCACTTCACAGTCATGTACTCAAGTGCGAAGTCCGTAATCATGTTTGGCACACGGTTGTAGTTCATCAGCCAGTTAGCCGCTGCTACCGCACCGATTACCACCATGATGACCGAGCTATCACGCATGGCACGAGCAAATAGGCCAGGTAGCTGAGTCACTTTAAGTTCGCGGAATACGAATAGACCAACAAACATCGCGTAGCCCACTGCAAAACTAGCTGCTTCGGTAGGCGTCACAACACCCATAAGGATGGAGCCCACAACGAATACCGGCATAAGAAGCGGGATAATGCCCTGAATGAGTGCTTGCGAGTTTGACTGCTTCTCGGCAAATTCATGTTGCTCGCCCGACTTCTCGTAGTGACCTTTAAATAGGTAAACATAGACAGAGAGGAAGATCGCAAGCAGGATGCCTGGAACCACCCCCGCCATGAACAGTGCCGGTACAGAGACACCTGTAACAGTTAGAGCGTAGATGATGACAGGAATTGAAGGTGGGATAATCGGCCCGATAACAGATGATGCGGCTGTAATTGCTGCAGCAAAATCACGTGGGTAACCCTTCTTCTCCATCTCTGGAATAAATACACGACCAATCGCTGAGGTATCGGCAACTGCAGAGCCTGAAAGTCCCGCAAAAATAACCGATGCCCAGATGTTTACCATCGCAAGACCAGCACGCATACGGCCAACAAGTACGTTGGCAAAGGCGATGATTCGGCTTGTGATGCCTGATTCATTCATCAACTCGCCTGCGAGAATAAATAGCGGTATAGCCAGAAGTGGGTATGACGCCATGCCACCGAACATCTGCGTAGCGACGATACGAATGTGGTACGGGAATTCACCCACTGCCATGAAGTAAAGGAGTGAAGCGATAATCGCAAACGCGATAGGTAGGCCCAGGAAGATGCCGCCTAAAAGAACTGCATATGTCATTAGAATGCTCCCTCACCAACTTGATGATCAGCTTTAGCAAGACGATTCAAGAATCTTAAAAGGGCAGCTAACGCAAGCATTGCACCACCGAGGACCATGGCAAAGTAGTAGGGGTACATCTGACCCAGCACAGCGAGTTGCTCAATCCCTGTCGCATCACGAAGAGCACGGGCACTAGAGATAATGCTCGATGCATCGACCTTGCCGCGCTTGAGCATAAATAGGTAGCCTGAGTAGCTCAGTAGCGTACCCACAGCGACCATTGAAAGATCAACAAATAGACTGATTGGACGGTGCATACCCTGTGGTAGCAATCCCGCAACCAGATCAAAAGAGACATGGCGGTCTAGAAGATAAGCCCAGGCCATGCCAAACATAATTCCGTATACAGCCAGGTAAACAGGTAGCTCTTCACCCCAAGGGAGAGACTCGCCCATCGTGTAACGTCGGATAGAGTTAATAAAGATGATTAGGAATACCAACGCCATAGAGAGCGCTGATCCCGCAGCAAAAAAGGTCCCGACACAACGGGTGACCGTACGCAACATTGAAAGCATAGGGTTTACCGGCAGTTAGATAGTTAAATGTATAGAGGAGAGACTCCAGCCGGGCGGCTGGAGTCTTGGGTGGTTCGATTACTTAGAAGCAGCTGCTACAGCTGAATCAAGTTTTTCGATCCACTCTTTGCTGCCTAGCTCTTTCGCTAGCCAATCTTTAACTGCTGGCTGAGCAAGTTTCTTGAACTGTGCCATTTCATCAGCAGTTGGAGAGTGAACTTTCATGCCTTCAGCAACAACTTTAGTTACGCCTTCAGCTGTGTTGAACTGCTGAATTGCGCGGCCCATTAGACCAGCAGTACGTGCAGCTTTAGCTATGATGTCCTGCTCTGCAGAAGATAGTGACTGGAAGAACTCATCGTTGATTACGATGAAGTCAGCAGCGTATACGTGGCCATCAAGAACCATGTACTTCTGAAGCTTGTGAAGGTTGTTGTTGTAGATGGTACCTACAGGGTTTTCTTGGCCATCAACTACACCAGTAGTTAGTGCGTTTGGTAGCTCAGACCAAGCGATAGGAGTTGGTTCACCACCTAGGCCGTTAACCATCTCAACATATAGAGGGATTGGCTGAACGCGGAATTTTAGACCTTTCATGTCTGCTGGTGATTTGATTTCACGAACGTTGTTAGTGAAGTTACGGAAACCAGTTTCACCGTACGCAAGAGTACGTAGACCAGTCTCTTCTAGACAGTGTGCAGCAAGGTCCTGACCGAACTGTCCATCAAGTACATCCCACGCGATAGTAGCGTTTGAGAAAGTGTAAGGGATGTTTAGTACGTCAGCTTCTTTACAGATTTTAGCCATTGCACCAGAGATGATAGCCATCTGAGTTGTGCCTTCCTGCGCCTGCTGTACTAGTGAACCTTCGTCACCTAGTGCTTTAGCTGGGAAAAGTTCAACTTTGATATCAGTCTCGCCTTCAACGATGTTTTTGAAGATGACACCTGCAGCACCTTTTTTAGATGTCTGCCAGTCAGCACCGTCAACGTGACCTAGTTTAATAGTTGGTGCTGCGAAAGTTGAAACAGAAGCAGCCGCTACAGCAGTAGCAACAAGAGTTTTTAGCATCGCCTTTTTCATCTGGCTCTCCACTTTATTATCTTTTTGCGCTCGAAGATGGCGCTATTTAGGGTCTAAGGTCGTCTCTCAAATGCCGATTTACCCCAAGTAAAATCGACTTTTAAGATTCGATCTTGGTTTTTTGTACCATTTGGTTAAAACCAAGTGGCCTAAATTTGCCACACCCTTGCAGAGAAGATCAATAGTTTTGTACCATTTGGTTAAAACTTTTTTGAATTACAGTTATTACCTTTTTATAGGGTTTTGGTTAAAAGAGCGTTTATGACTCAAAGCGAAATATCCAAAAGCAGTTCTAAGAAACGTAATCCAGAAGCGGTGAAAGCGGACATCCTTCGCGTCGCAACCGAAGAGTTTGCTACATCCGGGTTTGCAGGTGCGCGAGTCAACCTGATAGCTGAGAAGACCGAAACGTCGAAACGCATGCTCTACTACTATTTCGGAGATAAAGAGCGTCTCTATATCCAGGTTCTAGAGAATGCTTACCGTGATATTCGACTGGGCGAGCAAGAGCTGAGACTGGCATCCCTTGAGCCTAAAGAGGCACTCAAAACTCTGATAGCGTTCACCTTTGATCACCAGCGAGCTAATCCTGCCTTTATCAAACTTGTCATGATTGAGAATATTCATGAAGGGCGTCATCTATTGGCTAAAGATGCCTTCGAGCAGGTCAATGCTCCGGCTATTCAAAGGTTAACGGAGATCTATCAGGCTGGCGTCGCCTCAGGCGATTTTCGTTCAGGGTTAAACGTCGTGGAGTTGCACTGGTTTATCAGCTCAATGTGCTTTTTTAATAACTCAAACCGGAGTACATTCTCTGCAGCTTTTGGTACCGAGATTTTTTCGGATGCAGGGCAAGAGAGATTGCGCACAGAGGTAGAAGAGTTAATCTGCCGATATGTAAGCGCATAATTTCGTTCGAACAAATGTTGCCAAGGAGATAGGCATTGTCTCGATCCGCGCTTTTACTACTACTCTGCTTCATCGCATTTATTTCATTGGGTCTGCCTGACGCGATTTTGGGTGTTGCCTGGCCATCAATGACGGGTGAGTTAGATGCAACACTAGACCGCTTGGGACTTATCATCGTAGGTGGTACCAGCGGCTACATTATAAGCAGCTTTATGACGGGCGCAGTACTGCGCTTGATTGGAGTCTCATGGCTCTTGATAGGCAGTGGATTGTTAACAACAGTCGGACTTATTTTAGTCACGGTTGTCGATAGCTGGTTATATCTACCCTTTATTGCGTTGATCTCTGGCTTGGGTGGCGGTGGTATAGATGCCGCACTCAACACCTATGTCGAAAAGCACTACTCGGGGCGTGTTATGCAGTGGCTGCATGCCAGCTTTGGAGTGGGCGTGACCATCGGCCCTTTGATTATGACAGGTGCTTTGGTCGCAACCGGTCAGTGGCGTGTTGGCTATCTAGTAGTCATCGTTTTAATGCTGCTGATGATCGCTACCTTCCTCTATTTCCGAAAGCTATGGGACGATCCTGATCAAACTGAAGAGGTTCATGACGAGCCATCTTCCACGCTAATCGATTCTCTAAGACTGCCCGTTGTCTGGTTTAGTATGGCGACATTTTTCTTCTACACCAGTGTAGAGATCGGTGTCGGAATGTGGTCTTTTACCCTGCTTACAGAATCTCGTGGCGTATCTGTTGAGCAGGCGGGATTTTGGGTCTCCGTCTATTGGGGTTCATTCACAGTAGGGCGCTTAGTCGCGGGTCTACTGTCAGAGCGTTTGGGAGATATGAAGATGACACTCATCGGGCTCTCAATGAGCTACGTTGGTATTATGGGTTATCTATTTGTTTGGCCGGGGCCTGGCGGAGTCTACTCTCTCGTGCTTATAGGTTTTGGTTTGGCACCAACGTTTCCTGCTCTTATTTCTACCACTTCAGAGCGAGTTCCAAAGAGTCACGTTGCTAATACGGTTGGGATGCAAATAGCTGCGGCTGGGGTAGGGATGTTGATTATTCCAGGTGTGATGACTTGGGCGGTCGGACTTTTTGGTATTGAGATTATTGTTTCAATCTTTGCAGCCTTGCTGGCTCTAGTACTGGTTACGGTAGGAATATTGAACAACTCTGCAAAGAATAACCCGAAGCCTGTTTAACGACCTCGGGTTTTACTTTACAACGAAGCAATCAGCTCTTTTGTGCGAATCAACGCTTGAGAAGCGCGATCTTTAGCGGAGATTGTCGCCTCTTCAGCGGTGCGAGGTATCTCTATGCTGATGACCTTGTCTCTGGGCAGGGCGCGCAACATTGAAGCGATATCTATTTCACCATCACCTGGTAAGAATCGTTCACCCCTTGCGTTGTGAATAAGCTGCTCTAGGGTCGGATTCTCGATTTGTGGAGCATCGCAAACCTGAATGTAGTTAATACGCTCGGGTTTGATTGCACGTAGATCCTCTAATGAACTCTCTGATCGATCGTAATGTAATGCATCCACCAGAATGGCAGCGTTAGTGCAATTCACCGCTTCAGTCACTTCAATAGCGTCACGTATATGTCTGACGGCAGTCCACGGCATAGGTTCTAAATCTGCAGTCATGCCAAATTCAGCAGCACGTCTACAGAAACGCCCGTAATTCTCAATCAGGCGGTTTCGATCTAGATCATCGCCCGCGACCAGAACATGTTTCGCTCCAAGCTCGGCGCCTACCGTTAAGAACTGATCAAAACGCGCAAGATCGAATGTGTCGTTTACGCGTACGATCTCAATATCCGCAAGTTGTATGCCTGTTTCGCGAAGCGCTGCAATTGTTCGCTGTTGTACCTTAGGGTCTGTAAGGATTGGAAATGGTGCCTCTGTTCCCGCAGGTAAGAGGCGAAACCCCACCATGTCATATCCAGTTTCGGCTGCAACACGTACAGCCTCATCTGGAGATAGATCTTTGGTTGTTAAATATGCGAGTGAAAACTTCGTGTTCATTTGCTTATTTCAGCGGTGAGAATGGCATTGGAATAGCCATAGTTGATTCCATTTCAGGGCGTAGGAAAGCAGGTCCGCCCGCTGGTGGCCATACGCCATCTGCAACACTCTTGCCGCGAGCTTCAGCACGTGCATTAGCCGATTCATACGGCCAGATTTGAGTGAATCGTGTAGGACCATCTATTGAGTACATTGCGATCGTAAGTGGTGAATACTCTACGCGCTTAGGTACTGCTTCACGCCATTTCTCGATCGTTGGAGCTAGGCCATTAAGCGTTGGTTGGTAAGTACGGATCTCATAAACTTTGCCAAATTCACCTGGCTCAATTTCAGGCATGAAATCCAACGCTTTATATGAATCGCAGCTGTAGTGAAGCAGGTCTTCACCGCCGTTAAATGGATCAGATGAAAGGCGGATACGATCGCGCTCTTCGAACATCTCGTCAAGGGAGTTGAAACCACGCAGTAGATACACCTCGTTAAGGCTGCCTACGTCAGAGAACCATGCACCGTATAGTGTGCCCTTGGCTTCTGGTGCATATAGGAAAGCTTGAATGCCATCGGCCATTTTGCCGGCACCAAATATCACAGTTTTAAGGGTGATCAGTTCGTAGTATTTCATCTTCTCTCCAAATTATTGGTCTGATTCGTTGTTCAAATGTTTTGCGATAGCTTTTCCGCAGAGATAACCAAAGGTCATGGCAGGTCCAAGGGTTATGCCCCCGCTGGGGTAGTCGCCCCTGAATATACTGGCGGCCTCATTACCAACAGCATACAACCCAGGAATCGGTTCCTCTGCTGCATTAATGACTTGGCATTCATGATTGGTCTTGAGTCCTATAAAGGTGCCAAGACTGCCGGAGTTCAGTTTTACTGCATAGAAAGGTGCTTTTTTGATTTCACCTAACGATGGGTTTGGTTGGTGTTCAAAATCACCTGCACCTTTGTTGTAGGTTGACTCGCCTCGTCTGAAATCTAAATCTTCGCCTGTTTTGGCAAATTGATTAAAACGGGAGATGGTCTCCTGAAACGCCTCAAAAGGAACTGCAATTTTATCAGCCAGCACCTGTAGCGATTGAGCCTTGATTAGATAACCGCTTTTTAATGCCTGAATATTTAAAAAGGGTGCAGGTTTCGCGCAACCTAAGCCCCAGCGCCTATAGGCTTTGCGATCGGCTATCAGCCAGCTGTAAGGTTGTTCGCTGGAGTGGCTATCAAATAGCCCTTTCTGGAATTGGTGGTAGCAGTTGGCTTCATTTGTAAAACGACGACCATCCTGCCCAATCGCTAGAATGCCCGGTTTGCCTCGTTCTAACAGGTGTGGGTAGTTGCAGGTCGTACCATCAATTCTGGTGTAAACACTACATGGAGCCCAAGCTGCTGCCTCTGCGTAATCTGCGGAGATCGCGGCACCCTGTTTAAGAGCCATCTGAATGATATCGCCAATATTTTCAGGTACTGCAGCAGAAAAGTGTTTAGCTCCTGCTCGGTGTGCAGCAAACTGATCCAATAACGCTTTGCTATGTGGAAAACCACCCGCTGCTGAAACAACCGCATTGGAATTGATCACAAAATCGGCATCGTTGCTCTTGATGCATACTCCTGTGACTGAGCCGTTCTCACAGATGAGATCGTTAATCTGAACATCAGTAAACAGATCGACTCCGAGGTTCAAATTGCTCTTAAATAGAGATGCAGCAAGGACGTTGCCGTTTTGCAGATACATACTTCTGCGATGAAGTGCCAGGTCTTTAAAATGCGCTGTGAAGCGCTTGCATACATGCAGAAGGGCAGAGGGTTTTCTTAGGGCATCATAGAATTGGCGTAACTCAAAAGAGCCGATGCTCATACCCCATACAGTCGTTAAATCTAACGGTTTTCTCAGAAAACGAATCTCACGTCCCAGTGTTCTGCCATCGAAAGGTGCGGCACATAAAGATCGGCCACCCTTAACAGAGCCAGGAAGATCCTGCATATCAGGCACTTTATCCCCAGAGATAAAGTCTACTTCGGTTGTTGAGCGGTAGTGCTCAACCATTTCTGGGGCTGCATCAAGAAAGGTGTCGACTCTTGGATCGAGTTCACGCCCGCCTGCTACGGACTGTATGTATCGCTTAGCATTCTCTTTAGAGTCCTGAAAACCGGCCTCTTTCGCGTAAGGGTTGAGCGGCAGCCACATCCAGCCACCAGACCATGCTGTAGTGCCACCAATGTGCGAGCTCTTTTCTAGAACTGCAACAGATAGTCCCTGCTGAACTGCACTTAATGCTGTTGAAAGAGCCGCAGCCCCAGATCCTATGACAATGACGTCGTAGTGACTCTTGGGACTGGTATCAATGATGGAGGCTACGGGCACGAGCTTAGCTCTCTAGATGTTTAAAGTAGTTAGACGCACGGCTCGCTTCACTTAATTCCAGTGCTGTAGCTTCAAGAAGCTGCTCAAACCCTGCCATTCTCTCTGCGGTTAATCTAACCGCAGGGCCCGCAATACTGACAGTACCAAAGGGTTTGCCGGTGATTGGATCAAAGATCACTCTAGCCATAGCTGACATGCCATCTAAGAAGGAGTTGCTGTTAATGCTATAGCCTCGAGTTCGAGTGACTGCGAGGGTCTCCAGCAACTGCTTAACAGTCATAGGCGCATCTGCACCCTGTCCCTCACGACTCATGCCCTGTTTCATGACGCGTGCTATAGCATCTTCGTCACTCATCGTGGCAAGCAGTGCGATACCAGAAGCGGACGAGGCTAAGTGAGCAGTCTGTCCCTGTTCTGAGCTTGGGTCATATTTAAGGCCTGATTTTGTACCCTGTGAAACGCCAACCCATACCAGAGATTCGCCATCAAGAATGGCCATTCGGATAAGCTCTTCAGTTTGTGATGCGAGATGGTCGAGCAGTGGTTGCGTAACATCATTCAGCCCTAAGCCACCTAAGTAAGAGAGCCCTAAAGCTGATAGCTTGATGGTTAGAGAGTAGTGTTTGCCCTGATCCAGCTGGCGAACATAGCCTAACTCTTCAAGCATTTTTAGTGAGCGATGGATGCCGCTGGCTGGTTGTCCTAGTGCTTCTGATAAAGAGGAGACTGAACTGCCATGCGGGTTTTGGGCTAGATGCTCGATTAGACTAAAGGCTTTCTCTAGTGCGCTACTCATATCTACTTCTTCTAATAACTTCGTTAAGTAAAGTTGGACTATAGCAGAAGTAGAATATTTTTAAAAAGTTGAATGAAATTCAAATTTATGAGATTTTTGTTCAATCAATCTTAGCGATCGAGGTAAGTTCGCGTGTCTAACTCAAGCTCAAATTACGATTTTATTGTCTGTGGTTCTGGTGCGGCAGGTCTCTCTGGTGCTGTTTTCGCAGCGCTTAAGGGTTGGAGGGTTTTGCTGCTTGAAGAGAGTCAGTATATTGGCGGAACCAGTGCCTTATCGGGCGGCACGACTTGGACTCCACTTAGTTCAATTGGGCGTGAAGTTAACGACAGCGATTCACTGGAAGAGGTGACAGCTTTCTTAGATGGTACTGTCGGTGAAGCATCAGACGCTAAGGTTCGTGCAAGTTTTCTGGCGCATGCCGCAAGTGCGGTTGAGACGCTTCAGAATCATACGCGTATGGAGTTTCGTCCATGCCCTAAACATCCAGATTACATGTGGAATGCAGGACATGCGACATTGAACGGACGAGCGATTGAGCCGGTACCATACAAAACTGGCCCTATGGGTAAGCTCCGTGAATTGGTGCGCCCGCCTATCGAAGAATTTACTGTTCTTGGTGGTATGCAGGTTGACCGTATCGATATTCGTAACCTACTTGATCGTTACAAGTCAGTGAAATCATTTTTCTATGTTGGGCGTTTAGTTGCGACCTACGTGCTCGATCGAATTTTTTATGGACGTCACTCTCGCTATGTCATGGGGCAGGCGATGATTGCTCGTCTACTTCACTCAGCCAGTGAGCTTGGTGTTGATATAAAAGTGAATGCGTCGGTAACCGAACTTGTTGAAGAATCGGGTCGGGTTGTTGGAGTTAAGTACTCTGATAACGGCAGCACAAAAGAGGCTACTACCAAACGTGGCGTGTTGCTTGCTACGGGCGGGTTTGGTGCAAACAAAGAGCGTCAAAAACAGTACTACGAAGCTACATGCTCTGGTGTTTCACCTGCGAGCTCAGATAACAAAGCATCTATTCATCCACTGGTTGAAGCACTCGGTGCACACTATGGTTCTGCCGATAAACATCCTGCCTTTTACGCACCCTGTTCAACACGACAGCGCAAAGATGGTTCAACAGCTGTGTACCCTCACTTTGTCTTTGATCGAAGCAAGCCCGGTACAATTTGTGTTAATGACGAGGGCAAGCGCTTCCTAAACGAGACGATTTCATATCACGATTTCGGTCGAACAGCGTTGGCTATGCAGATGGGTGGTGAGCCGATTTGGCTTATCGGCGATCAGAGAGCTGCAAATAAGTATGGTCTAGGTTTACTCCGTCCAGGTGGCGATAACCCGAAACCTCTTATCAAAGAGGGCTACCTTAAGAGCGCATCAACTATTGCAGGGCTTGCGAAAGAGATTGGAGTATCCGCTGAAAATCTTGAAGCTACACTCAATCGTTACAACGAATCTGCAGTGCGAGGCGAAGACCCAGAGTTTGGACGAGGTAGCACACCATACCAGCAACATAATGGCGACCCGGATAACGCACCGAATACGACAATTCGACCGCTGTCAGGCCCATTCTTCGCAGTGAAGCTTGAAATAGGTGTCATAGGAACTGCAAAGGGCTTTGCAGGTAATGCATTTGCTCAGCTAAACAAGGGCGATGGCTCGGTCATTGAGGGAGTTTACGCTGCTGGTAATGACCTTCAATCAATCATGGGTGGTGTATATCCTGGACCTGGTATCACGATTGGTCCTGGAATCACCTTTGCATACATCGCGACTCAGCATGCTGCAGGGGAGTTGAGCTAATGAGTATTGAACTCTCAGGAGAGACTCGTCTTTTCCCTATTGTTGGTGACCCGATTGCCCAGGTTCGCTCGCCAAAGTATCTCACTGAAATTATGGCTTCGCGCGGGATTAACGGCATAGTTCCACCGGTCCATGTTGCTCCCTCAGAGTTGGCTGGCTTCTTTGCTACAGCCAAGGCTATTCAAAACTTGGATGGCATCGTCATTACACTGCCTCACAAGATCGACTCCCTGGCATTTTGTGATCGAGTGACAAAGCGTGCATCAGTGATTGGTGCTGTGAATGTGACGCGTCGAATGGCAGATGGGTGCTTCTATGGCGACAACACGGATGGTGAAGCTTATGTCTCTGCAATTCGAAATCGCGGTGGTGAGCCAGAGGGTAAACAGGTACTGCAAATTGGTGTCGGTGGAGCTGGAAGTGCGGTGGCCTATGAGTTTTTGGCGCAGGGTGTAGCAACCCTTTATATATTCGATGTTGATGCTGCTCGTTTATCTCAGGCAGTTACCAAATTAGATGCGGTGTTCCCGGGTCGTGTTCGAGCTGCAGAGAGTAACTCTCCTAAAGGTATGGATATAGTTGCTAATGTAACGCCGGTGGGTATGAAAGAGAGTGATCCTACGCCCGTTCCTTTGGATGAGCTTACGTCAGATATGATGTTTGGTGATGCGCTGACTAAACCTGCTATCTCTAAAACGGGTGAGTTTGCCCGCTCTATTGGCTGCAAAGCAATGGCTGGCGCTGATATGTTTGATGCACAGGCAGAAACACTCGTTAACTTTATGACAGACGACGAGTCTAAATTTCTCGCTGGATTTGAATTACTTTAATGGGGTCAAGAATGGATAACGCTCACTACGATATGATTGTTCTTGGCTCCGGCGCAGCGGGTCTGTCTTCTGCTGTCACGGCGGCTAAAAACGGCTTGCGTGTCCTGGTTATTGAGAAAGATAAGGATATCGGCGGGACCACGGCGTGGTCGGGTGGTTGGATTTGGTCCCCACGAAATCTGTTTGCCACTGCCCGCGGTATTCATCATGAACCTTCAGAGGTTAGAGAGTATCTGAAGAATGTTACCGGTCCGTTTTTTAATGAAAAGCGAGTTGATGCTTTTATAGAAAATGCGCCAAAAATGATCGACTTCTTTCACAAGAATACCTCACTTCAGTTTCAGGGTGATCCAGGTATTCCAGACACCTATGGACATCAGCCTGGTGCAGGAATGGGTGGACGTTCAGCGATAGCGGAGCCTTTTGATGCCAAAATGCTCGGCCGCGATTTTGCTAAATTGAAGAAGCCTCTAAACGAGACCACATTTTACGGCTTAATGATTCAGTCTGGGTCAGACTTGAAAGCTTTTATGTCGATGACTCGCTCTTTCAAGTCTATGGTGCACGTTGGCAAGCGTATGACGCGCTTCTTCTTTGACATGCTGCGTTTTAGACGCAGCACAGATCTTAGAAATGGCAATGCATTGATTGGTCGCCTTCTTAAATCAGCGATAGATCTCGGTGTGGAATTCAAGTTAGAGGCTCAGGTTACAGCCCTAGTCCAGCAATCAGATAGGGTTGTTGGCGTTAAATTGGGCGAACAAGAGATTTTGGCGAATAAAGGTGTTGTATTGGCCAGCGGGGGGTATCCGCATGATCAGCAGCGCAGAGAGAAGTTGTTTGTGCGAAATGCCGAGCACTCAACTCTTGCAACGTCGCTTGCTACTGGTGATGGTGCATCACTCGCTGAAAGTGTCGGCGGACATTTTAAGTCAGATACCGCAGCCCCAGCAGCCTACTGCCCTGTTTCATTGGTGCCCTGGCAGAACGGCCGTATTGGAGTCTTCCCTCATATCATCGATCGCGGCAAGCCAGGTCTGATTGCTGTCCGTCGAAATGGTCAGCGCTTCTGTAATGAAGGACTGGGTTACCACGACTTTGTTGCCGACCTTCAGGCTCAATTAGATGCCGACGAGCCTGCAAAGGCATGGATGATCTGTGATTACCGATTCTTACGTCGATATGGGCTTGGCATTGTTCGTCCAACTCCTGTTCCATATTCTCCATGGGTTAAATCTGGGTATCTCAAAGAGGCTAACACTCTAGAGGAGTTAGCACGCCAGTGTGGGATTGATTCAGCAGCTTTTGTTCAAACGGTAAAATCGTTCAATGACTCGGCTGCGAAAGGTGAAGATCCAGAGTTTGCTCGAGGTACAACTCCTTATATGCGTCTACAGGGAGATGCTGAAATTCAGCCTAACCCCTGTGTTGCGCCTATCTTGAAAGCGCCATTCTTTGCTATTGAAGTTGTTCCAGGAAGTTTTGGTACTTTTGCCGGTATAGATGTCGATGAGAATTGCCGTGTGCTTACCGCGGATCAGAAGCCCATCGAAGGGCTCTTTGCGGTTGGAACGGATGCCGCCAGCGTGTTTGGTGGCTTCTATCCGGCCGGCGGTATCGCAATTGGTCCTGCGCTGACCTTTGGTTATGTCGTAGGTAATTATGTAGCAGGCACGACAAATGAATAACTACCCTTTAGGGTTGGCACACCTTTCGGCCTTAGACCTGCCGCCTCCGCAATTTATTCGTGTAGCAGCGAAAGCTGGATTTAGTAGCGTTGGACTTCGCTTTGTTGCAGTAAACGATGTAACCCCGGGTTATCCGTTGATGTCTGATGCCAAGATGCTGCGTGAAACGAAAGATGCGTTATCAGAAACGGGACTTCGGGTTAACGATGTCGAGTTTTTAAAGTTCGAACCTGGTACTGATCCTCGCTCGTTTGATGCGTTAATTGATACGGCAGCAGAACTAGGCGCAAGAACTATTATTACCGCCCCTTATGATGAAGATCTCACTCGACTTGGTGACAACCTTGGGCAGTTTGCTGATCTGACTGCTGCCAAGGGTGTTCAGACTGTCCTAGAGTTTTTCCCTTGGACTGTCATTGATGACTTGGCGAGTTGCTGGAAGCTGGTACAGAACAGTTCAGAGCATCTAGGCATCTTAGTTGATTCACTTCACTTCAACCGTTCGAACTCGAGCATAAAGTTGCTAAAGAAAATTCCGGCTAAACGACTTCCGTTCGTGCAGCTGTGTGATGCACCTGTGCAATCGAGCTATACCTTTGAAGAACTGATTTACGCGGGTCGTGATGAGCGATTGGCGCCTGGGTTAGGTGAAATACCTTTGGCAGAGATTGTGACGGCTCTGCCGAAGGAAATAGTAATTTCACTCGAGGTGCCTCAGATTAAAAAGACTAAAGAGCTTGGTGAGGACCGGGTATTGCAGCAGCTCTTTGCCGATACACAAGCTTATCTAAAAAATCGATAATAAGTAGCATATAAGTTATTAGGTATAACTTACTATAATTTGTTAGTTTTATTATTAAGCGCAGTAAAGCGTAACAAAATAACCCCAAGGAATCGGTTTGCGCGATATAACTCTTAGGCAAATTGAAGCGATTAGAGCGGTCATGCTACGCGGGAGTATTCGCGGTGCAGCTGAGCATTTGCATGTCTCGGCGCCCGGAATAAGCCGCATTATCAAGCATGCCGAAGATACCTTGGGTATTCGATTGTTTGAGCGAAAGGGTGGCACCTTTGTCCCTGCGGTTGAAGCGAGAAACTTTTTTGACCAGTTGTCAGAAGTTTATAAAGGTGTTGAGAATCTTCAGCTTGCCCTTGAGTCGGTAAAACGCGGTGACGATTCAGAGTTGTCCTTCGCTTCTGCTCCATCAATAGCTGCTTACATTGCGCCGCAGGCGATACGGACGGTCAGAGACTGTTACCCAGGCCTCTATATCGATCTGAATATCGTTAAATATGAAGAGGCGATTGATTATGTCCTGCTAGAGCAGGGCGAATTCGCCATTATGACTACCGATGTTGATAGTCAGGGTATTGAGGTTAAGTTTCTGGGAAGTGTACCTGTAAAGGTCATTCTTCCTCTTGGGCATCAGTTGTCCTCGAAAGAGGTTATTTCGGTTCAAGATATCCGAAACGAATCGATTATAGGTGTTGATCCTCATGACCCTTTTGGTGCTCAGCTTTACGCGCCATTTAAAGATGCTGGACTCAATGTTGTCTATGCAACGCGAGGACGCTTCTCGCAAACGGTGATCGGTTTGGTTCGTGAAAATCAGGGTGTTGCGTTAATTGATGACACCTCTGTTTTAAGAAGAGATTTGAGTGGTGTAGAGGTTCGTGACTTGGCTGAAGATTACTATATCTCGGTCTACCTCTACTCTAAGTCTGGGCACAAGATGTCGAGTTTTGCACAACAGACGATTTCAGAAATTGAAAAAAGATTGGGTCGCGGAAAATAACATTAAGTTAACATTAGTTAAATATTGGTATTTTACGTTATTCACAACCGGGGCAAGAATGTAAAAAGGTCTTGGCCTAATAAATAAAAAAATACTGGAGAGATACAATGCGCAAGCTTCTTCTCGGTGCTGCTATAGCACTAACAGCTACTACTACGTTCGCTGCTGATTACCCTGCTAAAGATGTACAGGGCATCATCCAATGGGGTGCTGGTGGTTCTACTGATACTGTAATGCGTTCAGTAACACCGCACGCTGAAAAAGCGCTTGGTCGTGACATCGTTATGACTAACAAAACAGGTGGTGTTGGTGCGATCGCAATGAAATATGTAAACGCTCAGAAAGCTGACGGTTACACACTTCTAATGGGCGCTGAAAACCCACAGATGTACAAGACTCTTGGTCTTGCTGACATCGACTACAACGACATGATCCCAATTAACGTGTTGGCTCGTGGTGTACCAATTTTCGTTGCTCGTAACGATGCACCATACAACAACATGAAAGAGCTTGTTGCTTACGCTAAGGCTCACCCAGGTGAAGTTAAAACTGGTTCAACTGGTCCTGGCGGTCTAACTTCTATCGTTCTTGCTATGCTTAACGCGCAAGCAAACGTTGAGTTCACAGGTGTTCCATACGACGGTGACGGCCCAGCTCTTACAGCACTTCAGGGTGGCGCTATCGACGTAATGCCTGCGGTACTTGGTGCTGCTATCGAGCACGTTAAAGCGGGTCGTATGAAAGCGATCGGTCTTGTAGACGTTGCAGCTAACCCACTTCTACCAGGTGTTGCGCCAATCACTGAAGCATTCCCTGGTTACAACGAGTTCCTACCTTGGGGTCCATTCTTTGGTGTATTCGTGAAGAAAGGCACACCAGCTGATGCTGTTGCTAAACTTCAGGCTGCATACGCTGAAGGTGCTAAATCTCCTGAGTTCTTGAAGCTTATGAAAGATCGTGGTTTCACTGTAATGGGTATTTCTGGTCCAGAAGCTGAGAAATTCCTAACTAACTACCGTGCAACTTCGTCTTGTATCGTTCACAACGCTGGCTTCGGCAAGCAGGATCCTAAAGAGTTCGGTATCAACTGTTCTAAATAAGATCGTTTGAACGCAGCAGTCGGGTCTTTTCAGGCCCGGCTGTTTCTAACCATTTTGGCCAAGATGGCCACTATCTTGGATGGTTGCTTCTATGCTTCACTCTCAACACGCAACTGTAAAACCAGGCGAAGTTCTATTCGGCTTCCTACTGGTGGCATTCAGCCTCTTCCTGTTTTGGCAGTCTTACGAAATAGCGGGTTTTTCTGCGCTAAGTTCTCCAGGCTCATTTCCGCTAGCAGCTTCAGCACTCATGGTGATTAGCTCATGCATCGTGGCGGTTCAAAACCTTAAACTACCAAAACAAGAGGGTGCTTTTTTCTCAGTCGACATCATGCCTAAGATTGTCGCTGTTACCCTTGCGATTCTGTTGATCTTCTCAGTGGTGCTTGAAACTGTTGGTTTTATTCTAACGGCATTTGTTTTCTTGGTAGCCTCTATTCGTTACCTACATCGCTCTTCTTGGCAACGTACTTTGCTGCTCTCTACTATGATTCTTGTGATTATCTATGTTGTATTCCGCCTTATCTTCCAGGTTGTGCTTCCTGAAGGAATAGTGCCGGAGCGTGAGATTATGGCGTGGTTTGAGGATCTCTTTAAATCAGGAGGCACCAACTAATGGAAGCTATTAGTAACTTTTTAATTACATGGACCTCGATTGATCTTCTAGCGCTAACAGCTCTTGGAACATTCTTGGGTATATATATCGGTGCGATTCCTGGTCTATCAGTAACGATGGCCGTCTCAATCCTGATCTCATTTACCTTCTCTTGGGAGGTTTACAATGCACTAGCATTGATGGTGGGTGTCTTCATGGGTGGTGTTTACGGTGGTTCGCGTACAGCGATTCTGCTGAACATCCCTGGTGCTCCATCGGCAATCGCGACAGCGCTTGATGGTTTCCCAATGGCGCAAAAGGGTGAGGCAGGACGTGCTATCGGTCTCTCTACAGTGATGTCTGTAGTGGGTGGTTTTGTTGGGATTATTATTCTTTCAATTGCTGCGCCTAATATCAGTGAATTCGCACTAACCTTCCAGCCGCGTGATTACATGATGCTCGGTATCATGGGTATCCTCTTGGTAGGTTCGCTTTCTGGTGAGAGTTTGACCAAGGGTATCTTTGCCGGTGCATTTGGTATGTTGATTGGTACAGTTGGTCTTGACCCGCTAACAGCAGAAGAGCGCTTTACATTTGGCGTTGTCGAGCTGTGGAACGGGATCAATCCAGTGGCTGTCATGATCGGTATGTTTGGTCTCTCTGAAGCGCTGATGCAGCTTCATCATCTTGATAAACAGGCCATTAAACAGAAGTTAGATAAGATCATCCCTAGCTGGGGCGATGTGAAAAAATATCTGCCACTGAGTCTGCAAACTTCAACCATTGGTACCATTATCGGTGCACTTCCAGGTACGGGTGGTGATATCGCAGCCTTGATCTCTTACGACTACGCAAAACGCACGACGAAAAAACCGGAGGTGTCATTTGGTCAGGGTGCTAAAGAGGGTTTGATTGCTCCAGAGTCGGCTAATAATGCAGCTGTAGGTGGCGCCTATATTCCAATGCTAACCCTTGGTATCCCAGGTGATGCTGTAACAGCGGTATTTATTGGTGCGTTGTTCATTCATGGTTTGAACCCTGGTCCGTTGCTTCTGATCGAACGCCCAGAGATGTTCTGGATGACCGTAGGTAACCTGACTCTAGCTAATATCTTTGTTCTGATTTTTGGTCTGACGGGTATCAAAATCTTCTCTAAGATTGTTGAGTGTCCAAAAGGACTTCTCATCCCAATGATCTTTATGCTTTCGATTGTCGGTGCTTATGCTATTAACACCTCGATCGCGGATGTTTGGTGGATGATCGCCTTTGGTGTGCTTGGATATTTCATGAAGCTTTATGGCTTCCAAGTAGGCCCAGTAATTTTGGGTGTCATCTTGGCTCGTCTAGTTGACGAGAACTGGCGCCGTGCGATTATTTCGGAGCGTGAATCGCTTCCAGATTTCTTTGCCAATCTGTTTGCAAGTCCGCTTTCGGTTGCTCTCTTCACGATAATCGTACTTGCGGTTGTGACTCAGACCCCGCTAATGAAGCTGATCAAACGTAAAGGCTAATGTTTCATCTGACCACTCTTACTTGGGGTAGTGGTTATTTTTGAGAGGCTTAGGCCTCTCTTTTTTGGTCGAAAGGAGACCGAATATGACGATTAAGATTGGATTGATTGGACATGCAATCAGTCAGTCACAGTCCCCTGCGCTGCATGAGATGCTGGGTGAGATCTATGGTTTTGACGTGAAGTATGATCTGATCGAGCCAGAGCATAATACGCTTGAGTGCTTTCAGGAGACCGTCGATCGAATGAGATCAGAAGGGTACGTAGCAACCAATGTGACTTTTCCCTTTAAGCAGTTAGCAACGCATGTCGTTACGAATGGTGATCAGGCTGTTGAGATGGTGGGTTCTACAAATACAATGCGTATTGGGCAAGAATCGATTGATGCCACCAACACTGACTTTAGTGGCTTTGTAAAAGGCTATCAGAGCCGCCGTGGTGATAGACCAGCCGGTGACGTGCTGATGCTAGGAGCCGGAGGTGTAGGGCGTGCAGTGGCTTTTGGTTTAACGAAGCTCAATGCAAAAAAAATCTACGTCTACGACCTTAGTGCTGCAGGAGCTGAATCGCTCGTTGAAGCATTAGTTGCTGTAGGTGCAGATGCAGAGGCGATTCTAGCGGATGAGATCCCAACGATTGCTAAGCAGGTTGATGGTCTTGTGAACTGTACCCCTATAGGGCACCTTAAATCGCCAGGTAATCCATTAGATCCTTCGCTTTTCGGCGGACAGAAGTGGGCATTCGATGCCGTATATGTGCCACTGGATACTGAGTTTCTGAAAGCTTCTCATGCTGCAGGCCTTGATTTGGTTTCAGGCTTTGATCTCTTTTTCTATCAAGGAATCGATGCATTTCAGTTCTTTGTTAACAGTAAGGTCGATCCTAGTGAGGCGCGAACTCGGTTTGTTGAGAAGTTTAAAGTGAGCAGTGATCTTTTAGATCTAGCGTGAAATTAGAGAAGAGGCGAATGCCTCTTCTTTTTTGATTGATGAAATTTAAGTAATACAAAACTAATTAAATAGTATTTAGTGTTTTTTGTAGATCTTGCTAAAATGCCATCAGTTAAACCCAACTGGAGGGAACATCATGAAAACAGCAATCGCAACGGTAACACTCTCGGGCAGCTTGCCTAAGAAGTTAGAAGCAGCCGCAGATGCCGGTTTTGATGCTGTAGAGCTGTTTGATAATGATTTGATTCAGTTTTCGGGAACGCCGCGAGATGTTAAAGAGATTGCGGATGACCTAGGTCTTAAGATTTTAGCGCTTCAGCCTTTCCGTGACCTGGAGGGGATGCCAGAAGAGCTTAAACGTCAGAAGTTTTACCACATGCAGCGCCGTTTTGAGATGATGCATGAGTTAGGTACCGAACGTATCCTTTGTTGTTCTAACGTTTCCCCTTACGCAGTTGCTGATAAAGAGCGTTGTGCTGCGGACCTTTATGAAGCTGCAGAACTGGCGCATAAAGAGGGCTTCATTATGGGTTATGAAGCGCTATCTTGGGGACGTTACGTGGCTGATTATGAGGATGCTTGGGATCTTGTTAAACGTGCTAACCATCCTGCGCTTGGTATCAACCTAGACACGTTCCACATGTTCTCACGTGGCAATACACTCGATTGTCTTCGAGATGAGATAACCGTTGATAAGATCGCGTTAGTGCAGGTTGCAGATGCGCCAATTATTCCAACATCCGATCTAATGCACTGGAGCCGTCACTACCGCTGTTTCCCAGGGCAGGGTGATATGCCGGTTGCTGAGTTTATGAAGGTTCTGTGTGATAAGAACTTTGATGACTACATTTCTCATGAGATCTTCAATGATGAGTTCCGCTCTTCGTCTGCTGAACAGCGTGCCGTTGACGGTATGCGTTCACTTATTTGGTTAGATAAGACCTGCAAAGATGTAAAACCTACTGCAGATATCACTGATATTGAATTTGTAGAGTTTGCGATTGAGGGTGAGCAGGGTGAGGCGCTAGTTGAAACGCTCAACTCACTTGGATTCAATGAGACTCATAAACACGTTTCGAAAAATGTCAGCCTGATGCAGATGGGTGACATTAACCTTGTATTAAACCGCGAACCGACAAGTCAGGCGCACCAGCACTACCAGGTTCATGGTGCATCGGTATGTGCATTCGCTTTGACCACTTCAAGTGTGAAAGAGTCCCTCAGCCAGGCTGATGAGTACCGAATCAAGCGCTTTAAAAATGCTACGGGTCCTGGCGAGCTAAATATTCCTGCGTTGCGAGGCGTAGGGGATGGTTTGGTCTACCTTGTTGAACGTCATAAGAAGTTTCGTTTCTATGATGTCGACTTTGATGCAATTGAAGGCGCGCAGCCTGGTGATGCAGGACTTATCCGTATCGACCACATGGCGCAGTCAGTGGCTAATACAGACTTCCTGTCGGCCTCTTTCTTCTATAAATCGGTATTTAACTTTGATATTGCACCGGTGCAGGATCTTCCAGATATCTACGGATTGGTGACCAGTCGAGTGGCTTCTAGCCAAAATGGCCGAGTGAAGATTCCGCTTAATATGACAGAGGCTAAACAGGCGTCACCAGAGCGCTTCATTCAGCGTACCCATGGAGCAGGTGTTCAGCAGATCGCATTTGAGTGTGAAGACATCATCAAAGCGGCCGCTAAGCTGAGTCAGGATAAGGTTCTGCCAATTCCTGATAACTACTACCGTGAGATTGAAGGTAAGTTCCAGATTGAGCCGCAGCTTCTCGAGAAGATGAAATCACTTAACGTGCTCTATGATCGCAATGAAGATGGTGAGTTCTTCCACTTCTATACGCGCGAAGTACAGGGTGCATTCTTCGAGGTTGTGCAGCGTGTGGGGAACTATGCAGGTTTTGGTGAACCGAATGCCCACGTCCGTTTTGCTGCGCAGGCTGCGATTCGTGAGATGGAAGCAACGCTAGCGCTTAACTAAGCGTTAGCGATTAACCTGCCGCTTTAAGGAAGGCTTGGTTATCCAAGCCGAAGTTTGAGTAGATTGGAAGGAGTGCACCGCCTTTGGCGCGCGCTTCAAATCCTAAATGACCGGCAAGGATGCTTGGTTTCTCCAAACCTTCCCAGTTAGTTTCGCTGGTCGCAGCGTTAACTGCTGAAACTAGATAGTTAGTCGCCACCTTAGGTATGCGACCATCAATGATGATGCCATCCGGATCTAATAGCGCTGTGCCAGCTGCAACAGCGTCGGCAATGTATTTTGCAGCGCTATCTGCCCAGGCTGTGAAATGATTCCACGCCTCTTCACCCATCGATGCCGATAGGTTGGCAAAGTTAGCGCTTAGATTGTGCTCTTTCAGCGTTTTATCAAGCTGATGGAGTGAAGCTTTGTGGATCAACTGCTTACGATTCACCGTTGGAAGTGAACCAATCGCCCCTGCGTTTGAGTGGCTGCCATTCCAAATCTGACCGTTCATCACTACGCCGCCACCAATAAATGTGCCGACATATATGTAGATGATGTTTGACCACGCTTGTGGGTTGCCGAAGGTGATTTCCGCAAGGCAGGCTGCGGTTGCATCGTTGATGAGACTGACATCAAAACGTGTGCGTTTACGAACTTCGTGAAGGATATCGACCTTTGCCCAGTCGCGCAGTGCATTGCGTGCTTCAACTAGCTCGTCACTCCAGCCATCTAAAGCAAATGGCGCTGCAACACCGATTCCTGTGCATCGCTCAAGCTGAAGCGGACTGAGTGTATCTGTAAGCTTGAAGATGCTCTCTTGGATCTTGGTAAACACTTCGTTGGGAGTTGGGAAATCATACTCGTGAGTGAATTGAGTACGTACTTGCCCCGTGAAGTCCATAAAGAGGATATCGGTTGATGCACGACCGATCTTGATACCAATACTGTAAGCACCATCAGGATTGAGGCTGTATGGCGTTGAGGGTTGACCCACGCCACCACGACGTTTTGTTCCCGCGATTAGAAGATCCTGAGCGCAGAGTCGGTTGATGATTGATGCTGCAGTCTGTGGTGTTAGATTGGTCGCCTTAGCTATCTCGGCTTTGGTCAACGCACCATTCTCCCGAATTAACGAGAGAATGACCCGCTCGTTGTACTGGCGAACCCCAACTTGGTTGGAGCCAGATACTTGCTGAGTGACTGAGCTAAGACGCATATCTTCTAATATCCTTAGATGTAGCTCGCGTTTTCGTGCACGCCCTGGTCTGCTGCACCCGTGATCAATGAAACGATTTCGTTACCATTGGTCTCTTTAGCAACACGTGTACCCACGATGCGACCTTGACGGAATACCACAATACGATCGACAAGGTTAAATACCTGGCGAAGGTTGTGGCTGATAAGAATCATCGGAATGCCCTGTTCTTTCAGGCCGCGAATGATGTTCTCTACGCGTGTAGTCTCTTGAATACCGAGTGCAGCTGTTGGCTCATCCATGATGATAAGCTTTTCGCCCCAAGCTGCTGCACGGCTTATCGCAACACACTGGCGCTGACCGCCTGACATGCCACGAAGTGACTGAGAGAGGTCTGGAATTTTTACGCCAGTCTTCTCAAGCATCGCTTCAGACTCGCGACGCATCGCCTTTTTGTCTAGCCAGCTCAGTGGACCCAAGTTGAATTTGGTTTTCTCACGGCCTAGGAAGATGTTTGCTGGTACATCAAGTTCATCTGCAAGTGCTAGGTTCTGGTAAACAGTTTCAATACCTGCGTCACGTGCTTCTAATGGCGAAGCAAAGTCGATCTCTTCACCGTAAAACTTGATAGAGCCTGCAGTGCGCTGTTCAACACCAGTTAGGTTACGAACGAAGGTTGACTTACCTGCACCGTTGTCGCCAACGATTGCTACGTGCTCACCTGGAGCTAGGTCGAAATCCGCATCATTTAGAGCGTGTACACCGCCGTAATGCTTAGTTAAACCGCGAATTTCTAGTACTGGATGAGACATAACATCTCCTAAGATTAGAGGTTAATAATTGTTCGAATGAAGGCAAATGTAACGGCAAATAATTTTTAAATCAATTGAATTTAATAATTGACACGAAATTAAGTTTCAGGAATTATTCACCTCAGGCAACGACTCGGTCGCCGAAAACAAGAACAACCAAAATTTTGGAGATCTACCCATGAAATTGAAAAAAATGCTTGGTGTAATGGTTGCGGGTGCAATGCTTTCTGGCGCTGCATACGCGGACTCAATCGGTTACATCACTAAATCTGCTACCAACGCTGGTTGGATGATGATCAACCAGGGCGCAGCTGATGCTGCTAAAGACGCTGGTGTTGATCTAGTGACTGTTGGTCCTGCTTTCCAGGGCGACCTTTCTAGCCAGCTAGAAGTTTTTGAAAACCTTGTTGCACAGGGTGTTAAAGCGATCGGTATCGCACCAGTTGACTCTTCTGGTGTAGCTCCAGCAGTTAAAGATGCAATGGGCGCAGGTATCCCTGTAGTTGCAATCGATACTGGTGTATCTGGTGCTGACGTTACTTCATTCGTTGCTACTGACAACTACGCAGTTGCTAAAGTACAGGGTGCTGTTGCAGCTACTCTAATCAACGATGGCGACGCTATCATCTACGTTACTGGTAACCAGGCACAGTCTACTGGTCAGGAACGTCGTAACGGCTTCATCGAAGCATTCAAAACTGCACGCCCTAACTCTGAAATCCTAGAAGTACCAACTGAGTGGAACTCTCAGCAGGCTCAGGAAGGCGTAGAAGCTATCCTTAACTCACGTAGCGACATCAAAATGGTTGCTAACGCATGGGACGGCGGCACCATGGGTGCTAAAGCTGCAATGGAAAACCTAGGTCTTTCAGCTGGTGATATCAAACTAGTTGGTTTTGACGGTGCAACTGACGCTATCGAAGCTATGGACAAAGGTTGGGTACACGCTGATACAGCACAGATGCTTTACCAGATGGGTTACCAGGGTATCAAAGCAGCTGCTGCAGCAGCACAGGGTAAAGCAGTATCTCCACGTATCGATACTGGCTTCTTCCTAGTAACACCATCTACTTCTGGTGCTTACAAAAACCTAGTTGGTATCAAGTAATAACTTGATCCGATGATCTACGAATGGATCGGGTGTTACCCGGTCCATTTTTCTTTAAAGCTAATTAAATATGGTTCTTACACATGTCCTCTAGCAGCCTTCAAGACAAAGCGATCGGGTTAACAGTCTCGTTCTTTCGCAAGGAGTGGTCTGGTGCTCTTTTGGCGATCGTGATTCTAGCAATTGCAATCGAGATGGTGACTGACGGTAAACCGTTCTTCCACCCAACAAACTTGATGACGATCCTCAACAACTCAGCCGCGATTGGTGTCGTTGCTGGTGGCATGACACTCGTAATTCTCGCAGCAGGTATCGACCTGTCTGTCGGATCCGTTATGGGATTAATTGCAGCATTAACGGGCTACATTTGTAGCTACTGGGGTTTCCCAGCCTGGGCCGCAATTCTATCGGGTCTAGCAATGGGTGCAGCGGTAGGGATTATTCACGGAACACTGGTCGCTTACGTAGGCATGCCTGCCTTTATCGTAACTTTGGCTGGTCTTTCTGTTTGGCGTGGTGCTGCTCACTTATCTACAGGTGCCAAAGCGACGCCTAAACTACCTGAAACTTTTGATCTCTTTGGTCGTTACAACCCTTTTGCTGGGATTCGTGATGACTACAAAGCGGGCGAGCTTTCTGGATTTATGGAGTCAGTAGGTTCTTTTATTGATGCTCATTGGATGGATTTCTTCCGTACTTTCCAAATGAGTATGCTGATCTTCATTGTCTTCTTTATTCTGTTGGCGATGGTCGTATCTAATATGCGTCTAGGTCGCTACATCTATGCTATCGGCAGTAACGAGCAAGGCTCTCGTCAGGCTGGTATCAATACGAAAATGTACACGCTTTACACCTATGTAATCTGTTCGCTTGGTGCGGCGCTTGGAGCAATGCTGTTCTTAGGTCGTGCGCCTTACGCTAAATCTGACTACGGTCAGATGTGGGAGCTTGATGCGATTGCAGCGGTAGTTATCGGTGGTACCTCGCTATTTGGCGGCCGTGGCACAATCATCGGCACATTTATGGGTGTTATCCTGCTTAAACTGATTAACAACGGATTGACGCTAGCTCAGTTAGCGACTTTCTGGCAGATGGTTGTACTAGGTCTAATCATTCTTGTTGCTGTTGGTTTGGATATTGTTCGTCAATCTAAATCGGCTCTACGTGTTCAGCGAATGATGGGTGTGGTTGCAATTGTTTTAGCTCTGTTTGCAACACTGACGCCGGGTTCTAAAGTGATTAGCTCTGCTGTTACTCTTCACGAGCACAACAGCATGGTTGCTCTACAGGCGGCAGGTACTGACCTTGCAGCTAACCAGACTGCACGTCTTCTAGCAGAGCCAGTAGTGGCTGAGCACGCTGCGACTGTTGCAGCTAACTGGCAGCCAGCATTGCTTCTATTAGTACTTGTTGTTGCTGCACTACTAGTTTCTATCACTCTTAAACGTACTTTCGCTCTGGGTGCTGCTGCGCTTTATGCAGCGGGTGCTGTAGCGGTTGTTTCCATGGGAATGGCAGCGGTAGCGCCACTGCTTATCCTAGGTGCGGTCGTGTTGGCAGGTCTAACAACTGTGCCTTACATGTTCGATCGTGCACGTGCATTGAGTGAGTTTTAATTTTTCTAGGCCATTCCTAGCCGGGCTTGTCCCGGCTTTTTTTTGCCCGAAATAAACTCAGTAAAGCTTAGCTTCACGGAATCCCGTATACTGCGCCCATCTTACAAGGCGAAATTCTTATGGCTCAAAACTCAACAATTTTTAAAGTATTTCTTCAGATCGCAGATATGGATCGTCACTACTATGCCGACCACAATCTGACCTTAGCTCGTCACCCATCTGAGACTGATGAGCGAATGATGATGCGTCTGTTGGGTTTTGTCATAAATGCAGATGAGCGTTTGGAGTTTACTCGTGGTCTCTGTGTAGAGGATGAGCCAGATCTATGGAAGAAGAGCTACTCTGACGAAATTGAGCTATGGGTCGATGTAGGTTTGCCAGGCGAGAAACAGATCAAACGTGCTGCGAGTCGTGCACAGCAGGCACAAATAATTGCTTATGGTTCAGATCAGGCTTTTGATCCTTGGTGGAAGGGTGTGAAGGCCGTGGTGACTAAGCAGAGCAATGTTCAGTTACTTCGAGTCAATCCTGAGCAGAGTGAAGCCTTAGCAGATTTAGCTCAGCGCGGTACGCAACTGAGTGTGAACATCCAAGATGGCCAGCTTTGGTTTAGCAGTGAAAGTGGCGAGGTGACTATTGAGCTGGAAAAAATTTTCCCAGCTCAATAAGGGTTTACTGTAAGCCTTCAACCAATTGGTTGCAGGTGTTTAGTTCGTGAACAAAGGGCGAGTATTCGTTTGAATTCACAACAGCTTTTACAGCGGTCTCATCATCGAAAGTGATTACTAACTCGCATTTACCCTGTTGCGATGATTTGTTCTGTTCTGTATCCGAGTGATAGACCCAAACTGAAGTGTGCGGCCCGGTATCTGTTTTGCTTCGCGGACTCCCTAACTGCATCTCGACAGATGTTTTATCGAGTTTAATAAGACGTTCGCTAATCTTCTCAGTGGTGTCAAAACGCACCTGCGGGGCAGAACACGCGACGAGTAAAGATGTTGAAAGCAGTAGCCCAATTAATGCGGTACGGTTCATACTAACCTCCTAGAATTGAATTAAGCTAAGTCTTGCACGGCTTAACAGCCTCAGCAATAGAGTTTTACAAGGAATTTGAATGACTAAATTTGCCGATCTTGGATTGTGTGAAGAGCTGGTTGAGCAGTTACAGCTGCTAGGTCACCACACGCCGACACCGGTTCAGTCCGAAACCATTCCTTTGGCTCTAAATGGTGCTGACGTTGTTGCTGAAGCACAGACGGGAACCGGCAAAACTGCCAGCTTTGCCCTCCCAATGATCCAACGTCTGCAACGTGATGCCATTGAGGGTGAATACCGCCAGGTGCGTGGTTTGGTGTTAGTGCCAACGCGTGAACTTGCAGTTCAGGTGGCAGATCACACCCTCGAGTATGGACGCCCACTTAAGATGCGCGTCGTCTCTATCTTTGGCGGTGTTCGATTTGATAATCAGATTCGAAAATTAAAGCGCGGTGCAGATATCTTAGTCGCAACCCCGGGGCGACTTTTAGACTTGATCAGACACAACGAAATTTCCCTTAAAGAGGTTGAGATGTTGGTCTTTGATGAAGCCGATCGCATGTTGGATTTAGGTTTTATTGGCGATATTAGAAAGCTCTTGGACTTCATTCCCGAGAAGCGTCAAACGATGCTCTTCTCGGCAACCTTAAACGACTCTGTTGAGGTGCTGGCAGAAAAACTCCTGACAGAACCCAAGCGCATCTCCGTGACTCAACGCAATTCTGCCAGCAAACAGGTAAAGCAGAGTGCCTATGCTGTAGAGCATTCAGACAAATCGGATGTACTTGCGTTTCTTTTACGCAACGGTAACTGGCAGCAGGCCATCGTATTCACTCGAACCAAGAAGCGCGCGGATCAAGTGACGTTTGATTTGGCAGCCGAGGGGATAGGCGCGGTGGCAATACATGGTGATCGCTCCCAACGTGATCGTTTGGCAGCGCTAAAAGCATTTACAGAAGGTGAAGCCCAGATACTCGTGGCAACGGATGTTGCAGCGCGCGGTCTAGATATAGAGGCGCTGCCGCTTGTAGTGAACTATGAGTTACCTAATGTACCTGAGGCCTATGTGCACCGAATTGGGCGCACTGGCCGTGCTGGGCTACAGGGAAGGGCAATCTCTCTAGTGGGCGGTGATGAACGACGCTTCTTGAAGGCGATCTCTGATCTTTTAGGTAAGCCAATCCAACTTCAGCCGGTGCCAACTCTTGAATGTGGAAAGCTTGTTGAGGGTGGAGTGTTATCTGAGAAGAAGCGTAGCCCTAAAAATGGCAGTGTGTCGGCTAAAAATCACAGCTCTAAGGCAGCCCCTGAAACCTACCAAGTTGATAAATCTCGTAAAAGCTTGCGACCATCGCTTTTCAAAAAAGGGTAGCTCTGAACACTGCTCTTTAAGCCAGAAAGTCTTATAGAAATCATAACTGCAATAAATGTCATTTCGGTTTTGATTGAATCGAAAATATTGCTGAATCTATTCTGAAGATTTTTTCGTTTCTAACTGATTGAATTAACAGCTCTATGAATCATTTCTGAAGCGCAACAGTTACTCAGCCCCATATTTTCATAATCCTTTTCTACACTGAAGTTGTTCAGAAATTAAAGGAGCCCCTCATGAATACACTTATCCTAGCTACAGCGCTCTCATTTTTAAGCCCGGCTGAAGCCGCTACAGAAACATCAAACTGCAAATCGTTGGAGCGATATGCTGCCGTAGTCATGCATGCCCGCCAAACTGGTACCGGCAAAGCTGACATAAGCTCATTGGTTTCTACTATTCCGGCAAGTTACCAGCCAGCACTATCTAGCATGATTAACACGGCGTACAAGAAACCTCGTTTTCTATATTCCGGTGAGGAACGTTTAAATTCAGTCAATCAATTCCGTACAGAAATTGCACTTGAGTGCTACTCAAAGTGAGGATAGAACAATGAAAAAGTTAATGTTTACATCACTATTAGTTTCGACACTGTCTTTATCTGCAAGTGCATCGATAACGCTTCAGTCAGGTCAAGTTATTGGCCCTGATGGGGCTATTTATGATGGTATGTCACCACAAACTGAAGCTGCTTTGCTTGAATCTATCGAACCTGGCGAGACTAGGGTGGGAGTTGTTAACAATAGTTTTTACGTGATTGTTAATGATGAGATTACAACTGTTCCACTCAGTGATTTGCAGAGCTTAGATAGTGATTCACGTCTTGAGTACATAAAGGATGCAATAAAGAGTGACTACCTCGAGAGCGGATCAATTGAGTTATCTGATTCACTCAATCACAGTGAGGTGGAGAGAGAGCTTGAACATCAATCTAGTGAACTAGAGTCAGAAATGGAGCGTTATTCTTCTGAGATAGAGTCAGAGATAGCAAAGCATGAGACTGAAATTGAACAAGAATTAAGCAAACATGAAGCCGAAATTGAAAACGAACTTTCAAAGCATGAAACTGAAATAGAGCATCAGTTGGCGGAGCATAAATCCGAGATAGAAAGTGCTCATGATAATGGCGCTGAACACGATGATCATGATTCTGATGGCCATAGTTAAGAGTGTGTGAGCTAGATGGTTACAGTTCTAATCGACATCTAGCTCACTATATAAATCTACTCCTTATAAGAGGGATCGATCTTCTCAATGATGCGGGTGAAGGCTGCAACCGCATCTTTGCCTGCACCAAACTTCGGGTTGAAGTTGAGAGAGTCTCGTACACACTTATTAAGAACATCTTCTGGTATCTCAATCAGCTCACCCATCGATGCAGATGCCATCTGCACCTCACATGCGCGATTGACGAGCCACATTAGAGAGAATGCTTGCGCTAAGGTTGATCCTATAACGACGGGTCCATGGTTCTTGAGAAGAAGTACTGGTTTATCGCCAGCGCTCTCGAGAATACGAATCCCTTCATCTCGATGAACTGTAATACCTTCAAAGTCATGGTAGGCAACCTTCCCATACAGCTGAGCTGAATAAAAGTTAGTGTAACTTAACCCCTCTTTCAGACAGCAAACCGCGAGTGTAAGTGTGGTATGAACGTGCATGACACAGTGCCCACCTGGAACTCGCTTATGTATCTCGCCATGGAATGTGAATCCGGCAGGGTTTATCGGCCAATCAGAATGGCCAATGATGTTTCCGTCTATATCGACCTTAACCAGATTTGATGCAGTAACCTCAGTGTAGTGGAGCCCAAAAGGGTTTATCAAAAAGTGCTCATCTTCCCCGGGGATACGAAGTGAGATGTGGTTATAAATCGCCTCATCCCACTTCAAGTAAGCGAAGATACGGTACATAGCAGCGAGTTCTACACGGGCTTGCCACTCTTGTTCTGAATAGGTTGCTTTGGTCATGGGGTGTGGTTCTTTTTTATCTGTTTTGCAGTGAGTATAGAGGGCTGAGGGAAGGGTGTCAGCGGATAAGTCGTTCCTATTCAACTCTCAGAGAAGTAGTTGATCGTATCCATGTTTTTATGTGGTATGCCGATCATGTCTATTGTCTCGTGACCTATTAGATAAAACACTACGTGCTGACCTTTGGGAAGGCTGTAGTAGCCCTCGCAGATATCTGTTCTATGCCTACCCAAGAATGGATCCTCTGCTAACGATTTGAAGCAGGTCTCTAAACTCTTTAGATAGTGGTTGCGCTGACTATTACCCCAAGTTCTTTCAGTGTATCGGCCAATATTTTTTAGATCGTCGTATGCGCGGGGTGTGACTCGAACTCGTCGAACCAATTTTTTTGACATCAGGACTCCGCATCCAAGTCGGCGATCAATGAATCCATCGTAAAGTCCTCGACGAACTTTCCATTTTTGGCTTGTAATGCTCCTTCAGAAAGATGTGCACGAAGAGCTTCTATCTTGCTCTTGCGTTCTTCCATTGCTCTTAAAGCATCACGAACTACTTCGCTTGCGGATCCGTAACGACCGCTAGAAATTTCGTTTTTGATGAACGCTTCCCAATGTTCACCTAGGCTTAGGCTGGTAGTTGCCACAATTCACCTCATATATTCATATTTGTTAATAATGAATATAGTTTTATGGTGGTTGTAATTCAAGCATGGAGCACATTTAGTGTTTTCATGTGTGGCTTCTCTTAGTTCGAGTGGCGGGTTTGATGCAGGCCTTCCTGGCGCTCGGTCTGACGGAGCAGACTCTGGTAAATAAAAGTGGCGGGTTTGATTCGGGGCATCCTGCCCCTCACCCCTTTGGGGCAACACTTTGTGTTGTCCAAAACTACATCCTTGTAGTTTTGTCGAACCCGCTCCGCGGGCTCTGTAACCCGCCACAAAAATTAAAAAGGGCCACTCCCTTCGGGGTGGCCCTTTTTAATTTTGTATGGTGGAGGTGGCGTCCACCTAGGTCGTGTCACAATTTGTGTTGGCTAGTATTAATTTGTCATTATAAAACAATATCTTAAATTGTAATTTATAATTTTTATTTCTCTTTCTGTCGCATCATGTTGCACCCAATGCTATTATTTTATGTGGGAGCTTATGTGGTAACTGAAGCTGTCTTTGTGGTTCAAATTCCAATCTTCCAAATTCGATAGATAAATAGGGCTTCGAAGTGCCAAAAAAAGCTAAAGAATTAAGTGCCGCTGAAGTGCGACGACTTACTGATCAAGGACGTTATTCAGTGGGAGGGGTGGCCGGCCTGCAAATGCTGGTCTCAGCAACCGGAGCACGCTCGTGGGTTTTGCGAACACAAATGGGACAAAAGCGCCGTGATATAGGTTTGGGTGGATTCCCTGATGTTACTCTAGCTGGTGCTAGAGACAAGGCGAGAGAGTTACGCGAAAAAATATCTAACGGTATTGATCCTGTGCTAGAGAGGAAAGCAGCACGTGATGCAATGCGAGCCAGGCAAGCCAAAGTGTTAACATTCAAAGAAGCGGCATACCTATGCCATAACGCGCGCAAAGATGAATATAGTAATGTTAAGCACCGTCAGGATTGGATCAATTCATTAGAGCGTCATGCGTTCAGTGTAATAGGTGAGCTGTCTATCGATGCAATTGAGGTGCCACACGTTCTTAAAGTACTTGAACCAATTTGGAAAACCAAAACTGAAACCGCGACTAGGGTGCGCCAGCGTCTAGAGTCTGTTTTGAGCTGGGCAACAGTTTCTAAGTACCGCAGCGGCGATAATCCTGCGCGTTGGGCCGATAATCTAAGTGAGTTACTGCCTACTCCCAACAAAATTCGTAAGGTAAGACACCATAAAGCATTACCCTGGCAAAAGGTGCCAATGTTTATGGTTGATCTACAACAGCGAGAGGGTATTGGCGCACGTGCTCTGGAATTCATCATATTAACTGCTGCGCGCTCAGGTGAGGTTCGCTTCGCTACCTGGGATGAAATCGACTTGACTGCTAAGCTATGGACCGTCCCAGCTGATCGAATGAAAGCTCGCAAAGCTCACAATGTTCCGTTATCTGGTGCTGTTATAGAGTTACTTGAAGGTTTGCCCCGTATAGAGGGTAGCAATCTATTATTCACAGCACCGAGAGGGAATGCTTTATCAGATATGAGCATTTCAGCAGTATGCAAACGAATGGAAGTTGAGGCTACTCCTCATGGGTTTCGGTCATGCTTCAAAGATTGGGCACGGAGTCGTACTGCTTATCCCGATGAAGTTTCCGAACTTGCCCTTGCTCATGTTAACAATGATGCTACACGCGCAGCTTATGCACGGGATGAACTACTAGAACAACGTTCAAGACTAATGAGTGATTGGGCTAAATTCATAAATTCTTTATAACTAACTGTTAATTTGATGGGCTATGGATAACACAAAAATTAATCCTGTTCTCGAATATTTAGGTTATGGTGATCTACCCTTCCCGTACACTGATCCTGAGTTTTTATCTAAAGCAGAAGATGAACTAGTTACATGGAAAGACCTTCCAGATAGTTATAAGTTGGCCGCGCTTTGTCATCTTGAGTTTAAGTTTCTTTATCCAAACAGATTTGTGGTTGGTTTTTCAAAATGGTTGATATCAGGCCATCCGATTCATGTATTAATAGATTTCGAAACGATTGAAAAAGCTGGAATTAGGGTAACTCCAGCTATGCAAAAAATATTGGCTATAGCTACCAGTCAGTATCTTTATGACCAGACACCACTAAATAATCCTACTAATAAGACTACGGCCAAAAGGGTTGAAATTCAGAACCAGGCACTTCGACTCGCAGCTCAGCTAGAAATTTATATAGGCAACTCTAGGTCTTTAGCATGTAGTAAGGCGTCAAATTACTACAAAAATAAGTATCCCGATGCTGTTGGAATTAGTCCTGATAGACTGAAAAAGTTACTACAGAAACCTCCAAGACACTTTTTGGAGAGTGTAAAAAAAGATTATCAATCATCGGACAAAAAATCGATAACTGAAGTAATACAGTCTTTAGTAGCTATTCCAGATATTGAAGGGTCATTTTGATTTCAGAATGACCCTGACTCTGACATAGATTCAGACTTACTATCATTCTTGTCATTAACTAAGACGGGAATTTATAGATGTCTACACATATCGAAACTGCTTATCTTGCAGATCATCAAGTTGCTAATCGTTACTCTGTATCAAGGGCCACTATATGGCGATGGGTTCAGAGTAATCGATTCATAAAACCGGTCAAATTGTCCCCAGGGTGTACTCGTTGGCGCTTATCAGACATTGAGGTCTGGGAAGAAAATTGGCTGGAGGATGTTTTATGAAAAATCTAAAAAACACTACCAACGGGGTAGAGCAGTTTGGCGACAGTCACCCCGTAGGCAGCGACACTAGCAAAGCAGAGTGTGTTGAGAAGTTTAACCCAGATCAACCATTATTTCTCCATGGACGTGGCTTAAAACAAACATCTGGTTTCGATTATGTTTCTTTCAACCAGATCACGAATACAAAACCGACTGTTGGTCCAAAACTTGAGGCAGCATTCTTTGCTCCTCATGATGGTTTGGATAAAACAAAGGAAGGTGCCCTTGCTGGCGCTTTCTCGATGCTGATCATCGATCACGACACCGGTGACCTCAGCAAAGAGAAGATCAAATCTATCTATAAAGATGTGTGCTTCCACGCATACACAACTTCGAATCATCAACAGAAAGATGAGAGTCATCCTATAGGGCAGAATCGTTGGAAAGTACTGATCCCTCTCTTGCATTCGATCGACTTTGTTGAGTTCTCAAAACTATCGATCGGTACACAGCTCAGATTAGGTGCGGATCCATCACAAGCACGGCCAAGTCAGGTCTGCTTTATGCCGAACATTCTCTTCAAGGGTGCGCCATTTGAGACTGTTAGCAATATAGCTGAAGTATTTGATCCCTGTGATCGTCATCACCCTTTTGTGCAGTCAGCCTTGGATGCCTATGACCAAGATGGGTCTAGCAAGAGAGCATTAGCTGAGAAAGCACCTAGTAAAAAGTGTCCAGCGACCAAATCCGGGATCATCGGTTTGGTTAATGATGCTTTTGATATTCGAGCTGTTTTAACTCAGTTTGGATATCAACCGATTGGCGATCGTTTTCTAGCGCCTGAGAGCTCAAGTGGAATTCCAGGTGTTGTGATCTTCGACGATACGCAACGTTGTTATAGCCATCATTCAAAAGATAGCGATCCACTAGCAGATGGATATGCTCACGATGTGTTTGATGTTCTTGTGCATTACGAATTCGGGGGTGATGTTGGTATGGCAGTGGCTCACTACGCTAAAGAACTAGACCCTGAAGGTCAAAAGAATCGTCAGAATGAATATAGAGAAAACCAAGATTGGCCTGAGTTACTTCCTTTTGGAGAGGCTGTACCGGCCAACTTGCCAGTAGAACTGTGGCCCGAGAAACTCTCAGACTTTGTTCAAGGTCTAGCTGCTCAAACAGAGACCCCTACTGATCTTGCGGCCGTCCTTGTATTGGGTGCTTTGGCTACTGCAGTACAACAACCATTTCTTATACAGTTAGATAAGAAAAGTAAGTATATCGAGCCTTTATGTATATACGCACTGGCTGCTTTACCCCCCGCAACAAGAAAGTCTGCTGTATTTAAGAAGGTGGCGAAACCTTTTATAGATTGGGAATCTCAAAAGCGAAAAGAGCTAGGAGCGGAGGTCAAAGAGATCGAGGTAAAGGTTAGGCGTCTTAATAAAAAGTTAACTAAATTGGAGAAAGATTTAGCTAATGCAGCTGAGGCTCAGGTGGAAATGGACCTGGAGAAGCAGATCAGAGAATTGGAGTCTAAAATCCCAGTCGTGCCAACTCTGCCAAGGGTTTGGGCATCTGATGTGACAACAGAGCAATTAGCACTGCTCATGGAAGATAATGCAGAAACTTGTGGGGTGATGTCATCAGAGGGAGGTATCTTCGAAACAATGGCTGGTCGATATAACCAAGGAGTCCCCAATATCGATCTCTACCTACAAGCCCATGCTGGAGACCCTGTTAGGGTAGATCGAAAAAGTGGTGCACAAGTAATTCTCGATAATCCGCGTTTAAGCATGGTATTGGCGGTACAACCGGATGTTCTACAAGCGATGAAAAGTAAGCCTGGATTCAAAGGTCGAGGTCTTCTGGGTCGTTTCTTGTATGTTGTGCCGAATTCTAACTTGGGTTCTCGTACTGGCAATACAGTGGAAATTTCTCCATTTGTAGAAGCGGACTATGCGGTGTTGCTTGGAGACTTGTTGGATTTTGCCTTCATGCAGCGAGACGAAGATGGATCAATTATTAACTTATCAGATTCGGCTTTTTCAGAATGGAAATCTTTCTGGCATGAGGTAGAACAGGATCTGGCTGAAGGCGGTCGTTTCGAGTATTGCCGTGACTGGGGAGGTAAGCTTCCTGGTGCAGTCGGCAGAATAGCCGGGTTGTTTCATGTTGCTCGTCATAAAGAATCTAGTGGTAATACGGCATTATGTGTTGAAGATATGACGGCAGCAGTAGAAACAGGTAAGGCACTTGCTGAGCATGCTCTTCTTGCCTTCGATCTGATGGCTGTTGATCCTGATGTATCAGCTTCTCAAAGGGTCCTAAGATGGATAAAACGTAAACAGTTGAATGAGTTTACTCGTCGCAAGGTCTGTCAGGATCACAAGAGTTTGTTTACCAAGATTGGGGATGAGGCTGGGGCACTTGAGATACTAGCAGAGCGAGGGTATATACGTAAAAAACAGGCAAATCATCCACGAAGTACTCTATATGAAGTGAATCCGTTGATATTAGCAGGTGACTGATCAATGAGGTATTTGGGGTAGAATTCCTATAGTTAACCAATCTAGTGCTAACTCGCTAGATTGGTTAAAAAATAATAATTAGTAAATAAAAATCACCTAAGAGAATCTACCTCAAATACCTCAAATATTTGGCATGAGGGGATGTCCAACCGACACGAGGATTTTCAATAATCGAATGCGATTATAAGTTCAATTAAATCATATGGTTATTGGGGCGTCCGTTGCGTGACTTTCATAACTATGCAAAAAAACACTACTTAATTACACAAAACTCCGAACACACAACCTATTTAAATTACTCCTTACTAGCAAACGACGTCTTTTGGCTTTTTGCTAAGTGAGTGACTAGTTCAGTTTAAAGAAGGCATAGGTGTAGTAGTGATTTTCTCTATCAATGGATCGATCTAAATCAATTTAGGTAGGATTGGCTTTATCGTAATTGAGAGCGGTCCATTCTTGGATTACTCGCTGTTTTACCTCAGGCGGCAGAAGCATACCGGTCGGTATCTCTACTTTACCGTCAGTCGTCACTTTTTTTACAACGCAGGATTCTGATGTGATCGTGTTCAGGACTCTAATTCGCGTTAGCGCTTTATCCGACTTGGTATCATCTGGGAAACGAAACCCACTCACCATAAGACGGTAGCAGCCGATCTCTGCAAAAAAATCTTCTTCTGTAAGAAGTTTGTAGAGGGTTGCTTTTAGATTTTGAATTTCTTTTTGATTCTTGTGATGGGCTTCTTTTGTTCGATTCTTTAACTCAATTAGCGCAGCTTTAGCTTCTTCAGTTTTTCGCTTTTGTTCGTGTAGGCTGCGTTTTAATTTTTCAGGATTGAGTGAGTGAAGTAAATTTTTCTCTTTTTCCAATTTATTAATGTCAGACTTTAAACGAGCTAAATCTTGAATGGTCTTCTTCAAGATTGCGGCATCCTTTTCGTGCAGGCTTTTCGTTGAATCAAGTTCTTCTTTTAAACTTCCAGCATCGGCTCGAGCTGCCGATAAGGCATCTTCTAATTCTAAGATCCTGATTCCTTGCTCTAACTGGAAATAATTAATTTCGCTCACTTAAACTACTCACTATTACGACAGTTTATACCCTATAACTTGATGACTTAAGATTGGGAGATGTGATACGAAGAGATTTTCGAATTTTGGCACTAACGATGAGCAAATTTTATCAAGGATATAGCGCTACAAATTGCGCGGTCTATTGCTAAGTTGAGACGTTGAGGACCAAATAAAGAGTCCGTGTAGTTTGCTTTACCCTCAATGCGTAGATGTTGAGTCGAATCTTGTTTTTCGTTTGATGGGATTCGAACTTCGATATCTACCCAAGCCTTAGTTGAAACACCTATAGTAGGATGTTCAATATTGGTCAATCTTATTTCCAGAGTATTGCTGCCATTTTTTGGTGTCAATCCATAGTTATCTAAATTTAATAGAGCTGCAAAGTGAAGTTCGAAATTTTCTTTGAACCGTGAATGAATTAGGCCACTTTCTATATCGCTGCTGACATTCAGATTTGATGACCGAATTAGAGTTAGTGCAGATTCTAACTTTGGTGAGGACTCGATAATTTGAGTGCAAGAGTTATAAGAGGGTAGCTCTGTTAGCGACTGTTCTGCCATTACGTTACCACTGAGAAAGCTTAATAGCATTGATAGAATTTTAAAGTTAGTTGAAGATGCTATTGTTCTCATTTTGTGCACCGACTTGGTTTACTGTCCAGGAAAAACATGTTTGGTTAAAATTGTTTTATACAGTCGAGAAATGAATCGATAAAACGACCAACGCTTCAAGGGTGTTAGTGTCGTCAGGCCCGGCCTTTAGATTAATACTACACCTAATTAGCGCAGGGTAAACTGAGAGTTAAACTTGCCCCGCTATTAACTGATTCAATTACTAGCTTGCCTCCATTTTTCAATGCGGCAGTAGATGCTATCGATAGCCCAAGCCCGCTACCCTCTGATGGTTGAAGCTGCCTAAAACGGCTGAACACTTTATCCGAATCTTCGGGCTTAAGATCTGCTCCATCATCTGTTACGCGTATGCAAACTACCTGATCTCGTTTGAAGGTTTCTACAGTAACGCTATTTAAACTTTCTCCTCCATGTTTCTCAGCATTATCGATCAGGTTTCGTAAGGCCTCCTCAATAGCCACCTTATCTGCCAAGGTCACAAGCGGTTCACCAGCTTCGATGTATTCGAATTCTATCCCTGCCCTTATTATTTCTGGTGCCATGTCTTTACATACATTAAAAGCGATTTCATTCAAGTTTACATGTTCAGCTCGTTCTAGGTCTCCAAGACTGTCAATTCGCTCTAGTGATAGAAGTTGCTGAGAAACTCTTAGGCCTTGGCGCGCAGCCTTTTTTAATTGATTTAGCTGCTCCTTTCGATCTTCCTCACTCTTCGCATCAGCGAAAGTGCTTACTAATGCGGACACTGCCGCAGCGGGATTTCTTAGTTGGTGTGCCGCATCGGATACGAAATCATGTTGCTGATCAAGGCTCAGTTTGAGTTGTGAAAGTAGACCATTTAGTAAGCGCATAGTTTCATCCAGTTCAGCAGGAACTGGTGCTGCAATCGGTTTTAAATCTCTAACAGAGCGCTCGGAGAGCTCCTTTTCAATTTTTTGCAAAGGTCGTAGCCCGCGTTTGACTGCAATCCACACAACTACGCCTAAGACTAAGATCAGTACAAAGAATAAAGCAAGTGTTCTGAGTGCGAGTTCAAACTGTAAATTTGTTCGTGATGCTACACTTTGCCAAACAGTGACAATGTATGAACGCTCGAAGCCGCTGATAGTCCCGATACTTTTAAGTGCAACCACCCTTACAGGTTCACCTCTATAGGTAGCGGTTGCGAAGACGGGTTCGCCAACTTTAAGGCTGGCATAGTCAAAATCTGCTGGTGGATAGGCATAGCCAGTAAGGTGAAAGCCTCCAGTTTCAGCGACATGGTAGAAGATCTCTCCGCCAGTTGCATTAGTAATAATGTCACGTGTTGCAACAGAAATAAGATCACCTGAAAGCGTTGCAGTATCTCGACTAATTGCGATAGCAGTAGAAAAAAGTGTTCTATCTGAAAGCTTTTCAGCAACGCCACTATCGTACTCATAGCGCCAGATACCTAATCCCACTGAAAGAATAGTGAGTGGGATAGTGATCATGCCCACCAATCTAGAACTTAGAGAAGTAAACTTCATGTTAATCAACTAGTTCCAACATGTATCCTAATCCACGAGCGGTTTTGATCATCACACCGCTACCTTTGAGTCTTGAACGCAATCGTGACACAAAGGGCTCAATTGAGCTGTCCTCGACGTCTGCTCCTACACCGTAAATATGATCTATCAGTTGACCCTTCGAGACTAGTCGACCTCTTGAATCCAGTAAGCACTCTAGTAGAGCGGTTTCTTTGCGAGGCACGTCAATAATTTCATCATCAATTAATACTTGGCGGCTTCCTTTATCAAAAGCGAGTCTACCAAAGACTTCCTTTACCACCAGATCAAGTCGTTGACGGCGAAGTAAGGCACGAATCCTAGCTTCAAGCTCTTCCATTTCAAATGGCTTTACTAGATAGTCATCCGCTCCACGATCTAAGCCAGTGATTCGGTCAGCCATGTCTGCTCGAGCAGTCACCATAATAACCGGCGTCATCACCCCTTTGGCCCTTAAGCTGCTTAGCAGCTCAAATCCATCCTTGCCAGGGAGATTTACATCTAGAACGATTAGATCACTGCCCTCTCTTAATACGAAAGCTTCTGCTGAAGTACCGTTGTTTAACAAATCAACAGCGTGTCCATTGCCTCGTAAGCGAATGGCAATGGCGCTTGCTAAAGCTTCATTATCTTCAATAACTGTAATACGCATCTAATCTCGCAAGCTTGGCGCAAGGTTGTGTCAGTATTATCGGCTTTGTTAAGCATCCAATGCAGACATTCAATTACAAATATAATACGAGGAGTATCTTAGATGAAACTATCTAAGCTTAAAGTAGCACTAACCGCTGGCTTAACTGCCGTTGCGATCTCATCTTCAGTAAATGCAGCCGTTGATTTTAGCGGTAAAACAATCGAGTGGGTTATTCCGTTCTCAGAAACCGGTGGTTCTGCTAAATGGGCTAACTTTTTCGCACCACTTCTTTCAGAGCAGCTTCCAGGTAAACCAACTGTGGTTGTGAAGTTTATGCCTGGTGCTGGTTCTACAAAAGGTGCTAACTGGTTCCAAGAACAAAAGCACAGTGACGGTACGTTGCTCTTTGGTACTTCCGGCTCAACTCAGTTCCCTTACTTGCTTGAAGATCCACGAGTTCGCTACGAATACAATGACTGGAATGCAGTTATGGCATCAGGTACAGGTGGTGTAGCTTACCTGAACGCTAAAGATGGCAAGAAGTTTGATGGTTCTGCAAATAACCTTAAAGGTGTAGATTTTATTTACGGTAGTCAGGGTGCTACTACTCTAGATCTTGTTCCTCTCCTTGCATGGAAAATGCTCGGTATGAATGTCGAGCCGGTATTTGGTATCAAAGGACGAGGCGACGGCCGTTTAATGTTCGAGCGCGGCGAAGCGACTATCGATTATCAAACATCATCTTCATACATCAAAGGCTCAGCACCACTTGTTGAGGCAGGCTCTGCGGTACCAATGATGTCTTGGGGTGCATTGGATGAGAACGGTAACATCGTTCGTGACCCTACATTCCCTGAAATGCCATCATTTAAAGAGGTATGTGAAGCGACAGTGGGTTGTGAAACTAGCGGTGATGATTGGGAAGCATGGAAAGCCTTCTTCATCTCAGGATTTGCTGTTCAAAAACTGGCATTTTTGCCAGCTGGAACTCCCCAAGATGTCATCGATACTTATTCAAAAGCGTTTGATGCTGTGCGTAAACACCCTGATTTCGCTAAACTCGCAGCCAAACATGTCGGCAAGTATGATGTATTTGTAGGTAAAGGTGCCGAAAAAGCACTTAAAAATGCAACATCTGCGCCAAAATCTGCTAAGCAAAACGTCAAAGCTTGGTTGAAAAATGATTACGGTGTCGACCTCTCTAAATAAGTCACAGGTTCTCATCGAACATCAACCCTGCCAGAGTTTCTGGCAGGGTGTTTCTTGTAACTAAATATCTGGAAATTCCATGGACTTTTTAACTGGAGCTGTACCTGCATTGGCAGATGCATGGGCTCTAATTATGCAACCTATCGTACTTGGTTATCTGTTCCTCGGTGTACTTCTAGGGCTATGCGTCGGAGTGTTTCCCGGTTTAGGGGGCATCGCGGGCCTTTCATTGGTATTACCATTTATGTTTGGTATGGAACCTGTATATGGTTTAGCGCTGATGATCGGGATGCTTGCTGTAGTTCCTACTTCAGATACATTTGCATCCGTACTTATGGGAATACCTGGTAGTTCAGCTTCGCAAGCAACTGTGTTAGATGGCTTTCCAATGGCACAAAAAGGTGAGGCTGCACGTGCTTTATCAGCTGCATTTGCATCTTCGCTGTTCGGTGGTTTGGTTGGTGCTGCGTTTCTAACTCTTTTTATACTTGTCGCCCGCCCAATTGTTTTGGCCTTCGGGTTGCCCGAAATGCTCATGATTACAGTTCTGGGATTATCAATGGTCGCTGTTTTAGCTGGACGTATTGCGCTAAAGGGGATTGCTGCTGCTGGCCTGGGCATGATGATTGGTACCATAGGTGTGGCGGATGCTGGTGGTAGCCTGCGTATGGCAAGCTATGACTTCCCATACCTTACCGACGGATTGAAATTAGTAATTGTTGGCTTAGGCATTTTTGCAGTTCCAGAAATCGTTTCTCTACTTAGGCAAGATCGTTCTATAGCCAAAGAAGCTCAACTTGGAGCAGGTTGGACTGAGGGTGTGAAGGATTGGTTCAACAATAAATGGCTATCGATGCGTTGCTCCATAATTGGTGTGATCGTAGGAGTTATTCCGGGGCTCGGTGGTTCAGTTGTTGATTGGATAGCATACGGACATACTGTTCAAACAACGAAAGATAAATCGAATTTCGGTAAAGGAGAGATCCGAGGTGTTATTGGTCCTGAGAGTTCTAATAACGCTAAAGAGGGTGGCGGTCTTGTTCCTACTCTCTTGTTTGGCATTCCTGGATCGGGTTCAATGGCGATCTTTATTGGTGCCGTTGCACTGCTTGGTTCTGGCTCTATCGAGGTAGGGCCACAGATGCTGAAAAGCAATCTAGATATTACCTACTCTATTGTCTGGCTTTTAGCTCTGGCAAATGTTTTAGGTACATTGTTATGCATAGCTGCTTCTGGCGGTATAGCTCGCCTCACAACTATCCGGTTTACATATCTCGCACCGTTCCTGTTTATGCTGATCAGCTTTGCAGCCTTTCAGTCTGGACAGAATTTTGAAGATTTATTGGCACTATTTGCTATAGGTTTGATCGGCATATTTCTGCGTCGCTTTGATTGGTCTCGTCCGGCATTCTTAATCGGTTTCGTTCTTTCAAATCCAGTGGAAAAGTTTACAAACCAAGCTTTTCAGGTCGCTAGCTTCCGCTTCCGTAAGAGTTTCGAAGAGGGGATGGACTATGTATTCAGCCCGATCGTAATAATTCTAATCATTATCACTGTTATTTCAGTGGTTGTTGGTATTCGTCAAGCGAAGAAAATCATGTCAGAGGGTGAGTCTGTTGCCGGGAGTAAGCGTGCGCCATTGCTATTTCTGCTATGCGTGTCGGCTTACATATCTTTTGCTGTGGTTGATGCTAGCATGATCCCGGATTACAACATGACTGATAAAATCGTACCCCTCGTTATTGGCGGTATCGCACTACTCTGTTGCTTAGTTCTTTTTGCGCAAATGGTTTTGCGACCAGAGGGTGATACAATTTTTGCCGATAAAGAAATTGCAGGGGATGATGCAACTGCTCCGCACGGACTCTGGGCGACGCTGAGCTGGCTTGCGAGCCTGATCATTGCGACTTACTTTGTCGGATTTATCCTAGCGCTCGGCGGCTTTATGATCAGCTTCTTTAGAATCCGGGCTCAATCGAGCTGGGGTAAAACTATATTATTGACGGCTGCGGGTGTCGCGTTTATGTGTCTGATGGCAGGCGCATTGAATCGTGATTTCCCACCAGGCCTTTTGCAAGGAGCGGTTGATCTGCCATGGCCTCTAAACTAACTCAAACTGCTATACCTTATCTTTTCATGCGAGGTGGTACTTCGCGTGGCCCTTACTTCAAGCGTTCGGACCTGCCTGAAGATCTAGATACGCTTGCTCAAGTTCTTATAGCTGCTACGGGTTCAGGGCATTCGCTAAATATTGATGGGATCGGTGGAGGTAATGCCGTCACCACCAAAGTAGCCATGCTGTCAGTCTCCGATGATGAATGGGCAGATATAGACTACTTCTTCGCTCAGGTAAGTGTCGAAGAGCAGTTAGTCGACTTCAAGCCGACTTGTGGAAATATGTTGTCAGCTGTTGGGCCTGCTGCTATTGAAATGGGACTCATCGATGCGATTGAACCGATCACAGAGATTAAGATTCGTGCAGTGAATACGGGTGCCCGAGTAAAAGCGCGTGTCCGTACATCGGATGGAGCAGTGGTTTACTGCGGTGATACTGCAATCGATGGCGTACCTGGCACAGCAGCCCCTATCGAGCTCACTTTTCTAGATGTTGCAGGTGGAGCCACTGGCGCTTTTCTGCCTACAGGCAAAACGCGCGACCTAATTGATGGTGTAGAAGTCACATGTATGGATGTTGCGATGCCGTGTGCTATCGCTCGTGCAGAAGATCTTGGCATAACAGGATATGAAACTGTTGAAGAACTAGATAAAAATGCTGAGTTTTTTGAGCGGTTTGAAGCGATTCGTATCAAAGCTGGTGAGTTGATGGGCCTAGGCGACGTTAGAGAATCAGTTGTTCCAAAATTCGCGGTTCTGGCTCCTGCCAAGAATGACGGAACAATTGCGACGCGCTATTTCATGCCTTGGAAGACTCATCCGACTATGGCAGTTACTGGGGGACAGTGCATCGCTGCTTGCGCACTCACGCCTGGGAGTGTTGCCGATGGAATGCTTACACGGCCGTCCGAAAGCCCCAGCAACGTCAAACTAGAGCATCCAAGCGGTAGTATGGACGTATTAGTAGAGTTTAATACCAACTGCGGCTTTGAATTTGAAGCTGCGGGCCTGGTGAGAACCGCGCGTAAGCTTGCCGACGGTAATATTTTTGTTCCCGCAACGATTTGGGAGCCCTAGGATACTCAACACCGTCAATTTCGGTTGGAGTGTCGAAATAAGCCTGAATCTGTTCGATGAAGTTTAGGAGATTTGTAATGAAAGTGCATATCCTTGATGATTGGTTCGATACGTTAAAAACTTTACCGTGTTTTGCAAAGCTGGACGGGCACGAAGTGACTGTTTGGACTGACCACGTTGAAGAGGTCGAGCAATTGGCACTCCGCTTGAAGGATGCAGACGCAGTAGTACTGTTTCGTGAGCGCACAGCTGTCACGCGCGAGCTACTGGAGCAACTACCAAACCTAAAGCTGATCAGCCAGCGTGGAGTGTTCCCGCACGTTGATGTGCAAGCCTGTAGGGACAACAACGTACTTCTATGTTCAAAGCTACCCAAAGGGGGTGGCTCACCAAACTACGCTGCAGCAGAGCTGACATGGGGGCTAATTCTTTCTGCCATGCGGCAGATTCCTCAGCAAATGCAATCGCTGAAAGCGGGTGATTGGCAGATGGGTGTCGGAAAAAGCCTACGAGGCCGAACACTTGGTCTTTATGGTTTTGGCCTAATTGGTCAGGCCGTTGCAGAGGTCGGAAAAGCCTTTGGCATGCGGGTTCAGTGGTGGGGCTCCGAAGAGGGGCGTGCGCGTGCAAAGGCTGCTGGAGAATATGTACCAGAGAGTCGCGAGGCCTTCTTTGCTAGCAGCGATGTTGTCTCCCTTCACCTTCGTCTCGTGCCCGAGACACGTGGAATTATAACCTTGAGTGACCTTGAAACGATGCGTTCTGATGCGGTGCTTGTGAATACCTCTCGAGCTGGTCTAATCGCCCCTGGAGCTTTGCTAGCTGCATTGAACTCAAATGAGATTGAGATGGCAGCAGTTGATGTTTTCGATACTGAGCCACTTACAGATGCTACCGATGAGCTACTGAATCATGCGCGCCTTATAGGCACCCCCCATATCGGCTTTGTTACAAAAGACGAGTTCAACAAACAGTTTGGTGATGCATTCGATCAGATCAACGCATTCGCTGCTGGTGAGCCGTTAAATATGATAAACCCTGAGATCTGGAAAGAGTAAGGGTGATCACTCAGTTCATAGAAAGGCAGCGGACACGAATATCGACATTTTCTTTTGCACTGCTCGGCGTTGCTGCGTTTAAGGTATTGGATTTGCCGCTGCCCTTTCTATTCGGTCCCCTCTTTGCCTGTTTAGCTGCAGCGCTCCTAGGCGCCAAACTTCGCGGATTTGGAGTAATCTCCAAGATCGGTAGGGTAATTCTAGGGGTCGCAATCGGCTCATCGCTGACTCCTGCAGTCATCCACGTGCTGCCGAGTATTGCTTTGTCGGTCGCCTTTATTCCCCTATATGTAATTTTAATCGGTCTAATCGGTGTGCCGTTTTTTGAGCGTGTTGGTAAACTTGATCGCCAAACCGCGTATTATGCGGCCATGCCAGGTGGACTGCAGGATATGGTGGTTTTTGGTATCGAAGCGGGTGCAGATCCAAAAGCACTATCTCTGATACACGCAACCCGAGTGCTCATCGTTGTAGTGGTTGCTCCTTTGCTGGTTAGTCAACTCTTCGGTGCATCCCTAGATCGCCCCATTGGCGCTCCCGCGATTAGTATCCCGGGCCACGAGCTACTATTGCTGGCGCTTTCCGGAGTTATTGGCTGGCAAGTAGCAGAGCGATTGAAGCTCTTTGGAGCGACTATTCTCGGCCCCATGTTGGCATCGGCCATACTTTCCCTTTCTGGCGCCGTGGATAGTCGCCCACCAGCGGAGGCTCTTATTTTTGCCCAATTCTTTATAGGGCTCGGTATTGGGGTGTACTACACCGGTGTAAAGCTGAAAGAAGTTGCCGGTCTGCTTGCTGTGGCGACGGTCTTCATACTCATACTTGCAGCGCTAGCAGCCATTTTTACGATCGCTATAGCTTCAATAGATATGGGCCACTCTCAGTTAGACATTTTTCTCGCCTATGCTCCGGGTGGACAGGCTGAGATGACGCTCTTAGCAATCATCAGTGGGGCTGATCTGGGCTTTATCATAGTCCACCATTTGACACGTATGATTTTGGTTATCCTAGGAGCCCCATTCGTAGCCCGCCTGTTTTTAACAAGGACGAAAAATTAGCCGACGCTTCGAATCGCTATCCGATCTGGTTTTGCTACTCCGACTACTGCCTGATGGCGCTCCTGTTCGACTGCAAAGGCGACCAAAGCGATTAACCGATAGAAGCCGTGTATAAATTTTCCGTATGGCATGGATAAAAACAGCGCCATCACAAAGCCCAAGTGCAAGCAGAGTGCGGGCCCGACCCAAGGTGTTGTGCTCACTAGCATCAAGCCGAGTCCCGTAGCGCTGGTGGCAAAAAGCAAGACAAGAAAGCTCACATCCATACCACCATTGTTGCGCCCTCTGACTGCAGGGTCTGCTTTGCGCTTGAGTACTAGTAAGCCCAAAGGGCCCACCAACAAACCAATGCCACCTGTGATTCCCAAAAGTTTAGGAAGGGAGATATAGCCGTAGGGTGCAGGTAGTTCTAAGCCATAATGCATGACCGTAGCGACTGAGGTTGCCGCAAAACAAAGCATAAAACCCCAGAAAGTCGCCTGGTGAAACCAACGGCGCAGCATTGACGGTGTTTCGGTTGGATAGGAACAGCCTTGGCCATTACCTCCATCTAGATATTTCAAGCTGAGGGCTGCTTTGATACCGGTGCCAACGCTCGCCCAGTCGAGGCTAAATGGACTGGGCAAACTCAACGCACGCCAAAATTTTCGAATCGATAGACTAAGCGCCAGAAGGACAAAGATACCCACGGAGCCGAATAGAGAAACTAAAACGTTATGTGAAATCACACCGTAAAACTGGTTGGGGTGTGCTGCAAAGAAATCAGCACCGGTTAGTACCGCTCCGCCGGCCATAAAAAGGCCCAGTATCAATGCAGTCACAATAGAGACCCACAGACCATTTTGTGCGAACAGACGGCCGAGTGGGGCAGGCCAGGCGTACGCCGCATAATTCTCTTGACGTAAATCCGCAAAAACCGCTGCCACGTTTAGATTGAACTCATGCGGTGGTGCATATTGACAGTTGTGGTAGCACGAGCCGCAGTTATGACAAAGGTTTGCCAGATAGTCGAGGTTCTCGGTATTGAACTCAAGACGTAGTTCCATCGCCTGAAACACGGCGCAATGCCCTTCACAGTAACGGCAAGCGTTACAAATTGTCATGATGCGGGCGGCTTCATTCACATTATTTGTTGAGCGCATATTTTGCAGCCTCTCTTCCAGCAATCTGTCCAAAAACATTTCCAATTGTCATACCGATGCCGGCGAGGTACCCCTCGCCCAACACATTACCCGCCATTATTTCTCCTGCTGCGAAGATGTTTTCACTAGGGGTTTCGTCCCGCATCAGCATTTTTGCCTGTTGGTTTACGCCGACGCCAAGGTAGGTAAAAGTGATGCCTGGCTTGAGGCTGTAGGCGTTGTAGGGAGGTGTGTCTATAGGTCGAGCCCAGTTAGTCTTGTTTACTTCAAGCCCAGACGTAGCCAATCCATCGAGTTCGGTGTGGTCGAACGTCCCCGGTTGAACCGCGGCGTTAAACGTATCTACTGTGTATTTCAGTGTCTGAGGGTCGAGTCCAATTTTAAGCGCGAGCTCCTCGATTGTGTCGGCTGTCTCGGCAGGGAACACTGGAGGCATAAAAGCGCCTTTGGATTTGGCATCAATGATGACGTGTCCAATCTGATCTGGTTGTTTTGCGACAAGTCGGCCCCAAATTGCATAGCGCTTTGGCCAGAAATCCTCTCCCTCGTCATAGAAGCGCTTCGCCTCTTTGTTAACAACAATGCCGAGCGATACGCAGTCAACTCGGGTGCATATACCGCCATCAAACTTGGGGGCTCTGCCATCAATCGCTACTGCATGACACTGGTCAGGCTCGCCAATCTGCTTCGCGCCTTTGTCGAGCAGTAGTTTCAGTAGCTCCCCGCGGTTGTAGGGCGTTCCTCGAATAATAAAATTCTCTGCGACCGGGCCCCAAGCCTCCCTCAACCATTCGATGTTGGCTTCAAATCCGCCAGCAGCCGCCACAAAGGCTCGACCTTGAATGTACTCTTTGCCGATGTATGCACCCTCGAAGCGGCCCGCTTCAAATTTAATATCTGTAACTTTTGCTTCGTAAAGTATTCTGATTCCCAACTTCTCGGCAAAGCGGTAGAGCGCATTGATCAGTTGTTTACCTCCACCCATGAAGAAAGCGTTTGTGCGCCCTAGATGAAGAGTACCTCCCAGGGGGGGTTGGAACTGCACGCCTCGTTGCTCTAGCCAATCAACACAACTGGCTGATTCGCGCAACATCATCCTAGCCATTGACTCGTTAGTTTTTCCCTTGGTAACACGCAGGAGATCGTCCCAGTACTCCTCCTCATCATACACGCCGCTAAGTACAGAGAGCGGTCCATTATGCATAGGGCGCAAATTTCGAGTGTGGCGTGTGTTGCCTCCTCTGTAACTTTTGGGTGCGCCCTCCAGTAGACAAACTGACGCGCCAGCCTCTGCTGCAACAATTGCGGAGATGAGACCCGCCTGTCCACCACCGGCAACAATAACGTCGAACTCTTTTGTTGATGTGCTCATTTGCATTCCTGTGTATACAACTGCATGCAATTATTTCAGTGTTCTGTTAATCTGTCAAAAAAATTTGGAAAAGTGGAAGTGGAGTGGAAATGATAAACGACTCGAGAGATGAACGCTCGCGTGTTGAGATTGCATACGACAAGTTACTCACTGCTATACAGGAGGGAGAGTTAAAGCCGGGAACTCGTATCAGAGAGGTCGAACTTGCCGAAAAGTTTGGAATTAGCCGAACGCCTATCCGCGACGCTATCTTGAAGCTTGAATCTGAGGGGCTGCTGATTCATGAAGCGCGTAAGGGAGCGGTAATAAAGAGTCTGTCTCACCGAGAGATTATTGAACTCTATGCGATGCGAGAAGTCCTTGAAGGCACTGCTGCTCGCTACGCGGCACAACATGCCTCGAGTGCAGAGATAGAGGAGCTTAATGCCCTGAATGATCTAATGTATGAGTGCAGGTCAGAGCCTTCTCGCGTAGTGAGTTTTAACCGTCAGTTTCACAACCTACTCTACAGCTGTGCCAATAACCGTTACCTGCTTGGCGCACTGCGCAGCCTATCCAACGCTATGGCGCTACTTGGAAAGACCACCCTAGCTGATCCAGTTCGAACAGAAGAGGCTTTCAAGGAGCATAGCTCCATCGTAATAGCAATCGCACAGAGAGATGGTGATAGTGCAGAATTTGCCGCAAGAAAGCATATACTCAAAGCTAAGGCTGAGCGGTTGAAACTTTTAAGAGATAAGGTTTAACGGAGATATCACGATGATAGCTTCTAATCAGGTCGATTAGCCCCCCTTCTGGTGCATGTAATACAACCTCCCGTCTTTAATGCGTTAAGGGTATGCACATTTAAAAAAATCGCGAGGTGAAGGGCACATACAAAAAAGGCTTACATCGTCTGCAAGCCTTTAAATATGGTGCCTCGAGGCGGAATCGAACCACCGACACGAGGATTTTCAATAATCAAATGCAATTATAAGTCAATTAAATCATATAGTTACTGGGTCGTCCGTTGCGTGACTTTCATAACTATGCATAACAAAGCACTACTAACTTGCGCAAAAGTACGAATAGATCTGCATTACTAATTAATGACTCATTACCCGCAATAGCGGACTAAGGGTCAAAACGGAATTCTAAGTCACCAATATGCACAGAAGCTGTGCCGTCAGATAATCGTGCAAGCAAGCCCAGAATTCTCACTTCTTATACTGATCGTTATTTCAGCAATCTGAATCAAGACCAAGTCAACTAAACTCAATACCATGCCTACATGGTTTTCAGTGGTAAATTGTCGAAATGAACAGCTTGCACCAAAGAATAGAGCACGTTTGTGAATACATAGAGTACAACTTGGATGGTCCGCTTAGTTTGGACGTTCTAAGCGATGTAGCATGCTACTCCAAGTTTCACTTTCACAGGGTATTTAAGGCCGTTACGGGATTAAGTGTCCAGCAATATGTGCTTTACCTGCGACTGCGACGAGCGTCATTCCGCATCAGTTTTGAGAAAAATGTTAATTTGTCAGATATCGGTTTTGAGGCGGGCTTTGATAGCCCTGAGGCTTTCAGTCGTGCTTTTAAACGTGAAGTTGGACAGCTTCCAAGCGAATTCAGACAAAATGCTGATTGGGGAAACTGGAATTTACGGCTTAAGAGAGAGCAATCAAGACTCAATAAGAGGCATAAAATGGAAATTAAGGTTAAGGTTACAGAGTTCCCTGAAATACAAATCGCTTATCTGTCCCACATAGGTTCCCCAGATACCGTGCTCAAAACAGCTGGTAAGTTTATCGAATGGAGAAAAGAGACGGGGCTATCACCAGTAAAGACAAGCCGAACATTTGGTATCGCCTATAGTGATCCAGAAACCACACCCCCTGACGAGTTTCGCTGGGATGTTTGTGGGTCAGTTAAAAGCCACGTCCCTGAAAATAGTTTCGGCATTAAAAATGGAACGCTTCCAGCAGGGAAATGCGCTGTCATACGTCACAAAGGCAGTCACGACGGTCTTAGCGATTCAATTTGGCATGCAATAAAAAACTGGTTGCCTGAAAGCCAAGAGGAGCTTAGAGATCATCCGATTTACTTCGAGTATCTAAATTTTATTTTCGAAGTTGATGAGTGTGACTTGTTGACTGATATCTACTTACCGTTGAAGTGAATCTGATCAGAATCTGAAACGTCACTTAAGATGGATTAAGTGGCGTTCGACTGAAGTTCCAAAATAGGCACATTTAAGCCCTGCACTACCAGTCATACTTTATCGTAGGGAGGGCCGCTAAGGGCAATTGTAAGACATCATTTACACGCTTTTAGCGGACTAGTTTATGGTAAAATTAGAGTGTCCCAAATTGAGGTTCACCCTATGCCTAAATCAAAGAAACCATCCACATTAGAGTCTGAAATTTTAGCTGGCGCAGGCAGTGAATACATTTCCGCAGAGCTTGCTGGAGAGCTTTTCAAAACGGGTAATGGTTCTACCATAGATGTCGCTCAATTCGTCTCAGAAGCTCGCTCTTTAGCTAAGAGCGTTAAGTCTGGCGACAATGGTCATCTTGTCGATAAGCTATCGTCCCAACTTCACCTGCTTGATGTGCTTTTTACCCGTACTACCCGACTAGCAGTTGCTCAAAACAACCCTGAACGAATGCTGGCGATTTTGGATATGGCGCTGAAAGTTCAGAACCACACTCGCCGAACAGCTAGTACGATCAGTGAACTAACCCACCCTAAAGCCAATGTGAGCTTTATTCGAGCTGAGAATGCCAATGTGGCGACTAATCAGCAGATCAATTATTCAGAAAAAAATCTCGGAAACGAACTAAACACAGGTGATATCCATGAGATGGACAGACGAAGCTCGGGCAAAGCAAGCAGAGCGAATCAGGAAATCGAAGCCTTGGTTGAAGTCGACAGGGCCTAAAACAGAGCAGGGTAAGCGTATCTCCTGCATGAATGCTCTTAAGAGCGGCGCTTATGCTGCAGAGATGCGTGATCTAGAGATATTACTTCTAGAAATTAGCCGAGCTGTTGGTCATAACGATTGAGGTATTTGAGGTAGATTCTCTATAGTGGTTTTTAGTTAATATACCTATCTATAAATTCAAAAAAGTTAACCACACAGTAGTTTGGTTAATACAGGGAAATCTACCTCAAATACCTCAATCGTAGATTGTTGTGATCTAAGTCTTTTGCATAACACCTCAAAATACTCGCTTATTCTAGCCTTTTATCTTTTGTGGGGTGCTATGTGGGAATTATAAAAAAGCACCTTGTAAGGTGCTGATTTATAAGGTTGTTTGGTGGAGGTGGCGGGTTTCGAACCCGCGTCCGTCAATCCTCTGCCTCAAGCTCTACATGCATAGACATCTCTATTAAATTAACCCGTCACGAGCCGAGAGTCAGGCTGTTATGGGCGAGCCTTTTTAGTGTTTAACCCGTTGGCTTAAGGCGAAGACGCGGGGCGATTCTATCTCATATGACACTGCCGAAACTCTGAGTTATAGACACCTTAGAGGGCAGCGCTAGCAGGCTTAAGCTGCTAGAGCGTAGTTATCGTCGTTTGCAACTATAACTGTGTGATGAGGGATTAACGAGAATCATCACATTCTCGACATGCACCTAAGGGTTCGTAATCAGCGTCGAATCCAAGTCACCCCCAGAACGGGTCATTATAGAGTGTGCGAGTAACGTTACAAGCGTTATTGGTTTTTGCTTAAAACTCGCTGTTTCTCGCGATTCCAATCGCGCTCTTTTTCAGTTGCGCGTTTGTCGTGAAGTTTCTTACCTTTGGCAAGGCCAACTTCACATTTGATACGTCCCTCTTTCCAGTAGATTGAGAGAGCAACACAGGTGTAGCCTTTTGCTTCCACGGCTCCCGCTAAGCGGTTGAGCTCTGTGCGGTGCATCAGAAGCTTACGTGGGCGCACAGGGTCGGCTACTACATGGGTACAAGCTGTTTTAAGTGGTGAGAAGTGTGAGCCAAGGAGCCAAGCTTCACCATTTTTGAAGTCGATGTAGGACTCTACCAGTTGTGCACGACCTTCCCTGAGGCTTTTCACCTCCCATCCGGTTAGGACAAGTCCAGCTTCGAACTTGTTCTCTATCGTGTACTCAAAGCGAGCTCGCTTGTTTTGGCAGATGGTGTTGCCACCGGGTGCCTTCTTCTTTTTAGCCATGGCGCGGATTATATAGAGGCGGGGCTGGCAAAGAAAGGCGTTGCTAACTTGTTGGCCTCTTCTCTTGTGTGTCGATACGTTAACCGTGACAATATGGGCACAAGTTAGTTAATAGTGTTTTGATTTATGACGGTTGTGAATCGTACCGCCTTGGTTTTGCATACTGCAGAGCAGATGTTCGATCTGATCAATGATGTGCGTCGTTACCCAGAGTTTCTGCCCTGGTGTGCGAGTACCGAGGTCATTAGCGAAAGTGATGCGATGCTTGAGGCGACATTGAACCTCTCTAAGGGTGGTCTTAGTTACAGTTTTACAACGCGTAATGAGTTGAAACGTCCCGCCGAGATGAAACTCTCACTGGTTGATGGGCCTTTCCAAAAATTGGAGGGTGTATGGACTTTTACTGTTCTCTCTGAAGAGGCGTGTAAGGTTGAACTTAACCTCAATTTTGAGTTCTCGGGTAAATTAACGGGTATGGCGATGTCTAAGGTGTTTAACACTGTTGCCACCTCTTTGGTGGATGCCTTTGTTACCCGTGCTGATCAAATTTATGGATGAGGTGATCGGTGATTAAAGTTGAAGTGGCTTACGCGTTGCCTACAGAGCAGAAAATAATCTCTTTGCAGGTCGAAGAGGGAACAACTGTCTATGAAGCGGTAGCACGTTCTAAGATTGTTGATCTGTTCCCGCAGATTGATATCAATACCGACTCAATGGGTATATTCAGTCGAGCGATAACCGATCCCAAAGCGGAAATCTTGCGTGAGGGTGATAGGGTTGAGATCTATCGCCCATTGATTGCCGACCCCAAAGAGGTGCGAGCTAAGCGAGCAGCGCAGAAAAAAGCAGAAAACGAAAAGGCCAAGTAGATACTTGGCCTATTGCATATAGTTGGGCTTAACAGCTTAGTTTGGCTTGTAATCGCCTTCTAGTCGCACCAACCGTTCATTGTCAAAGTAGACGCTGAACTGGCGTAACTCAACCACCTTATCTTCTTTAACCATCTGGTAAACGTAGTCCCAGCGGTTTTTGTTAAAGGTGTCAGTTAATAGAGGTGTGCCTAGTACATAACGTACTTGGCTTGGCGTCATGCCAGGACGCAATTCGTCCACCATCTCTTGAGTAATATGGTTACCCTGCGGTACGTCCATCTTGTAGACACCAGGGAAATAGGTACAACCGCTGATTAAAAGAGCGGCAAAAGATCCAACGATTAGCTTACGCATCGGTTTAAAGCTTCCACTTTGTTCCGTAACAATGAATAATCGAGTCTAACATTGCTTGTTATTAATCGACTAGTTACAGATTCAATTTATGCCATTAGATAGCCAAGAACTTCGTCGCGCCGGTCTTAAAGTGACCCTTCCGCGTGTAAAAATTTATGAAATCCTTGAGGGAGGTGGTGAAGGTGACCATTTTTCCGCTGAGGATATCTATAAGATTTTGCTAGAGCAGGGTGAGGATGTTGGTCTTGCAACTGTCTATCGTGTTCTGACTCAGTTTGAAACTGCAGGATTGGTTTCACGCCACCATTTTGAGGGTGGTCACTCGGTATTTGAGTTATTGCGTGACGAACAGCATGATCACGTTGTCTGTGTTAAGTGTGGGCGTGTTCGTGAGTTTACGGATCCTGTGCTTATCGAGCGTTTAGTTGAGATTGGTAAAGAGCTAGGTTTTGATGTGAATGACCGCACTCTCTACCTATATGGAACCTGCAGTAACGGCTGCCAAGAGGCCTAGCTTATACTCATAAGCCTTTCAGGCGCTTCCTCCACTCCAGAGCGCTATGCAGATACCTTTTCGCTGCTGGCGCTTAACATCTCTTTAGCGTGTTCAAGCGTTGTGTTGGTGATCTCTAAGCCACCCAACATACGTGCAATCTCATTGACGCGCTGTTTTTCAGTCAGGGCGTTAATGCGAGTCTCAATAGTCCCAGTCTCAACTCCCTTGCTGACAAATAGATGCGTATGCCCTTGTGAGGCAACCTGCGGCTGGTGAGTTACACACATCACCTGGGCGCGTGCGCTCAGTTTGCGTAGTAGACGGCCTACTACTTCGGCGATGCCGCCACCTATGCCCACATCAACCTCGTCAAAGATAAGAGTTGGTGTGTCGGTGGTTTGTGCCGTCACGACCTGAATGGCAAGACTTATTCGCGAGAGCTCGCCACCTGAGGCAATTTTAGCCAGTGGTTTTGCAGTTTGCCCTGCGTTAGTGCTGATGAGGAACTCAATCTCTTCTAGGCCATTTGCCGTAATGTATTTAGGGTCAACTTCGCTCACTTTGGCTGTAAATCGTGCTGAAGCCATACCTAACATTTCAAGCTGCTTATTCACCTCGCCATCCAGAACCTTAGCTGCGTCTATACGCTGCTTACTTAGTTCACGAGCTTTGCTGATAAGTGCTTTGTAAGCTGAGTGCACCTCCGACTCAAGCACTTCGAGGTTTTCATCAACATGGCTTAGCACATCTAGTTGCTCGTTGAGTTGGTCGCGAAGCTCTGGCAGTTGCTCCGGTGCAACGCGATGTTTGCGCGCAAGGTCGTAGATTGTTGAAAGACGCTCTTCAACCTCTTGAAGTCGCTCTGGGTCTAAATCAACGCGCTGTAAGAAGTTGCTTAGCTCTCGCTCCGCCTCCTCGATTTGGATAAGTGCGGCGTTTAACATCTCTGCAGTCTGCTGAAGAGCTGGGGTATCTGCTTCCATATCGCCCAGCAGTTGTAGGGCGTGATTAACCAGCGATTGCGCATCACTCTCTTCGCCTTCACCGAGGAGAGTGGTGATTTGTTGGCCGCGAGTCAGAATGGCCCCTGCGTTGGCGAGGGTTTTCTGTTCTGCTTCTAGCTCTTCAAGTTCACCTACTTGAGGGTCTAAGCGATTTAGCTCCTCCGTTTGGTAGCTGAGGAGTTGTTGCTGCGCGTGCGCCTCTGCGCTCATATCTTGAAGGCGCTTGAGTTCTGTCTGTTTAGTCTGCCACTGTGCGAAAAGAGTGCGCACCTCTGTTGCTGACTCATCAGCTTTTGCAAAGTTATCCAGAAGAGAACGGTGGTGATCCCGTTTCAGTAGTCGTTGGTGTTCGTGCTGGCCGTGAATATCGACAAGAATCTCGCCCAGCTCTTTAACGCGATTAAGTGGGCAGGGGTGGCCATTGATGTAGCTTCGACTTCTGCCATCGGAAGTGAGTGTTCTTCGTAGAATGCACTCGCCTGCATCTTCGGATTCAAGTTCGTTGGCCTCTAGCCACTCGCGTGCTTCGCTGAGTTTGGTGATATCGAATGCTGCACTTATCTCTGCACGGTTTGCCCCTTCTCTGACTGAATCTGCTTCTGCTCGTTTACCAAGGGCAAGTCCTAATGCGTCTAGCATGATCGATTTGCCTGCCCCCGTTTCACCGCTGACAACGGTCATGCCGGCTTTTAGCTCTAAATCTAATGAAGAGACGATGGCGAAATTTCGAATGCTGAGAAGTGTAAGCATGGCTCAATACCTGTGTATGTATACAGTAACTGTATTTTTAACCAATAGTACCGGTTTGTTCAATATCTATGAGCAAAAAAAACCAGGTCGGGGTTGAATTTGTGTCAACCGATCCCACATAGGAGACAAGTTAGATTTAATTCGGAGATTCTTTAATGGCTAATGAAGATCAGAAGCCTGCTGAGCAGGTAGACGAAGCGGTTCAAGAAGCGCAGGTTGAAGATACTGGTGCTGTAGAGATTGAGGAGATTGTAACTATCGACTCTCTGCAGGCAGAGCTTGATGAAGCAAACCAGACAATTGCAGAACTACAGAAGCAACTGGCTGAACTAGAGCCGCGTGCACAGGCTGAAATCGCTAACCAGCGTCGCCGTGCAGAGGCTGAAGTTGAGAAGGCTCGTAAATTTGCTGTTGAGAAGTTCGCTTCTGAGCTACTTCCAGTTATCGACAGTCTTGAGCGCGCAATCGAATCAAGTCAGGTTGAAGACGAAGTTGTTAAGCCACTGCGTGAAGGCGTTGAGATGACTCACAAGATGTTCATCGATGGCGTAGCTAAGTTCAACCTAGAAGTTGTGAATCCAGAGGGCGAAGCGTTCAACCCTGAGCACCATCAGGCGATGTCTATGGTTGAGGTTGAAGGAACTGCACCTAATACAGTGATTGCAGTGATGCAAAAGGGCTATGTATTGAATGGCCGTTTGGTTCGTCCTGCAATGGTCATGGTTTCAAAGTAAGGGGAATTTATTCCGCCCCTCTTGATATTTAAAAGTCCGAACCCATATAGGGTGTAAGGAAATAGTTTAACCACCACTGGTGGAAATTTTTTGGAGATTTACATGGGTAAGATCATCGGTATTGACCTTGGTACCACCAACTCGTGTGTAGCGGTACTTGAAGGCGACAAAACTAAAGTAATTGAGAACGCAGAAGGCGATCGCACAACGCCATCGATCATTGCGTACTCTGCAGACGGCGAAACGCTTGTTGGTCAGTCGGCTAAACGTCAGGCTGTTACCAATCCAGAGAACACATTGTTCGCTATCAAGCGTCTGATCGGTCGTCGCTTCGAAGACGATGTTGTACAGAAAGATATCAAAATGGTTCCGTACAAAATCGCTAAAGCTGACAACGGCGATGCGTGGGTAGATGTGAAGGGTAGCAAGATGGCTCCTCCACAGATCTCTGCAGAAGTTCTTAAGAAGATGAAGAAGACTGCAGAAGACTACCTTGGCGAGCCAGTAACTGAAGCAGTTATCACTGTTCCAGCATACTTCAACGACTCACAGCGCCAGGCAACTAAAGATGCTGGTAAGATTGCGGGTCTTGAAGTTAAGCGTATTATCAACGAGCCAACTGCTGCTGCCCTTGCTTACGGCATGGATAAAGCGGCGGGTGACCGTACAATCGCAGTTTACGACCTAGGTGGTGGTACTTTCGATATCTCAATCATCGAGATTGCAGACGTTGATGGTGAGCACCAGTTCGAAGTACTTGCGACTAACGGTGATACATTCCTTGGTGGTGAAGACTTCGACCTTGCGGTTATCAACTACCTAGCAGGCGAGTTTAAGAAAGAGTCTGGTATCGATCTACACAACGATCCACTAGCTCTTCAGCGTCTAAAAGAAGCAGCTGAAAAGGCGAAAGTTGAGCTTTCATCTTCACAGTCTACTGACGTGAACTTGCCATACATCACAGCAGATGCAACAGGTCCTAAACACCTTAATGTTAAACTGAGCCGCTCTAAGCTTGAGTCACTAGTTGAAGACCTTGTACAGCGTTCACTAGAGCCATGTCGCATTGCGCTTCAGGATGCTGGTCTATCAGCGTCTGAAATCCAGGATGTCATCCTAGTGGGTGGTCAGACTCGCATGCCAATGGTGCAGGCGAAAGTTGCTGAGTTCTTCGGTAAAGAGCCACGTAAAGATGTAAACCCAGATGAAGCAGTAGCGATGGGTGCTGCACTTCAGGGTGCGGTACTTTCTGGTGACGTTAAAGACGTTCTTCTTCTTGACGTAACTCCGCTAACCCTAGGTATCGAAACTATGGGTGGCGTTGCTACAGCACTTATTGAGAAGAACACTACGATCCCTACTCGTAAGTCACAGGTCTTCTCAACAGCTGAAGATAACCAGACTGCTGTAACCATTCACGTAGTACAGGGTGAGCGTAAGCAGGCTGCGCAGAACAAGTCACTGGGTCGTTTCGATCTTGCAGACATTCCGCCAGCACCACGTGGCATGCCACAGGTTGAAGTAACATTCGATATCGATGCGAACGGTATCCTTAACGTATCTGCTAAAGATAAAGCGACTGGTAAAGAGCAGTCGATCGTTATCAAGGCATCTTCAGGTCTGAGCGATGATGAAGTTGAACAGATGGTTCGCGACGCTGAAGCCCACGCGGAAGAAGATAAGAAGTTCGAAGAGCTAACTGCAGCTCGCAACCAGGGTGATGCGATGGTTCACACCGCGCGTAAAACTCTGACTGATGCGGCTGATAAAGTGACTGACGAAGAGAAAGCGGGTATTGAAGCGGCTATCACTGCACTAGAAGAGGCGCTGAAAGGCTCTGATGCTGCAGAGATCACTGCGAAGACTGAAGCGCTAACTGAAGCAGTTTCTGCAGTTGCTCAGAAGATGTACGCAGATGCGGCCGCGCAGGGTGAAGCTGGCGGTGCTGAGGCTGACGCAGCTCGCGATGCGGGTGATGATGTTGTTGATGCTGAATTCGAAGAAGTCAAAGACGACAAGAAATAAGCACTGCAATTAGAGGTGCATGAGCGCCTCTTTTACACCACATCAACAGCGCGGGGGTCTTTACTCCCGCGTTGTCATATTCAAGACCTAGAGGCTGAAAAGCAGGCATGGATAAGCAAGATTACTATGAGTTGTTAGATGTTCCACGCGATGCATCTGACCGCGATATCAAGAAGGCGTACCGTCGTCTGGCGATGAAATATCATCCAGACCGTAACCCTGATGACAAAGATGCTGAGTTGAAGTTCAAAGAGATCAACGAAGCCTACGAAGTACTATCGGATGCGCAGAAGAAAGCTGCCTATGATCAATTTGGCCACGCTGGTGTAAATGGCCAAGGCGGAATGGGCGGTGGCGGCTTTGAAGGCGGCTTCGGCGATATCTTCGGTGATGTATTCGGTGACATCTTTGGTGGCGGCGGTGGTGGCCGTCGTCGTTCAAGTGTTCGTCGTGGCGCAGATCTTCGTTATAACCTAGACCTAAGCCTTGAAGAGGCTGTGCGCGGTTGTGAAAAGACACTAAAAGTTCCTACTTACGTTTCGTGTGAAACGTGTGACGGTAGCGGTGCTAAACCAGGCACGTCAGCGAAAACCTGTGGTACCTGTGGTGGTGCCGGTCAGGTGCGTATGCAGCAAGGTTTCTTCGCTGTACAGCAGACCTGTCCGAGCTGTCGTGGTGAAGGTAAGGTGATTAGCGATCCTTGTGGTACCTGTCATGGTCAGGGTCGCACTCAGAAAACTAAAACGCTTCAGGTTAAAATTCCTGCAGGTGTTGATACCGGTGACCGTATCCGCCTAGGTGGTGAAGGTGAAGCGGGTGCCCATGGCGGTCCTGCGGGCGATCTCTACGTTCAGGTGAGTGTGAAAGATCACCCAATCTTTGAACGTGACGGAGCTCATCTGTACTGTGAAGTGCCTATCAGTATCGTTGATGCTGCACTGGGTGGTGAGTTGGATGTGCCAACTCTGGATGGTCGCGTTAAACTTAAGATCCCTGCTGAAACGCAGACGGGTAAAATGTTCAGGCTGCGCGGTAAGGGTATAAAACCAGTGCGCGGCGGTTCACTAGGTGATCTAATGGTGAAAGTGGTTGTTGAAACCCCTGTAAGTCTTACAGCTCGTCAGAAAGAGCTGCTACAGGAGTTCCAGACGGAAACTGAACAGCACCAGAAACACGGTCCGAAAAAGCATGGCTTCTTTGATACCGTTAAGAAATTCTTTGAGGATATGACCTAGTGATAGGTGAGCAGACAGTTATAGATGTGTGGCAAACCCTACAGGCAGAGGCCAATAAGCAGTTAGCTGAAGAGCCTCTCCTGAGCAGTTTTTACCATGCAACCATTATCAGTCACCCAACATTACGCTCAGCACTTTCCTACCTTTTGGCAGAGAAACTAGCGGATGATGTGGTTCCTGCAGTGGCGATGCGAGAGATCTTTGAGGTTGCTTACGAGGCGAACCCTTCGCTGATTCAAGCTGCGTGTGCCGACCTGTTGGCGGTGTTTAACCGAGACCCTGCTGCGACTGACTACTGTACTGTACTGCTCTATCTGAAAGGCTTTCATGCGATCCAGTCTTACCGTGTGGCGAACCACATGTGGAAGACGGGCCGTAAATCGCTTGCCAAGTACATCCAGAGCCGTGTGAGCTCAACACTTCAGGTTGATATTCACCCTGCTGCAAAAATCGGTTCTGGCGTTATGTTCGACCACGCAACAGGTATCGTTGTGGGTGAAACCTGTGTCATTGAAGATGAGGTATCGATTCTTCAGTCAGTGACCTTGGGTGGTACGGGTAAAGAGAGCGGTGATCGCCATCCAAAAATTCGTGCAGGTGTCCTGATTGGCGCCGGCGCAAAAATTTTAGGCAATATTGAAGTGGGTGAGGGTGCAAAAGTTGGGGCAGGTAGTGTTGTACTTGAACCTGTTGCGCCGCATACCACGGTTGCAGGTGTCCCTGCTAAAGTGGTGGCATGCACGCTAAGTGCTAAACCTGCATTGGATATGGATCAAGGTCTCGATACCGAGTAACCGAGATCAGATAAGGAAAATTTGATGATACGTCTAGCCGTAACAGGTGCCGCAGGCCGAATGGGTAAAACCCTAATCGAAGCGATTGATGCTGCAGAGGGTGTCACTCTGGGAGCAGCGATTGTACTTCCAGATAGCTCATTAATTGGTGCTGATGCGGGCGAGCTTGCCGGTGTAGGTCGCATGAATGTCAAAATCACAGGTTCTCTTGAATCTGCTTTGAATGATTTTGATGTGCTTATCGATTTCACCAGCCCAGAATCAACAATGAACAACCTCTCTGTCTGCAATGCTGCAGGCAAGGGTATGGTTATCGGTACCACAGGTCTGACTGATTCTCAGAAAGCAAAGCTAGCTAAATTTGGCGAGACAATGCCAGTGGTATTTGCACCAAACATGTCTGTTGGTGTGAATCTATGTTTCAAACTGCTCGAAGTGGCTGCTAAGGCGCTTGGTGATGATGGTGGTTACGATATCGAAATCATCGAAGCTCACCACCGTCATAAAGTTGATGCGCCTTCAGGTACTGCATTGCGTATGGGTGAGGTTGTTGCCGATGCCCTAGGTCGTGACCTTAAGCAGTGTGCTGTTTATGGTCGTGAAGGTCAGACAGGTGCGCGTCCTGAGAAAGAGATCGGTTTCGAGACTATTCGTGCAGGTGATGTTGTCGGTGACCACACAGTGCTATTCGCAACAGAGGGTGAGCGTATCGAGATCACTCATAAAGCCTCTAGCCGCATGACTTTCGCTAAAGGCGCGGTGCGTGCTGCAGCTTGGTTGGCTGATAAGCAGTCTGGTCAGTTCGACATGCAGGATGTTTTGAACCTTAAATAGTTCAAGAGTTTTTGTTAGACTGCGTAAGTTGTTGTTCTCTAAGCCTGCGTTGAGTTTCTCACGCAGGCTTATTTTTTGCATAAAAAAGCCGGCTACTGCCGGCTTCTTATTTGGTGAGTCGTTATTTTTGCTCACCGCTCTCATTGCTATCACCACTGCTTCCCTCAACGAGAACTTCCGCAATACTTGATCGAGATAGTTCGCCTTGAAGGTGACCCTCTTCATCAACGACGGGTACTGGATGGTCTGCTTCTAAGGTCTCTGGAATAACTGTCTCTAGGACAGCATCACTTGAGATAGTAGAGACCTCTGCCATGTCAGCCTGTTCCCAGGTGTAGTCGGCATGGCCACTAGCTGCTTCCTCTTCAAGCCACTCTTGAGTAGCAACCCCTTGGAACTCGCCCTCATTGGATACGACATAGCCGTAGTCATGAGGCGCAGCTTTCATCTGCTTTAGTGCTTCGCCAATGGTCTCTGCAGTTATGCGGTAAGCGGGCTCCTTCATAACCGTCTCCACGGTAAGTGCGCGAGCACGGTTCACATCCTTTACGAAGGCTTCTACGTAGTCGTCCGCAGGATGCAGCAGAATATCTTCAGGTTCGCCCTGTTGAACTAGAAGGCCATCTTTAAGGATTGCGATGCGGTCACCAAGACGCAGTGCTTCATCCAAGTCATGGGTGATGAATATGATCGTCTTGTGTAGGGTCTGCTGAAGCTCAATCAGTTGATCCTGCATTTCACTGCGGATCAGCGGATCAAGTGCTGAGAAGGCCTCATCCATCAACAAGATTTCAGCATCTGTACAGAGCGCACGAGCAAGACCGACACGCTGCTGCTGGCCGCCAGAGAGTTGATTCGGATACTGCTCTTCGTAACCTTTAAGACCAACCGTCTCAAGCCATTCGCGTGCTTTGGTTAGGCGAGCATCTTTATCAACACCTTGAATCTTTAGACCATAAGCAACATTGTCAATCACTGTGTAGTGGGGCATCAATCCAAAGCGCTGGAATACCATCGACATCTTCTTGCGACGGAACTCTTCTAGCTCTTTTGGCGAGAGCTTCATCACGTCAGTGCCTTCAACAATGATCTCGCCTGCAGTGGGGTCGATCAAACGGTTGAAGTGGCGAATCAGTGTCGATTTACCTGAGCCGGAGAGTCCCATGATGACGAAGATTTCGCCACGGTTTATCTCCAAGTTGATCTCTTTTAAGCCGACAGTGTGGCCAGTTTCAGCAAGAATCTCATCCTTGCTTTTACCCGCTTCAATCAGTGGTAGAACGGCTTTGGGTTTGTCGCCGAAAATCTTGTAGAGGTTTTTAACCTGAATCAGTGCTTCACTCATGGCCGCCTCCTAGGTGTGCCTGGGTACGCTTCGCGTAGGCCTGAGAGACACGGTCAAAAATAATGGCCAATACAACAATCGCCAACCCGTTAAGCAGACCCAGCGTAAAGTATTGGTTAGTAATCGATTTAAGCACAGGCTGTCCAAGACCTTTTACACCGATCATCGATGCAATAACCACCATCGATAGCGCCATCATGATGGTCTGGTTGATACCGGCCATAATGGTAGGCATCGCAAGTGGTAGCTGCACTCCAATCAAGCGTTGTCGTGCGCTAGCACCGTAGGCTGTAGCGGCCTCCAGAACCTCTTTATCGACTAGTCTGATGCCAAGGTTGGTAAGACGAATCACAGGTGGAATGGCGTAGATAACTACTGCAATAACACCAGGAATGCGGCCGATGCCGAGCAGCATGACGACAGGTATTAGATAAACAAAGGCAGGCATCGTCTGCATAATGTCTAGCATTGGCGTGACTGTTGCTTGGACTTTATTTGAGCGAGCCATCGCAATGCCGATCGGTATACCAAGGATAATCGCCAAGAGTGTACAGACGGTGATGATACTCATCGTTCGCATCATGTCGTCCCACATGCCAAAGTAGCCAACGACCATCATTGAGACTGCTACACCAATGGTGAGTTTGGTTGAGCGACTCGCTGCAAAAGCCAGCGCCACGATCACTGCAAGCACCATCCACCAAGGTGAATTGAGTAGCAGCTTTTCAAACCAGATTAGAAAGCTAAGTAAAGGGTCAAAGAACGCTTCGATAGCGTCGCCGTATTCACGTGAAAAGTCGCGGTAGGCGCCATCAAGCGTTTTTCGAATATGGAGCAAACTTGCTCGATCGAGTTCTGGAATATCAGTAATCCAAGATTTCTCAGCCATAGATTCCTCTGTATAGGACCAAGAACGCCCCACTAGGATTAGCAGGGCGTTTTATTTTTTAAAGCGACTTAAAGTGCGCCTTCAACCTTCGCTGCTGCTTCTGCAGTCAACCAAGATTTCCATACATCTGCATGCTCGTTCAGGAAGTACTCCATCGCGATCTCACCATCTGCCTGGTTCTCATCCATCCATGCCAGTAGGCTGTTAAGCTGGGCGTTGGTGAATGCACGTTTAGCAAGGTAATCCATTACTGCAGGTGCACGATCTGCTAGTGCAGAAGTTGTGTAAGTTGAAACTGGAGATGATGGGTACATCGAAGGTTTTGGATCCTGACAGTCAGCCTTGTAGATACAGTCTAGGAAGTGCTGCTCATCTACGCCTGATCCAAAGTCAACTTTGACCATCTCGTACTTACCAAGGATCGCTGTTGGTGCCCAGTAGTAACCGAACCAGCCTTCGCCACGCTCATACGCGCGAGCAATTGAACCATCAAGGCCAGCAGCAGAACCTGGATCTACAAGTTCAAAATTGGCATCAGCCAACTTAAGTGCTTTGTGAAGGTTGCCTGAAGTGATCTGACAGCCCCAACCTGCAGGACAGCCAACAAATCCAGCTTTAGAAGAGTCTTCAGGATGTGGGAAAAGTTCAGGGTGCGCTTTGATACCTTCAATAGTTGCTAGAGAAGCATCTTTTTCTACCATGTATTTTGGTACCCAGAAGCCCTCTTCACCGCCGTCGCTGAATACTTTGCCAGCTACTGATAGTTTGCCTTCAGCGACTGCCTTCTCAAGACCCTCTTTAAAAGAGTTGGTCCAAAGCTCAGGTGCGATGTCTGGCTGCTGTTTTTCAATCATTGAAGTAGAGGTTGGTACCGTATCGCCTGGAACTAGTTCTGCTTCACATCCGAATGCGTTTTCAAGAATAAAGCGGTCGATGTTAGCGATCAGCGATGCTGATGCCCAGTTCATATCTGCAATTTGAACGCTACCACAGCTTGCGCCGTGTGAACCTGCGAATGCGCCTGTGCTCATGGCGAATAGTGACGCGGCAAGAATCTGCTTTTTCATTGGAGCTCCTTTCTGTTCCGTTATTTTTGTAACCAGTAACAAATTGGACATTTGCAACAGAGTTGATTAATACTAACAGCTGTAATGTTTAGAGTACAAATAATTATTGATCTAATTATTGTTCCATTAGGTCTCAATTAGGAATATAGTTCGCGCACTAATCAGGAGTGGCTAAGTTAAATGTCTGAGTTAGATCAATCACAAGCAGTTGTCATTGCGTTAAGAAAGATTATGCGTGCGACTGATATTCAGTCCAAGCGCGTCGCAAAAGTGTGTGGTTTAACGATTCCGCAGGTGATGGTGTTGCGGGCGATTGGTGAGCTTGGGGATGTAACGGTAAAGCGCCTTTCTGAATCTGTCTCACTGAGTCAGGCGACAGTGACCACTATTCTAGATCGCATGGATCAACGTGGACTAACCGTTCGTGTGAGATCTACGGTCGATAAACGTAAGGTCTATGCGCGCCTCACTGAGCAGGGTGTCACCATGCTCAACTCTGTGCCGCCACTTTTACATGATCGTTTTGAGTTGCGTTTTGCGCGTTTGGATGATGCCCAGCGTGCACAAATTCTTGAAACCCTTCAGCAGCTTGCCGCGATGATGGATGCCGATGCACTTGATGCTTCGCCGCTATTGGATGTGATGCCCATCAACGCTGAGAGCGAGTAAGAGTTACGCGCTCAAAACCCCGCTAACTGCTTTGCCTCCAATTCAAGCTTTTAGAATTGGCTTTCGGTCTGAGTCACACTTCGGTTGTTCTCAGGGTTGTTGCGATCAAGATCTATTCGATGAAAGCCGAACTTTCCACCCTCCGCACGCTCTTTAAAGAAGAGCTTCAATGCGTTAGTGACTGTCGGGAAAGCTAGCTCATCCCAAGGAATCTCAGACTCGCTAAATAGAGCGACCTCACTTGATTCGCTCGTGGGTGCAAAGCTTGGTGCTCTCAGTTTGGCAAGATAGAAGAGCTGCAGCTGATTCACATGAACTATCGAAGTGTGGGTATAGAGTGAAATGACCTCTACGTCCGCCTCGGCCTCTTCCCAGGTCTCGCGCATTGCGGCTTGCTCAGTTGTTTCACCGTTCTCCATGAATCCTGCAGGCAGTGTCCAGTAGCCAAATCTCGGCTCTATGTTGCGCCGACAAAGCAGGACTTTATCCTCCCAGATAGGCAGGCATCCGGCGATGATTCTTGGGTTTGAGTAGAAGATAGTTTCACAGGCAGGGCAGATATGCCTTGGCAGGTGATCGCCTGCTGGGATCTTAAATTCAACTGGGGTTGCGCATTCGCTACAGAACTTCATCTGATTTCCTTATTTGTCCGTACTGATTTAAACAGGCTGTCCCATTTTGCTCAACCAAAACTCACTATTTATAGTGAGTCAGTGTATCCTTAACTACATGATTAATCGTATCGAACAGACTCTCAAAACCTATTCCGCTTGGCGTTTGGGAGATGATATCTCTCGCCGAGATGAAGCGGCTGTTTTGATGCTTATTACGGATGAAGAAAATCCGCATGTCATTCTGACTCGACGCACTGCAGGGTTATCTAGTCATGCTGGTGAGGTCGCATTCCCTGGTGGCAAGAGAGATCCAGAGGACTCGAATTTAATTGCTACCGCTTTGCGTGAAACAGAAGAGGAGATTGGTATCTCTGGTTCTGAGATACGTATACTTGGGTCTCTTAGTGACATCCTCTCAAAGCATAAGCTGCGTGTTGAGCCTTGGGTTGGGTTGGTCGCCCCTCAAGTGAATCTGATTCCAAACCCTGATGAGATTGAATCGGTATTTAGAGTGCCAATAAGCTTTTTAATTGAACCCGGTACAGCACGATTTGATCAGTTCCAGGGGTTTGATGGCAAAACACGCTACGCCCCGGCTTGGGACTATCAGGGGTATGATATTTGGGGGCTGACAGCTTGGGTCTTGGCTGAGCTTCTCAACGCCGCTTTTGATGCAAAGATTAAAACTAGGCCAAGGCCAGAGCGAGTGTCAGATGGAGAAAGTTAAAAAAGTTCCCAACCCCTGTGTTGGTATCTGTGTTTTGGATATCCACGATCTGTGCATCGCGTGTAAACGATCTGGCATAGAGATCGCTTACTGGGGGAGCTACTCCGATGAGAAGAAGCGTGAAATTTGGCAGCAACTGCCCGAACGTGAAGTGAAAGAGATCTAAGTTCTCAAAGCCCTTAGGCCCTAGATCTCATCCTCTTCGCTCTTCTCTAACATCTGCACGCGAACCGTTTTTATAAGGTTGTCGCTGATCTGTAGTGTTTCAAACCGATAGTTCTCAATCTCCACACAGACATTCGCCTCGGGAATTGATTCAAGCTGTTCGGTAATTAGGCCGTTAAGTGTTTTCGGTCCATCGGTCGGAAGTTCCCACTCAAGTGACTTGTTGATTTCGCGAACATACGCTGAGCCGTCTATGAAGTAGCTGCCATCGTCCTGTGGGTGGATATCCTGGTTGATCTCAGCGTGATCTGCTGAAAGTGCGCCCACAATCTCTTCAAGAATATCTTCCAGTGTCACGATGCCCTCAACATCACCATACTCATCTACTACAACCCCGATACGACGGCTGTGTTTTTGGAAGTTAAGTAGCTGGGTCTGGAGTGGGGTGCTCTCTGGGACAAAGTAGGTTTCGTGTACCACGGCCAGAATAGCGGCTTTGGTCACTTTACCTGTTTGAATAAGTTGGGCCAGATTACGCATGTGAAGGATGCCGACGATCTGGTTGATATCGCCTTGGTAGACAGGCAGGCGAGTATGTTTAGTGCATGAGAGCTGTTCCAGGATCTGCTCTAGCTCTTGGTCTAGGTCGATCCCCTCTACCTCATTTCGTGGAATCATGATGTCGTTTACGGTGACATCGCCAAGCTCCAAAACCCCAAGCAGCATCGATTGGTTGCTTTGTGGTATGAGGGCCCCTGATTCGTTTACCAGAGTGCGAAGCTCCTCGGTACTGAGGTGGTCATTTTTGCCATCCAGTGGGTTTACTCCAAAAAGGCGCAGAATGAAGTTGGTGATGGCATTTACCGTTGCAACCAACGGGTAAAAAAGACGAAGCATCGGCCTTAGCAGAACAGCCGCAGGGAATGCGATGCGTTCTGGGTGAAGTGCGGCCAGTGTTTTGGGAGTTACTTCTGCAAAAATAAGGATAACCAGTGTCAGTGCCGCAGTGGCTATCGCGATACCTGCATCCCCCCATAAGCGTACCGCGATGACAGTCGCGATTGCTGATGCAAGGATGTTTACAAAGTTGTTGCCGATCAGAATCAGGCCAATCAAACGGTCAGGCCGTTCAAGCAGTGCCGCGGCTTTACGTGCGCCAAGGTGGTTGTTCTTTGCTAGATGCTTAAGGCGGTAGCGATTAAGCGACATCATTCCGGTTTCTGAGCCCGAGAAAAATGCGGAACAAAGGATAAGGATAAAGAGTAGAACTAAAAGCGAGGTTATCGACGCGTCTTCCAACGTGGGAGGCCTGATCTGTTAATGGACGCCCATTTTGGAAACTCTGCTGCTAGGTGTCAAGCGGCGGGATCAATCTGGAGGGGTTTAGCCGCCGATTATCAGTTCCAGTACCGCTTTTGAGCCAAAGAAAGCGAGCATTAGTAGAATGAAACCACTCAGTGTCCAGCGAAGTGCAGTTCGACTTCTCCAGCCAAACAGTGTGCGACCCGCTAAAAGTGTCGCAAAAATGACCCAGGCGATAAGGGAAAGAATGGTTTTATGAACGAGATGTTGAGCAAACAGATCATCCGTGTAGAACCAGCCTGTTACTAACGCCAGAGTTAGTAGCACCTGACCTGCAGCGATCATATCGAACAGTAAGTTCTCCATAACCTGGAGTGGCGGCAATGTATTGATGAGTCCGCGCGTACGATGCTGTTTGAGTGCGCGCTCTTGGCGGGCAAGAAGAATGACTTGCAGTGCTGCGAGGGTGAATAGGCTGTATGAGATTAGAGACAAGACGATGTGTAATACAACACCGCCTGTATATGCTCCTTGAGCGTGGCCAGGTAGTGCCCATGCGAAACCAACAGTGACTGCCGCTAGTGGAAAGGCCCAGGCAAACAGATTGTCGAGTTTATGACGAAGGCTACTGAGCAATAGGAGTGATACCACGGCTGCAGAGATAACCGAACCCGTTACAAAGAAACTTAGATTGAGTTTGCCATCAATCATCACAGCATTTGCTGATAGGTATAGGTGGGCAAGCAGTGCGACAAAACCGGTCAGGCGAATGGTCGAACGTGGAGTGGCGCCACTATTAGCAATGCGCTTCAGCTGCCACTGACTAGCAATCAGATAGAGCGCGACTGTAAGCAGTGTAAGTAGCGACAACATGGGAATCTCCATTCGGAAGGCATCAAACAATCTATAAAGTTTGGCACAAATCGTTTCGTTGGGAAATATGATGACGAAAGCGTTATACTGGGCGCAGTTTATTAGTCGTTAGTTCGACCAATCAAAGGTTTTAGGATGTTTGCAAATCTATCAGAGCGTTTAACGGGTTCACTTCGTACGATTACGGGTCGTGCGAAGCTGACTGAAGAGAATATTAAAGACACCTTGCGTGAAGTGCGCATGGCGCTTCTTGAAGCTGACGTTGCCCTGCCAGTCGTTAAAGAGTTCGTTAATGCGGTTAAAGAACGTGCTGTTGGTCAGGAAGTTTCTAAGAGTCTAAGTCCCGGCCAAGTATTCGTTAAGATTGTTAACGAAGAGCTTGTTCGCGTTATGGGTGAGGCGAATGAAGAGTTAAATCTTGCCGCTACACCACCAGCAGTTGTGATGATGGCGGGTCTGCAGGGTGCTGGTAAAACAACCTCTGTAGCAAAACTTGCGAGATTCCTTCGTGAGCGTAAGAACAAAAAGGTACTGGTTGTCTCTGCAGACGTTTACCGTCCTGCTGCGATTCGACAGCTAGAGACCCTGGCTTCTGAAGTTGGAGTCGACTTCTTCCCATCTACTGTCGAGCAGAAGCCGATCGATATCGCTAATGGTGCTATCGCCCATGCTCGCATCCAGCATCATGATGTAGTGATTGTCGATACAGCAGGTCGTTTGGCTGTTGATGAAGCCATGATGGCTGAAATCAAAGAGCTGAATGCTGCTGTTAAACCTGTCGAAACGCTGTTTGTTGTCGATTCGATGACTGGTCAGGATGCCGCTAACACGGCTAAAGCATTCAACGAAGTGTTGCCGCTTACCGGTGTCATCCTTACTAAGACCGACGGTGATGCTCGTGGTGGTGCTTCGCTATCTGTTCGCCACATTACTGGTAAGCCAATTAAGTTCTTGGGTGTTGGCGAGAAGGTTGATGCGCTGGAGCCCTTCCACCCTGACCGTGTTGCCTCGCGAATTCTGGGTATGGGTGATGTGCTATCTCTTATTGAAGAGGTGGAGCGCAAGGTTGATAAAGATAAAGCCGAGAAACTGGCTAAGAAAGTTGCCAAGGGTAAAGGCTTTGACCTTGAAGACTTCCGTGATCAGATTCAGCAGATGAATAACATGGGCGGCATGATGTCCATGATGGAAAAGATGCCTGGCATGGGGCAGATGGTTCAGGCTGCGCAGACAGCACAAGCTGAGCAGGGCATGCAGAAGTTCGCGGTGATCATCAATTCGATGACACCTAAAGAGCGTCGTAATCCAGATATTATTAGTGGTTCTCGTAAGCGCCGTATCGCTGCTGGCTCTGGTACCAATATTCAAGAGATTAACCGTCTGCTTAAACAGCACAAGCAGATGGCGAAGATGATGAAGAAGTTTGGTTCTAAATCGGGAATGATGAAGCTGGCGCGCGGTATGAAAGGCATGATGCCTCCAGGAATGGGTGGTATGGGTGGCCCGGGCGGATTCCCTAAGTTCTAATTGCAGTCATAAACTGCTGTATACGATTTAATCAAAAGGCTTTTAATGGGCGTGTGATTCGCGTAGAATCCGCGCTCTATTTATTTTGGGCTTCATCTGTTTGAGTTTTGAAGACGATTCTTACCTTTTAAGAGTTTGATTCTGCTGCTTCAGGTGGGGAAACAACAATGATGGGCGATCTCAAAACCCATCCGCGAAGTAAAGGGGTCCTTAATGGTCACTATTCGTTTGTCTCGTGGTGGCGCTAAAAAGCGTCCTTTCTATCACATCAACGTTGCAGATTCGCGCTTTGCGCGTGACAGCCGCTTTATTGAGCGTGTTGGTTTCTTCAATCCTGTTGCACGTGGTCAGGAAGAAAGTCTTCGTATCGATCTAGAGCGTGTTGATTACTGGGTGAGCAAAGGTGCTCAGCTAAGTGAGCGCGTAAGCACTCTAGTGAAAGAAGCACGTAAAGCTAAGTAATCGATTTAGGCCGGATAGCCATGGCAGAGTTAGACGCAGACGATTACGTAGTTCTCGGTCGCTTCAACTCACCATTTGGTGTGCAGGGTTGGATTAAGGTCTACTCCTACACAGACCCGATGGAGAACATCCTTAGCTATCGTCCTTGGCTGGTTAAACGCCAGGGTGCTTGGGAACCTGTAAAGGTAAAGAGCGCTAAAAAACAAGGGAAAGGCTTAGTCGCGAAATTAGACTCAGTAGATTCGCCAGAGGCAGCTCGACTCTTTTGTGAAGTTGAGATTGCAGTTCCTCGATCAGCTCTTCCAGAGCTAGAAGAGGGTGACTACTACTGGAGTCAGTTAGAAAACTTATTGGTTTATACCGAATCCGACGTTTTGTTGGGTCGGGTTGACCACCTACTAGAGACTGGCGCAAATGATGTGCTTGTCGTTAAGGGTACGGAAGAGAGCATCGATCGAGAAACACGATTGATCCCATACGTACTCGAGAAGGTGGTTAAAAAGGTCGATTTGAACACTGGAACCTTACGGGTCGATTGGGACCCTGAGTTCTGAGTTGTGTGGTTTGGGATCGTATCACTGTTCCCGGATATGCTTGAGGCGGTCACCCGTTTCGGCGTAACTGGAAGGGCAGTAAAGAGCGGACTGATCCAAGTCGAGAGCTGGAATCCTCGCGATTTTACTCACGACAAGCATCGCACCGTCGATGATCGCCCATTTGGTGGTGGTCCGGGGATGCTGATGAAGGTTCAGCCACTGCAAGATGCGATTGCCGCAGCAAAAGCTGCAGCACCTAGCCCCGCTAAGGTGATCTACCTCTCCCCGCAAGGGCGAAAGTTTGATCAACAAGGTGCGGCTGAGCTCACTTCGCAGGAGAGTTTGATCTTTGTCTGCGGACGCTACGAGGGGGTTGATGAACGCCTTATCGAAGCAGAAGTTGATGAAGAGTGGTCGCTTGGTGACTTTGTCCTAAGTGGCGGTGAACTCCCAGCTATGGTGATGGTGGATGCGGTAGCGAGGTTGGTGCCAGGTGTACTTGGTGATCAGGCCTCAGCTGAAGAGGATTCGTTCTCTGAAGGTTTGCTGGACTGTCCACACTACACAAGACCAGAGGTTTTAGATGGAGTTGGCGTACCGCCGGTTCTGATGAGTGGGAATCACGAACAGATCCGAAAGTGGCGACTCAAACAGCAGTTAGGGCGGACCTATGAAAGGCGTCCAGATCTGCTAGAACAGATTGATTTAAACTCGGAACAGCAGACGTTGTTAAAGGAATACATCAGCGAGACTAAAAAGTAGTCCGCTGTGAAAGTTAGGAGCGAGCGATGAGCAGCAAAAACTTGATCATTCAGCAGATTGAAGCTGAACAGACTGGCAAAGAAGTTCCAACCTTCGGCCCAGGCGACACAGTAGTAGTACAGGTTCGTGTAGTAGAAGGCACTCGTAGCCGTCTACAGGCGTTCGAAGGCGTTGTGCTAGGTAAGCGTAACCGCGGTCTGAACTCTGCATTCACAGTACGTAAAATCTCTCACGGTGTGGGCGTAGAGCGTACTTTCCAAACTTACAGCCCAAGCGTTGAAGCTATTGAAGTTAAACGTCGTGGTGATGTTCGTCAGGCTAAACTTTACTACCTACGTGAGCGTAGTGGTAAGTCTGCACGTATCAAAGAGAAGCTTAACTAATAGCAACTTTTTGATGAAAAAGGCGGCCTAGGTCGCCTTTTTTGTTTTTAACACTTTCTATTTGGGCTGTTTGGACTAGACTGGAGTGATATGACTCACTACTGGTGCTAAACAGTGCGTTGGATTAAAGCCCTCTTTCTCATACTTCTCTCTTCACTGCTGGTTGCTGGCGGTGGATACGGGTATGTATGGTACAAGGCTAAGTCCTATATCGATGAAACTCTGGTAGCAATTCTACCTGGCTACCGCGTCACCTATGAAAACCTAATCTTGGATCCACGTGGTGAGGTGCGACTGGAGGCAGTCGAAGCACAGCCGATTGGCTATCTCTCTAGTGTCTTTGTGAAACAGGTCAGTATTCGTGCTGATGCGCCACTCTTTTTTATGCAGGCAAATCCTGCGCTTGGTAGCGGTGATTGGCCAAGTTTTCTATCAATCAATATCGCAAAACTTCGCATTAATCTCGATGCTGACTTTATGGAGACCGCAACCGAAGGTTTAGGAGTTGAGGGAAGTGAGTTGGTGAATATTGCGGCATTAGGCTGTGGCAACGTCCGAGAGTTCTCGCTGCCAGTAATGAAAGCGATGGGTTTTCCAGAAATTCAGGCTGATCTCAATATTCGCCTGGATCCGGATAATGATCATGGTCGCCTTGTGCTCTCAAGTGATCTTGAACTTCTTGGGATCGCAGGCCAAAGTTTGTCGCTTGAGATGAGCTTGACGCCTGGCTATCTGACACCGCAAACACTTTTGGCGGCCAGTCCACGCCTGCAGAAATTCAGTTTCAAATATCAGGACTTGGGTCTCGCCTCACGTCGAGATAGCTTCTGTTCTGCTGAATCTAAGCTCAGTGTGGATGACTATCATGCGCTCCATTTGGGTCTGGTGAAGGCGCAAGCGGTTGAGCTAGGTATGGAGGTTCCCGATTCGCTGTGGGAACTCTATCAAAAAGCTAATGACTCTGGTGCTAATCTCTCACTGACGCTCTCGCCTGAAGGTGGATTGGGTAGTGAGCTATTTGTCTTGATGAATGCCCCTCATGTACTCGCTGAGCGGTTGAACCTTGGTGTGATGTTGAATTCGCAGCGCGTTGACCTGCAAGGGATAGATTGGCGGGCCTTGTTGCCATCGCCCGATAAGGCAGAAGAGTTTAAAAATATAAGTGAACCTTTTGTCGATGTTAAAAAATTGGAGCCAGTGGGGCTTGATAAGAACTTTGTTGAGCAGCGTCAGGTTGTGCAGAGCTATCAGGCAACTAGCTATGAAGATCTATCGAGCTATCTGCAGCATGATGTGCGCCTCTTTACCTACTTTGGTCGCCAAGTAGAGGGTCGTTTGCTCGCTGTCGATGATAAGAAAATAGTGGTGCTACGCAGGCTAGATCAAGGCTCTGCGAGCTATCCTGTAGATCGGGATAAACTAGAGGTCATTGAGGTTTATAGATAGTAAAACTATGATGTTTTGCGTCTAATAAATTGAGTGATTTTTGAGGTTCTACCATCACTACAGAAAATCAGGATCGTCGCTTTACTGCGAGAGAACCCAGCGCCAAAGAGGTGGCTTTAATCAAGGATTTCGTCCGAAGTCTCTGGTTGGAGAGAGGGCTCAGTCAAAATACTCAGGCCTCATATCGACGCGATCTTAATCAATTTGCATGTTGGTTGGCGGATCAGCGGAGTGCGTTGTTATCAGCCGATGCATCTTTAATTCAGCACTATCTGAGCTGGCGCATGGCTGAAGCGTTTAAGGCTAGTTCAACAGCGCGTCAGTTATCCTGTCTAAGAAGTTTCTATCGATACCAGTTGCGCGAATCGGTGATTGACATTGATCCTACCCTCAATATCGCCAACCCAAAGCGTGGGCGTGCACTTCCAAAAAGTTTGAGTGAGCAGGAGGTGAGCGATCTGCTAGAGGCGCCTGATGTGGAAGATGTATTGGGATTGCGGGACCGTGCCATGCTTGAGCTGCTCTATGGGTCTGGTCTTCGTATCTCTGAGTTAATAACTCTTGAAGTGGGCCAGATTGATCTCCGGGCGGGGTTGCTTCAGGTGGTGGGTAAAGGCGATAAAGAGCGACTAGTCCCGGTGGGTGAATCTGCAATTGATTGGCTGAAGCGCTATCAGCTGCAATCGCGTCCGCTCCTGTTGGGTGGTGATAATCCTGATACGCTCTTTTTGAGTCGGCGGGGTGTTGGGATGACACGCCAGACCTTTTGGCATCGCATTAAACACTGGGCGAATGTGGTAGGGATTAACTCTGAACTCTCCCCGCACACCTTGCGTCACGCATTTGCGACGCATCTATTAAATCATGGGGCAGACCTAAGGGCTGTGCAGATGTTGTTGGGGCATGCAAACCTCTCAACAACCCAGATCTATACCCAAATTGCGACCCATCGACTACAGCAGCTGCATCGAGATTTTCACCCTAGGGGTTAAAATCGCTGGGTGAAACCTTCAGTTCTTTGTCATACTAGTTCGCTATCTTATTGGTGATTTTAATTAAGAGAGAAAAAGATGAAACAGATTTTAACTGGGTTGGTTTTTGTAGCCTCTTTAGTCATGAGTTCTGCACAGGCGGGTGAGCCTGAAGTGCGATCTGCGCTGCTTAAGATTGACCCAGCCATTAAAATTGCTGCAGTAGATGGCTCTGAGCTACCAGGTTTCTTTGAGGTTTCGCTGGAGACGGGTGAGATCCTGTTTGTGACTGATGATGGGCAGTACATCGTTTCAGGTCGTGTTTTTCAGGTCTCTGATCAGGGGTTAGTAAACCTTACTGAGCGCCGTATGTCAGGCGTTCGTGCAGCGGCATTGGCTGATGTTGCTGATGCGGATATGGTTATCTACCAAGCAAACGGTGAGAAGCGGGCACGTATTTGGGTCTTTACTGATGTTGATTGCCCCTATTGTCAGAAGCTGCATGCCGAAGTGCCTCAGTTGAATGCGGCGGGTGTTGAAGTTGCTTACCTTGCATTTCCACGTTCAGGCCCAGGCGGAAATACTGAGAAACGCATGAATAAGATCTGGTGTGCTGATGATCGTTTAGCGGCAATGGATAGTGCGATAAACGGTCGTGATATGGATTCGGCCGCATGCGCGACACCTGTATTGAATCAATTGGCGCTTGGTCAGCAGTTGGGTGTGAATGGCACACCGGCAATTCTGACTGCAGAGGGCGCGCTGATGCCAGGTTATGTTCCGGCAGATCGTCTATTGCCGATGTTAGGAATTAAATAATTTCTGTAAAACTCTGCTAGCGTCGTGACAGGCTGAAGGCCAGTCACGATACTCTGTAGGTAGATTGGAACTACGGTGTCAGGCTTCAGCCTGACATCCGCTTTCAAATTACGTGAATAACCTTCAAATCCTCCCCAATACCCATAGTTCAAGCCCTCTTTCTAAGCTATAATCTGCCCCTATTTTTTAATGCTCAGGGTCGGATAATCCGCTCGAGCTCACTTCGAATGAGGTATGGTTGTGAAGCCGGTAAAAGTTGGCATCTGCGGAATGGGTACTGTCGGTGGCGGTACATTTGATGTTTTGACACGAAATGCGGAAGAAATTGCGCGCCGTGCGGGACGTCGAATTGAGATTGCTGCAGTTGCAATGCGTCGTCCTAATCCTGCAATTGATACGACTGGGGTACACGTTACTGCAGACGTTTTTGAAATTGCGACTAACCCTGAAATCGATATTGTTATCGAGCTTATCGGGGGCTACGACACCGCTCGTGACCTTGTAATGACCGCTATTCAAAACGGCAAACATGTTGTAACTGCTAACAAAGCTTTGATTGCAGTGCACGGAAATGAGATTTTCGCCGCGGCTCAAGAGAAGAACGTCATGGTTGCTTTCGAAGCATCCGTTGCTGGCGGTATTCCAGTTATTAAAGCGATCCGTGAAGGCCTGGCTGCAAACAAGATCGATTGGTTGGCAGGTATTATCAATGGTACTGGTAACTTCATCCTGACTGAGATGCGTGAGAAGGGTCGCGACTTTGCCGATGTATTGGCAGAAGCACAGGCGCTTGGTTACGCTGAAGCGGACCCAACGTTTGACGTTGAGGGTATCGACGCAGCACACAAACTGACCATCCTCGCATCTATCGCATACGGCATTCCGCTGCAGTTTGATAAAGCCTACACTGAAGGCATTAGTAAAATTACTGCTGAAGATGTGAACTATGCTGAAGAGCTAGGTTTCCGCATCAAGCATCTGGGTATTACACGTCGTACCGAAACAGGTATTGAGCTTCGCGTTCACCCAACACTTATCCCGGAAAATGCACTCTTAGCTAACGTTAATGGCGTAATGAACGCTGTATTGGTTGATGGTGATGCTGTCGGTCAGACGCTCTATTACGGCCCTGGTGCTGGTGCACTTCCAACAGCATCTGCGGTTGTTGCTGACGTTGTTGACGTGGTTCGTACACTGACAGCTGATCGTGATAATCGTGTACCACACTTGGCGTTCCAGCCGGCTGAACTATCTGATGCCCGCATTCTTCCAGTAGAAGAGGTGAATAGCGCATACTACCTTCGCTTGCAGGTTGCTGAGCGTCCAGGCGTGTTGGCGCACATCGCACGTATCCTGGGTGACAAGGGTATTAACATCGAAGCGATTATTCAGAAGCAGGTTGATGATGATCAGGTTCCTGTAATCCTTCTGACTCAGCGCGTACTTGAGTCAACGATGAATGAAGCGCTCCGCGAAATCGCAGCCCTACCTGATACGGTAGGTGAGATCACTCGTATCCGCGTTGAGCAGCTAGCAGACTAAGGAGATTTACTATGCGTTATATTTCAACTCGAGGCGAAGCGCCGGCACTTAATTTTGCTGACGTGCTGCTTGCCGGTTTGGCTTCTGATGGTGGTCTCTACGTTCCTGAGTCGCTACCAACATTTTCTAAAGAAGAGATCGCAAGCTGGGCAGGTCTTAGCTATGCAGATTTGGCATTCAATGTGATCAAACCTTTCGTTGAAGAGTGTATCTCTGATGTAGATCTGAAAACGATGATCGATGAGACCTATGCAGTCTTTAAACACGATGCTGTTGCGCCACTTGTGCAGATCGATAGCAACGAGTTTGTTCTTGAACTATTCCATGGTCCAACGCTAGCGTTCAAAGATTTTGCTCTTCAGTTGCTAGGTCGTCTAATGGATCACGTCTTGAAAGAGCGTAATGATCGTCTAGTGATCATGGGTGCTACTTCTGGTGATACCGGCTCTGCTGCAATCGAAGGTTGTCGTCACTCTGAACACCTAGATATCTTCATTTTGCACCCATACAAGCGCGTTTCGGAAGTTCAGCGTCGTCAGATGACTACCGTGCTTGCGGACAATGTCTACAACATCGCTCTCGAGGGTAACTTCGATGACTGTCAGCAGATGGTTAAAGATAGCTTCGCTAATCAGGGCTTCTTGAATGGTATGAAGCTTGGCGCCGTGAACTCGATCAACTGGGCGCGCATCATGGCTCAGATCGTCTACTACTTCTCTGCAGCACTGACGCTAGGTGGTCCACACCGCCCTGTCTCTTTCTCAGTTCCTACGGGTAACTTTGGCGATATCTTTGCTGGCTACCTTGCTAAGCAGATGGGCTTGCCAATTGATCAGTTGATTGTAGCTACTAACCGTAACGACATTCTGCACCGTGTTATCAGCGGCAACGATATGTCAAAAGGCACGCTGGAACACACACTTTCTCCATCAATGGATATCATGGTTTCATCAAACTTTGAGCGTCTTCTATTTGATGTCTACGGTCGTGATGGTGCTGCGGTTGCAGACTTGATGAACCGATTCAAAACTGAATCAGTTAGCCTAGGTGATGGTGAGTGGAATAAGGTTCGTGAGCTATTCTCAAGCTGCGCAGTTGATGATGAAACGACATGCAGCGTGATTGCTGAAGTGTTCGAGGCGACCGAGTACCTGCTTGATCCGCACACGGCAATCGGTGTGAAAGCTGCGCGCGAATGCCGCCGTGATATCAGCGTACCGATGGTGACACTTGCTACAGCTCACCCAGTTAAATTCCCTGATCCTGTTGTTCGTGCAGGCCTAGAATCACCTCTGCTTCCTGCTCACATGGCAGACCTGTTTGAGCGTGAAGAGCGCCTCACTGTGCTTGATAATGACCTCGCGACTGTACAGCAGTTTGTAGCGGGTCACGTACATAAAGCCTAATCGATAAGAGCCTATCTGCTTCTAAAGTGGATGGGCTCTTAGGTTTTTATGGATAGCTTCTTTAGCCTTTCAAAACTATTCTGGTTTCTTACTGCTCCAGAGCACATTCTGGTTTGGCTGCTTCTTCTAGCCTTTGTTGTCCTCATTTTTAACAAGCGTTCATTGGCGTTAAAGCTGATAGGCGCCGATCTGTTGCTCTGGATGCTGCTGCTAATGATGCCGCTGGGTGATTTGGTGATGCGTCCTTTGGAAGATCGTTTTACCCTGCCTGATTTGGATACCATTCAACCCGAGGGTGTTATTGTTTTGGGCGGTGGAGAGAGTCCAGAGCTAAGCTCAGTTTGGCGCCAATCTGAATTCAACTCTGCTGCTGAGCGTGTGATGGTTTTACCAGTTCTGGCTCGCCAATTTCCACAAGCTAAAATTATCTTTACCAGTGGCAGTGGCTCTGCACTGCGTCAGCAATTTAAGGGTGCAGATGCTGTCGCGGAGTATATTGATCAGTTGGGACTTTCTAGTCGTGTGCTTTTTGAAAATCAGTCGCGCAACACCTACGAGAACGCTCTTTTATCTGCTGAACTTTTAGGTGGCGTACCAGGGGGACAATGGCTATTAGTTACCTCTGCGTTTCACATGCCTCGCTCCGTCGGCATCTACCGTAAACAGGGGTGGAATGTTATCCCATACCCAGTTGATCACTACTCTTCCACAGAAACCGGTTTGAAATTAGATCCAAAGCTTTGGCGTAACCTTCGTGACCTCAATACCGCGATGCGAGAGTGGATTGGTCTAGTTGTCTATTACCTGACGGGTAAAACTGATCAGCTTTTACCGGGTGAACAATGAGTGAGTTAACAATTACAGATCGCTCGGCCACCGTTGTTGGAGATCTAGCAACTCTTCATCCGGTACTTGCTCGTATCTATGCGGGGCGGGGTGTTAAAAGCATCGATGAACTTGGTCATACTCTCGATAGATTGCTGCCTGATAACAGCATGCTTGGCATTGATGCTGCTGTTGATCGGCTCTACCAGGCATTTCTGAACCAGCAGCGCATATTAATTGTCGGTGACTTCGATTGTGATGGTGCAACGAGCACAGTTACTGGACTGCTGGCGCTTCGTGCTTTTGGTCTTAACTCAGTCGACTACCTAGTACCAAATCGCTTTGAGTATGGCTATGGCCTATCACCTGAAATTGTTGATGTTGCCGCCGCACGTAACCCTCATCTGATCATTACGGTTGATAACGGCATTTCAAGTGTCGAGGGTGTTGAAAGGGCAAATGCTCTCGGTATTGATGTAGTGGTGACTGATCACCACCTACCAGGTGACACGCTGCCTAATGCTGCCGCCATCGTTAACCCTAATCAGTCTGGCTGTGACTTCATGGCTAAATCGACCTGTGGTGTGGGCGTGGTGTTCTATTTGATGATCGCGCTGCGTCGTCGTTTGTCGGCTGAGGGGTGGTTTAAAAAGCTGGGTATTGCAGCTCCTAATTTAGGTGGCTTGCTCGATTTAGTGGCACTCGGTACCGTTGCCGACGTCGTAGCGCTGGAGCATAACAACAGAACACTCGTCTCTCAGGGGTTGGCAAGAATTCGCAAAGGTCGTGCCCGTCCCGGGCTGCTGGCGCTGTTGGAAGTGGCAGGGCGCAACCCTGAAACGCTAAGTGCTTCGGATCTTGGATTCGCTGTTGCACCACGTTTGAATGCAGCGGGTCGCTTAGATGACATCAGTTTAGGTATTGAGTGTCTATTGGCTGATGATCCTGAGCGTGCAAAGGGTCTCGCTCAGCAGTTGGATCAACTCAACCGTGAACGCAGAACTATTGAGACTCAGATGCAAGCTGACGCGCTAGCCCTGCTTGATCAGCTTAACTTTGATGAGTCATCGGTGCCGGCTGGTGTGGTGCTTTTTGATCAGGATTGGCATCAAGGTGTTATTGGTATTTTGGCCTCTCGAATTAAAGAGCGTCTGCATAGACCTGTCATCGTGTTTGCTCCTGGTGATGCGGGTGAGGTTAAGGGCTCCTCACGTTCCATTGAAGGATTTCATGTGCGCGATGGTTTGGATCGTATAGCGACGGAAAATCCTGGCTTGATCACCAAGTTTGGAGGTCACGCTATGGCAGCGGGACTCACTATTCAAGCAACGGATGTTGAGAGATTCTCTGAGTTGTTTGCTAAAGAGGTGCTTCGCCAAATCCGTCCGGAGCAGTTAGAACGTGTCGTAGAGACAGACGGTGTTCTTTTGCCTCAACAGTTTACTATGGAGCTTGCTCAACTGATTCGAGATGCAGGGCCCTGGGGTCATCAGTTCCCAGAGCCAAGTTTTCATGGCGAGTTTCGAGTGTTGCAGCAGCGCATCGTTGGGCAAAAGTATCTTAAGTTGGTTTTGCAGGAGCCAACAACAGGATTAGCGCTGGATGCGATCGCCTTTAATGTGGATACTGATGTCTGGCCAAACAGCGATATTCAGCGTGTAGAGGCTGTCTACCGTTTGGATATCAATGAGTTTCGTGGACAGCGAAATATTCAGATGATGATTGAGTGGCTTTTGCCACGCTAAATAGAAGAAAGAGAAGAGAATATGAACGATCTTACGACTGATGAATTGGGTGTTTTGGTATCTGTATTTGAGCGTGCAGGCATTGCTGAAGATGGCTCGGTTGAAGGTACGCTTTTTAAACTAGTAAAAAGCACACACAGTGAGCGCCTTGAGCTTGAATCGATGGATTTCGATGATTGTGCAGGCGGTGCATGCAAGCTGTAAATCGAAAAGATAAGCCCTACTACGTTGGTGCTCATGTCAGCGCTGCGGGTGGGGTTGAGAACGCTCCCTTAAACGCAGCGGCGATTGGTGCTAATGCGTTTGCGGTATTCACAAAAAACCAGCGCCAATGGGTTTCGAAGCCGCTGACCAGTGAAAGTATTTCGGCGTTTAAAGCGAACTGTGAAAAGCACGGCTTTTTGCCAGAACAGATCCTCCCTCACGATAGTTACCTTATCAATTTAGGACACCCAGAACAGGAGCCGCTGCAGAAGTCGCGCGATGCCTTTATTGATGAGATGCAGCGTTGTGAGCAGTTGGGGCTCTGTTACCTCAATTTTCATCCAGGTAGCCACCTTAAAAAGATCGATGAGTCGGCCTGTTTGGCTCGTATTGCAGAGTCGATCGATATCGCTACCGCTGAGAGCGACTCTGTTATTGCTGTGATCGAAACGACAGCGGGTCAGGGTACGAATCTGGGCTACAAGTTCGATGAGATTGCAGCGATTCTTGATCACTCTAAAAATCCTGATCGTATCGGTGTATGTATCGATACCTGTCACATCTTTGCTGCTGGCTATGACCTGCGTACAGCAGAGGCCTGTGAGGCTAGTTTTGGTGATTTTGAGCGGCTAGTTGGGTTCGATAAACTCTGTGGTATGCACATCAATGACGCTAAAGTGAAGCTAGGTTCACGTGTTGATCGTCACCACTCGCTAGGGCAGGGTGAGATTGGCTGGGAGGCTTTTCGCTACATAATGCAGGATGATCGTTTTCGTGGAGTGCCTCTCTGTCTTGAGACGATTGATGAGACGATTTGGGCTGAAGAAATTCAGCAGTTACGTCAATTTGCAGGTGAGGCGATTCGGGCCTAATTTGGCTTAAGCAGGTATAAGATGTCGGATATCGTGTGGCACCCAAGTTTTAAAACCGCTGATGCACGCATTGTCAAAGATGAGGTGGCGTTTCAGGGTTATTTCCGCGTGAAACGCCTTACGATAGCCCATAAAACCTTCGCTGGTGGTGAGATTGAGATTGTTCGTGAACTCTTTCAGCGCGGTGATGCGGTCTGTGTTGTTCTCTATGATCCAAAGCAGGATAAGGTTGTTCTGGTTGAGCAGTTTCGAATTGGCTCATTAAATGGTCCTTCACCTTGGATGCTTGAGCTGGTCGCTGGTGTTGTCGAAGTTGGCGAAACAAGCAATGATGTGGCTATTCGTGAATCTGTTGAAGAGGCGGGTGTCGTAATATCTGAACCACGCCGAATCATTCGTTACCTACCCAGTGGCGGCGGTTGTGATGAGTGGATTGATCTGCTCTATGCTGAGGTGGACGCATCAACTGCTGAGGGTGTGCACGGTCTGCCGGAAGAGGGTGAAGATATCCGGGTTCATGTTATTGCGGCTGATGATGCCTTTGCTCTGGTGCGTTCTGGCGTGATTAATAGCTCCCCTGCAATCATAGGGTTGCAGTGGTTAGAGTTGAATCGTACTCAATTACTAAAAACGTGTTAAAAGGGTGTTAAGTTGAGCGGTATTAAACGCAAATATGTGCCAGATCTTGTTAAGCAGAGTGTTATCTGCGAGACAAACTATGCACGTCTTGTGCGAATGCTGCCGGCAGGAGAATCGGCGGTAGAATACCGTATTGAGTGGCATCAACACCCCTATGTGGTCTCTATCCGTCGCGAAGAAGAGTTCTCCTACACCTCAACTTGGGTAGTCTCCTACTGGCCTGAAAATAGCTCCCCTTGGTTCAACCCTCAATCGATTGTTGTGCGTCTTTATCACGACGCGCGGATGGCTGAAGTGGTCTGTATGAAGCGTAAGCAACAGCTGTCAGGCCGCTACGAATATCCCAATGAGCAGATGCGTCATCCGGATGAGAAGTATCAGCTTAATCATCACTTTGCTGAGTGGCTAGGTTACTGCGTATCCCATGGTGCTGTGCCTTCCGTTCGAGTGGCTAGGGGTTAATAAAATGGCAGCTCATTTTATCTATGTTCACGGTTTTAATAGCTCCCCAGCCTCTTTTAAGGCGCAGCTTTTAATTGATTACTTTGCCAAGCAGGGTTGGGCTGATCGCCTTGATGTTCCAGAGTTGCCTGAATACCCACAGCAGGCGATGGCGCTATTAGAATCTCTTGTGGCTGCGCACTCTGAAGTGGTTTTGATTGGAAGCTCCCTAGGTGGTTTTTACACCACCTACCTGACAGAGAAGTATTCACAGGCGCGAGGTGTTTTAATCAATCCAGCCGTTGCACCTCATAAACTGTTGGTGCAGCTGCTTGGACCCAATGTGAATTATTACAACGGCAGGAAGTATGATTTGACCGAAGAGCATCTTCGCCAGGTTGAATCTCTCTATCTGTCAGAGCTGTCGCATCCCGAAAAGCTGTTTTTGCTTCAGCAAGAGGGTGATGAGACGCTAGATTATCGCGATGCGGTTCACTACTATCGCAAGTGTGAACAGATTGTTCAGCCAGGTGGTAATCATGGCTTCGAGAATTTTGACTCAATGGTGCCTGTGATTTTAAAGTTTGCAGATCGCCAACATACCGCTGATTAAGCGCTAGGAATAGAGAGATATATGTCTAAGGATTACAACGCAGGTTCGATAGAGGTTCTCAGTGGTCTCGATCCAGTTAAACGCCGACCTGGCATGTATACCGAAACGGATCGTCCCAACCACTTGGCGCAAGAGGTTATCGACAACTCTGTCGACGAGGCGTTGGCAGGACATGCCAAGCAGATCGATGTCACACTGCATGCCGACGGCTCTCTCTCTGTGTCTGATGATGGTCGTGGTATGCCAGTTGATATCCACCCAGAACAGGGGGTACCTGGCGTTGAGTTGATTCTTACCAAGCTTCATGCGGGCGGTAAGTTTAATAATGACAACTACAACTACTCGGGCGGTTTGCACGGGGTAGGTGTCTCGGTAGTTAATGCTCTGTCGAAGCTGCTTGAAGTGCAGATTAAGCGTGGCGGACAGGTTCATCGTATCGGTTTTGCTGATGGCGATAAGGTCTCTGACCTCGAAGTGATTGATACCTGTGGTCAGCGCAATACCGGTACCATGGTGCGTTTCCTTCCTGACCCAAGTTATTTCGATAACCCGAAATTCAGTGTATCTCGTCTAAAGCACAATCTGCGCGCCAAGGCGGTGCTTTGCCCTGGCCTGCGAGTTACCTTCTCTGATCTCTCTTCCGGTAAGAAAGATAAAGAGGAGTGGTACTACGAAGATGGTTTGGTCGCTTACTTAAAGGGTGTTACGCAGGTCTACGAAACCCTTCCTGAAGAGCCATTTACAGGGTCTTTGCAAGGTGAAGAGGATGCGGTTGAGTGGGCTGTACAGTGGTTCAAAGAGGGTGGCGAAATGCTCACTGAGAGCTACGTCAACCTGATCCCAACTGCCCAGGGCGGTACCCATGTAAATGGCTTGCGTACAGGTCTACTAGAGGCGTTGCGCGAGTTCTGTGAATTCAGAAGTCTGTTGCCTCGTGGCGTGAAGCTTTCACCAGAGGATGTCTGGGATCGCTGTTGTTATATTCTGTCAGCGAAGATGCGTGATCCACAGTTTTCGGGTCAAACAAAAGAGCGGCTCTCATCACGTGGTATCGCAGCTTTCATATCTGGCACTGTAAAAGATGCCTTCTTGTTGTGGCTGAATAAACACGTAGAAGAGGGTGAGGCGATCGCCGATATGGTGATCTCTAACGCTCAGAAGCGTCTGCGTTCAGCGAAGAAAGTTGTTCGTAAAAAAGTGACTCAGGGGCCCGCGCTTCCTGGGAAATTGGCAGACTGTTCGGGTGCTGAAACCGAGCGCAGTGAGCTCTTCCTGGTGGAGGGTGACTCTGCGGGTGGTTCTGCAAAACAGGCGCGTAGCCGCGAGTTTCAAGCGATTATGCCGCTTCGCGGTAAAATCCTAAACACTTGGGAAGTCGACTCGTCTGAGATACTGGCATCCCAAGAGATTCACGATATCTCAGTAGCTATAGGTGTAGACCCTGGTGCTGAAGACCTATCTTCTCTGCGCTATGGCAAGATTTGTATTCTGGCCGATGCGGACTCCGATGGTGCGCATATTGCCACCCTTATTTGTGCGCTCTTCTTAAGACACTTTAAGCCGTTGGTGGATGCAGGGCACGTCTATGTCGCGATGCCACCACTGTTCCGAATCGATGTTGCTAAAGATGTCTACTACGCACTGGACGAGTCCGAAAAGAACGCAATTATTGAGCGAATTAAGGCAGAGCGTAAGAATGCTCGCATCGGTGTTCAGCGCTTTAAAGGTTTAGGTGAGATGAACCCGCTTCAGTTGCGTGAAACCACGATGGATCCCGATACACGCCGTCTTGTGCAACTGACATTGGATGCTGGTGATGATACGCATCAGGTGCTTGATATGCTCTTGGCCAAGAAACGTGCAGCCGATCGTAAGAGCTGGCTTGAGGAAAAAGGCAATCTTGCTCAAGTTGGTTAAATTCATTAACCAATTTATTTAACGAGTTAGTTAATCTTTTTTCATCTTAAACGGCATCTTCGGATGCCGTTTTGCCGTGGACACTAAAGTCTAATTCATCTAAAATACCGAAGGTTTTGCCCAAGTCAGCGGCGAAACCCACCGATAAGATGTCTACAGAGCGAGGTAGCCCTGAGTTAGCCTCGCTTTTTTGCAGCCAAAAATTAGCCAGACATCGTTAAGTTTTTCGTTTATTTAGCCAGCGCGCGGGGAGGTTCATTTGACGCAGCCAGCCATTCTAGCCCTTGAAGACGGTTCTATTTTTAGGGGGATTTCGATTGGCGCCGAAGGCGAATCGACTGGTGAGGTAGTTTTCAACACCTCGATGACCGGTTACCAAGAGATCCTCACAGACCCATCTTACTGCCGTCAGATCGTGACACTGACTTACCCGCATATCGGGAACGTTGGTTGTAACCCTGAAGACGCTGAATCAGACCGCACTTGGGTTGCAGGTCTCGTGATTCGTGATCTACCGCTGATGGCGAGCAACTTCCGTTCAGAACAGGCACTGGATGCCTACCTTAAAGAGCGCAACATTCTCGGTATTGCTGGTATTGATACCCGCCGCTTGACTCGCATTTTGCGTGAAAAAGGTGCGCAGAACGGTTGCATCATGGCTGGTGAAAACCTAGATGAGGCTAAAGCAGTTGAAGCTGCTCGTGCATTCCCAGGCCTTAAAGGTATGGACCTTGCAAAAGTTGTTACCCGCGACACGCAAGATGCTTGGCGTACCTCAACTTGGAAGCTTGGCAGTGGCTGTGCTGAGATTGCTGATGCTGATCAGCAGTTCCATGTGGTTGCTTATGACTTCGGTGTTAAATCAAATATTCTTCGCATGTTGGTTGAGCGTGGCTGTCGTTTGACAGTTGTTCCAGCGCAAACACCGGCTGCGGATGTGTTGGCGTTGAACCCAGATGGCGTGTTCCTTTCGAACGGCCCTGGCGATCCAGAGCCTTGTGACTACGCTATCACTGCAATTCGCGAAATTCTTGAGACTAAGTTGCCTGTATTCGGTATCTGTCTTGGTCACCAGCTGCTAGCACTAGCATCAGGTGCGCAAACCGAGAAGATGAAGTTTGGTCACCACGGTGCCAACCACCCAGTTCAGGATCTTGACTCTAAGCATGTGATGATCACCTCTCAGAACCACGGTTTCGCTGTTTCTGAAGGTTCAATGCCAAGTACGCTGCGTGCGACCCATAAGTCGCTATTCGACGGCTCACTGCAGGGTATCGAACGTACCGATCGTCCAGCATTCAGTTTCCAAGGGCACCCTGAAGCGAGCCCAGGTCCACACGATGTGGCACCACTTTTTGATCGCTTTATAGAAATGATGCGCGCGGCTAACTAAGCGCACTCCCGGGAAAACAGTTTTAGATCAGGTTTTAATATGCCAAAACGTACCGACATACAAAGTATCCTCATCCTAGGCGCAGGCCCAATCGTTATCGGCCAGGCGTGTGAGTTCGACTACTCTGGCGCACAGGCGTGTAAAGCGCTTCGCGAAGAGGGTTACCGTGTAATTCTTGTGAACTCAAACCCAGCGACGATCATGACTGATCCGACCATGGCAGATGCAACTTACATCGAGCCTATCAACTGGAAAACCGTCGCTAAGATCATCGAAAAAGAGCGTCCAGATGCGCTGCTACCTACCATGGGTGGTCAGACTGCATTGAACTGTGCGCTTGACCTTGATCGTGAAGGCGTACTGGCTGAGTTTGGCGTTGAGATGATCGGTGCGACTCAGGATGCGATCGATAAGGCGGAAGACCGCGAACGTTTCGATAAAGCGATGAAGAACATCGGCCTTGAGTGTCCTCGTGCTTCGATTGCACACTCAATGGAAGAGGCGCTTCAGGTTCTTGATATGGTTGGCTTCCCAGCAATCATTCGCCCATCGTTCACCATGGGTGGTTCAGGCGGTGGTATCGCTTACAACCGTGAAGAGTTCATCGAAATCTGTGAACGTGGTTTAGACCTGTCACCTACTAATGAGCTTCTAATCGACGAATCGTTGATCGGTTGGAAAGAGTACGAGATGGAAGTTGTTCGCGATAAGAACGACAACTGTATCATCATCTGTTCGATTGAAAACTTTGACGCGATGGGTGTCCACACCGGCGACTCGATCACTGTTGCTCCAGCTCAGACGCTAACCGATAAAGAGTACCAGCTGATGCGTAACGCATCGATCGCAGTTCTTCGTGAGATCGGCGTTGAGACAGGTGGTTCGAACGTACAGTTTGGTGTCTGCCCAGAGACGGGTCGTGTTGTGGTTATCGAGATGAACCCACGTGTATCTCGTTCATCGGCTCTTGCATCTAAAGCGACAGGCTTCCCAATCGCGAAGGTGGCTGCGAAGTTGGCTGTGGGTTACACCCTAGATGAGCTACAGAATGATATTACTGGCGGTCGCACACCTGCATCTTTCGAGCCTGCGATCGACTACGTTGTCACTAAGATTCCTCGCTTCACTTTCGAGAAATTCCCGCAGGCAAATGACCGTCTAACTACGCAGATGAAATCTGTGGGTGAGGTGATGGCGATTGGCCGTACGCAGCAAGAGTCTCTGCAGAAAGCGCTTCGTGGCCTTGAAGTGGGTTCTGAAGGTTTCGACCCAATCGTTGATCTTGCAGCAGATGATGCGCGCGATAAGATTGTTTACGAACTGACTGAACCAGGCGCTGAGCGTATTTGGTACATCGGTGATGCGTTCCGTATGGGTATGAGCGTTGATGAAATCTACAAGCTAAGTGGCGTTGATCCTTGGTTCCTTGTTCAGATTGAAGACATCATCAAAGATGAGCAGCGCGTTTCTGAATCTGCATTGGGAGACCTATCAGCAGATGCTATCTTCGCACTGAAACGTAAAGGTTTCTCTGATGCCCGTCTTGCGAAACTTCTAGGTGTTTCTGAGAAGCAGTTCCGCAAGCACCGTCAGGGTCTTGGCATTCGTCCTGTCTACAAGCGTGTTGATACCTGTGCGGCAGAGTTTGCGACAGATACTGCTTACATGTACTCAACGTACGAAGAGGAGTGTGAAGCGAACCCATCGACTCGTGACAAGATCATGGTGATCGGTGGTGGCCCTAACCGTATCGGTCAGGGTATCGAATTTGACTACTGCTGTGTGCACGCAGCTCTTGCAGCGCGTGAAGATGGCTATGAAACAATCATGGTTAACTGTAACCCTGAAACTGTATCGACAGACTACGATACATCCGATCGCCTCTACTTTGAGCCAATCACGCTTGAAGATGTATTGGCTATCGTTGATGTAGAGAAGCCAAAAGGCGTTATCGTTCAGTACGGTGGTCAGACCCCACTTAAACTGGCCGTTGCTCTTGAGCAGGCAGGTGTCCCTATCATCGGTACCTCTTCTGAAGCGATTGATCGTGCCGAAGACCGTGAACAGTTCCAGCAGATGCTTAAGCGTCTTGGCCTGAAACAGCCAGAGAACGCGACTGTTCGTAGCCTTGAGCAGGCTGTGATTGAAGCTGAGAAGTTGGGCTACCCACTAGTTGTACGTCCATCATACGTACTAGGTGGTCGTGCTATGGAGATCGTCTACAAAGAGGACGAACTTCGCCGTTACATGAACTCGGCTGTAAAAGTTTCTAACGAAGCACCAGTGCTTCTAGACCACTTCCTAAACGCTGCAATCGAAGTTGATATCGATGCTGTATGTGACGGCAAACAGGTCGTGATTGGTGCAATCATGCAGCATATCGAGCAGGCGGGTGTTCACTCTGGTGACTCTGCATGTTCACTACCTCCTTACAATCTGGCAGCAGATATTCAGGATGAGATGCGTGAAATGGTTCGCAAGATGGCGATCGAGCTTGGTGTTGTTGGCTTGATGAACGTACAGCTTGCATACCAGGATGGCGAAATCTACGTGATCGAGGTTAACCCACGTGCATCACGTACTGTACCGTTCGTATCGAAATGTATCGGTGTTTCGCTAGCGAAGATTGCTGCTCTTGTAATGACTGGCAAGTCCCTAGAAGAGCTTGGTTTCACTGAAGAGATCATTCCGACCTACTTCAACGTGAAAGAAGCGGTATTCCCGTTCAACAAATTCCAAGGTGTTGACCCAATTCTTGGCCCTGAGATGAAGTCTACAGGCGAAGTTATGGGAACAGGTGAGACCTTCGGTGAAGCGTTCATGAAGGCGCATATCGGTGCTGGCGACAAACTACCTAAACCAGGTACTGCGTTCATCTCTGTTCGTGACGTAGATAAAGCGGCAGCGCTAGAATTGACTAAGCAGCTTGTTGATCTTGGCTTTAACATCATCTCGACCAGCGGTACGGGTGCGATGCTTAAAGAGAACGGTATTGAAGTTACCCTAGTGAACAAGGTGACTGAAGGTCGTCCAAACATCGTCGACATGCTGAAGAATAAGGAAGTGAACTACGTGGTGAATACCACTGAAGGCCGCAAAGCGATTGCAGACTCTGCAGATATTCGTCGCGCTGCACTTCAGCACAAGGTTCCATACTCTACGACTATCGCTGGCGCAGCTGCGATCACCGAAGCACTTCGCTACGGTGAAGAGCGTACAGTGCGTCGCCTGCAGGATATTCACGCGGAGTCAAACGCATGAGCACGCGCGTACCTATGACCGTTGAGGGCGAAGTAGCACTTCGCTCTGAACTAGAGCGTCTTAAGACTAAAGACCGTCCTACCGTTGTTGCTGCAATTGCAGAGGCGCGTGAACATGGCGATCTCAAAGAGAACGCTGAGTACCACGCTGCCCGTGAACAGCAGGGTTTCATCGAAGGCCGCATCGCCGAGATCGAGAGTAAGCTTTCTATGGCTCAGGTGATCGATGTAACGAGCCTGCCACACACAGGCAAAGTAATCTTCGGAACTACAGTTGATCTAATTAACCTAGAGACTGACGCTGAAGTAACCTACAAGATCGTAGGTGATGACGAAGCAGATCTTAAGCAGAACAAAATCTCTGTAAACTCCCCAATCGCTCGTGGCCTGATCGGTAAAGAGGAAGGCGATATCGCCGGAATCACTACGCCGGGTGGCATGATCGAATATGAGATTGCTGAAGTTAAGCATATCTAAGATTTAGCTTAGAGCAGAAAACCGCCGCGAGGCGGTTTTTTATTGTTAATATCCTGCCTTTGGCTGGGTATTTGCTTTTGAAGTTTTACTAGAATCTATAGTAACGAAAAAACCACCCGAAGGTGGTTTTTAGAATCAACAATCAGAATTGTTTAGTCCGGAATAATACCCCAGGTCAAAACTGGGAATATCAGTAGCAGCGCTACACGAACAAAGTCTGATGCTAGGAATGGCAGTACGCCTGCGAAGGTATCTCGCATCGGTACGCCATCTGCAATCTTGTTGATGATGAATACGTTCATACCTACCGGAGGGGTAATCATGCCGACCTCAACAACGATCAGACAGATAATGCCGAACCAAAGTGCGGTCTGCTCTTCTGTCATACCAAAATCTAGACCCATAATCGCAGGGAAGAAGATAGGCACAGTCAGTAGGATCATCGACAACGAGTCCATCAAACAGCCGAGTACCAGGTAGACAGCAAGCATAAGCAGTAGGACCATCATTGGCGCCATATTGGTACCAATAATCCAGTTTGCTAGCTCTTCAGGCATGCCGCTTAGGCTCAAGAAAGCGTTGAAGATATCTGCACCTAGAATGATTACAAAGATCATAGCGCTGTTGATCGCCGTTGATTTAAGACACTCTAGGAAACCTTCCCAGGTCAACTGACGGTTGATCAGTGCAATAACTATTGTGCCGACTACACCGTACGCCGCAGCTTCAGATGGCGTGAATATACCGCCGTAGATGCCGCCGAGAACGCCGATGAAAAGGAAGGCTGCTGGAATAAGATCAATAATAGCCTTGCCACGCTCTGCCCAGCTCGCTTTCTGGCTCTTGTCTGCATAGTGCGGACGCAGTTTAACCAGAATGGCAATAACCAGCATGTAGCCCATGATCGCCATGACACCAGGAACCATTGCCGCCATAAATAGCTTCACAATGTTCTGCTCAGTCAGAATGGCATAGATGATCAGTACAATTGATGGTGGGATTAAAATACCCAGTGTGCCGCCTGCAGCAAGAGCACCTGTTGCCATAGCACCGTGGTAACCGTGACGTTTCATCTCTGGAAGTGCAACTTGGCCCATAGTTGCGGCCGTTGCTAGTGAAGAGCCACAGATAGCGCCAAAGAGGCCGCAGCCACCGACAGCAGCTAGTGCTAGACCGCCACGATAGTGCCCAATGAATGCGTTTACACCGGTAAATAGCGAACGGCTAATTCCGGAGCGGGTAGCTAGGTTACCCATCAAAAGGAATAGCGGGATGATCGAAAGCGAGTGGCTCGCCATTTGACCAAATGATGAGCCCTTCATGTAGAAAAGAAGCGTACTGAAGTCATCAATTACTGAGTAACCTACGGCACCCGCTAGCATCATTGCGATACCGATAGGTACGCGTAGGAACATGATGACGAGCATGAACAGGATAATTAATCCTGCAATGACTGGATCACTCATTTAGCACCTTTGTAATCTGCATAGATCGCAATAGGTTTAATAAACCCAGCGATAGAGGTTAGGCTGAAACCAAAAGAGATAGTCATATAAAACCACCACTCTTTCATGCGAAGCATCATAGTTTCGTTACTGTAGCGTTGAGCCGCGAGGCCGCCATCATAAGCTTGAACTGCTAGGAAATAGAAAAGGATACCTAGTAGTAAGCTACCAACAACATCCATAAAAAGTCGAACACGCGCAGGGGCTGATGCAGTTAAGACGTCAACAATAACGTTACCTAGTCGCATTTGGCAGTAGGGAAGCGCGAGGGCAACCACCACGGCGGTGAACATCTGCACGATCTCGGTATCACCGTTAATCGGAGAGGAGAAAAAGTAACGGCCAGCCACACTGGTTACAGTGGTGAATGCCATTACCGTAAGAATTAAGCCCGATAAAAGAGCGAGCCACAAAGTGGCTCGCTCGAAGTAGTCCACAAGGGACCGGGTTTTGAGTAACAGTGCTGTCACTTAAACACCTTTTAGTTTATTTGCTGTACTAATTACTTGCTGTATTTCTCTAGCATAGCGTTAGCAGAGTCCATCAACTTCTGGCCAGGAAGACCTAGACCATCCATCTCTTTAACCCATTCGCCAGCTACGCCAGAAGTCGCTTCTTGCATCTTCTTAACTTCGTCAGCAGGCATCTGTGAGCGCTTAGCGTTCTCGTCGATCAGCTTACGACCGAAGTTTTCAGCGTTCTTGAAGAACTCACCACCGATTTTTGCGAAGTACATGCCAGAGTGATCATCCATCACTTTCTGAAGATCAGCAGGCATAGAGTCGTACTTAGCTTTGTTCATGCCTAGTAGGAAGACAGAAGTGTAAAGACCACGGCCGTCTGCAGTTTCAACTTCTACTGCGTTATCAACAAGCTCGTGA